>NZ_OY776488.1:1277500-1877500 GCF_963675635.1 uncultured Pseudodesulfovibrio sp. | reverse complement strand
AAGGGAACCATCACGGGGACCCTGCTTGGTGCCCTGATTATTGGATTTCTCAATAACGCATTGAATTTGCTTGATGTATCTTCCTATTATCAGATGATAGCCAAAGCGCTTGTCATCTTGTTAGCGGTCCTGGTTGATACGAAGAGTAAAGAGTAAACAACATAAGGAGTGTATGATGAAAAAACTTTTGACCTTCGCTCTGGCCCTGGTGCTGACCATGGCACTTGGCGTCTCTGCTCAGGCAAAGGACACCATCGCCCTGGTGGTATCCACCCTGAACAACCCGTTTTTCGTGACACTGAAAGACGGTGCCGTGAAAAAAGCCGGTGAAATGGGCTACGAATTAATCGTACTCGATTCCCAGAATGATCCTGCCAAGGAACTTGCCAACGTGGAAGACCTGACCGTTCGCGGTGTCAAGGCCATCCTGATTAATCCCACTGATTCCGATGCCGTTTCCAACGCTATTCGTCTGATCAATACCGCCGGTATTCCGGTGCTGACCCTTGACCGCGGTGCTGCTCACGGTAAGGTGGCTTCCCACATTGCTTCCGACAACGTCGCAGGCGGCAAGATGGCCGGTGACTTCATGGCTGAAAAACTTGGCAAGGGTGCCATGGTTATCCAGCTTGAAGGGTTGCCCGGCACGTCCGCAGCCCGTGATCGTGGTGAAGGCTTCGCACAGGCCGTCAAGGCTAACGAGTTTAAGGTGCTGGCTTCTCAGCCCGCCGACTTTGACCGCACCAAAGGCTTGAACGTCATGGAGAACCTGCTCGCTAACTATGGTGACGTGCAGGGTGTGTTCGCTCAGAATGATGAAATGGCTCTTGGTGCCATGCGTGCTCTTCAGGCCGCTGGCAAGACTGTCGTCATCGTTGGTTTCGATGGCACTGATGATGGTGTTGCAGCCGTCAAGCGTGGCGACATGGCCGGTACTATCGCCCAGCAGCCTGCGCTGATCGGTTCCCTCGGCGTTGAGACTGCCGACAAGGTACTCAAGGGCCAGACGGTCGAAGCCAATATCCCTGTCCCGCTGATGGTTGTCCAATAACTTGATTTGTCAGGCGCACCGGGCAGCCTCGGTGCGCCTTTTTTTCTTTTTCCCCAGTAAGAGAGCGTCTTCATGGCTTCACCGAAATTGATCGTACTCGGCAGTGTCAATGCCGACCATGTCCTGCAAGTGGATGATTTTCCCCGTCCCGGCGAAACCGTCACGGGGCATGGGTATCAGGTGCTTCCCGGCGGCAAGGGTGCCAATCAGGCGGTCGCCGCCGCCCGTCTCGGTGCGGATATCGGTTTTATCGCCTGTGTCGGTGACGATGATTTCGGTCATCGTATGATCGAGAGGTTTCGGGACGACGGCATGGACACCTCCGGCGTCATGGTTGTGGATGGTCTCCCCACCGGCGTCGCTCTTATACAGGTCGCGGCTAGTGGCGAGAACTCCATTTCCATATCGCCTGAAGCAAACGCCTCCCTGACTCCTGAACGGCTCGAACCGTATTTGCCGCTTTTGCGGTCGGCGGATACCGTGCTCATGCAGTTGGAAAGCCCGCTTGAAAGCGTTGTCCTGGCGGCGAGGGAAGCCTGTGCGGCGGGAGCGCGTGTGATCTTGAATCCGGCTCCGGCTCGATCACTACCGGATTCCCTGCTTGCGGATCTTGCCATGATTACCCCCAACGAGACCGAAGCCGAAGTCCTGACAGGTATCCCGGTCGAGTCCGAAGAGGGGGCACGTAGAGCCGCAGAAATATTACATGACAAAGGTGTTGAAAACGTCTTAATTACGCTCGGAAGTCAAGGGGCTTACCTGAGTTCCTCAGACGCTTCCGGGTTGATTCCCGGCTACCGGGTTGATCCTGTGGATACCACGGCGGCAGGGGATACTTTCAACGGTGCATTGGTCGCGGCCCTGCAGGATGGACAGGATATACATTCGGCAATCGGGTTTGCTCATGCAGCAGCGGCCCTGTCCGTGACGCGACTGGGCGCGCAGACATCCATACCGACAATTCAAGAGGTTCACGCGTTCATGAAAGCGAACGCATAACGTATTATGGCGACGATCAAAGACGTAGCAAAACTCGCTGGGGTGTCGACATCAACCGTGTCGCATGTGTTGAATAAAACACGTTTTGTCAGGGAAGATACCTGCGAACGTGTGAAGCAGGCCGTGCGCGAGTTGAACTATCGTCCGTCTTCCATCGCGCGCAGTCTCAAGGGGCAGAAGACCCGGACGCTTGGCATGCTTGTGACCACAAGTCGCAACCCTTTTTTTGCCGAGGTGGTGCACGAAGTTGAGCGGCGGTGTTACGAACGTGGATACACGCTGTTTCTGTGCAATACGGAAGGTGACATTCACCGTATGGAAGCCAATCTTGATGCATTGGAAGAAAAGCGCGTGGATGGTCTGCTTTTGCTGTGCAGTGAAGTCAACGATGATGTTATCAAATTACTCGAAGCCGAGCGCAGTGTGCCTATCGTGGTCTTTGATTGGGGTCCGGAATCCGACAATGTGGATCGTATTTACGACAACTCCCCGTACGGTGCCCGGTTGGCAACCGAACATCTTATCGCCATGGGACATACAGCCATCGGCTGCGTGACGGGTCCAAAGGGCAGACGTTCCGCCGAAGAGCGAGTGGAGGGTTTCCGAGCATCCATGGATGATGCTGGGCTTCACGTGCATAATGAATGGATCATGGAAGGCGATTATGAATGCGAAGGCGGTGTTCGAGCCATGCAGCGTCTGAACGATCTTGCAGAACGGCCCACAGCACTGTTCGTATGCAACGACATGATGGCCATTGGCATCATCAGCGAAGCATCCCGTCTGGGAATCAGTGTTCCTGACGATCTTTCTCTGGTCGGATACGATGATATCTACATCGCTCGCCATGCGGCTCCGCCTCTGACCACCATCCATCAGCCCAAGGGTGAAATCGCGGCAATGGCTGTGGATACGCTCATCGACCGGCTGGACAGCAAGCGTACCAAAGGCAAGGTTATCAAGATCGAGCCGACATTGGTGAAACGTCGGTCGGTTCGCAAGATCGGGTAGCGTTTGCCTCTCCCGGACTCCTGTCCTTTTCTTTCTCTATACTTTTTGCGTCGCTTTTCGAAGGCTGTCGTTTGTGGTGTTGTTTTCTATTGAGTAAATGATTTGCCTTAGGCGACAGCACCCTTTGGCTGACGGCGACGAAATCATTCGACGACTGCGTTGATGGCGATTCCTGCTACTCCCTGATGAGCCGGGCTATCTTGCAGGCCGCGCAGGCTGCGCCGAAACCGTTATCGATGTTAACCACGGTAACGCCGCTGGCACAGGATGTGAGCATACCGAGCAGGGCGGACAGACCTGAGAAATTGGCTCCGTAACCGACCGAGGTCGGGACCGCTATGATCGGTTGTTCCACCAGACCGCCGATGACGCTGGCGAGTGCACCTTCCATACCCGCGATGACGATGAGGACGGATGCCTTGCGGATGTCTTCCATGCGATCAAACAGACGATGGATCCCGGCTACGCCTACATCGGACGTGATGGTCGCACGACTGCCAAGCATTTCGCAGGTGACTTTGGCCTCTTCTGCAACGGGAAGATCGGAAGTTCCAGCTGTGATGATGGCAATTTCACCTGCGCCGTAGCTGATTGCCTTTTTGACCCATGTGAGGGTGCGGGCAGTTGGGTTGTATTCTACCTCAGGGAAGATGGACCGGACGTGTGCAGCTGTTTTGTCAGAGACACGGGTCGCCAAGACATTACCGTGTGCCTGCATGTGAGCGAAAATATCAGCCACCTGCTCGGGGGTTTTGCCGGAGCCGTAAATGACCTCGGGAAAGCCGTTGCGCAGAGAGCGGTGCAGATCGATTTTGGTGTGACCGATATCCAGAAACGGGAGGTCGCGGAGTTTTTCCAACCCCTGATCTATGGGCAGTGTGCCGTCTTGCACGTTTTGCAAAATTTTCTTGAGTATACTGTCGTTCATGGTCGTGTATCCATTATTCTGCAGGGCGGTTTTGGCTTCCCATGGTATATCCCGCCAGATCCACGGTCACGTGGCGGTAGCCTAATCGTTTGAATTTTGCGTCTATGTGTTTGATATCAGATGTGGCAAGGTCGCCAACACGGTCACGAGGGACCTCAATACGGGCGATGTCCCCGTGGTGACGCACCCGAACTGCCGGAAATCCTCGGTTCATGAGAAAGACTTCTGCTTGTTCCACCCTGTTCAAATCCTCTTCATGCACTCGTTCGTTTACCGGCATACGTGAAAGCAGGCAGGCAAATGATGGCTTGTTCCATGTAGGCAGACCAATGTGCTGGGATAAGTCTCGTATGTTTTGTTTGGTCAAGCCCGCCTCCATGAGCGGACTGGTGATGCCCAGTTCGCGTAAAGCTTTCAGGCCGGGACGAAAGTTGAGGATATCATCGGCATTTGTGCCATCAAGAACACAGGGCAGACCATGGTCGGTTGCCGCCTCTTTGAGTGTGCCGAATAATGTTTTTTTGCATGTATAACAGTGGTCTGGAGGGTTCATTCGAAGGGCGTTGGGGAAGGGCAACGAGAGAACCATGTGCTTCACTTTCATTGTCGCGGCCAATTGCCGCGCTTCTGCAACTTCCCACTTCGGTATGTAAGGAGTGACAACCGTGGTTGCCAGAAGCATATCTCCAAGAACCTCTTTGGCTGCATGAAGAAGCAGGGTGCTGTCCACTCCGCCGGAGTATGTCACAAGTGCGCCGCCAGTCTCGCTCAGTAGGTTTAATAATGAGTCGTATCGCTTCTTGGCTCCATTGATCATGCTTTACGCTCCTTGCCAATTAGAACAGACACTTCGCTGAGGGAAATGCCGTGTTTGTGTGCCAAATTTCGGCAGTCTTCAAATTCCGGTTTGGTTTTGATTATCTTCCCGTCAAGAATCGCGTTTTTCATTGTAACGGTGCCAAGCGGCGTTTCCAGCTTCTCAAAGGAAATGTCTAACTCGGTTTTTTCAAGCGGTATGGACTTGATGCCCAGTGTCGTGGTTTGTCTGAAAAGAAGACTTTTGAATTTTTCTTCGTGTTCAGCTCCACAGAGCAGTGAAACGGTTGTACCCGGACGGCTTTTTTTCATGATGATGGGCGTGAAGTGCACATCCATGGCCCCGGCTTCCAAGAGGAGATCGAGTGCCGATCCAAGCATTTCGCCGGTCATGTCGTCGATGTTGCATTGCAGCAGTCGTGCGGGGATGATTTTCTGGTTGGCTGAGGGTTTATTTATAGATGCCAGGTGGACGCGCAGGACGTTGGGAATGTCAGTGTCTCGGTGGCCAATGCCGTAGCCGGTTTTGTTCACGGTCATGGTCGGGGTGTCCGTGAAGTGATCGACCAGTGTGGCAAGTATGGCCGCACCAGTCGGGGTGGTTGTTTCCTTTTTAACGGCTCCACGAGTGGTCGGACAGCCCTTGAGAATTTCCACGGTTGCCGGTGCCGGTACAGGGAGTGTCCCATGGGCGCATGTGACGAAACCCCCGCCCATTTCTACGGGAGAACACCAGACCGCGTCGAGTGCGAGGGCATGAAAGCAGATGGCTGCGCCCACGATATCCACGATCGAATCGATTGCACCGACTTCATGAAAGTGGACTTCATGCAGTGCTGTGTTGTGGACTTTTGCCTCGGCTTCCGCCACGCGTCTGAACATGGCGAGGCTGGTTTCTTTGACTGGGGTGCTGAGAGAGCTTGCGGTGATAATTGATTCAATATCTTCAAGATTCCGGTGTGCATTGTGCTGACCTATGGGAACCACATTGACGCGCGTACCATGAATACCTTTGCGAGAATCCGTGGTCACTTCAAAAGAGAATTCGTCATCAAGGTCGAGCTTTGAAATTTCATTTGTCAGGTCGCCTGGATCGACGCCAAGAGCAATCATTGCCGCGAGGTTCATGTCGCCGCTTATGCCGGAGAAACAGTCATAAAAGAGTATGTTCATAGTCATTCCTAAAGAGGGAAATGCAATGCACCCAAATCTTCGCATTAGATATGTCTATCGTAAATGGCGCTATCAAGTCGATAATAATCTGGTAAGTTGCTCGTTGGGCTCTGATTAATTAAACGGCCCGGAAGGAGATCCTTCCGGGCCGTTGTGGTAACTACATGCTATCAATGTACAGTTTTTAAAAAATACGATCAATAAAACTCTGAATACGCGGATCTTCGCATTGCTTGGCGAAGAAGTCGTCTGGAGCACCTTTGGCAAGGAAGGAACCGTTCTCCATGAAAACGACTTGATCCGCGACCTCGCGGGCAAAGCCCATGTTGTGGGTGACGATGATCATGGTCATGCCTTCGTCGGCCAACTGCTTGATGGCGGCGAACACTTCTCCCACCAGTTCCGGGTCCAGTGCAGAGGTCGGTTCATCGAAGAGCATCAGTTTCGGTTTCATGGATAATGCCCGGGCGATGGCGGCGCGCTGTTTCTGCCCGCCGGAAAGCGATGCTGGAAAGCGGTCTGCAAATTCGCCCATGCCGACTTTTTCAAGCATGTTCATGGCAACGGCCTTGGCTTCTGCCTTGGGAGTGCCGAGGACAGTCACCTGACCTTCCATGGCATTTTGGACCACGGTCATGTGCGGGAACAGATTGAAGTGCTGGAAAACCATGCCGATCTGTGTGCGCAGCCTGCAGATGCTCTTTGGCTTGTCGAGTACCTGTTTGCCTTTGAGCTGACGATAGCCCACGGCTTTTCCTTCAAACAGAATTGAGCCAGAATCAATGGTCTCCAGAATGTTGATAGCGCGCAGCAGGGTGGATTTTCCTGAGCCGGAAGGACCGATGATGACGGTCTTCTCTCCGGCCTGCATCGAAAGGTCGATGTTATCCACGGCCCGATGGGAGCCGAAGCTCTTGACGATGTTCTTGAGTTCCAGAAGTGGTTGCATCAGCGTTTCTCGTATGCGCCCACGCGCTCTTCAAGTCGTTCGAAAGTGAAGGTGAAGACCGTGGTGAAAAGAAGGTAGATAACGGCGGCCAATCCAAGCACGGTGATGTTGAACGAAGCGTTGAACAACTGGTCTGCCGTGCGCATCAGTTCTACCATGGCAATGGTGGAAACCAGTGCGGTGTCCTTGATGAGTGCGATGAATTCGTTGCCCACGGGCGGCAGAATGACGCGGTATGTCTGTGGAATGATGATTCGGCGCATGGCTTGCCAGTTGGACATGCCCATGGCTTCGGCGGCTTCCATCTGCCCGTGGTCGATGGACTGGATGCCGCTGCGGATGATCTCCGCAAGGTAGGCCGAATAGTTCAGGCCGAGTCCTATGAGTGCTGCCGGGATGGGCTTCAAGGTGATGCCGATGGCGGGCAACCCATAATAGATGAAGAAAAGCTGAAGCAGAAGCGGGGTGCCGCGGAACAGCCAGATGATGAACCAGCACAGCCTGTTTATGGCTCTGAAACTGCCGATGCGTCCAAGCGCGATGAGCAGTCCGCCAATGGGCGAAATGATCATGGTGAAGACCACCAGCAGCAGGGTCATGAGACTGCCTTTGAGAAGATGCGGCACGAATTTGATCGTGTCGTTCATCAGCCGTTTCCACTGGGGCAACATCGCCTCTTCCACTGAGTCGCGGAACTGGAGTGCCTCAATGTTGTCCGGGTAGACAGCCAGCAGTTCTTCTGCAATGGCGATGGCGGCAGGATAGTCCTTGACCGCGAATTCAAGTCGTGCGGCCTGCATGCGGCTGGAAGCGAACTGGCCTTCGTCGCCTTCCGGGCCGGGGACCGGGATTTGCAGATAAATGGAGACAGCGGCCTTGAGGTCGCCCGTGGTCATGACGTCGTTGGCCTTGCGCATGAGCGCGTCGGCGTTCTCGGTCGCAGTGGGAGCGGCCTGTGCGCCGAAGGCGAACAGGGAAAGAACGAGGAGCGCCGTAACAACGACGCTCCTCAACATTGTGTCAATCTTCGTTTTCACGACAGTCGACTACCACTTGGCCGGGTTGGTAACGTCTTCACCGAACCACTTGCGGGAGATCTTGCCCATGGTGCCGTCGGCGATCATTTCGTCGATGGCCTTCTGGATCATGCCGCGCAGGGCAGCGTCTTCCATGCGGTAGGCTACGCCGAAAGCTTCCTTGGTGATGTACCCGGGCAGAGCGCGGAACTCGCCGGGACGGGAAGCCATGTAGTAACGGCCGGTTACGTTGTCGACGACAACGGAATCCAGACGGTCGGCTTCAAGGTCGAGGAATGCCTTGGGGTTGGTGTCGTATTCGCGGATTTCGCCAGCAGCGTTGGGCAGCTTCTTGGCAGCTTCAAGAGCGGGGGAACCGGCTTGAACGCCGATCTTCTTGCCGCCCAGAGCGTCGAAAGATTTGATTTCCTTTTCATCCATGCGCACGGTGGCGATCTGACCGTCGATCAGGTACGGCTTGGAGAAGGCGACTTTTTTCTGGCGTTCGGGAGTGATGGTCATACCGTTCCAGATACAGTCGAATTTTTTGGCGTACAGGGAGTTGATGACACCCTTCCATTCTGTGGGCTGCCACATGATCTTGATGCCCAGACGTTTGCCGACTTCTTCAGCGGCATCTACGTCAAAACCAACTAGTGTGCCGCTGTCATCGCGGAAACCCATGGGAGGGAAGGCGTCATCCAGACCGATAACCAACTGGCCGGCGCCCTTGACGCGTTCCCAGGAAACGTCGGCGGCGAAGGCAGAGGCAGCGCAGAGACACAGAGCCATAACCATAAGAGCAGTGAGTAAGCGTTTCATTCGAGAGTCCTCATGTTAGTTCTAAAATGGAATTCTTCAAGACATGTCGGGATAACAAGATTCCTGTGGGTGTGGCAATGGGAAATAAAGCATATGCATTTTGGGTGGTTACTCGCAATATATTTCGTTTGTGGCTTTTATTTGACAATATTGTATGGAGAAACAGTGCCTTGTGGGAAAAATATTGCCGCGTTCTTATCCGTCAAGCATTGGGAGGTCGGTGAGAATTTCCAGACAAATGTCTGCATTATTTAATGTATAGAGATGGATGCCCGGTGCTCCCAGAGCCAGCAGTTCCTTGATCTGTCCCCGGGCGATTTCAACGCCTTTGGCCCTCACGGCCTTGTCGCCACCTGTCGCATAGGCTGTTTGTAGTTCCAAATAGAGTTTCAAAGGAATATTTGCACCACACAATGCCAGTATGCGGTTTAAGGATTGAATGCTCAGAACGGGGAGGACGCCCGGAATAATTGGGGTGTTTATTTGGAGTGCGCGCAGTCGCAGAACGAGGTCCTGATAGCGGCGTACATCGAAAAACAATTGCGTGATAGCGAAATCCGACCCTGTTGACAGTTTGTGGCGGGTCCATTCCAAATCTTCTTCAATGGAGGAGGATTCAGGGTGTGCATCCGGGTAACATGCTGTTCCTACGCAGACTTCTGGCCATTGTTTTTTAACGAATTGAACGAGGTCCGAAGCATAGGAAAAGTCAGTCCAAACGTCGGGAGCCCCAACACTGGGCATGTCCCCACGCAGTGCCAGTATGTTTTCGATTCCGGCATCCAAAAGCTTGTCAATATACTCGGCAAGACCTTTCTTTTCAGCTCCTACGCATGTGAGATGAGACATGGTTGTCAGGCCGAATTGTTCGTGGACGCTGGAGGCTATTTCAAGGGTGTTGTCCTGCGTTTTGCCGCCAGCACCATAGGTCACAGAGACAAATAGCGGATTAAGACCTGTCAACTGGTCGACTTGTTTAAAGAAAGAAGGCCACTCCGTTTGTCCTTTTGGGGGAAAGAATTCAAGTGACAGGAAGCGGTCGGTGGTGTGCATGAGGTCAGAAATTTTCATATGATATCCTTCAAAGACTGAGGGGGCAGGCAATCGGGTTGCCTGCCCCGAGTTGTGCGTTAGGAAGTGGTCGCCCTAGGAATGATCATCACGCAAACGTTGTGTTGCCTGGATCATGTTTTTGAGGGATGCCGTGGTTTCCGGCCATGCGCGAGTCTTGAGTCCGCAGTCGGGATTGACCCACAGCCGTTCGGCCGGGATCACTTCCAGAGCTTTTAGCAGGAGTCGGTACATTTCGTCCGCGCCGGGGACTCGGGGGCTGTGGATGTCATATACGCCGGGTCCGATTTCAGCCGGGTATTGGTATTCATTGAACGCATTGAGCAATTCCATGTCACTCCGGCTGGCCTCGATGCTGATGACGTCGGCATCCATTTCGGCGATCCATTGCATAATGACGTTGAATTCGCTGTAGCACATATGTGAGTGGATCTGCGTGCTGTCCTTGACACCGCTGGCAGTCAGCCTGAAGCAATCAACGGCCCATCGCAGGTATTCTTCCTGCTGATCCTTTCTGATAGGCATGCCTTCGCGGAACGCTGCTTCATCTATTTGGATGATACCAATGCCGGCAGCTTCGAGGTCCAGGACTTCGTCCCGTATGGCCAACGCGATCTGGCGGCAGACTGCACTTCGGGGGATGTCGTTGCGGACAAAACTCCAGCATAAAATGGTAACCGGACCGGTCAGCATGCCTTTTACCGGCTTGTCCGTCAGACTTTGCGCATATACGGCCCAGTCAACGGTCATTTCTTCGGGGCGTGACACGTCGCCGTAGATAATGGGCGGTTTGACACATCTGCTGCCATAGCTCTGGACCCAACCATTGGATGTAAAGCAGAATCCTTTGAGCTGTTGCCCGAAGTATTCGACCATGTCGTTGCGCTCTGGTTCGCCATGGACCAGAACATCGAGTTCCAGTTCTTCCTGGCGGTCAATGACGTCCGAGATGTGGCCTTTCATTGTCTCTGTGTACTGAGCTTCTGATGTCTCGCCTTTCTTGAACGCCAAGCGTGCTTTTCTGATCTCAGAGGTTTGGGGGAACGAACCTATTGTCGTGGTCGGGAAAAGGGGGAGTTTCAACCTGTCTCGCTGTATGGCGGAGCGTGACGAGAAAGGAGATGTGCGACTGTACATGTCGGGGGAGATTGCTTCGATCCGGGCGCGGGTCGTGGCGTCGACAACCTCTGTGTGCGAAGCACGGGCCAGAAGGGCTGCTTTGTTTTCTTTGAATAGCGCCGGTGTCTCAGAAGCGGTTGAGCCGAGCTTCAGTGCTGCGATTTCTTCGCATTTTTGCACGGCAAAAGCCATCCACCGTTTGAGCTCCGGGTCCAGTGTCTCCTCTGCCGTTATATCCACGGGAGAGTGAAGCAGTGAGCAACTGGAGCCAATCATGATCTTGTTGTCCTTCACTCTTTGTCGAACCGAATTCAACAGGATAGACGCAGCCTCAAGGTCAGTTTTCCAGACATTTCTTCCATCCACGAGACCGAGAGAGACTGTGGACTGCGAAGGCAGCCTGATCAGGACTTCCTGGAGTTGATTCGGGCCACGGACAAGGTCGAGATGAATGCCGTCTACCGGGAGGGAGGTCGCCAGGTCGAGGTTTTCACCAAGGTCGCCGAAGTAAGTCGTCAGGAGTATACGGGTGCTGTTGGCAGCTTTCTTGAGTTGGGAATAGACTCGCTGGAACGCTTCCTTGGCCTCATTTGTGAGGTCCGTGCACAGGACGGGTTCGTCGATTTGAATCCACGAGCAGTGCGCTGTAAGTTCTGCAATGATCTCGCAGTATACCTGTGTTAGGGCAGCGAGGTGTTCCCACCTGTCGCAGCCGTCGACTTCCTTAGCCAAGAGGAGAAACGTAATGGGGCCTACAAGAACCGGTTTTGGAGAATGACCGAGTTTCTTGGCTGCCTGCACATCTGCAAGCAGGTGCGAATTGTTCTTTTTGAAGCGGATAGCCGAGGTCAGTTCCGGGACGATATAATGGTAGTTTGAATCAAACCATTTCGTCATTTCCATGGCAGGGATACTTTTTTCTGCATCACCTCTGGCCATGTGAAAGTATGTTGTGTGGCTGATGTCGCCACCATCCCATGCAAATCGTTGGGGCACTGCGCCCACCATGGCGATGGTATCAAGGATATGGTCGTACAGTGAAAAATCACCGACCGGTATCAGGTCCATGCCTGCGGCGGCCTGAAGCTTCCAATGTCGTTTTTTGAGTTCGTCGGCAACAGTGACGAGTTCCGCATCAACGATTTCGCCTCGCCAGTACTTCTCAAGTGCCCATTTCAGTCCGCGGTTACTACCCATTCTGGGAAAACCCAATACGTGCGCGTTCATGTCTACTCCATGTTTCGGGTGAAAGACACAGAGCGCCGATCTCGAGTCAGGGCGAGAGGAAGATATACATGCGGTCATGAACCGTATGTTCTTATGCGTTTCCGCAACACCAACCTGATCGCGAGGTCGTTCGCTCTTTGGCAAGACGTCTTCTGGCTTCCGGCCCCATCGTGTTGAATCCCTTCCCTCTACAGGTGGTTATCAACGGGTATTGCCGGTTACAGCGGCGCGTCCGCAGCGGTTTTTCACCGCTTTCCGTTTCTCGCCAAATCCTTATATCAAGATGTATTGATATTCATCTTGTTCCAGAAAAGCAAGGCTTTCTTTTAGACGGTTGGAATGCAGTTGAAAAAACGATCAATAGTAGTTGTTTGGAGGGCGCAGAAGAGTCCATCAAGAGTCTTTGAAACTGATGATTCAATAGGGGGATTTGTGGGATGGTGTAGGGGAAAAGGTGTTTCAGGTCTTAGAATGTATCTAAGCGTTGTATGGCTATTTCACAATGTGGATGGAATAGGAGGCTATTTTGTCCACTTGTGGATGGCCGTGTTCTTTGAACGGAGCTTTCTTTATATCGCAATGGCACCATGGTCCCACAGGATCTTGAAGCCTATGCATATAAGCACAGTGCCTCCAACCAATTCGGCGTACTTGCCGATACTGTGCGCTTTTGCCGCAGTCTTCCCGAACTGGAGCCCTACAATGGTAAAGAGCGTTGCGACAATACCTATGACCAGTGATGGCCACCATACGGAAATGCCCAGCATGGACAGGCTGAAGCCAACGGCGAGAGCATCGATGCTGGTGGCAATGGAAAGCACGACTAAAGACATCCCCTTGGTGGGGTCGCTCTGACATGCTTCTTCATCTTCAAAGGCTTCCCGGATCATCTTGTAGCCGATGTAGGCGAGCAGGCCGAAAGCGATCCAATGGTCATATGCTTCAATGTACGAGCTGACCGTCCCGCCCATAAACCACCCGAGTATGGGCATGAGTGCCTGGAACAGCCCAAAGTGCCATGCCAGTCGAAAAGTCTGCCGAGGACTGACACATTTTAGTGAAACGCCTGTCGCTATGGCAACAGCAAAGGCATCCATGGCGAGGGCAATGGCAATGGTGATGAGTTCTATGCTTCCCATACTGGCTCCTTGAATTCGGAGCCATTCGTAGCTTGCTTCGTCGAATCTCTCAAGGCTTTTGGGGAGGAGTGTCTTTTTTACCAGTCATCATCGGAGATGTAATCAAGGTCGTCTTCAAGTGAATAATCCAGAATCTTGATCCGTAACTCTTCCTCGCTTTCCGAGATGATACCTGTAACGGTCGCCCATTTTTCAACATGGGTGATAAGGCTTTCACCATCTTCATCATGTTCGACGATATATTCATCTTCGCCGTCCACAAGAATCATGACTCCTGAAACGCGATTGTTATCCCATTTAGACGGGAGAATCTGTCCGTACAAGGAGTCTTCATAAATGTCCAAATCCATCATTTCTCCATTGGGTACCGAAGCAGCCGGTGTCCCCTCGTCGAGGTGAACATTCAGTCGGTAAGCCACATCCCGAGACATAAAAAAGGGGATGTTTTTGTTGGTTGTCCTGTGCCTCTTCTCTTGTCGTATGGAAGAGACGAGCTTGTTTACTGCTAAGTATTAGAACATACAACGTAAAAATAGAGAAAGTGGCGTTTTTTTTATGAATAAATTCGTGTTGTGCTGTCCTAGGGACAAACACTGTTTGGGAGAAGCTTTTATGTAAATGCACAGCCGACAAATGGAGAAGTCATCGCTGACAGGAATGCCGCATAGTCCACACTGAATCGGACCCGATCACCCACCTGCAAGGAGGCTCTTGTGGCATCAAGTATGATGTGGTCACTGCTTGATCCCAGAATGTCGACATCTATCATCGGGAGAAGCCCTGTCACATGAACATCCTGTTTTCCCAGTGCGACAATGGATCTTAGTATTTCCCCCTTGTCTTCATGAGATGGAATGTTGCCAAAGGCATCCAGGCCTGTTTCTCCTTCTGGGAGTGACGGCTTGATCTTGGATTCGATGACTTCCGCGACCAGAGAAATTGCATCAAGGTGAAGACCCTCAATGTGTTTTCTTGCAAGGGTTTCTCTTCCCAGGAGGATGGATTCTCCCAGTCGTATGCTGTTCACTCTGTCAGCACGCTCACTTTCAAGCATCCAGTCAACATTTGCCGAATTTCCGCCAGAAATCATCTGAAAGTCGATGCCGAATCTATTTTCATACGTATCTGCTAGACCTGCGAAAATATTCATGTTTGTTTTTGAAGGTTTGACCCCATTCAGGCATGCTAGGTTTGTCCCCAAGCCAATAAGGCGGACTCCGGTCATTCTGAGCGCTGCTTCAATTGTTTTGCCGAGGTCCTGACGGAGTATTCCCTCTCGAAGATCTCCCATTTCTACCATGAGAAGGATGTCATGAATTTTGTTTTGGGCGATAGCTTCTTTGGAAAGTTCAGCAATAACGGATAACTCTGTATTGAAACTTGCGTCAGCATATGTGACGACCTCATGGATTTCACTGGCAGAGGGTGTCCTGATCAGAATGAATCGTGCTTGAACGTGCGCCTTTTTCATGCGGATTATGTTTTCAATCCGAGAATCTCCGAGAGACGAAATGCCGGCGGAAACAAAACAGTTGGCAAGTGTCGGTTCTCCAAGAAAACTTTTAGTGACGGCTGTAATGTCGATGCTTTTCGCGCCAAACATGGCGATCAATTTTTGGGCGTTGCTGTGTACTTTTGAAAGATCTATTTCAAGATAAGGGGTTTTCATCAAACCAACTTGGCTTGAAGCTGGGGGAATGTGCATAAGATATTGGTAATAAGAGAATCACAACCGAATTTGAGGACATCGGTCGCAGGTATCTCAAATTGTTTTTGATATGCTTCAATTGTTTCCTGAACATCGGTATCAGTCATGTCTTCATGGTTGATGGCTATGCCGATGACAGGGGCTTGTGCAAAGACTTCGATGAGTTCGATTTCATCTTTCAGACGAGGCATTTTAATATCAGGATAGTCTCCAAGAGTATCTCGCTTGGGTGGGTGTTGGACAATGATCGCTTCCGGGTGTCCTCCTCGGATAATGAAGCACGAACTCAGGTAGGCTGGATGGCTGAGTGATCCCTGGCCTTCAATAATGATGATATCCGGTTTTTTTGTCTCCCATGCTTCGACAACAGCCTTTTCCATTTCTCCTGAAATGAACTGTTCTTTCAGAGAATCGAGTGGGACACCGAACTCGGCTCCCTGGATAACGCCTGTCTGTCCAGTCGCAATCATTACTGCGTTCAATCCGAGTGCCTGAAGTGCCTTTGTCAAGATGACTGAGGTTGTTCGTTTCCCTACGGCGCTATCCGTTCCGAGAATGGCAATCTTTGGGCATTCAACAGTATTGATATTGCCTGTGAATACACGGCGTTCTATGCCCTTTTGCTGTTTTCTAATGTCAAGCAGCCGGATATTGCACTCTGCAGCTTTTTGGACGAAGGCTTTGTCGTCGGTTAAAAAATCATGAAGTCCATTGACGATGTCGAGGTTCCTTTCCATCGCATAGTACATCACAGCGCGGTCT
Source organism: uncultured Pseudodesulfovibrio sp. (assembly GCF_963675635.1). Taxonomy (NCBI): domain Bacteria; kingdom Pseudomonadati; phylum Thermodesulfobacteriota; class Desulfovibrionia; order Desulfovibrionales; family Desulfovibrionaceae; genus Pseudodesulfovibrio; species uncultured Pseudodesulfovibrio sp. The sequence goes on along the minus strand of NZ_OY776488.1, from coordinate 1,861,709 downwards.
TCCGCGGAGAAAGCACCAGATAAGGGAGCCATTCCATATATGAAGGTTTTTACCCGGTCGCCTTTCCCCTTGAGGGCGTCCTGAATATTTTTGAAAATTCTGATTCCATTGACTTTATCATCAAGCACCTCCCCAGCATCCAAGTTGGCCTTAGTGCTATCGACGATGCCTGCGATTTCATACTTGTCTGAATAACGAGTCAAACCATTGGCTGTTTTTCCGTCCATTTTGCCAAAGAAACCTTCACAGTATACAACTGCAAGTTCTTTGTTTGTCATAGTAATTCCTTAGTAAAACGTTATTTTGTAAGTTGGATTATTGTAATTTTTAATAATAAATTTACCTGTAATTGAAGCAGAGCAACTTACTAGAGAGATAAATAATGTACTTCGAACAGGAATACATACCACATGATAGTTTTTTAAAGTCAAAAAAAGTTTTTATTTTTTTTATTTATTAAACATGGTTTTTCTTGTTCTGGTATATTGTCATATTCCATATTGTATTCAGGTGGTTCAATCGTGTGTTTTGCCATTTGATACTTTTGGCATTGTCGAGAGGGTGGTCAGAGTAACATTTTTTTTACGTTGTTTAAAAAATAGTGCTTGACTTCAATCCTGAAGTGGTTAATTAACACATCAACACCAGCCGCACCCGTGAAGGCGCGGTCTTACTGTGACCAGCGCTGGTTTGAATTTGAACAAGTCTATCGAGGAGCCGAGTACGCATCTTGTACACGGCTCCTATTTTTTGGCGCACGGGCGCTATACATTATCACTTTTTGGAGAATTTGAATGTCTAAGAATCTTTATGTCGGCAACCTGTCCTGGACCTCTACTGAAGACGAAGTACGCGCAGCTTTTGAAGCATACGGTGAAGTTACTTCTGTCAAACTGATTGAGGACCGTGAAACCGGCCGCCCCCGTGGTTTCGGTTTCGTTGAAATGGACGACAACGGTGCTCGCGAAGCTATCGCAGCACTGGACGGCAAAGACTTTGGTGGTCGTAACATCAAGGTCAACGAAGCTAAGGCTCGCGAAGAACGCCCCCGCTGGTAGTCTTTCGACCTAAGCCTTCACCGGCATCCTGCGCCTGTCTCTCTTTTGAGAGGCAGGCGCTTTTTTTTGTATTTTATCCCTGGATTGTGTGTGGTTCTCAACGATTTGTTAATCCTGGTTGTCAGTGTGTCGACACGTTGCGGATTTTGCAGAATGCAGGGCGGCACGGCACTGCCCGCACAGTCCATAGAGCGTCGTTCGATAATGAGAAAGGGTGAACCCCTGTTGACGGGCTGTCTCCTGCTGCAGGCAGTCCATGTATGGGTTAAGGATGGGGGTCGTGGTGCCGCATCTTTCACAGACCATATGGCAGTTGTGATCGCCTGTTGGTTCATAATGGCTGGACCCGTCCCTATGATGAATGCAGCGGGCAATGCCTGCATGATGAAAATGCTTGATTGTCCGGTATACTGTGGAGCGACTCACCGCAGGGTCGATGTCCTGAACCGCTTTTAAAAGATTTTCCGAGTTGATTTCACCATCTTCACTCATGAAAACTTTGAGAATCAGAAGTCGCTGCTGAGTCAGTTTAAGCGCGTTGGATGCTAGATATTTTTTGAACGATTTGAGTGCTTCCTGCATTTTTGAACTTTGCATGTGCCTTTTTTGTATGTGCTGAAACTTTTGTTGACTCTGAATCTCATTTCAAGAGGCTTTTCCCATTTATTTACGCATTAGATGACATCAGATCTCGACAAAGCTTTTTTGTTGACCTCTTGTGACGTCAGGTCTATCACTGATATCGAAATTCATTATCAATTACAACATGTGTTTATAAGTAAATGGAGTTTTTATGTTTTCTCATAAAACGCTGAAGTCAATTGCACCGGGAGAGACAGCATTTGTTGTGGCAATTGATGCAGGTTGCAGGGCAAGGACCAGACTTGAGTCAATCGGCATCATCCCTGGAATTGAGGTGGATGTTTTGAACAATGGCCATGGTCCGATGCTTGTTTCCGTGGGAGAGGGGCGTGTTATGGTTGAGCGTGGGATAGCACAAAAGGTCCTGGTGGCCTGACCGACGCATGTCCGTGTCGGAAACTCGTTGAGTATTAATTGAAGGGGACAAAAAATGACTCTTGATGAACTGATCCCGGGAACTCGGTGCGTGATGGTGGATATCACCACTGACGGTGCTTTAGGGCAACGACTCATGGACCTCGGGTTTTATCCGGGAGCGGAGATAGAGATTGTGCGCAACGCACCGCTGGTTGATCCTGTGGAGCTGCATCTGGATGGGTATCATGTATCGATTCGACACACCGAAGCCCGACATATCGAGGTGGGCGAATAATGGCTTCCAAGAAAATATCTGTGGCTTTAGCAGGACAGCCAAACTGCGGAAAGTCAACTGTGTTCAATATGCTGACTGGTGCTCGTCAGCATGTTGCCAACTATCCCGGAGTCACCGTTGAGAAGAAGACCGGATCATTTGTCTTGGGTGATTCACGTGTGGAACTGGTTGACCTGCCCGGCACCTACAGTCTGACATCCTATTCCTTGGAAGAGCGCGTGGCGCGCGATTTCCTGTTGGGAGACAATCCTGATGTGGTTATCGACGTGGTTGACGGCTCGAATCTCAAGCGCAACCTCTATCTGACGCTCCAGCTTCTGGAAATGGAGGTCCCTACACTCCTCAATTTGAACATGATGGATGTGGTGGCGCGTCGCGGGCAGGCGGTTGATGTCGAAAAACTAGAAACCTCACTTGGCATTCCGGTTGTGCCGACCACGGCCAAGAAAAGTGATGGTCGTGAAACCCTCAAAGCGGCAGTGGAAGCATTGGCGCATGGGCCGAAGGGCGAAACTTTTCGAATTGATTATGGTCCGCTTGAAACATTCATTGCTGATCTTGAAGCGCTGTTGACAGAGGATCCTCTTTTCAGTCTTCAGTATCCCGTGCGCTGGTTTGCCATCAAATTGCTTGAAGGTGACGCTGAGGCCATGAGTCTTCTCAAGACGAATCACCCTGGCAGTGACCGGATATTTTCCAGTGTCGAGTCCTTCCGCAGCGTCTTCGCAGAAGAAAATGGCAATGGAGTGGACAGGCACATCGCATTTACCCGCCATGCCGTGTGCGCGCGTATTGCCAAGGAGGTAGTGAAATTCCCCCGTGAGCGTAATCGCAGCGTATCGGATACTGTCGATAAGTATGTCTGCCATCGTTTTTTCGGGCCGATTGTCCTGGTGGCCATTTTGGTGGCTCTGTATCAGGTTTCCATTGTCTTTGGCGGCTGGTTGGCGTTGAAGGTCTGGCCTGTGTGGGGATTTTTTGAAACTGTGGTTGGAGATGTCTTGCCGCAGGCCGGGTTCATGGATGACCCCTTGTTGCGGTCGCTGGGTGTGTGGGTTGTCAAATCCATTACGGCTATACTGAATTACCTGCCAATATTTTTCCTGTTGTTCGCACTTATCGCCATCCTTGAAGACAGCGGGTACATGCCGCGCATGGCCTTTCTGCTGGACCGGCTGTTCCGCCGCTTCGGGCTGCATGGACAGTCAACGTTGCCTATGATTCTCGGTGGTGTATATGTTGGTGGGTGCGCCATCCCCGGTGTCATGGCGACCAAGGCGATTCCTGACGAGAGGGCGCGGCTTGCGACCATTCTCATTATCCCCATGATGAACTGCCTGGCCAAAGTACCGCTTTATCTCATTCTCATCGGAGCCTATTTCGCCGATATGGCTGGGTGGGCCATGTTCTTCATTGCCACGGTCACGCTGTTCATGGCTTTGCCCGTGGCCAAGCTCCTTTCCCTGACGGTGCTCCGCAAGCATGACAGCGCTCCGTTCATTATGGAAATGCCACCGTACCATCTTCCGACCATTTCCGGCATCTTGCGTCGTGCATTTGAGCGTATATGGCTGTTCATGAAGAAAATCGTCACTGTGGTGGCGGCAGTGGCCGTAATTGTTTTCGCGCTTATCAATTTCCCGGGACTTTCTGACGATAGGCATGCCCACTATGCAGCCATGCGCGACAAAGCCCTGACGGCGTTTGTCGAACGGGTGGATGCAACAGGATATGCCGGACAGATCGGAGTCAATGATGTCACCGATGTCGTCCTGTTTGAAGAAGCCCTGAAACAGGCCAAACGAGGTGTTACGGACAAGGAGAAGTCCGATGCCATCAACGCTGAATTCCAAACCCGCAATCCGACCTATTATGCTGTTGTGAAGCGCGTGGGCAAGGATGGCAAGACGCTGAATAAGGCTCTCAAGAAGGTCATCAAGGTCCGTAAAAAAATCCGGCGTGAAATGCGTGGCGAGCGGTTTGAATCGAGCGTTCTAGGCTCCATGGGTAAGGCGCTTGAACCTGTTACCCAGTGGGCCGGTTTCAACTGGCGTATCAATATTGCGCTCTTGTCTGCCTTTGCGGCCAAGGAGAACAGCGCGGCGACACTTGGATCAATCTACGGTATCGATGATTCCGGTCAATCCGTTCAGGAGAGCATGAAGTCGGGGGAGAGTGGGTTTACCCCTCTGCATGCATTGGCCCTCATGCTTTTTATGGCCTTGTACCCGCCTTGTGTACCGACGTCGATCATGGTGCGGAGTCAGTCCAATTCCACTGGATGGATGTTGTTTTCCATCGGGTATCAGACCGTGCTGGGATTGTTTGTAGCCAGTCTTGTTTTTACCGGTGGTACTGTGCTTGGCCTGACAGGCTGGCAGACCATGTGGGCGTTTTACGGTCTTTGCGTCGCTGCGACCATAGGCATGGCAATGATCCCGACACCTGAAGAAAAGGATGTGGCTGTGACCGCAGCTACTTCATATAACAAAAAATGCTCTTAAGGAGGAGTACACACATGAAAAAGATGATGATTGTTTTGACGTTGACGGCTTTGCTCGGTTTTTCCGGAGTTGCCTTTGCACACAGCCCACTTATGAGCTGCTTTGACAATGGCGATGGTACGGTAACCTGCGAAGGTGGGTATTCTGATGGCTCGTCTGCATCAGGTACCAAGGTGCACGTGAAGAACTCGGACGGTAAAAATGTACTCGAAGGCAAGATGAACGAGGACAGTGAATATACCTTTACCAAACCTGACGGTGGCTATCTGGTCATATTTGACGGCGGGGAAGGACATTCCGTGGAGATCAACGGTAATGACATCGTAGAATAGGGACGTCAGGTGCGAGGCGTGGCATTCCTGTCTCGCTTTTTTTAAACGGCTGTATTGAGAATAATATTCAATTTCAATCTTGAGGAGTTTTTTGATGAGAAAACGTTTTATTCCCCTTTTGGCAGCAGCATGCGTGCTGACTCTGGTCGGTTCTGCCTTTGCACACTTCATGGTCGTATACACTCCGGAAGTCGCCCTGCACGAAGGCCGGGATCTGGATATGCGTATATTGTTCACACATCCTGCTGAAGCCGGTCACATGATGGATATGGGAGGTATTGAGGAGTTTTATGTCCTGAACCAGCGTGGTGATTCCAAGGTGAAGAAAACCGATCTCAAGGGGTATCTGAAAGAGATCGTCTGGAAAAATTCCGAAGCACAGGCTCCGGCTTTTTCAGCCTTTATCCCCAAGAAAGTAGTGCGCTCCATGGGTGACTACGTCTTTGTCATGAAGCCTGGGTACTATTTTGAAAAAGAAGAAGATGTCTACATGCAGCAGGTAACCAAGCTGGTTCTGAATGTCGGCGGCATGCCGGGCAACTGGGCCGAGCCTGTCGGTCTGCCGTGCGAAATCGTGCCTCTTATCAAGCCTTACGGCCTGTGGACCGGCAATGTCTTCAAGGCACAGGTCCTGTCGGCTGGCAAGCCCGTTGCCGGAGCCGAGGTTGAGGTCGAGTATATGAGCCACATGCCCAATATGAAAACCAACTCCATGCCTGCAGAGTCCTCAGTGACATATCCGCATGATTCCTTTGTGACCCAGACCATCTTTACCGATGCCAACGGGTATATCACTTTCGGTATCCCCAAGGCCGGTTGGTGGGGCTTCGCTGCTCTCGGTGTTGGCCCGGAAAAGGAATACAAGGGCAAAGAACTCAGTCAGGACGCCGTCATTTGGGTTAAGGCTGAAGACATGAAATAGGTGGAAATTCCTCCCCCCGGATAGTGAGAGTCATACCCTCCGAACAGGTGCGGCGGTTGCAACAGAGCCGCCGCACCTCTTTATGCAGGGTACTGTTTCACCAGCGTGCTCGCTGCGGAGTCCCCCAAGGAAAACCATGGATACCATTATCGCGATTATGATCATTGTTGTTGCTATGGCCTACTTATTTAAGAAACGAAACGATGGGAAAAACGGTGGAAAGCGATTCTCCGCTGGGCTGTGCTCCGGCTGCGGTTGCGCTTCGTGCGGTTACAGAAGTGCAAGCGAAAACGGGGTGTCTTTCCTGCAAAAACAGAAAAGATTTCGATAATAAAAACAATGAGGACGAGTGTTCATTATGCTTCATCTTAAAAAGAGAATTGTATATTCAAGTCTGCTGTTTGTCACAGCCCTGTCTGTTCTTGCTGTGGGGGTTGAAATCGCCTCGGCTCATTCCATATTTATTCAGTCCGGTCGCCATGTGGTTGATGAAGGTAAAAAAACGCCTTTGTTCTTTTGCTATGGGCATCACTTTCCGGTGGATGACGGCGTGCGACGGAATAAGCTGGCTTCGGTGAAAGTCTATGATCCCTCCATGCGGGAAACCGCAGTTCCGCTTCGTGATGAGACTGGTTTGCATTCATATATGGTCGAGTATGACAAGCCCGGTGTGTATGTCCTGACTGCGGAGACCAATCCCGGTTACTACACTAAGTGGATAGATAAGAAAGGACGTGATCGAAACTCTATCAAACCCATGAATGAGGTTGTGGACGACGCTTCGAAAATTGTGAAGTCTCTGTATAGTAAGCAGTATGCTAAAACGTATGTCCGTTGCGGTTCGCCGTGCGGTGTCTATCAGTCGCACGTTGGCTTGCCGCTTGAGTTGGTTCCGATGCAGGATCCCACAACACTCAAGCCGGGTGACTCGTTTTCCCTGAAGGTTTTTAGCAATGGGAAACGATATTTCGGTTCAGGAAGTTGGGATGCTACGTATGCAGGCTATTCCACCGAATCAGAAGATATGTACCATCCCAGAACCAAGGCTTCGGGCGACACCATTACAGTGTCGCTTGACCAGCCGGGCAGGTGGTTCATTCGATATTTTATCAAGACCGATGCGACGCCTGACAACAGCAATACGTATCTTCAAAGCAAACAGACGGCCACCCTTGTCGTTCTCGTACCAAATGAGCGCAAACAGGCCGTATCAACACAGCATTGATTGAAATGAATTTGGAACGTGGTATCCCGCCGGAGTGAGTCCTCGCACTCCTATGGACAGGTGGGATGTCACGTTCTTTTCATGTCAAACCATGTTGATTTGATGAAGAAAGTTTTTAATTCAGATTTAAATTAGTTGAGACACCACCTCATTTAGATTCCATTTTGTTCGTACAGGATTGGAATCTTTTTTCCGTTTGTACGCTGTTGCATAAATGACCATTCACAATGCCTTGAAATCATGAATATTTTCTTCGCTTTGTACGCTGTTGATGCGAGATATGTTTGGGAAGGATCTATCAGTAATTGCTACATTTGAGATCGTGTCTCAATACAATAAGTCTACCAGTGCATTGGTGTAAAAACACGTAAAATTAATGGGTTGACTATAATTTTGATTATTGGTTATGCATCGCTATCTAATGAAAATGAGTTTCATAATCAACTGCTCGGTCGACATTGGGAAGGGGTGGCTGAGAAAATAAAAGGGAGGTCGTTTTGAAACGCCTATTGGGGATTGTGCTTATAATGGCGTGTTTAACTTTGAGTACCGGTGTTCCTGCTGTGCAGGCCGGTCCTGTCATGGGTGGGGGCAGTGATTCCGAGGCAACGTTGAAGGACAGGCCCGACACGAAGCCAGTGAAGTGCGTAGGGTTAATCAATATGTCCAATGGGTTGGTGCTGCCCAAAGGGAAAGCTACAGCCAGCATTAAGTACAGGTATGTCCATAAGGATACGCTGTATGATGGTGGTGATGCAAAGAGTGGGAATTATGGAGGTAAATACGATCGCCTTAACCAGAGTGTGCAGTTAACGGCTAAGGCCGGATTGTTCGAGGATTTTGAAGCCCGAGTCATGGTTCCGTTTTGGGACACAGAGGTCAAGCGCAAAGCCGGCAACCCACCTGCGCATGTGGATACAGATAGTGTAAGCGGTCTGGGCGATGTGGTTGTGATGGGGCGATACGCCCTCATGAGCCAGCGTAAGGGTGACTGGATGAGCCTTGCTTTCGGTGCGGGTTTGAAATTGCCTACAGGGGATGCGGACCATAAAAATGAGCTCCCTTTTTCCAATGCTCATACATATATCGGGCCGGGTGGTCAGCTTGGCACCGGTTCGTGGGATCCGAAGTTCGAATTGGGTGCAACCAAATTCGTGGACCGTTCACGGTTCGACGTACATTTCATGTACACCATTCCAGGTAATGGCGCGCACGGTTCCCGTAAAGGCAAGCAGTTTAAATATGACTTTGGCTACGGTTATGCCTTGAACAAGTACTTTGATGTGGAACTGGAACTGAACGGCGTCGATCAGGATTGCCATATATATGACGGTGAGCTTTCCAGGGCTTCAGGCGGTCATACTGTGTTCATTACCCCTGGTATTCATTGGAAGATGGCTGAAAAGTGCCACTTTTCTATGGGTGTGCCCTTGGTCATCTTCCGTGACCTCAACGGCTATTCCGCGACTCCTGATCGCAACAGTCGATTTGGTCTTGGCGAAGAGTTTCAGGTCGTGACCCGCCTCGCTTTCAGCTTTTAATCATTCCGGAGAAAAATTGTGAAAAATAGATGTTTGCTTTTCATTGCACTGTGCTTTTTTTGTATGCCCACCGTTTTTGGCCTGACTTGCGCCAACGCCAGCCCTTACAAAGCACCGGAGAAAATCAAGGCGGTCATGGTCGGTGATCGACTGGTCGATGTCGCGCTGAGTCTCGGTGTTGTTGCAGAGGGGATGTCAGTGCGTGCATCCATGTGGCCCAAGGCCGGTGAGATCAAAGTGGCTTCCCAACTATTGGGATGCCCCAACTCTGTTACCGTCAAGCATCCTGAGGCCATTGCTAACTTTATGAAGGAGCGAGGCATTACGCGTCTTATTTTGGAAAAAAGCCTCAAGTTCTGCCTGTATAAGAAGCAGGTGAATCCTGTGAAAGTGGCTGATCTGGTCAAGGATGTTCCCGGTATAACCATTGAATATGTAGACTTCAGTGGTGGCGTTGTTTCGGGTATTGCTCAGGTTGCCACATTGTTTGGCAAGCAGGAAAGGGGCCGTCATGTGGCTGCTGCGTATGAAAAGGCCATGAAGAAGGTCGAGGTTTCTCTCGCCGAGCAGCAGCTTGGTAAACGGGTTCTCGTGCTCAACGGAAACTATGCCGCATCAGGTAAAACCTTTATTCGTGTAGAGGCTCCGGGGGGCTATACCGACCAGTATATTTTGAATCCGTTGGGGTGCGAAAATGTTGCGGGTGTCATGATTACCGACACAATGAAGGTGAGCAAGGGCCATGTTCCGGGCGGTCGTCTTGGCTGGTTGGCAGAAGTACAACCCGACGTGATTGTTGCTACGGGGAACGGATTCGCCGTACAGTTGGCTTTGCATAAAGCCTTGAAAAAGAATCCGGCCTTGGCAGATGTTCCGGCCATCAAGAATGGCGCGGTGTACTCTTTGCCTTTCTATGGAGATTCCAGCGTCATCGAGTATCCGCAGATATTCAAGCAGTGGGGAACCGCCTTGGGGCAATAGCCTCCCATGAAATCTGACTGAGAAAGCAACCTTGGCCAATTCAAGGGGTGTAAAAAAAGAGGGCTGCATGTGGTGCAGCCCCTTTTTCGTAATTGATGACGTTTGCTAAATTCTATTTCAAAGACCGATTCTAGAGGGCAAAAGGTGAAAGTATCCTATCAAGCACTCCCTGCACTTTGGAGATGGCGACGCCGAAATTGGTGATGGGGACGCCTCGACGGGAGCATTCGTTTATGCGGCGCAGCATCTCGGTTCGGTTGAGCATACAGGCACCGCAGTGGATGGCGAGGTTGAATCGCTCCAGGTCTTCGGGAAAATCATGGCCCGAATAGGTTTCAAATGTGAGATCCTTGCCTGTGTATTGTTTTATCCAGCGTGGGATCTTGACCCGACCGATATCATCGGCCACGGGATGGTGGGAGCAGGCTTCGCCAATGAGGATGGTGTCGCCGTCCTCCAGGGTATCGATACTTTGAGCGCCTTCCACGAGCTTTGAAAGATCTCCCTTGTATCGGGCGAACAGCGTGGAAAAGGTGGTTAACGGTATGTCCTCCGGGACATCTCCGGCCACACTGTGCACAACCTGCGAATCGGTTATAACCAGTGCCGGTTTGCGGTTAAGGCATGCCAGGGCCTCTTCGATTTCCCGTTCCTTGACGGTTATCGATAATGCATCACAGTCCAAAATTTCTCGGAGCACCTGTACTTGAGGCAGGATGAGTCGTCCCTTGGGAGCGGCGAGGTCGATCGGCACAACACAGACCACCCAGTCGCCTTCATTTATGAGGTCGCCTGCCAGGACCGGGTCGAATTTCATTTCTGCAGGTGCGATGTCGATTATCGCCTGCTTGAGGTCATCTATATGAGCCCCTTTCTCGGCTGACATCAGCAGGAATCGTATTCCTTTTTCCCGGCAGTAATCGAGGTCTTTGGCCGACGCCTCTTTAAGGTCACTTTTGTTGAAGACGATGATGAAGGGGATATCCAGTTCGCGGATGTCATTGATGATTTCAAATTCATAGGGAGTCAGGCCATTTTCGCCGACAACAACAACAGCCACGTCTGATCGCCAGAGGACCTTTCGTGTTGCCTTGATCCTCAGTTCTCCAAGCTCACCCGTGTCATCAAGTCCGGCAGTATCGTAAAATGTTACCGGACCAAGTGGAAGCAACTCATAGTGTTTTGCAACAGGGTCTGTTGTTGTCCCCGGCATATCCGAGACAATGGCTATTTCCTGATTGGTGATTGCGTTAATCAGTGACGACTTGCCTGCATTCCGCCGTCCGGCGAGTGTTATGACCAGCCGCACTCCGCGGGGTGCTTTCGAGGACATTGTTTCTCCTTGGTGAGAATCCTTTGGATGATGACGGTACAAATCCGAGGGAACGGATCATGTCTTTGGCCAGCGCCAGTGAATCTGTGATGTCAATGTCTGATTCGTTCTTTCCTGGATAAATATTGTAGTCCGCGCGGTGGGTGTTCGGTGTCATGGAGGGCATGATCACGTTACATCCCCGAGTCAGGGCAAGTTCCTGAGATTCCGGCTCCAGAGCACTTAATGCGGACGTTGCCGGGATGTTGGCATGCGGGTTGAGAATTCGTAATATGGCCGTCATTCTGTGTGACAGCTCGATGCTGCCGTGCTCGGCATGAGCCAACGGTGTTTGGGGATGGGGAATGAACGGTCCGACGGCAATCATGTCCAGGTCCAAATCAGTGAGGAACAGGATGTCCTGAAGAGCGGAAATGAGGTTCGAATCGGGGAGATCGACGATAACGCCAGAGCCTATCTCATAGCCGAGAGCCCGCAGGGATTCGACCCTGTGCAGCCGTGAAGAAAACTCTTCGCCGTCTCTGAGACGCTTGTAGAGCCTGGGGTTGGTGGTCTCCAGTTTTACCAGGCAACGGTCTGCGCCACAGTCGCGCCAAAAGGCGTATTCATCTATGCCCCGGTCGCCCAGAGAAAGGGTTACAGCCACATCGTGTCGTGTTTTGATCTCGCTGATAATGGTGCCGATGGTCTGTGTGGAATAACTGAAATCATCGCCGGATTGGAGTACGATGGTTCCCGCTCCTTCTGACACGGCCATCGAAGCGGCGTTCAGTATATCCGTATCCTGCATGCGGTAGCGGGCTATTTCTCCATTGGGAGCCCGAAGCCCGCAATAGTGGCATTTCTTGTTGCAGACGTTGGAGAATTCAATGATCGCGCGAAGGTATACTTCATTGCCGAACGTATGAACTTTGGTTGTGTTGGCGCGCTCGAAGAGTTCATTTTCGTTCGCACCTGTCAGGTATGTGAGAATGTCGTGTTCTTTTAAGGTATGCATATTTGCGGTGGGTTGATGGTGTTGTTCATGGCTCTGACGCAGTCGTTGATCAAACGGAAGGCGGCGACTTCCTCGTTGGTGGCACAGGTCGGCGCCTTGCCCGTTTCGGTCCATCCCAGCAGCCTTTCAACATCGGTTTTGACCATACCCCAGAAGCCTTGTGGAGCATGTTCTCCGGCGTGAGCATATTGGCCGAAAACGATTGTATCGTCGGCGACGATTATTGGCAGGCAGGGCAGCCTGTGGGCGGGATGCAGATGTATCTTGTCAGGATACCGGGCGGAAAGATCTGTCAGGAATTGATGCGATGATGCGACTTCGTCCGTAATTCCTTGAGTGGATATTCCGAACCTGAGTGCTCCAAGAAAAGAGGTTGTCCATGCCGAACCGTGTTTTGGGTCGATGGCGATGATGTCCAATCTTTTAAATTTTGGTTTGTGTATTGCTTCCGAGAGGGCGTTGCAATGGGCTTCGGATTTTGCGAACGCCCCGTACACTGCGGCATGGAGGATGATTCTTCTGTTGGCGGCCGCAAACAGTTTCGGGGTGTTCAGCGCGTCGATTCCTGCGACTATTTTCATGTGCTTTTCACCTCACGGAATTCGATTTTCTTGCGCTGAAGGAGGTTTTGAGATTTTGAAACATCGTCTTCAAGCTCCACAAGAAAATTCAGGACAGCTTTTTTGAGGGCTGTTGGACACGTGTCGTTGGTGGAATGGTGCATGGTGACATGATGTATAGGGTGCATCATGGCGTCTTTGTCATGGTTTTCTCCCATGATCTCATTCGCCCGATTGGCGATGACCTCATTGAAGTTCATGTTTGTCCAAGTATTGGCGCTACCGTGAAACGGATCGACGATGATGTGGTCATGCAGTTTTCCGGACTCAACCTCCATGCATGCTGTTGCGATGGCATCACCACGTTTTTCGGATAGAAATCCGAGGTCCGCGTTGGTCAGTGCACATGCGCGTTTGGGGTGCGCATATGCCCTGATGAATGCGGGGTGAAGTCGCTGCCCCGAGAAGGGGAAGTTCTGTGCAGCCCGCAAGGTGTGAATGCCATAATAGGCATTGGCAGGCACATTCAACTCGCTGATGATATCGCGTTCGCATCGCATGGAGGAAGAGTTCGGGGTCTTCATCGTACTTGTTCTACCGGTTACAGATACAGGTCTCGTTCGCCAGCTTCGATTCGGGTCAGTCGTTCTGTAAGTAACTTTTTCTGTTTGAGATCTGCATATCCTTCGATTTCTCGGGAGATGAGTGCCTCTCCTACTTTCTTGGTCTCTTCGGAGGCGTAATCCTCAAGATATTCCTTGAAGGTGAGCAATCCGTTGGGCAGGCAGAAGTTCTGGATGAACCCTGTTTTTGCCAACTCCATGAAGTGCTCGCCTGTGCGACCCAGCCTATAGCAGGCCGTACACCAGGAGGGGACGTAGTCGTGTTCGCCGGAGATTGAACGAATGATTTCGTCCAGACTGCGGCTGTCGCCAACACAGAACTGCTGTACACCTGGCCTGTCGTATTCCGGGTCGCTGTATGCGCCAGGGTAGGTGCGTGATCCTGCCGAGATCTGAGAGACTCCCATCTGCAAAAGCTCTGCGCGGAAGTCTGCATTTTCTCGGGTGGTCAATATCAGCCCTGTGTACGGGACCGCTATGCGCAGGACGGCCACAATCTTTTTGAATTCGTGGTCGGAGGTTGGGTAGGGCGGGTTGTACGACATGTCCGAGCCAAGGGCCGGTTCCAGTCTCGGGAAGGAAATGGTGTGCGGGCCGACACCCCAGTCCCGTTCGAGCTGGCGTGCGTGATGGAGGAGCCCCAAAACTTCGTATGTGGTGTCATACAGACCGAAAAGCGCTCCCATACCGACATCGTCAATACCGGCTTCCTGAGCACGGTGCATGGCGTGCAGTCTCCACAGGAAATCGGTTTTTCGGCCGGACATGTGGACTTTTTCATACGTCGGGACATGATATGTTTCCTGGAAACATTGATAGGTACCGATGCCGACTTCATGCAGCTTTCTGAAACCATCGACGTCCAGAGGTGCACAGTTGATATTGACGCGGCGGATTTCACCGCTTTTTGCCGAAGTGACTGCGTATACGTCGCGAACAGTCTGGGCAATCCATTCGGCGTCATATTTGGGGTGTTCACCGTAGACGAGCAGCAGGCGTTTGTGCCCCTGGTCTTCAAGGACGGTTACTTCCTGCTGGATGCCTTCCGTTGTGAGCGTTCTGCGTTCCAGATCGTTGTTGGTGGCTTTGAAGCCACAATAAGCGCACTGGTTGACGCATTCGTTCGAGATGTAGAGGGGGGCGAAGAGTACCAGCCGGTTGCCGTAAATTCCCTTCTTGATCGTCATGGCGGTTTGGAAGATCTCTTCGTCCAGTTGCTTGTCTGTGTTTTTCAACAGTACAGCTGCCTCAAACGGTGTAAGTCCCTTGCGTTCCAATCCCTTGGCGAGAATGTCCCGGACAAGTCCAGGATCGGGGTTTTCCGCTTTATCCATTTCGGAACGGATAACGGTGTCGTCAATGAAATTTTCCAGACCGCTACCCAAAGTGCTATCCAGTTTCATGGTGTCTACTCCCTGTTTTATACCAAAAGTGATTTGACTTGAACGCCGTCGAGCATGCCCAGTTTTCCAGTCAGGGCACCTACTTCGTCGGTGGTCGCTTCGATAATCAGATCAATGATGTTTACGCCTCTGTCCTTGAACGGCAGTCCCATACGTCCGACAATCATCTCTCCATGATCGCTGAGTATGTTGTTCACTGCTGAGGCCGCTTTGTATCGATCCTTGATTATGATGCCGATGATTCCCAGTCGTTTTTCCATACAAGTTCCTTTGTCGATCATTGATCTCACAGTGCAGGAGAAAGCCCGGCTTAGCACTTCCGGGCGATCTGCTGGCGGGAACGGTGGGGGAGCTTCAAGACATTAATCTGCTTGTGGCAAGCGGGGTAGAGTCTAGTTGGCTCCACCCTGTGGCTCAGGCTAACCCTTACCGCAGGCAGATTTTCTCCGATTGGAGGTGTTCTGGAAAGAAGTGATAAGAGAAAAAAGAATACGAATCAAGAAAAAGTTGCACTTAGTGTATAACTTTTTTAAATTAGTATTACGACAGAAGCCGAAAGATTGGATCAATGGGGTAGGATCTCCATTGGTGAATGGCTCAAAATATGTTGGGAGAGAAGGAATAAGCGTTTGCCCTTGGGTCAGATGTGCCCTAGCCGCAGGTCAACGCTGTTAGCGTTTTAGAATTTCAGTTTGAAGCCCTTGCTCTTGAGAGCGGCAGCCTTGGCGCTACGATCAATATAATGCGTGTGCAGCAGGTGGTGGGACATGTGTCCGCACGGTCCTTCATGCAGGAAGCCGTCTTTCTTGTCGTAGATTTTCTTGATCATGGGATTGTCCTGAGACTTTCTGATCGCGTAAATCTTCGAGTTGGCATCCGCGTCGTACACGGACTTCTGGCGCAGGCCCACGAAGCTCATGGTACTGGCTATGGCTTCTTTGGTGATGTTTACGCCAAGAACTGCGTAACCGGCCATGAATCCGCAGGTTTTGATGAAACCGCGTCTGTTCATTTTCATATCGTATCTCTCCTTATGCCGTGATCTTGCGTGCCCGGAAGCGCTTGTTAATCTGGGCTACCGTGCTGCTGAACAGGGATGCTGTGATGTCCGGATCAATGGGCTGGCCACCGCCGTTCACACAACCACCGGGACAGGTCATGATTTCAATGAAGTGATAAGGCGATTTACCTGCCCTGACTTCATCACACAGTTTGGCGGCATTATCGAGTCCGCTTGCCACGGCAATCTTGACCGTGCCGAAACCGGGTACTTCAACATCGGCGGTATTGATACCTTCGTGGGTACGAACAACCTTGATGTTCGGATCGCTCAGTTTCTTGCCGGAAAGCACTTCATAAGCCAGTCTCAGGGCTGCTTCCATGACACCGCCACTGGTGCCGAAGATGGTTGCTGCGCCAGTTGAGTCACCCAGAACCGCGTCGGGTTTCTGGTCAGGCAGGCTGTTGAAGTTGATGCCCGCTGTCTTGATCATGTAGGCAAGTTCACGGGTGTTGATGGTGGCATCGGTGTCACGGAAGCCGCTGTCAGCCAGCTCCGGCCTGAGGCCTTCATACTTCTTGGCGATACAGGGCATGATGGACACTGTATAGATTTTCTTGGCTTCGGTGTGTGTTTCATGCGCACCGTATGTCTTGGCCAGCGGTCCCAGCATGCCGATGGGAGACTTGCAGCTGGACAGGTTCGGCAGCAGATCCGGGTAGAAGGTCTCGGTGAACTTGACCCAGCCAGGACAGCACGATGTGAACTGAGGCAGCGGACGAGCGCCTTCTTTGCCCTGTTCCTGAACACGCTGAATGAGTTCGGTGCCTTCTTCCATGATGGTCACATCGGCGGTGAACTCGTTGTCCCATATGTAGTTGAAGCCGAGCTGACGCAAGGCCGTATGCATTTTCCCGCCGACATAGGTGCCGGTCGGCGCACCGAAACATTCGCCCAGACCATAGCGAACCGCGGGAGCGGGCATGGACACGACGATGGTGTCAGGGTCTTTGAGCTTTTCAAAGATTTCATCGACATAGGAAACGCCTTCGTAGATGGCGCCGTAAGGACAATTGGTCAGGCATTGGCCGCAGTTCATGCAGGCTGCCGGATCAACAACCTGCCGAATACCGTCCTCATTAATTGATTGAATTGCGCCTGTCGCGCAAACTTCTTCGCATGAACCGCAAGCTTCACACTTTGTGGCATCAACCTGGACGAAATAGATATTGTCCGGGTCAATCCCTTTGGGTGCGTTGTTTTGGTACATGACGCCTTCAATCAGTTTCATTGTTCCCTCCTTGTTCGGGTGGACTGAAGAAAGGTCGACCGGCGTAACAACCGGTGACGACTTTGGTGTGCATCCAGACATTGGATACCCTCCTTTGCTAATCACGGTATGAGATATACCATCAATTAACACGAAATTGAAAATAGTAACACTATACGGCTACTATTTTAAAAGTCATAGTCGTGTCAAGACTGCTTTTCGGAAGAGATGATAATAATTTCGTCGTGGTGTGTACTGTGTGCGCTCGTATCCTTTATATGCCGTGAAATAAGTGTAAAACAGCCTAGAAGTGTGTGGGGAATTGCGTACACTCCGCACATGCGTGTTGAGAAGGATCGTATATGAGAGGATTTCGTTTTAAATCTCGATGATCTTCCCTCCTCTGGAAAGCCTCTCCATTGCATTGATGGAGGAGCCGTTTCTGGCCAGAGAGGGCAATGTTTATAGTAAGGAGATAGTTAATGGTTTCAATAAGCTCTGAGTCCGTGACAGTTATGCCGATAGAAAGGAAGGACGGTACATATGCCCTTCGTTTATGCCTCAATCAGGGGTTACTGACTCCAGGCATGACTAGAAGTGTCATAGGAGTCATGGAGGCGCACCCTGGAATTACGCTTCGGGCAACCACCGGGCAGCGCATGAATCTGGAAGGCGTGTCAAAAGATATACTTGATGAGGTCGTGTCCGCTCTCGGCCGTTCTATTCCGAAGTGTCCCCCAGGTGTTTCTGTTTGCCCCGGTGGCGAGCTGTGCAAATATGGTCAGCAGAACACTCGGGAGATTGGCGACCGCCTGCTTGAAGTCATCAAGGCCAATGGCCCGTATCCTTTCAAGGTGAAGAGCGGGGTTTCCGGTTGCGGCATGGCCTGTGGATTGAGTTTTGTGCGTGACATTGGTCTGGTGGGAATTGCCAAGGGGTGGAATGTCCTTTTCGGCGGTTCCGCACGCCATCGCGCAGCCCCGGGGTTGCGTCTTGCCAAGGGTGTCACTGATGATGAGGCGTTGGTTATCATTGAGAAGGCGCTGATATATTATCGCGATACAGCCAAAAAGGGTGAGCGCATCGGAATGATGTTGCATCGGTTGGGCCATGAGGTGGTGGCTGACGCCCTGAAATAGTCGGCAGCATCAGAAAACAGGAAAAGTCCCTGAGCGTGTTCACGCTCAGGGACTTTTCCTGTTTTCTGTATGGGCTCAATATGCGCAGGGTATCCTGTTACATGCTGTATTGATATTTGACGGCTGTTTTCATTGTGAATGTTTGGCCCTGAAGTATTTTTGGGCGCTGTATCATACTGCTGGCCGCCTTGATTGCCTGGAGAGCGGCGCGGTCCAGGCGCGGGTCGCCGGATGATCGAATGAGCCTGATGTCGGTAAAGGAATCGTTGGGCAGGATGTGAAATGTAAAGAGGGCGTTGCCTATGAGGCCAGACAAGTCTCCATTGCCTGGAAGGAACTTGCGCCGATCAATGGCCTCATGGACTTGTGCGATGTAGTGTTTCAAGGCCAGTCGACGCAGTCGTTTGTCGGTATCCTCACAACTGTCGTCAGGATTGCTTTCTACAAAACCCTGCTCAAGGGCGAGGGCGTTGCCCTGCGTTTTGACGGCGACATCGAAATCCAGTGGAACAACGATGTGTTCTCCACTGACAACCGGTTCCTGGCCCCAGTCCTGTTGCAACAGGAGCATATGCACCATGAGAGACAGGACAATGCATACGCCGAGCATCTGCCGCGAGGTCATTGACGTGCCTCGGCCTGTGCGGCTTCCTCTCCTTTGGTGCTGGTGGCGATAACGAGATTGCTGAATCCGTTGGACCGGACCAAGTCCACAATACGGACAAATTGTTCCACCCGTGCCTGCGGGGCTGATTTTAGGAGAATGTGAGCCGGTTGCTGTGCAGGCGGTTGTGATGCCGTGAACTGCAATGTGTAGGCTAGGGACAGCAGGGTTGTTGGCTTGCTGTCGCAGAATACATCGCCGTTAGCCCGTAGTTCTATTTCCATGGATTTACCGGAAACAGGTTTTGAAGTTTCGGCTGGCGGAAGTTCCATCTCCATGCCCTTTGCAGTGAACACCGTTGAAACAACAAAAAATATGAGCAGGATGAACACTACGTCCAATAGCGGCGTAATATCCGGAGAAGCGGGGCGCGGTCTCTTCTGCTCAAAGGAAATCATGAAACCGCCTATTTCCGCTCTTCAAGGAAGGTGTTGGACATATGCTGCATGGCGAACGCGGTCTTGTCGTACTCCCGACAGAACCAGCGGTGCGCCAGGAGTGATGGGATTGCTACACTCAAGCCCGCAGCCGTCGTGATAAGAGCCTGCCAGATGCCACCGGCAAGCATGGTGATGTCGACATTGCCTGATGCAGAGAGCCGGGAAAAAGCATTGATCATGCCGAGGACCGTGCCAAGCAGCCCGATGAGCGGGGCCGTGGTGGCAACGGTTGCCAAAAAGTCCAGTCTGCGACGAAAGGAGAAAAGGACTTCTTCTCCGACACGGTGGATTTTCTGTTCCTTTGCAGGGATCGGCAGGTCGCTGAACAGTGCCTTGAACAGGAGGAGGTAGGTTGGGGCAATGTCTTCCACTTCGTTCAGGGCCGCATTGCTTCCTTGTGTCTGGAAGAGATCAAAAATAGGTGTCAGTGTTGTGGTCGAGGGAAGGCGACGAGTGGTGAAAACCACAAACCGTTCGGCCATGACTGCAAGGGATGCAATGGAAAGAGCTAAGAGCGGCCACATCATGAAGCCGCCCTGTTGCAGAAGGTTCATGCATACCTCCGTTCAAGTACTTCGAGCATGGAGACATCCATGTCCCTGCCGATGGCCACAAGAAAACTGTCGTCATCAAAAGTACTTCCGAGACGAGACAGTTCATATCGCCCGGAGACGTACTGTACCACTTCATGCTCATCACTGTCCGTGATTTTCACGATCCCCTTGAGCCGGAATACTTCTTTGGGGAGGGTGTTCAACAGCCCAAGAAGGTCTTCCCGACTCAAGGGTTCGTGAAAGGCAAAACGGCGGGACATAAACCCTTCCATGGCATGGGTATGGTTCGGGGGCGAGAGGAGGCCGGGAAGGAGTCCCTCGATGTTTTGCGTGAGTGGGTCAAAATCGTACAGTGTCCCCGGATTGATTGCGCCGTATTCGGTCTTCACCAGAAGGGCGCGACTGTTCAGGGTTTGAAGATGCTCAACCAGTACGTGTTGTTCTTCCGTGGAAATTAAATCGCATTTGTTGAGAATAATGGTGTCTGCGGCCTTTATCTGGTCGCGGGTAATGTCGCTTTCTTTCAGGAGTGCCGGGGCATTGTGTGCGTCTACCACGGTCGTGATGGAATCGAGGCGTACCTGCGGACGCAGTGCGTCAAGTTCGTTCAGAATGTTGAACGGGTTGGCGAGTCCTGTTGTTTCCAACACGATAACCTTGGGCTTGAAGCGGCTTTTGAGCTGTTCAATGCCTTTCGAGAGATTGCCTGCCAGGGTGCAGCAGACACATCCTTCATCCAATTCAATGATGGAGTCGTCACCTTCGAGCAATTTGCCGTCAACGCCGGTCTGGCCGATCTCGTTCTGAATGATGGCGACCAGCTCGTCGCGTGCGGCGTGATATTCCAAAAGCTGGTTGAGGAAGGTTGTTTTGCCTGCGCCAAGGAAGCCGCTGAGAACAATCAGGCTGGGGCGGCTGTCAAAGGCGTATTCATGCTCCCCTCTCTTGGCGAGGGCAGAAAGATCGTGTGTTTCCCAGAGCAGTGCGGTGTCCATGGGCGCTGGGAAATGGTGTTTTTCCTGTGCATCGCCGCAAATATTGAATTTCGGCACTGTCAGGTACGCGAGTATCTTTGTCGTGTTTTCATTCCCCCAGCCGAGAGAATCCGTGATCGTCGAAATTTCTTGTGAAATGGGGAATTGATTGCCCTGTGCATCATAGCCAAAAGCTTGTGCGGGTGTTTCAGTTCTGCCGAACCAACATGGCGGTTCGCCAAGGCCGTTGGAAATGGCTGCGCCAAGTACGAGCATGAAATCCATGGCGATTGCGTGGGCCGGGATATCCTCTTCTGCCTGGCCTGGAGCAATGACCCACTGTCCATCTGGGGTTAAAACACCGTCTTTGGCAATGCAGATCTTGCGGTCCAGTGCCTCCAGTTGCAGGGAAAGAGTGTCTTCATCCCTGCTGAGGGAACTGACGAGCTTGCCAACGCGGAAGGGGTGAGCCCATTTCTCGTTGGAGGAAAACTGGCGAAGCGCGTCAATGTAGTCAGGTTGGACAACAGCCATGTAGGCTGCAAGAGACATGGTGTCGAGCAGCGGTTCCTGTTCGGCAGGGAAATAATAGAGTCCAAGAGCAGCATGAAGTCCGAGTTCGTCAGAACTTTCGTGTTCCGTGCATAGACCGAATACGCCGGGACGTGTGCGGATGCGCATGGTCCACGCCTGCTTGCCGCGAGGGCAGACAGCCATGCCTTTCCAGCCTACCAGCTTTTTGAATTCATCATGCTGGCATGCTGCCAACAGGCAGTTCGCCACCATCTCCGGCATGTTGATCTGTCGGTCTCTGTTGCGCTGGGGGGGAAGAATTGCGGAAAGGTTCATGCTCGTCTCGTTGTTGGGGTCCGGCCCGCTTTGAAAAGCGGGCCGGACTGTTGGAATGACTCGGAATGATTAGCAGCCGAAGCTGATCTTATCGCCGTTGCCAAGGTAGTCCTTCGAAGCGGACCGGAAGCGCGCAGTGCCGCGAACGACCGGATATCCTGCCTCAATGAACTTTTTGGCGGTAAGGTGTCCGGTGCAATGGTTGCAGCCGATACGTTCGAAACCCCAAGCTCCGAGGGAGATCACGAGGTCGTCGTATTTGGGATCCCAGTCCTCAAAGGGCGAGATGTGCAGTCCGCCATAAATGCCGTAGAACTTGTCGTTATCGTACTTCAGGTTCGTGTAGGCAAAGTCGGCAAACTTCAGGATACCCTGATGACAACAACCGGAGATGAGCACCAGCCCATGGTCCTTGACGTTGAAGGCAAGAGAGGTCTCGCCGAATACGCGGTTGATGATGGGCACGTCGAACTTGAGAAGTGCCATGCCGGGAATGATTTGCGTGATTGGCTTGTCAGCAATGACCAGATCGCCTTTGTAACCGGAATCCTTGATGTACTGGAGACCTTCTTTGTAGAAGCCGTCGTGCACATACAGCGGAATGCGGTTGTCGTATTTCACGGTGACGGGCAGACCCCAGAAGTGATCCCAGTGCTCATGCGAGATGAACAGGGCTTCGATTTCCTGCTCCTGGAGCATCTTGTCGATGCCCTCACGCTTGAAGCTGTCTTCCATCCATTCATAGGACCAACCGGTGTCCAGCAGGTACTTGTGAATGGTGCCGTCCAATGCTTCCACTTCGATGAGGCAGGAATATCCACCCGGGTTGTCCGGGTGCAAAGCCAGCTTCTTCTGGATTTCCCAGGCTTTTTTCAAGTCGTTGGGGAGCATCTCCTTGATGGAGCCGATGCCCTCTTCATATGATCCCTTTGCAGACCCTTTGCCGTTGGCGAACGGAGCCCAGTTCAGGGTATACTGGTTGACCAACAGACCGCCTGCTTCGTGGATGTCACCGATGAGGTGCGCATTGTTGAACCAGCTGGTTTCAGAGATGTTGGTGACACGGACGCTGCGGCATGTGCCGAAGTCCTGTTGTTTACGTTCTATTTCCGGCATGGCGTCATAGGCCCAGGGGCTGTAGGAATACAGTCCCATGCCGGCGAATGCGCCAGCGACAACGCCTGTAGCAGCACCTTTCACAAAGTCGCGTCTGCTGATGTTCTTTTTATCGTTACTCATACTATTACTCCTTGTTCCCTGCGCTTACTTGATGATGGTGAAGTTGGCGCTGATCCACGGCAGGATCTTGATAATGGCGAAGTAGAGAATCACGCCACCTGCCAGTCCGACAGCCAGACCCTTGGCAAGGCCGGAAGTCCATTTCACGTCATGTGCGACGACTTCTTCCTTGATCTCTTCCAGTTCTTCCTGTGTTTTGGGAACAGCCTTCCAACCCGGCCAGCCGTCCATGAACCAGACGTTGACCAAGAAGATGTTGATCAACCAGATCATCGGAATCATGGGGAACTGCTGGGGATGGGAGAAGCCTTTCTGGGTGCCGAGGAACAGGTGAGAAGTCTTGTAGTAGACTACGTACACGAACACGGCGAGCAGAATGGTCAGCAAAGTACGGATGCACACGTTGACCGGACGGCTGAATTTGGTCGGCCAGTTATTGCAGTAGAAGGTGAGGTACAAGGTCGGAACCAGCCAGAAAATGGCCATTTCACCTACATGCAACCAGCGCCAGTCCGGAGCCATGAGGCGACGGGTACCGCGAATGGTCTCACCCCAGACAATGTCCTGAGCGTAATACAAGAAGAAGCACAGAGCCAACGCGATGGCGATGATTCCGAAGAAGGAAGTGGTCCGGCGCAAGGCGTTATTCTTAATCAGGTTGAAGGGATAGCGTTCCCAAATGGTTTCATACAACCAGACAACAACCGTACAGCACATAATCCATGCAATGTGGAAGTTGCCGGAAACAGTGTTAGCGAATTCTTCCCAGTAGGGGGGACAAATGGCCGTGAACTTCTGCCAGGGGTAGAAGAGAATAGCCATGTGCGAATGCATGGTCAGGAAGTAGACGATCATGCTGAAGAAGAAGGTCACGAGAACAATGGTGATGCCTCGTGCCGGCTGTTTCAGGCTCTGCCAAGGTGCGTTTTCACAGGCCACTACCCAGCTCGGAGAGAGCCAGGAGGCGATGGCTGCGAACATCATGATGGCTTCTGCAGCATACTCAATGGCATAGAAGTCGGTGAGTCCCATTGCTTCAAGTCGTGCCGGGTCAAAATAGGCAATGCCGAAGTTTCCAAGTACGCCAATGAAGAATCCCTTGATGAGGATGACCATTGCCGCGACACTGACGAGAATCAGCACCGCTCCCTTGACAAGGGGGTGTGTTTTTTGAAGCCAGGTTCGTTTGAAGGGCCAGAAATCAAAGATGTAAGCGACCCAAATAAACAGAATCAGCAGCCAGCGGCAGACCATGTAACCCACATAGGGTGTATACATGCGCATAAGGCCACGCGGATCCTGAAAAATCCACCATGTTGCATAAAAAAAAGCAAAAATGACAATCGTGTTGATCAATGCCGGGATCGGCCCGTTCCAACGTTTGACCAGCTTTCGACTCTCAAGATAGCTGACACTACTGTTGTCCATGTTACATTCCTTTAGCGAGTTTGTTGGAGAGGGTGATCAATCCTCGTAAACCAACGATGCTCTTTTACATTCTTTTTGATGGTTCAGATTCCGAAACCAGTTTTTCCAATTGCCCAGGCGTTACAGTAGCCGGATCGATCCCGAGAGCCATGGCGCGTAAGAAACATTCATTCTCAGTCAGGGGTGCCTTTTTCGGCTTTTCCTGCTGTTGAACGTCACCCTCCACCTCCTCGGTGTGCCCTTTTCTCGGAATGAACCGGCTGAAAAATTCTCTTCGTTTCATGGTGTGTTGTGCTGATTGTGGCGCGAATACGCTCTAGTTTTCCGGCAGTACGAGTTGGTGAAACGTCCACATGCACTGCTCGGCAAGAATCTCAGCCTGTTCGGGTTGCCCGTTTTTCAGGGCGTTGAACAACTCCACATGGTAGGCGAAAAGTGAGTCTATCTGCACTTCGGACAGGCC
This sequence comes from uncultured Pseudodesulfovibrio sp., assembly GCF_963675635.1. Lineage (NCBI taxonomy): Bacteria > Pseudomonadati > Thermodesulfobacteriota > Desulfovibrionia > Desulfovibrionales > Desulfovibrionaceae > Pseudodesulfovibrio > uncultured Pseudodesulfovibrio sp. The sequence continues at coordinate 1,836,916 of NZ_OY776488.1, read as the reverse complement.
TGTGCCTGCGTGCTCAAGGTTTTGTGAAGCCACGGACAGTTCTTTCATCAACAGGATGAGATAGTCGTTGCCTGAGGCTTCGGCCAACGCCAGGAAGAAGGCGATGTATTGACGGCTGACCATGGGAAGGTCGAAGTTGACGATAGCTTCACCAAGCTTTGCCGTGGCCTTTTCCAGAGAAGCGATGTCTGTTGGCGAAAGGCGCAAGGCCTCGGCTTTTGCCAATTGTGGAGCGAAGAACATGAGGGTTTCAATCAACTGGTGATTGGCAGTCTGGCTTTTGCGTTTCCGTAGCATTTCCCAGGAAATGCGCCCCTGTTTGCTTTTCAGATAACAGCCGCTTTTTTCCCTGATTTCAAGGTACCCCATGGTCTCAAGGTTGCAGAGCACTTCCCTGATCGTATTGCGACTCGTCTGAAACATTTCAGCAAGTCGGCGCTCACCGGGCAGACGATCTCCTATGGAAAAGGAGCCGCCTTGAAGTAATGCAGTCACTTTTTGGCAAAGTATGGGGCGTTGTGCAGAAGCCATATGTGGTCCAACCAGTTTAAAGTGTTATTGTGTGTTTTCTTTCAATTCATGCAGTTTTAAGAGTGTTGAACAGCTGGCGCAAGGCTTTTGGCACAAAACAGTCTCAAACTGGTTGGACCAGTTTGAGACTGTTTTGTGTTGTTGTGTACTGCTGCTGCGGTAACTATCTAGAATAATGTGTATAAATTATGGGTACATTGTTGGTAGAGTCCAATAAAAAAACAGTGTGTCAGAAAGTGGTCTGGCACACTGTTGTCATAATCGGTCCTTTTGGTTGGACCAGAAGTGGTGGTTATTTCTTCAGGCAACGTTCCAGTTGATTGAAAAATTCCTGATGGATTGCAGACAGGGGCGCATCTGCATCCGGATCATAACTCCCTTTCTGCGTTGAACAGAAAATGAGAACGCAGGTCAGAATGCCGTCTTTAAAAAAAGGTTGCGCATAATAGGAGTGAATGCCGTGTGGAATGAAGAGTGCCCAGTCAATGGGCTTGATGCTTTTCGAGGTCTCCATGACCACATGCTTATCGAGTTCGAAGCGTACGATATTCTTGGCAATAGAGCCGTCGTAAGGATGTATCAGATCCTCCAGCTCGCCGCCGAATGGTTCTCCGACCCCGGTGACGGAAACGATACCCTCGTCGATGAATATCTTTGAAAGCATGATTGCGTCCGTGGGGGAATTCTGCGGCAGTGCCTTGAGCATGCTTTCCAGGAGTTCCTTGACCGTGGAACATTTTTGCATGGCCTTGCTGACAGCCGAGGAAGAAAGAACTTCGTTGCCCCTGACTGGTACTCCTTTGCACGCCTTGCAGGCGTTGAGGTGTGACAACGTAATCCAAAGCAGGTTCTCTTCATCTCGGGCAATGACCTGGATTCGTGCCGAGCACTGGTGGCTTCTGCCCAAATTGTCTTTGATATACAGTTCACCTTTCCAGCAGTTCGAAAAAATAAGGCTCTCATAAATCTGAAAAAGATCAGTCCCTGGAGTGTCCTGTAACAGTTCCTGCAGATGCAGGTCGGCCAGTTGATCGTGGCTGTAGCCCAGCAGTTTGTCGGCGGCCTTGTTGACCATCCTGACGGTTCTGTCCGCGAACCGAACAAGGAGTACCGGGTCGTCAATGAGGTCTATTTTAACGGAAAGCCCCGGTCTGCCCTCTGTGCCCAGTACCGTGCTGACGTGTGAGGTGACATCCATGAGCACGCCTATAGAACAAGTGGGATGTTCGGGGTCCGGCATGCCTGCAAGTTTGAACCATCTACTCAGTCCTTCATCCGTCTTTATGCGGAATACGCATGATGTCTTCTGGCGATTGAGAAGCTGTCTGTAGCTATGCTGAAAGCGTTCCCTGTCTTCTGCGAGGATCATACGCTCGGCCGATTGCGGATTTTGCATGATGGCCCGAATTTTTTCCCCATGCTGTTGAAGCGCGTAGGAGTTGAGAAATGAAATTTCGTTGCCAATGATATCAATTCGCCAGACAATGGCTGACATCACTTCCAGATAGCTTGCCAGATGTTCTCCCTGCTCCGTACAGGTGTCGGGACTGCCGTCCGTTTGCTTCGACATTCTCTTCCTTTGTTGTCTATAGTGTTTTCAACAGATAACCACTGTCCTTACTATCGTCACTCATACGACTTGGCAAATTGATTCATGGTGGCCCGACCAGATTTTCCATCCTGTGTAAACACACACCCTTATATGGGTGTATGTCAGAGAGTGGAACTTCTTTGTCATAACGCCGGTTCGGTCAAGCCCTTCCTGTTTAGGGGAAGGGTATCGTTAACCAAACGCAGGTTGTTGTATATGAAGATATCCCGTTATTACGACAGTGATAATCCAGAGTGTTTTGAAATAGCCCGAGATAGGTGTCCCCGGAGCGCACCCCTGTTACGAGCTTGGCATGGACAGTGCCACCTTTTACAAATGAATGGGGAGTTCGGTTGTCGTGCTGGGGGGGTGCTCATGCGGACGTAACTGGTTGAAAAAAGGTACACTCTTGATTCAATCAAGAGTGTACCTTTTATGGCCCTCGCCACAATGCACTGTGGCGAGGGATACCGTTAGGCTTTAAGTGTTATTCTAGTGCAAGCCAGTCGGATGGCAAGATGAGTTAGCGCAACCTGTCAAGTCTTTGTCGCCAGAGAATTCTTCTTCGTGACAAGACAGACAAGAGGTTCGTTCCGGATTTTTCACATGCATTGCACGGAAGTAAGACTTCTCCCCTTGGGCATTGGGGTCTGTGTCTGTATGACAGTTCGCGCAAGACTCAGGTTCGTCTCTTACTTCGTTTTTGTGGTGACAGGTGAAGCAATCAATGCCTTCATGGCTGGAGTGGTTGAAGATAACTCCAAGGCCACGTTCGCTGTTTCCTGCGATGTAGTTGATTTCCAGGTCATCGTCAGGAGCTTCAATGGATGAAACCAGTTCTTTCTGAGCAAAGGCCAATACTGCGGTACAACAAACACACAGCAGGGACATGATGAATACTTTTTTCATGATATTTCCTTTTAGTCTGTATGTTTACGCTTTTGCTTTGGAGCTAAAGCGACCGGCGAGCAGATCACGTCGGTTGACGCCGCTCTTGGCCTGTGCAGTCCGTATCATTTTGCTTCCATCCCTCGATGCGAGCAGGTTGCCGTTATAGCTTTCCGGCTCTGCGGTGCATAAGTAGATGACACGCACAGACTCGGGGTCTGCCAGGTAAGCATCAGGATTGGTTTTCTTGACTTCTGCCAGACGTTTTTCTGCGAGAGCAAGCATGTCTTCACGGTCACCGAAGTTCATAGTGCCAGTTGGGCAGGTTTGAACACAGGCTGGGAGACGGCCGGTTTGCACACGATCCAGGCACATGTCGCACTTAAACCATTGCCCGCTTTCTTCGTCCATGCGTGGGACGTTGTAAGGACACAGTTCCTCACTGGTGACCTTGTCACCAATGCTGGCTGTGCGGTTATTCATAACAACGGCCCCGGTGTAGGCGTCTTGCTGAATGCCATCATTGCAGTACATGTTTCCGATGTACTTGCAGGGAGGTTCAAGGCAGTGACGGCACTGTTCAGGGAAGAAGTTCCATTGCAGTTTGTTATTGGCATCACGCACTTCGTGGAAACGAACGAGACGGATAGTCTTAGAAGACAAGTCTTGTGGGTTCTGGTGGGAGCCGACATTACGAGTCTTTTCAGCAGGGAGATTCTTCCACTGCTTACAGGCAACCTGACAACCACGACATGCGGTACAAAGGGTCAAATCAACAAAAAAGCTTTTGCCATTCATTACTTATCCCCTTTTTTCCACTTGCGTAAGTTGACCATGAACGCCTTGTATTCAGGAATGCCAGTGTTCGGGTCGCCAACGTTTGGTGTTACAATATTTGCAGAGTCGCCACCATCGACAGGCATTACCCAGCCATAGTGCCATGGCATACCGACCATATGAACGTCGTTGCCATCAATCTTGAATGGCTGGATTCGTTCGGTAACCATTGCGATAGCCCACAGGGATCCACGGACACTTTCGACGGTGACTTTTTCACCGTTTTCGATGCCGCGCAGTTCAGCGAGTTGCGGACTGATTTCAACAAACATCTGCGGTTCGGCTTCCACCAACCAGCTACACCAACGAGTCATGGACCCGGTCTGCCAGTGTTCAGTTACGCGGTAGGTCGTACCAACGAACGGGTAACGAGGATCGCAGACAGCTTTCTCTTCACTCTGCACTTGAACCGCAGTCGGGTTGTGGAGTGTGCCGGAGAAAGGATGCTCCTTAACGGGGCATTCAAGCGGCTCGTAGTATTCAGGCAGCGGACCATCTGCGCGACCGGGACCAAAGAGCTGGCCGAAGCCATTCTTGCGCATGATGAACGGATGCTTGGTGCCGGGAGCCCAGCCACCATCGGGAACGTCGCCTTCCCACTTTTCGCCATTCCACTGGATAACGGTCCGTTCTGGATCCCAGGGCTTACCCTGCAGGTCGACGGATGCTCGGTTATAGAGGATACGGCGGTTGACGGGCCAACACCATGTCCAGTTCGGGTACAGACTGATCTTCTCCTGCAGAGGAGTCTGGGCGGAATTGTGGCGCATGGACTTGTTCTCGGTGTCACTCACCGAGTTGCAGTAGAGCCAGTTGCCGGATGTGGTGGAGCCATCATCCTGAAGGTATGCAAAGCTCGGAACCTGCTGTCCTTTCTTGAATTGTTTGCCCTTGACGACTGTGTCCTTGGTGAACCAGCCGTTACAGAGCTTAGCGGTCTTCCGTGCGCTGAATTCCATATGTCCATGACCATTGTCCTCGCACATGTTTTCGAAGCTCAGGCGGGTGATCGGGTCAGGGTATGCTCCACCTTCTTCCTTATAGAGGCGAACCATCTCCTCCCACAATTCGTGGAAGTAGTGACCGTCGGTGAGCACACCGTCTTTAGGTTCAGGACCGACATAGCGCCACTGCATCCAGCGACCGGAGTTGGCGACAGAACCTTCTTTTTCGATGGCGGTTGCGCAAGGAATGAAGAACGTTTCGGTCTTGACCTTGGCCGGGTCCATTCCGGGCCCTTTCCAGAAGCTGGAAGTCTCGCAGTCAAAGACGTTGACGTTGACCATCCAGTCGAGTTCAGAGAAAGCCTTACGGGTCTTCTCGGAGTCGGAGCTGGAACAGGCCGGGTTCATCCCCCAAATCCATGCACCGGTGAATCCGCCGTTATACATGCGGTCGATGAGTGGAATCCAGGAGTAGACACTTGCCTTGTGATTTTCCAATTTCGGCAGGTAGCTGTAGGAGTCCTTCGGATCATCATCAGAGTACATGGCCTTGAGCAGGCTGGCGGAGTACTTGGGATAGTTCTGCCACCAGTTCGCGCTCATCGGATCCTTGGTTACGGGCGCAAACTTCTTGTTGTACTGGTCGAGAGTGTCCAGTCCGGCAAGTGGGGTTGCGATGTAGCCAGGAAGGATATGGTAGAGGAGTGCGTAGTCAGTGGAACCCTGAACGTTGCATTCGCCGCGCAGTGCGTTTACACCGCCACCGGCGATACCGATGTTGCCGAGCAGGAGCTGAATCATGGCCATGGCGCGGATGTTCTGCACACCGACGGAGTGCTGGGTCCAGCCCATTGCGTACATGATGGTGCCAGCTTTTTTCGCAGTACCCGTAGCAGAGTACGTGTCGTAGAGTTCGATCAGATCTTCATGGGATATACCCGACATGTTCGAAACGTTATCCAGTGTGTAACGCTCGTAGTGCTTTTTCACGATTTGGAAAACGCACCGCGGGTGTTTCAGGGATTTGTCCATTTTGGCGACGCCGTTGGCGTCATTCTCAAACGCCCACTTAGACTTGTCGTAAGAGGCAGTCTTTGAATCAAATCCAGCGAAGAGGCCATCCTCGAATTGGTAATCTTCACCAACGATGAAAGATGCGTTGGTGTAGTCACGCATGTAATCGAGGAAATAGCGTTTGTTCTCAATAATATACTTAATCATACCGCCGAGAACGGCGATATCAGAACCAGAACGAAGCGCAATGTGTTTGTCGGAACGAGCGGATGTGCGTGTGAAACGCGGATCAACGTGAATGATCTTTCCGCCCTTGGCCTGCGCTTTTAAAGCCCATTTGAAAGAAATGGGATGGTTTTCGGCAGCATTGCTGCCCATGATCAAAATACAATCACTGTTCTGTAAATCATTCCAGTGATTGGTCATCGCACCGCGTCCGAACGACTCTCCCAGAGCCGCAACAGTTGCGCTGTGTCAGATACGGGCCTGATGTTCGAGGTAGACAATGCCCTGTGAACGCATAAACGCCTGCATTGCATAACACTCTTCGTTGTCCAATGCCGCAGAACCGAGGGAGGCTACTCCCATGTTACGGTTAACTACTTGACCTTTATCGTTCTTTTCTTGGAAAGATTTATCGCGGGATTCTTTCGCAAGCTTGGCGATGCGTTTTTTACACCAGTCCCAGCTCTTTTGTTCCCATTCACCAGAATACGGTGCGCGGTAGAGACATTTGCCATTACGCAAATCGTTTTCGGTCATCTGAATAGAGCTTGCGCCCTTTGCACAGAGAGAACCTTCGTTAATAGGGTGATCGGGATTGCCTTCCACGTTGATAGCTCTTTTGGTCCGCAGGGAGGTGGTGACTACCAGTCCGCAACCAACAGAACAGTAAGCACAAACTGAAGTAGTGTCCTTGCTCCAGTCAGGTTTCATCTGAGCAATTTTTGTGACCGCTGTTTTCGTGCATCCCATGCCGAGGCCGCCAAAGGCGACGCCGAGGGCTGTTGCAGAAGACAGCTTTACAAAGTCACGGCGATTCAATTTCATTCCGTTATCCTTAATCTGTTATTATCGTCCACGAATCTCACAGCCGAGCACTGTGAGGAGCCTATAGCCAGAGCGCGCCACAGGAGGCTCATAAAAAGTCATGCCGTCATAAAAAGAAACCGGAGTCCAAGTGATGACTTGAACCTCCAGCGTTTGGGCATACTCTTCACACGCCTCAAGAGACACCCCCAGCCCTCCGAAAGGAAGGTCGGCTGTGCTCTGCGCTTTTATAGATTTGTCATCGAGTGCCATAATGCACCTCCATTACCATATTCTTTTGTACTTCATGTTCAAAAGGGGACTGATAGGTATGGAGAATTCAAAAGAACGGCAAAAGAAAGTAACTTTCCCATGGTTGAGCACAATAATAGTATTATGTTCAAATAGGCGTAATGCCAGCTTTCTTTGAGCGATGATATAGGTCGAGAAAGATGATTGTGTGGTGTTTTTTAACCACTGGATACTTCTGATTTTGAAAGTTGAGAGGGGCCTTTGGTGCTGAGTCGGTATTTTTCTTTCTTAAGTTGCTTCGGCCGCTTCATCTCGGAAGAAGTCAGGCCGCCGTATCTCATGCTCCAACGGGAGTCTTTTGGTGTAGAAAGGCCTGCCGTGCGTGTGTGGGGGCATGTGATTTGAGACGTTAGAGAATGCGTGGCTCATTGTTGCCCCCAAGGATGGTATGATGAGCGAGAAGGGAATTATTAGAGGAACCCAATATGGACCTCAAAACGCAGAAATGGACCCTGCTAGGGGTCCATTTCTCGGTAGTTTTCGGCAGTTTTTAACAGTAAGAAAAAGGGCTGATTCGGCTATAAAACCGCGTCAGCCCTTGATTTTCCTTGGAGCCAGGAATCGGAGTTGAACCGACGACCTACTGATTACGAATCAGTTGCTCTACCAACTGAGCTATCCTGGCGAAATGGGAGTCGATTTTTAAACCAGAGGAAGGTGTGGGGTCAAGTGAAAAGACATGATTTTGTGAAACGGTGATGCTGGATGGCGGGGGCGTAGATCTTTCTTTTGAGTTTACAATTATCCTGAGAGCTTGATATGCCTTTGAAAGTGTAAATGATTTTGCTGTTCAAAGGTGAGGACCTCATGCGTATACGTTTTTCCATTTTCGTTTCTGTCATATTTCTGCTGTGTCTATTGGCGGTGTCTGTTCCCGCAGCTATGGCTGGGGGGGGCGGCGGAGCCGCTTCTGTAGAGAATGTGACGATTCCGAATGATGCCTCACCTGATCAGATCAGGGAAATTATGGGTTCCTTGACTGATGAACAGGTGCGCGGCCTGCTTATTCAGGAATTGAAGAAGGAAGCGGATGCTGTCCCTAAACCAGAAAAAATGACCGGACTTGCCGGATTTGTTCAGAGTGTACGTGAGGGGACCGCGTTCTTGCGGGATCGATTTGAATATCTCTTTTCTGGTGCTGTCGCTGCTCCGAGGGAACTCCCTGAAAAGGTAAAAAGGATTGTTGGCGGAGACGACAACCTGACTGTCGGTAAGTTGTTTTTCGCATTGGCTGTTCTTACCGTGCTTTGGCTTGGAGCCATGTTTGTTTTTCGAAAGAAGACCGTTAACATTCGCAAAAGTTTTGAAGTCACCCAGCCGGATGCCTTGTGGTATACCTGTTTGGGTCGGTTGTTCATGCGGGCATTACTCGATCTCTTCGGCGTGGTCCTTATTCTGGCGGTTGTTTTCGCCGGATACCTTATTCTTTTTAGTGAAGGTGCTGCCAGCAAGCCTGTGATTATCGCATGGTTGGCAGCCATTGTCTTTTTGGAACTGGTCAAGCTGGTGGCTCGGTTTATTCTTGCTCCCAAGGCTCCTGCTTTAAGGTATCTGCCTTTGAGTGATCAGGCTTCGCAATATCTGTATAAATGGCTTGTCTGGATCGGCCGGATTATCGCGGTCGGCTTGCTTTTGACAACACTTCTGCGACTTGAGGGCGGAAGTGAGGCCTTGATCCTTTTGATTTCCACTTTATGCGGACTGACTGTGGTTTTTGTTCTCGTGCTTTTGATTCTGTGGAACAGCCGGCCTGTAGCCGTTGTTCTCAAATCACGAAGTGTTCCCGGTTCGCTGGGGTACCAGTTTGCGGGTTTCTGGCATGTCGCTGCGATTGCCTATGTGATGGGATTCTGGGTGTTTTGGGTCGTGGGGCTTATGATTTTTGGTACGAAAGCCATGCTGCCAGGAATTATGACCTTGCTGGCAGTACCCTTGTATCTCATCATTGACTGGGCAACGCAGCGATTGGTCTCATTCGCTGCCGACATTGCCGGACCTGCTATCCCTGAAGATTCGGGTGAGGACGATCAGGATAACGTGGATGACGGAGAGCCTGTCGGGCTGATTGAAAAACACGCGACACGCTTCCAGGAGTTTCTCAGTAAAGGGTTCCGTTTCATCCTGCTTGCAGGTTTTGTTTTTGGTCTGCTTCGGGTGTGGGGCGTTGATTTCGATTTGGGGCGGGCAACGGTCCGTGCGGCCTTCAACACGCTGATTACATTGGTGCTCGCATATATTGTCTGGGTATTCATCAGTCGATCAATCGAGCGTAAACTGACAGCCAAGGCGGCGGACCAAGGTGCTGGCGGTGGTCATGAAGGCGGCGGGCCCGGTGGTGATCGTTTTGCCACGCTGCTACAATTGTTGAAGAAATTTATTTTCGGCGCCTTGCTGGTGGTTACGGTCTTGATCATCCTGTCCTCGCTCGGTGTGGATATCGGGCCGCTTATCGCCGGTGCATCCGTATTTGGCATTGCCATTGGTTTCGGTGCACAGACCTTGGTCAAGGATATTATTTCCGGCATCTTCTTCCTGACGGATGATGCTTTCCGTGTTGGTGATTATATCGAGACCGGCGGGGCCATGGGGACGGTTGAGGAAATCTCTGTGCGTTCGCTGAAACTCAGGCACCACCTCGGCTTCTTGTATACCATTCCGTTTGGTTCCATGAAGCTGGTCAAGAACAATACCCGCGATTGGGCGGTTATGAAGCTGCAATATCTGGTGCCGTTCGATACGGATATTCAGCAGGTGAAAAAAATCATCAAGAAGATCAACAAGGAAGTGCGTGCTGTCCCGGAACTGGATGCCGTGATGCTTGGCGATATCAAGAGCCAAGGCGTCAAGGCCATGGAAGAATACGGTATGCGCATGCGAGTCAAGTTCATGACAAAGCCGGGCGGTCAATTTGTTCTGCGCAAGCTTGTGCTTGCAAAAATGCGCAAGGAATTTGCCGAGGCGGGTATCGAGTTTGCACGTCCTCGCGTTTCCGTCCATATCCCTGATGGTGCAGAAATGACTGATGGAGAGCGTGCCCAAGTGGCTGCTGCAGCGGCCAAAGCAGTTGATGACAAGGAAAAGAAAAAGGCTGCGGAAAAGAAAAAGGACAAATAGGCGGCAAATACGGATTGGCGGATCGCTTTGCTTTGTCCCTTGTCCCGGACGGCTGTTCGGGTTACGAGAGCAACCAGTTGCTTAATTCATACACCGAGGATCAAACGTTTGACCGTCGATACCAATCTGCATGCTTTTTTCTACCCTGACACCGTTGCTGTGATCGGGGCATCCGCCACCCCTGGCAAGGTGGGGCATACCATTGTCGCCAATATGGTTGAAGCCGGTTTCGGCGGCAAACTTTTCCCCGTGAACCCCAAAGGCGGGGAAATCGAAGGGGTGCCCGTGATAACGGATATTACCGATCTGCCGCGAGGGCTCGATCTCGGTGTTATTTCCGTGCCACCACAGTATGTGATTCCGACTATTGAAGCCCTTGGTGCACGAGGCACGAAGTCCGCCATCGTGATAACTGCCGGTTTCAAGGAGGCTGGAAAGGAAGGCTACCTTCTGGAACAGCAAATAATCGCCTTGTGCGACAAGTATGGCATAGCCCTGCTCGGTCCCAACTGCCTTGGCATGATGAATTCGGCTCACGGCGTGAATGCCTCCTTTGCGGCAGGTCAGCCCAACCCCGGTTCCATCGCTTTCTTTTCCCAATCCGGCGCACTCTGTGTAGCTATCCTTGATTGGGCGCTTGGTGCGAATATTGGGTTTTCCAAGTTTATATCTTTGGGCAACAAGGCCGTTCTCGATGAAGCGGACATGCTGGATTATCTGAACAAGGACAAGGAAACGAAAGTCATCCTTGGTTACATTGAGAATGTCGAGCATGGGGACGCCTTCCTCAAGGCGGCGCGCAAAACCTGTCTAAACAAGCCGGTAATCATGATTAAGTCCGGGACGACAGCTGCAGGTGCCAAGGCTGCTTCGTCACACACCGGAGCCATTGCTGGTTCTGATCAGTCATATTCAGCCGCATTTCATCAGTCCGGTGTCATTCGTGTTGGGGATGTTTCCTCGTTGTTCAACCTTGCCCAGGCTTTTTCGAATCAGCCGTTGCCAAAGGGACCGAATCTGGCGGTTGTGACCAATTCAGGTGGTCCCGGTATTCTTACTGCGGACGCGGCGGATCGTTCCTGCCTGACAATGGCCGCTCTTTCACAGAAAACTATTCAGCGGCTTCAAGAATTTCTTCCCAGTTATGCAGCCTTCTACAATCCGGTGGATATCATTGGTGACGCTGATGCCAAGCGGTACAGACAGGCTTTGGACGTGGTTTCTGAAGACCCGATGGTGCATTCCATACTGGTTCTGCTCACACCGACAGCTTCGGTGGAAATCGAAAAAACGGCAGAGGCTGTCATTCGTATGGCCCGGAAGTGCGGCAAGCCGGTTTTCGCCTGTTTCATGGGCAAGACCCGTGTGGCTTCGGCCAGAAAAATACTCATGGATGCCGGTATTCCCTGTTATGCCTTTCCGGAACCTGCGGTGCATTCCATTGAAGCGATGTATGAGTATTATCTTTGGAAAAATCGGTCCAAACCCGAATATATCGAGGTCCAGCGAGATCTTGAGCAGGCGAGGGCGGTTATCCTTGAGCATATGCGACGCAATCAGTCTGAGATTGTGGAATTTGAGGCTCAACAGGTACTCAAGGCGTATGGTCTGCCAACCCCCAAGACGGTTCTGGCTCGTTCCTCTGATGAAGCCGTAGCTGCTGCCGAGGAGATTGGTTATCCCGTGGTCCTGAAGATCGCATCACCGGATATTTCCCACAAATCAGACGTCGGTGGGGTCAAGGTGAATTTGTGGAATGCCAGGGAAGTCATGAAAACTTTCAAATCGATCACGGCCCAGGCTCAGCGCATGCGTCGGGATGCCTATATTGCCGGTTGTCTGGTGCAGGAAATGGCTCCTCCTGGTGTCAAGGAAGTGATCATCGGCTTCAAGCGGGACGAGGAATTCGGTCCTATGCTGATGTTTGGCCTGGGCGGTATCTATGTTGAAATAATGAAGGATATTTCGTTCAGGCTTGCGCCACTTTCACGGCAGGATGCGTTTGAGATCGTGCGCGAAATCAAATCCTACATGTTGCTCAAAGGGTTGAAGGGTGAACATCCTGTGAATTTTTCAGCCATTGAAGAGATTATCATGGTCATGTCGCAGTTGGCGATTGATCTCCCTGAGGTGTGGGAGGCCGAGTTCAATCCGGTTCTCGTCAATCATGAGAGGGCGATTGTTGCGGATGTGCGGATGACTTTGCATTTGACGGATTGATAGCGTGCAGGGCTGTTGCTTTCTGACTTTGCTTACAGCATCACGACATCAAGTCACAAAGACGGCACCATGACCACAGGAGACCGTAAACGGCTCCTCAGCTCTACCGGACTGCATCGGGCGAGAGGCGGTTCAAAGGGGTCGTGATTAAGGCTGTTTCTTTCGCAACTCAGTGACAGCTTCTCCGCCAATTCCCCAGTTGTCTGTTTCCACTTCATCAATGATGACAAAGGTGGTCTTCGGGTTCTTGCCGAGCACATCGGCGAGCAGATCGGTCACGCCTTTGATGAGCTGTTGCTTCTGGGCGGCGGTTGCACCTTCTCTGGTGATGCGAATGTTGACGTATGGCACTGGTTTTTCCTCCTATTCCGGCACGGTGAGCAGTGGTAGGGTCACGGTGATGGTGGTGCCTTTTTCTACGGATGTTTCTAGTGAAATGGTCCCGCCCATGGCTTCAGTCATGAGTTTGGCCGAGTATGTCCCCAGTCCGGTGCCGGTGGCTTTGTCGGCTGTGGCATATTTTTCAAAAAAAGTATCCCTGATGGCGTCAGGCACAACGGCAGGATTATGAATGGCGATACTTGCATGAGTCGATTCAGTGAAATCTATGCACACACATTGGTCCGGGGCCGAAGCCTCGATGCCGTTCTTTATCAAATTGGCGAGCAGTGAATAACAGAGACTTTCTTCTGCCATGATGACCAGTGAGTCTTCTGTCGCAAGTGGTCGGCCGGAGCGGGTTATTGCTGTGGTGACGTTGTTCATGGTTGCGAGCCCCGAAAGATCGCCGGTGACTCGTTGTCCAATTGCGAGGATATCAACGGCCTGCGGTTCATACTGATACTCGCCTGTTTCCATCTTGTAGATGTCGAGGCTCCGGTTGATAAGATCCAGGCCGGTACTCACCGATGTCCGCATGTCGTTAAGCATCGACTTCTGATCTTCGTTGATGTCAGTGTACTTTCTTAGATATTCTATGCCGTTGAGTGCGCCGATAAGTGGCGATTTAATGTCGTGTCGAGTGATTTGTTCGACATCCGCCTTGAGAATTTCGGATTGTTTTCGATCGCGGATGCGGTTGGCTTCGAATCTGAGCAGGATACCACCCACAACAAGGATGCTGCAACAAGCCAGGATAGTACCATATGTGGCGAGTGCGTTTATTCGACTCAGCTTCTGCATGTGGGGAGAAAGATCGGAGACCAGTTCGAAGACGCCGAGGAAGGTGCCGTCACGCATAATCGGAACACAGGTTTCAAGGATATCCATGCCTTGTTCATGTTTGATTTCGCCACATGGAATTCCTTTGATAACATTGACTAAGGATTGGGTATCTGCGCTATGTGTCCCTATTTCGTTGAAGTCCGTGGAATACAGAATAAGACCTGTCGGAGAATATACCTTGATTTTTAAAAGGCCGAGATCGTTTTCCATCCTGTATATGGCGGCCGCAAATCCTGAATCTTCGAGGACTTTGTGTGTGAGTTCGGAGTGTTTGGCTGTTGGAGGAATGACATATTCAGCCAACCGCCCTGTTTCTTCCATGATGGAAGAAACGAGAACTTTTGAATAGGCGGGATAGATGATGTTGACGTTGATCAGCGGCAAGGCGATCGCCGTAATGAAAGCGAGCACAAGAATGCCAATCAGGGAACGGCTGTATTGTACGTTGGTAGAAAGCCGGTTGTTGTCCACGGTCACATTTTCCTGCGTGTTGATAAGCACCACATGATACTACAGTATACCAAATGGTCAGGCTGTGGCAAAGCGGGTTAGAATGCGCTGTAACTAGATGGAATGGTGGGCGATTAGACAATGAAAGCCGTCTTTGCCGTTGTTTTAATGGCGACAAAGACGGCTCGTATGATCTGTCTTGTTGGGTATTACAGAATGTAACGGGATAGGTCGCGGTCTTCTACCACTTGACCGAGCTGGTCAATGACATAGTCGCGGTCGATAACGATCTTCTGACCTGACTTGTCCGGGGCTTCGAAAGAAAGGGTTGCCAGTATCTTTTCCATGATGGTGTAGAGTCTGCGCGCGCCGATGTTTTCTGTTTCCTCGTTGATCTTTTCAGCCATGGCTGAAATTTCTTCCAACGCTTCCTGTGTGTAATCAACGGTCACACCTTCGGTCGCAAGAAGTGCCTTGTATTGCACTGTCAGCGCATTCTTTGGTTCGGTCAGAATGCGGTAGAATTCTTCCTTGTGCAGGGAAGACAGTTCTTCGCGCAAAGGGAAGCGTCCCTGCAATTCAGGGATGAGGTCAGAAGGCTTGGCAAAGTGGAACGCACCAGCGGCAATGAACAGAATGTGGTCTGTCTTGATCATGCCGTACTTGGTGTTGACCACACTCCCCTCAACAATGGGCAGCAGGTCGCGCTGCACGCCCTCGCGAGAGACATCGGCGGAACCGCCGCCGGTTTGGTCATGGCGGGATGCGATCTTGTCCATTTCGTCCACAAACAGGATGCCGGACTGTTCAACGCGCTCACGGGCCAACTCGTTGACCGCATCCGGGTCGATGAGCTTGTCGGCTTCTTCGTCGATAAGAGTCTGATAGGCATCCTTGATCTTCATCTTGCGCATTTTCCGTCTGCCGGGGAACATATTGGAAAAGGCGTTTTGCAGGTTGTTGCCCATGTCTTCCATGCCGGGGATGGCCATTATCTCGACCTGTGCGCCGGACTGGACCGTGACTTCCATTTCCACTTCGCGGTCATCAAGCTGCCCCTGACGGAACATCTGGCGAAACTTTTCGCGGGTGCCGTCATCCTTTTTGGGCGGTTCAACCGGCTCAACCGCTCCATCCTGGCTGCCTGCAAAAAAGCCCATGGAGCCTTGTCTCTCCGGCTTCTTGCCGGGCAGAAGCAGGTCTATCAGGCGTTCCTCGGCATTTTTTTCGGCCTTGATGCGGACTTTTTCTGTCTCTTCCTTGCGAACCATGGACACGCCGATTTCCATGAGGTCGCGGATCATGGATTCCACATCGCGTCCCACGTAACCGACCTCGGTGAACTTGGTGGCTTCGACTTTGAAGAACGGGCAGTTGGTCAGCCGTGCCAGACGGCGGGCAATTTCAGTTTTACCGACGCCGGTAGGGCCCATGAGAATGATATTCTTGGGTGCAATTTCGTCCCGGAGTTCCGGGTCGATCTGCTGTCTGCGCCACCTGTTGCGCATGGCTATTGCGACCATCCGTTTGGCGTCGTTCTGGCCGATGATGTATCTGTCGAGTTCGGAGACGATTTCTCTCGGTGTCAGATTGCTCATTTACTTATCCTGTGATTCCAGTGTGATATGATTGTTTGTATAGACGCAGATATCAGCTGCGATCTCCATGGCCTTTCGGGCAATGTCCTTTGCTGGCAGGTCGGTATTCTGTTGCAGGGCGCGGGCAGCAGCCAGAGCGTATGACCCGCCGGAGCCAATGGCGGCGACACCGTCGTCCGGCTCGATGACATCCCCGGTACCCGAGATGATCAGGATGTGTTCGCCGTCGGCGGCCAGCAGCATGGCTTCGAGCTTGCGCAGGTATTTGTCCGTGCGCCAGTCTTTGGCAAGCTCCACGGCGGCCCTGAGAAGGTTGCCGGAATATGTCTCCAGCTTGGTCTCAAATCGTTCTGACAGGGTGAAGGCGTCGGCAGTGGCTCCGGCAAATCCGATGGTTACCTTGTCCTTGAAGATACGGCGTACTTTGCGTGCGGTGTGCTTCATGGCAATGGCTTGCCCCATGGTGACCTGACCATCACCTGCTACGGCAGTGCCGTTGTCGTCCTTGACAGCAACGATAGTTGTTCCTCTGAGTTCCACGTGTTTCTCCTTGCCTGGTAACAGGCGTTACAGCACCTTTCTGGCGACAGCGACCCATGTTTCATAGGCTGTGTCGTCATGTAGGACCATTGTTGCTTCCCTGACCAGTCCTGCTTCCAGCCCGTGCTTGAGGGCGGTGAGCGCACTATGCGCCGCGTCTTCGATCGGATAACCGTAGGCGCCACAGGAAATGGCCGGGAACGCAATGGTTCCGATGGCATGTGCATGTGCGAGCTTCAGGCAGTTTGCATATGCAGTGCCGAGCTTCGCGGGTTCGTCGTTGTTGCCGCCGCGCCAGATAGGGCCGACGGTATGGATAATATGGTGTGATGGCAGTCCGAAACCGGGTGTAATGACAGCTTCGCCAGTTGGTAGAATGCCTTTTTGATGAATTATTTCCTGACATGCCGCCTGGAGTTTCACGATACCGGCTGCCCTGTGGATAGCACCGTCAACACCACCCCCACCAGCCAATTGGGGATTGGCGGCATTGACAATGGCATCGACGGCAATGGTGGTTATGTCGCCCTGGCGAATATCGAGTCGCCCGGCGGAAATGGTCCAGGTCTGCATGATAGTTCGAAAGATAAGACCGCCAGCGACAAAGGCAAGGCTGGAAATGCGGATTGTGGCGTATTCAATTTGATGCATAATTATTACATTGAAGTACTTTCGGCGCATGAAAGAGCGTGTTACAGAAAAGTCTATGGCTCACCGCGAAAAAATACTCATTGTTGATGATCAGGCCGAGAATATCGATATCATGGTCGAGGCCTTGCAATCGACATATTCATTGATAGCAGCGACAAACGGGAGTTCCGCCTTGGAACATGCCCGAGGAGAAGTCCCGCCTGACCTTATCCTGCTGGACGTGATGATGCCCGGCATGGATGGGTATGAAGTCTGTCGCAGATTGAAAAGTGATAGAATCACCCGTGATATTCCGGTTATTTTTGTCACTGCGCTGGATGACCCGGATAAAGAGACCAAGGGATTTGAAATCGGGGCGGTCGATTATATTACCAAGCCCATAAGTCCGCCAGTGGTCATTGCCCGGGTCAGGGCGCACCTGCAACTCACCCACGCTCGGCAGGTGCTGAAGCATCAGAATGAAGTTCTTGAGCAGCGTGTCAAGGAAAGGACTGCTCAGGTGGTTCAGGCACAGGTGGAACGGGTGGAAGGGTTGAATAATTTTGCCAATGCCATGGCCCATCAGATACGTAATCCGGTTATGGCGCTTGGTGGTATGGCCGGGCTGTTACTCAAAAAAGTGCCAACGGACAGCCCTTTGTCCGAATATGCCCAAGCCGTTCGAGAGAACAGTCTGCGACTGGAATATTTGGTAAGTGTCATCAGCGATTATGTCTCCTTGACGGCTGGTGAACGTGTGGTCGTGTCGGTGCGAAAAATTGTGAAAGATGCCATGAATATGACCCATCAAATGGCAACAGCCCAGGGGAAGGAACTGGACTGTACTGTTGTGGTGGCGGATGGTTATGTGCTGGTGGATGCGAGATTGGCTGTATTGGCTTTGGCGGAAATAATGCAGAATGCAGTTGATTTTTGTGAGCATGCTACGGTTGTTCTGAAGATAGTCGGCGGAACGAATGTCTTTCCGCATGACGTGACCGCCACGGAGCGGTTTTACGCAGTGGATAGACTGTATGGAGTCCGTATTTCAGATAATGGTCCCGGCATTCCAGAAGAAAATCTGGTGTATGCAACCGACCCGTTTTTTACCACTAAAGCCTCTGGTGTCGGGCTTGGATTGACGCGGGCAAAACGCATCCTGCACGACGAACTGGGCGGCGACCTCTCCATAGAATCGCCGCCGGGTAAAGGGGTGTCTGTAACCGCGAGTTTCCTGTTGGCTACCGAGCCGGATTAGTCGCTTTCCGCTGTGCCTTTTATCTCGGCAATGGCCTCTGCATAAGCCTGAAAAACGTCGTCTCGGTTGATCAATCCGATGATGTCGCTGGTATTATCCTTGGCGACAACCGGAATCTGACCGTAGTCGGTGTTCACGAATCGAAGCAGAGCCTGATACAGGTCGTAGTCAGGGCGAACATATACCGGGCGTGACATGAGATCCCGGACGACTACCAGATCATGGAGATCTTCCTCAAACATCCAGTTGCGGACATTGTGGATGGAAATCATGCCGCAATACTCACCATCATCTGCCCGTCGTACCGGGAAGTACAGTTGGTTCGAATTGGCAATGATATCCGTCAGAGCCTTGAGAGTGGTACCCTCTTCCAACACAATGACATCGCCGGGATTATAGAAATCCGATACATGCATCTGTTCCAGCACGTTGATGGTCGCGTCTTCTGTGTGGGCTGGTGAATCGAATTTATTCTCAACCTGATGCTCGTACAGTGAGTAATTGCGGCCAAGTACGATGCATATGGCTGAGGCGAGCATGAGTGGTGCAAGCAGGCCGTAACCCTGAGTCAACTCCGTAACCATGATGAGTGGACCGATCGGAGCGCTGGCGACACCTGCAAAGAATGCGGCCATACCGACAAGGATATATGCACCGGGCTGGGTGACGATATCAGGAAAGTAATGGTGTCCCACCTTGCCTACGAGACCACCGGACATGCCGCCGACAAAAAGGGCTGGCGCGAACATGCCGCCTGACATGCCGGAGCCGATGGTGATGGATGTGGCAACGGTTTTACCTATGATAATATAACACATGCCCAGTGCAGGGATCTGACCGAGAATTGCGAGTTCCAGCCAGCCGTACCCGCCCGACAGGATGCCACCTGTGACCAGTCCGTTAGTCGCGGTGTAAGGGTAGGCAATTCCGAGCAGACCCATGGCGAGTCCACCGATTCCCATGGACCAGATGATGCCGATCTTTTCTCTAAGTGGGAAAAAGATATGGTATTTTATGATGTAGAATGTCTTGATATACATCCAGCCCACAGCAGCGCAGACAAAGGCGAGCAGGGCATAAAAGATGAGTTCACGAGGATCATGGAAAGAGAATCTCGGAATGCCGAAGATCGGTTCCGTGCCATAAAAAAAAGTGAAAATGGAATAGGAAACCACGGAACTCATGACCGCAGGGAGGATGGCTTCGGCCTCGAAATCTTCGCGATAAATGACCTCCACAGCGGTGAGTGCGCCGCCGAGAGGAGCTCGGAAAATGGCTCCCAGGCCTCCGGCTGCACCTGAAAGCAGGAGCAGGCGGCGCTCTTTGGCCGAGAGGTTGAAGATCTTGGCGAGCCAGGCTCCCACTCCAGCGCCCATCTGTGTGATCGGGCCTTCGCGGCCAGCAGAGCCGCCTGAAGCGATTGTCAGGACAGAGCAGAGACCCCGGATGATGGCTACCCGAGCCTTGATGATGCCACCGTGATTATGAAATGCGTTGATGGTGGCGTCTGTGCCGTCCGTACCGCCATCCATTGTTTCCGGGATGAATCGCTGGACCAGCCAGCCTGTGAGAATAGCGGTTCCGGTAGTGAAAATCGGGATTACCCATGGTCGAAATTCACCTGTCTGACCGTGGAAGATGCCTTCTCCGGCAGGTTCCACAGCTGCGATACCGGCAAGGTTGTTCTGAATAAGGAACTTGCCCAGTTCGACGAGCCAGAAAAAGCCTACAGCGACCAGTCCGGACAAGGCGCCGACCAGTACGCCGATTATCAGCCACCTGAATGAGGTGACCATGCGGTAGGATTTGACGAAATCTGCCCAGTAATTGATCAATCTGGGTATTACTTGCAAGGGCATTGGCTTATCCGTCGGTACGGCCCAGATTGGGTCGGGTCAGTTGAATGGATGCTTCCGGCTGAGACAGAAGTTGTCGACCGAGCTCAACATCTTTGGCTATGCGGTCTTTCAGTTCTTCTATTCCGTTGAACTTCTTCTCGTCTCTGATTCGCTGGACAAAATGGACGCGAATGTCAGCTCCGTAGATGTCACCGGAAAAATCAAGAATGTGTGCTTCCACAGACAGGACGTCATTCCCGAAAGTCGGGTTTTTCCCGATGTTCGCCACGCCCATGTAGACTTCTTTGTTCACTTCGACCCAGACTGCGTAGACACCGGGTTTGGGGAAAAGCTCATCCACGAGTTTGAGGTTGGCGGTGGGGAAACCGAGAAGTTTGCCGCCCCGGTTCATGCCATGCACCACCTCTCCCTTGATCTGATAAAAACGACCGAGGAGTGAGCGTACGGGCCAGACTGTTCCGGCCTGTACCAAATCTCGGATACGGGTTGAACTGACCACGGCGTTGTCTATGGAAACCGGGTCCAGTCGATCCACTGTGAAGTCGTACTTTTCACCCAGTTTCGACAGGGTTTCAAAATTCCCGGCTCGCGCTTTACCCAGGTGGTAGTCGTAGCCGATGATCATTTCCTTCATGCAAAGCCCGTCAACAAGGTATTTCTTGACGAAATCTTCGGGCGAGAGTTTGGCCATTTCCATGGTGAATTCGAGAAGAAGGCAGACCTGAGGGCCGTGTTGTGAGATCAACTCGAGTTTCTGCTCTGTCAGTGTAATGAAGGGCGGAGTCTTGTCGCTGCGCAGAACCCGCAAAGGGTGGGGATCAAAAGTGACGACCACACTGGTCAGGCCGCGTGCTTTAGCTCGCGAGCAGGAAAGTTCAATGAGTTTTTGGTGACCTTTGTGAACGCCGTCGAAATTTCCGATGGTCACGCATGACCCACCGACGACGTCCTGAAGTTCCTCTATGGTCCTTGCGACGATCATAATATTCAGTGTCCCTGTTTGAAAAAAAAAGCAACCTACGCCAAAAAGGCATGGTTCACAAGGTTGGCCTATTTCTTGAGTTTGGCTCGTTCCTCAATGAGTTCCTTGAGCCTCTTGACCTCTTCCTGCTGTGCATCGGTGGTTGCAAGTGCCGATGCCTTCTGCGCGTGCAGTGTGGCCTTGCGTATATCCATGGAGTAAACACCTGCATACGCCAGGTGCAGATTCCCACCGAAGTTATCCCCTGATTCGCCCAGTATCATTCCGAGATGATGGTGGACTTCCCAGTCTTCCGGAACCAGCTTTTCGACTTTCTGCATGTTGACGATAGCTTGCTTGTACTGTTTGGCTTCGCTTTGGAGCCGGGCCAGGTAGAACAGACCTATTGCGTCCCTTGAATTTTGTATTGTAGCTTTTTGGAGCAGGGCGAATGCCGTGTCTGCCCGTCCTGTTTTGAAATAGAAAATCCCGGCTTCCCTGGATATGAGCGGATCATTACCATCCTGTGAGAGTGCGGTTTCAAATGCTTTTTCAGCTTCATCCATTTTCTTGAGTCGGTAGAGAGCCACACCTCGTCCGGCTATTTCCATAGGGGTGAGCCCTCCGGCCATCTTGTCGTTCCAATACGCCAGAGCCGTGTTGGCAGGGGACATATGAGCACGGACCAATACTTGAACCCTGTGCAGTCGCGTATTATCGTCCTTGCGCAGGGTGAATTCCTTGGGCATGCGAGCAATGCGGTCGTTCAGATAGGTGATACGATCACTGGTTCCAGGGTGAGTGGACAGGTAGGCAGGCATCTGCGAACCTGAGTCAAACCACTTATTTTTCTGCATAATCTCGAACATCTGAGGCATGCCTTGGGGGTTGTATCCAGCTTTGACCAGAGCGTTGAGCCCGACATGGTCAGCTTCGTTTTCGTCGTCTCGCGAATAGTTGAGCATTGCTTGGGTGGCAGCACCGGAGCTGCCCATGGCAAGGGCCGTTCCCATCTTTGCCCCATCTCCACTGCCTGTGGCGATGCCGAGCAGCAGGCCTGTCAGTACGCCGACCGTGGAAAGCAGACCTATCTTTTTCTGTTTCTCGATGCGGTTGACAACATGGCGCTGGGAAACGTGAGCAAGCTCATGCGAGATAACGCCGGCCAGTTGTGATTCGGAAGTTACTTCCTGAATGAGGCCGGTAAAAATATAAATGAAACCGCCGGGGATGGCGAAGGCGTTCATGATAGGATTGGCGATAACCGCGCTTTGGACTTTGAAGGGCATAGGTCGTTTGCCGGTTACTATCCGATCAACGACTTCTCCTACAAAATCAGTGATATAGGTATCGCCCACCATGTTCATGTGGCTGCGGATGACCTGATCGAATTCTCGTCCCATCTTGTTCTCATCGCGCAGGGTCAATTTATCGCCCAACAGAGAGTTGGCATGGGCATCGACCATGGGGGCGAGAAAAACAAGGAGGGCCGCGAAAAATGCGGGTAATGTCGCTAGTCGTCGTTTCATATTCCTTCCATTATTCATGTCTGCCCATTGTAATCATTTGAAGGACCAACGCAACCATGTGCAAGATATCCTCCAAAAAAAAGCGCGACCACTGCTGATCGCGCTTGTGTGAAGTCTGTACCTGCGTCTTATCTGGCCATTGAGTCCAGGAATTCTCGGTTGTTTTTGGTGTTTTTCATCTTTCCGCGCAGGAATTCCATTGAATCTATGGAGTTCATGGGGGAAAGGAGTTTTCTGAGAATCCAAACGCGGTTGAGGACATCTTCCTCCAGCAGCAATTCTTCCTTGCGGGTGCCGGAACGGTTGATGTCAATTGCTGGGTAGACGCGTTTGTCGGAGAGATGGCGATCCAGATAGAGTTCCATGTTGCCGGTACCCTTGAATTCTTCGAAGATGACTTCGTCCATTCGGGAGCCGGTATCGATAAGAGCTGTGGAGATGATGGTGAGCGAGCCGCCTTCTTCGATGTTGCGAGCTGCGCCGAAGAATCGTTTGGGGCGTTGCAGGGCGTTGGCGTCAATGCCGCCGGACAGAACTCGTCCGCTGGAGGGGGTCACGGCATTGTAGGCGCGTCCGAGGCGGGTGATGGAATCCAGAAGGATAACCACGTCGCGTTTGCGCTCAACCAGGCGTTTAGCCTTTTCTATGACCATGTCAGCCACCTGAACGTGTCGCTGCGGTGGTTCGTCGAAAGTGGAGCTGACCACTTCGGCTTTGACCGTGCGCTGCATATCTGTCACTTCCTCGGGCCGCTCATCAATGAGCAGGACGATGAGGTCCACCTCGGGATGGTTGGCGTTGATGGAATTGGCGATGGTCTGGAGCATGATGGTCTTACCGGTGCGGGGCGGGGCCACGATGACGCCGCGCTGCCCTTTACCGATGGGAGCGAGTAGGTCGATGATGCGAGCAGAATAGTTTTTGTCCCCGTTTTCCAATTTGAGTTGTTCTTCGGGGTAGAGGGGAGTCAGGTTGTCGAAAAGAACGAGGTTTTTGGAGTGTTTTGGGTCTTCAAATCCGATTTCGGAAACACGGAGCAAAGCGAAATACCGTTCTCCTTCCTTGGGTGGTCGAATCTGGCCGGAGACAACGTCTCCTTTGCGGAGACCAAAACGGCGAATTTGGGAAGGTGAGACATAGATATCGTCGGGGCCGGCCATGTAACTATACATGGGGGAGCGCAGGAATCCGAAGCCATCAGGCAGGATTTCCAGAACGCCTTCTCCGAAAATCTGTCCGTCCTGGGAAGCACACTCCTGCAATAAGGAGAAAATCAACTCCTGCTTACGCATGGTACTTGGGTTTTCGACACCGAACTCCATGGCCAGCTCGGTCAGAGCTTTCATGGACTTGAGCTTGAGCTCGGTCAGGTTCAGGCTGCCGCCGTTGCCATTTCCATTCCCGTTGCCGTTGTTATTATCTTCGGGTTTCGGCGCGGCCTTTTTGCCACGGGGGCTTTTTTTGGGGGCGGAACCTTTGCCTTTGCCTTCATTGCCAGGTTTTTTGTTGACCATAATCGAAAAATTTGTGTTGAGGTTAAGTGGAAATTAAGAAGGTATTAATCGTAGTATTCCGTAATGTATGAAAATTGGGAAGCAGGTGGGTTGTTTGAATGCTGCTAATGAATCGCTCTAATCGGCGTTCCAGATGGTAATACTATACAGCATACCTCTCGTTGAAGTTGCGCTAACAGCCTTCGGGGTCTTCAATGAAAATCAATAATAGTGGGAATAAAAGCTGTGTCGCGAAGCGACATCTGATTTAGGACGTACATGAAATGGGAGGCCTTGACAAGCCTGTTAATCGTCTTTCTCCTGTGCTGCGATGACATCGGCAAACATTTCATTGATGTCTTCCTTGATGGTGTCCTGCTCCCGACCCAAAGAATAGGCCAGTTCCATTGAGACCAGCCCCATGGCTTGTTCCAAAAGACGCCTTTCTCCAAAGGAAAGTTCTTTGTCTCGTCCGATCAGAAAGAGTTCCTTGAGAACATAGGCGACATCGGCCAGATCACCACTCTTTAGCTTTTCAGAGTATTCGCGGTAGCGACGATTCCAGTTCTGTCCGGTGTATCCGGTAAACCCGGTCCGGTCATTGAGGGATTCGAAAATTTCTTGCCCCAGACGCTTGCTGCATACGGATCTGAGTCCAACATTTTCAGCATTAGCGACGGGAACCATGAGGGTCACGTTGTTGCTCAAGATGCGGACTATGTAAAAATCGGCCTTAACGCCGCCGATCTCCTGGGACTCTACTCGCTCGACGCGGCCAACTCCCTGGGATGGGTACACAACCAATTCATTAACCTTGAACACTGGGACCTAAGCTCCTTGAAAATACTTTATTACACGCGGCAGAAGGACATCATATCGAAAATACGTGGAGGAGTCCACGTTTACTGTCTTTACTCTTCTTCCAGGGAAAATGAGTTTATGTGCTGGGTCGCAAACCCCATGCCGCGCCGGTAGAATATATCTATCCCCTTGAC
Source organism: uncultured Pseudodesulfovibrio sp. (assembly GCF_963675635.1). NCBI lineage: Bacteria > Pseudomonadati > Thermodesulfobacteriota > Desulfovibrionia > Desulfovibrionales > Desulfovibrionaceae > Pseudodesulfovibrio > uncultured Pseudodesulfovibrio sp. The sequence continues at coordinate 1,811,899 of NZ_OY776488.1, read as the reverse complement.
TGCATGGTTGATAATTTCTGGAAGGTGTTCGGCATTATTTTTTTCGAACGGCTCAAGAACCCAGTCGCTGATCGGTTTGTACTGATCCAGCGGACGGCCTACACCGAGTCGGAGACGAAAGAATCCGGGCGTACCGAGCCTCTCCTGAATTGATTCCAACCCGTTGTGACCGTTGTTCCCGCCACCTTTCTTGAACTTCATCCGTCCGACAGGAAGATCAAGCTCATCGTGAACCACAAGAACATCTTCGGGGGTAAGACCGTGGCGTCCACAGATCTTGGAAACAGCTTTGCCGCTCAAATTCATGTAGGTCATCGGCTTGGCGAGCACTCTGTAGGCTCCGGCAAATTTGGCGTGCCACAGCTCATAGTCTCCTGACTCGTCGATCTGTTCAAGTCGCATGGATTTACGTTCGCCCCCCAGACGCAACAGATGGTCTACGAGCATGAATCCGATGTTATGTCGGGTATCTTCGTACTGGGGGCCAGGGTTGCCCAAACCGATGATTGCGCTTTTGTAATCCATGGTCCGGTTGTGTCTGAAGAGTTGTTCGGTTGCTGACAGCTTTTAGTCTATCAGCCTCTTTGAGCGGAGGCAAAAATAATCCCGGAACGCGAGACCGCGCTCCGGGAAGTCTATGTATTTCGAAAGGCGGGTTTATTCGGTGTCAGCCTGCTTGGTTACCTTGGTAACAATAGGCTCTTCATCTTCATCGGACTCGTCTTCTTCATCGCGAGCAGCCAGAATTGCGAGAACAGCGTAGTTCTCATCAAATACCGGGGTGACGCCTTCAGGGAAGACCACGTCTTCGATGTGGATGGAGTCCATGACTTCCATCTCGGTGATGTCGATGACGATGGAGGTCGGGATGTCAAGCGGCTTACAAATGACATCAATGGAATCACGGTAGAGTTCCATGGTGCCGCCGAGCTTGACGCCCTTGGACTTGCCAACGATTTCGAAGTGAACGGAAATCTTGATTTCCTGCTCCAGGTTCACGCCGAAGAAGTCAACGTGTTCGGGAACACCCATGACCGGCTCGTTGCGGACGCGCCACAGCAGAGCAGGGATGGTTTCGATCTTGCCGTCTTTCTCCAGAACCATGTCGAAAACCTGCGCGCTACCCAGAGCGGCGTATGCTTTCTGCAAGGGGATCATAGGTACCTTGACGGGGATGTTAGCGCCCTTGGCATCGTAATAGATGCCGGGGACCATGCCCTCGGTACGAAGACGGCGGTTAGGGCCCTTGCCCAATTTTGTACGTTCCTGAACATTGAGTTTCAGCAGTTCAGCCATGATGTTTCTCCTGTTACGCCCTGGCCGTTCACCTTGAACGGACGCTCGCGCTTTAATCGGTTATCGGGACGATTCCCTTATACGAAAAGTACGGACACGGACGATTCCGTGTGTACGTTATTAATAGCTTTTGCCAACAGGGAAGCCACGGAACGCTGCTTGATCTTGGCGCAACCCTGGGCTTCTTCGTTGAGCGGGATGGTGTCAGTGACAACCACCTCGGAAAATGCGGACTCTTCAAGGCGCTTGATAGCCGGGCCGGACAGAACCGGGTGCGTGGCACAGGCCAGGACGTCCTTGGCACCGTTTTCCATGATGACGTTGGCAGCGGCACACATGGTGCCTGCGGTGTCGATCATGTCGTCGATAACGACGGCGACTTTGTCTTTGACATCACCGATGATATGCATGGCCTTTGCCTGGTTCGGGGCGTCTCGGCGCTTATCCACAATAGCCAGCGATGCGCCGAGGCGTTTGGCATAGGCACGAGCACGTTCCACGCCGCCAGCGTCAGGTGAGATGATGACGAAATCTTCATCATTGCGTTCGCGCAGATGTTCGAGCAGGGCCGGGGCAGCAAACAGGTTGTCTACCGGACAGTTGAAAAAGCCCTGAATCTGACCTGCGTGCAGGTCAATGGTTACCAAGCGCTGCATGCCTGCTGTGGAGAGCAGGTCCGCGACCATCTTGGCGGAAATGGGCGCACGGGGAACGACCTTGCGGTCCTGGCGTGCATAGCCGAAGTACGGTACGACTGCGGTGACGCGCGATGCGCTGGCGCGCTTGAGCGCGTCCAGCATGAGGCAAAGTTCCATGAGGTGAAAGTTGACCGGAGAGCAGGTGGGCTGAACGACAAAGACGTCATCACCGCGGACATTTTCACCGATTTCAATACGGATTTCACCGTCGGAGAAGCGCTCGCGCAGCACCGGGGAAGCTTTTGTCCCCAGATGTTCACAGATAGCGTCGGCCAGTTTTGGACTTGCGGACCCACTGATGATTTTCAGCTCACCGTGCATGATGACAATTACCTCGTGGTTATAAGAAAAATGGCTGGGGCGGGAGGATTCGAACCCCCGAATATCAGGACCAAAACCTGGTGTCTTACCACTTGACGACGCCCCAACGAAATTTGCTGATAAGCGGTCTGTCTCTCCTTGGCAAATGAGTCCTTTTCGGGAATTTGCCGTTCTGTCGTCTGCTGCGCGGACGACCTTGGTCGGGGAGGCTCATACGCTTTCGCGTTTTACCGTTATCTACGATGAAAATCCTATCGACAGTCCATCGTGAAAATTTCAATCCCGTTTTTTTCAAGAGCCTTGGCAGCGGTTGTCGCTGTGTTCCTGTTTCGAAAAAGGCCGAACAGGGAGGCTCCCGATCCGCTCATCGCGGCTGTCTCTGCCCCTGAAGAGAGTAACAATTCCTTGATTTCCTGAAGTCTTGGATGTTTTTCGAAGACGACATCCTCAAAGTCGTTAATCATTTCCCGGGGCGAAACGGGAGATGGAGTCTTAGTATCAGATTCTCGGGTTGTCAAGGATTGGGGTGCCTTTGGGAAACCGTTTTTTTCATCCCATGCCGAGAAAGCCCATGGAGTGGGAACTGTGATGTCCGGGCAGGCAAGGACCAGAGTCATTCCAGACAGGTCCACAGTGGTGGGTTCAAGTTGCTCACCAATACCTCCTGCCCAGGCCGGTCCATCCATCAAAAAGAACGGAACATCAGCCCCCAGCGATGCCGCCAGTGTGAGCATATCCTCTTGCGACAAAGCTTTGTCTCCCGCTTCCGCATTGAGCCACATGAGCATTGTTGCCGCATTGGAGCTGCCACCGCCTAGTCCGCCGCCCATAGGGATGCGTTTTGTCAGGGTGACGAAAATACCAGGTTGGAAACCTGTGGCTTCGCCAAAACGTTTCCACGCTACATACATGAGGTTGGAGGTTGATTCCAGTTCCGGTTTTTCCGGGCAGCGGATGTAAAAATGTTCGTCATGCCCCGGTTCGATCTTGATAAGATCGCATGGAGCATCCACTGGAAAGAACAGCGTGCGCAGTTCGTGGTACCCGTCTTCACGCAATCCCAGGATTTCCAGGTGGAGGTTGATTTTGGCAGGGGCGATGAGATTTGCTGGATTCAATAGGGTATTCCTCAAAAGAAGGGGGCTCCCCTGGGAGCCCCCTTGGGGGTTACTTATCGAGTGGAAGTGCCACGAAACTGTTCTGGCCCTGCCGTTTTATGAGGAGCATGACCGCTCCACGTTCCTTATCGCGTTTGATGACGCTTTCCAGCTCAGCCACGGTGTTCACATCTTTCTGGTTGGCCTGAACGATGACGTCGCCCTGGCGGATGCCTTCCTCTCCGGCTGGTGTGTTGCGGTCAACGTTGACAACAAGCAGGCCCTGAGTCTTTTCCAGACCAAGAGCTTGTGCTTCTTGATCGGTGACTGTCTTCAACTGCATTCCGAGTACTGCAGAGGTCTTGGCCGGTCCTTTGTCATTGGGACTCATGGCGGCCAGAGTCTTTTCACTGCGCTGCCCGAGCGTTACGGTTTTGGTTACCTTCTTACCGTTACGCCATAAGCCGAGACGGGCCTTGTCGCCCGGAGCCAGTCCTGCAATCTGCTTCAGCAGATCGTTATTGTCTTCGACTTTATGGCCGTTGACATCAAGGATGACATCGCCCTGTTTGATCCCGCCCTTGTCAGCCGGAGCGTCTTTGCCGACGGAGGCGACCAGTGCGCCAACAGGTTCCGACAGGCCGAGAGCCTTGGCCTGGGTTTCACCTACACGCTGGATGGTCACGCCAAGCCAGCCGCGCTGGACGGTTTTGCCCTGTTGGAGTTGACGGATGATTTTTTCAGCTTGAGTGCTGGGAATCGCGAAGCCGATATTGTCGGCGGCAGCGTTGATTGCTGTGTTGATGCCGATGACTTCGCCGCGCATGTTAAGCAACGGACCACCGGAGTTGCCGGGGTTGATGGAGGCATCGGTTTGCAGGAAATTATCAAACGGACCAGCACCGATGATGCGGTGTTTGGCCGAGATAATGCCAGCTGTGACCGTGTTGTCCAGGCCGAAGGGGTTGCCGATTGCCAAAACCCATTCGCCGACCTGAATGGCTTCGGAGTTGCCTAGAGGAAGGGTGGCCAAGGCAGTATCTGCTTTGATCTTGATGACAGCCAGATCGGTTTCGCGGTCTGCGCCGACCACTTCGGCTTCATATATTTTTTTGTTGTCCTGAAAGCGAACAGTAATTTTATCAGCACCTTCGATGACATGGTTGTTAGTCACAATCAAACCATCGCTGGTGATGACGAAACCGGACCCCTGCCCCATCTGTTTGCGCGGTTGTCCCTGCTGTTGGCCGAAGAATTGGTCGAACCGTTCAAAGAATTCACGGAACGGGTGTCCTTCCGGCACCTGTTGACGAAATTGCTGCCCGTGACCGGCCTCGGCAGTTTTTTCTGTTGAAATGAAGACAACAGCTTTGCCTGCCTTGGCGGCCAATTCCGTAAATACGGGTAAACCGTTGGCCTGTGCAGTCAGTGGCACAACCATGATAAAGGCAAAGGCGAGAGCGAGTGTTTTGAATTTTCGAATCATAAAGCCTCCGGAAAAAAATAATGCGGAAAACAGGATGGCGGTATATTGCCGCTTTTGAGACTATAGGCCTTTTTTTGGGCTTGTAAACAGTAGTGAATGAATTTGCACGCAACAAAATAGTGAGAGGCAGCCGTAATGACGAAACTCTTGCCTTTTGGCGGACTGTCGGATAGGAGAAATCCCCGTGCCCCCATAGCTCAGGTGGATAGAGCACAGGATTCCTAATCCTGGTGCCGCATGTTCGAATCATGCTGGGGGCACCACCTGAAATGATAACCCGCTTTCTACCGAGAGCGGGTTTTTTGTTATGCGTCTCAACTCCAACTGCAAAGCCGGTGTACCGGCTTTTTAGGTACTGGTGGTTTCGCCGTGTTTTTCTGTCGATGCAGCGAGAATGATGCTGCATAAAATTATTTGGATAATACATAATTTCGGATGATCATATTGGAAGTCGAGGCCATGCTTGTGCCAGAAGAGAATGATGCCAATGAGTGAAGTCAGAATGTTGAAAGCGGCAATTCCCGCTATTTTTTTTGATACGTGCGTCCTTTTTCTGAGTATGAAGAGGCATGCATAAAAAGATAAAGCTATGAAGCTGAGTGGTTCGAAAATGTAATACATATCAAGCCAGAATGGGTACTCATCCCCAAACGGCAAGCCTACAATTCCATGCCAGAGAGATAATAAGAAGTATACTAGGGATACAAATCCTTTATCAGTGTTGAAATGCCGAAGCGATTCGGTACAACAGGTCCTTTCCGCTGTGAAAAGGACGGACTACTGCCTTGATGGCAATGTCGGGAGAAGGGATCTGATCGCAGTTTTTATTCGACGGGGAATAATGATCGCTGCGTGAAAGGGTATGAAAACCAAATGAGATGTCGCAAGCATGCCCGTTCCATATAGGGCGTCAATTCCACTTGTTTTCATTATCGGGTGCGTCCCTTTCGGTGTGATCGTTCGTGAATTCGATCAGTGCGTGTCATCCAATCTTGATTTCTGTGCGCCATGGAGATAGGCAACGCCAACACGTTATCCCATACTGGAGCCATACAATGACACCGTATTCTGTTTCCGATCTTTCTTTCTCACTTGATATGCCTGAATGGGCCGTTTCAGCCCTTAATACACTGCCTACGCACATGCCGACCCCGGAAGAGCGGATGGCGGCGGTTATCGAATTTTCCCGGCAGAATTTTTTGCGCAATACGGGAGGACCGTTTGCCGCCGGAGTATTCGAGCGGGACTCCGGTCGGCTGGTGGTTATCGGAGTGAACAGGGTCATGCCGTACAACTGCTCGTCGGCGCATGCCGAAATTATGGCTCTGTCATTGGCGCAGAAGATGCTCGGAACCTATGATCTTGGCGCGGACGGGCTGCCTGCCCATGAACTGGTGGTCAACTGGAGGCCGTGTGCCATGTGTTTCGGAGCCGTGATGTGGTCCGGTGTGCGTTCTCTGGTTATTGCCGGTTCCGGGCCGGAACTGGAAGAAATCACCGGATTCGATGAGGGGCCGGTCAGTGAAAATTGGCTGGAAGAATTGGACCGGCGCGGTATTTCCCTGACAAATGACGTCTTGCGGGATGCGGCCATAGCCGCTTATCGAGAGTTTGCCGCTTCGCAGAATACTGTCTACAACGCGCGGCAAGGAAAGTAGTCTCTATCTGTTACGATGCAACATAGTTGATCCATGGGAGTTCAGTGCTAGTCATCAAGGGGTTTTATTCTACCCAGCATAGCAATTCATTACGAATTGTTTGTCTTTTATGGGTGCCCCCTATTGAATGATTGATGGTGACAAAAGTCGATTTTTGAGAGTACTTTCGAACGGCAAATTCTTGCATCTACCTTAGTAGCGGTGGAGAAGACGGATGAACCTTACTGTAGTACTCGCGTCCATGCTGTTTCAATTTGTAGCCGGTTTTCTGGCTTTGCGCCTGATTGTTGATACCGGTCGTAGCTGGGCCTGGATTCTTTTGGCTACTGGTATCTTCATTATGGCATTTCGCCGTGTCCATGCTTTGGTTGAGATGTATTCAACCGACGTTGTATCCTCTCTGTCCTATGAATGTCTCGGACTTGTTATTTCAATTCTTCTTTTTTTGGGTGTCCTTATGGTCGCTCCAATGATTCGGGATATGCGTAATGCGACAGACCGATTGGCGCGGAGTGAAGAACGATACAGGACAGTTGCCGAGTTTACCCATGACTGGGAATACTGGCTCTCACCCAACGATACCTATCTGTATGTTTCTCCGGCCTGTGAAAGACTCACAGGATATGGACCTGATGAATTCTTTCTTGATCCGGAACTGTTTAATCGATTGATCCACCCTGATGACAGGGAGGCGGTGTTGGGTCAGGTGTCATCGGTTGAAAAAATGCATCAGTGCATGCGTTTTGACTGCCGGATAGTTGCAAGGGACGGGCGGATCCATTGGGTCGCGTACAATAGCCTTCCCGTGTATTCATCCGATGGATTATATCTGGGTGTCCGTGCGTCAGTCAGAGAAATCGACCATCGCAAGAGGTTGGAAGCTGAACTGCGTGAGAGTCGGGCCTTGTATCAACGGTTGATCGAAGATTCCCGATCCATGATTCTTCGGCTTGACGCTTCGGGTCTGGTGACATTCGTGAACAATCAGGTTCTCAGTTGTCTGGAGTGTCTTGAGCCAGACCTTCTTGGCAGCCGGGTGCAGGATGTCCTTTTCCGAGGCGTTGAGACCCCTGATCCTGAATGGGTTCGTCATGTGGACAGGTTCCTGACTTCTGGAAGTCGACTTGAACTGGAATCAGAGGTGAAAAGGCCGTGTGGAAGTTCGAGTTGGTGTCAGTGGGAGGGCAGTGTCCTTCGGGATATCGGAGGCGAAGTCAGTGGATTTGTCCTCGTTGGGATAGACGTTTCCAACCGAAAGGCTCTGGATAAGCTGAAGGAAAACGTGACTCGTGTAATTCGGCATGACCTCAAGTCGCCGCTTTCCGGAATCATCGGCATACCACGAATGCTCAGGGCGGCTGACAATATCACACCGAAACAGGCTGAGCTGCTCAAAGCTGTTGAGGATGCAGGCAGCATCATGCTCGAACTGCTCAATCAATCCATCAGTTTATATAAGCTGGAAACAGGGACCTATGCATTTAGTTTCGAGGAATTTGACCTTGTCGAACTCCTTGATACCGTCGTGAACTCCATTCAGGTCAATCAGGACAGCGTTTCCCGTATCATGATGACGGTGGATGGTGTGCCCGTGGAAAAAGGCGTGACGTTTTTGATTCGCGCCGAACAGCCGCTTGTCTTTTCGCTTTTCAGCAATCTTTTGCGAAACGCTTTTGAAGCAGGGAATAATGAGCCGATCAGCGTAGGGTTGCAGCATGATGATGGCTATGTAGCCAGAATTCATAATGCCGGAGTCGTGCCAGAATCCATACGAAACACATTTTTCGACAAGTACGTTACCGCAGGAAAGCCCGGTGGCACCGGATTGGGAACTTTTAGTGCAATGCTTATTGCACGATCGCATGGTGGCGATATTGAAATGCAGTCTTCAGAGGAGAGCGGGACAACCATTACGGTTCGACTGCCTTTAAGAGAAGAGTGTGTTACCCTTTGATATCAAGTAGAAAAGATGAGTATTCCTGGAGAAAGCCGGGGTAGTCGAAGAGCTGTGAAAAATTCTGGAAGCGTGTCGTTTGATGATGAGAATGATGCGTCTATTCCGAGCATTCTGCCTCTATGCTTGAACTCAGCGGGAGTGAAAAGGAGAAGGTGCTTCCTTCATTGAGGGTTGATTCTACCCATATTGATCCGCTGTAGTGCTCCACTATCTCTTTGCATATTGCAAGTCCCAGCCCTGTTCCCCGATCCGCGATGTGAAGAGTGTCTCCGAGAGGGGATTTGTGGAATTTCTCAAAAAGGTGGGGGTGTTCTTCAGGCGGGATACCTGGTCCGGTATCGCTGATGGAGATGACGATACTGTTGCCTGTGTCACGCAGGGAAACAGTGACGGTGCCTTGTCTGGTAAATTTATAGGCATTATTCAGTAGATTAATCAGTACTTGATGGATCTTGTCTGGGTCTGCATGGATTTTTTGGGAAAAAGGCGGCAGTACCGTCTTGAGTTCGACTCCGGATTTAGCGGCAAAGCTGCCGAAGGCCGCAGTGGTGGCTTTAGTGATGACTTGGCACGGGTCAAGAAAGGTGTCGTGCCATGCTGCTTTGCCGGATTCAATCCGATTGATATCCAGAAAATCATTGATAAGTCGAGTGAGTCGTTCTCCTTCAGTCTCAATTATTCCGAGGTTGTTCCGGATGCGTTCGCCTTTCGCATTGAGTTCCATGTTCTCCGCCAGTGGCTGGAAAAAACGGGTAAAATCTCGTGCACAGAGTTTGGCAAAGCCGCGAATGGATGTCAGCGGCGTGCGCAATTCATGTGATATCGAGGAAACCAGAGCTGATTTGACTTCATCGAGTTTCCGAAGTCGTTTGTTGGCATCTTCGAGTTCTGCGGTTTGGGCTTTGAGTTCGGTGGTTCGCTGATCGACTTTCGACTCAAGTTTTTCGTTGAGACGGGTAAGGGATTCTTCATTGGCCTTGCGTTCGATGGCCATTGCGACCTGTTCGGAAACGGCTGTCATGAAGGTTACATCCGTTTCCGAATATTGATGGGGGTTCGAATAATCCTGTACAACCATGACTCCAACCACCTCGCCGCCCGATTTGAGCGGAACGCCAAGCCATGCCTCTGGTGGAGTGCCGATAATGCCGATTTTATTGATCTTAGTGATATCTTCTTGGCGTGCCGAGGAGAAGCGGAAAGGGCTTCCGGTTCGATAGACATTGATGGATAAGCTATTCTTTTCGGGGTTACTGATGTCGCTAATATCGAAGTAATCATCGTTCTCATCCCGAAAATAAACGAATCGCATCATGTCGGCTGCCATATTAACCTGTGCGATGAAGAAATTTCGTGCCGGGATGACTCCGTCAATGATGGCGTGGATAGCCCCATAAAGTTCGGAAAGATCACGAGTAATCGTGATGGCTGCTGAGATAGCGTACAGAGCCTTGGTCGTGCTTTCGTTGAATTTCCGAGTGGTTATATCCTGAAGGAAACCTTCATAATATTCGATAGTGCCGTTGTCGTCGTATATCGCACGCACATTCTCGGATACCCATATTCTGGAACCATCCTTGCGTTTGATTTGTCGCTCATAGTTTTGCAGCGTGCCCTTTTGGGCTAATTCCAACAGGAAGATGTCTCTGTCATGCGGGTTGACCCACATTTGTTGACGGATATCAGTGATGGAATCGATCATGTCTATTGGGCTGTCGTAGCCCAGATAACGAGTCATGGCGTCGTTGACGGTCAGGAATTGCCCGCCAATCGTACATTGGTAGATGCCGTCTGTGGCGTTTTCAAAAATGGTCCTGTAGCGTTCTTCACTTTCGCGCAAGGCCTGTTCCGCGTGTTTGCGCTGGGTTATGTCGGTGTGTGTGCCTGACAGACGGTATGGAATGCCGTTTTCGTCTTTCGCGTTGCCTCCACGGCCAAGTATCCAGCGGGTGGAGCCATCCTTGTGAAACATGCGAAATTCTACTTGGAACTGATCTAGTTCGCCCTGTACACAGAGATTGTTGGTCGCTATGCAGTGATGGATATCTTCGGGGTGCACACTGTCTTGCCAGGAGCTGACATGGTTGGGGAAATCGTCATCAGTGTATCCGAGGATTTCCTTGTACCGAGGTGAATAATACACTTCATTAGTTGTCAAATCCCAATCCCAGAGGCCGTCATTGGCACCCTTGGCAACGAGTTCATATCGTTCTTCACTTTTGCGTAAGGCATGAAGGGCTTCTTCTCTTTCCGTCACGTCTATGAGGGAACACACCCTATCATCGGTGTCAGAAATAACGCCTACAAATACATGCACCCGTTTTCGGGTTCCGTTCCGGGTAAGGAAGGTAAATTCATAATTGTCGGGGGCTGAATGGCCCTTGAGAGCACGGTTGGTGTGATAGGTTGTCATCCGTTTCAGTTCTTCCGGGGGGACGAAATCGGACCAGCTCATTTTCCCTTCCACTTCTTGAGCCGAGCAGCCTGAAAGCTTTTCATATTGGGAATTGCAACTGAGGATGGTGCCGCTGGAGTCGAGGATGGTTGTGGCAGTCCCGGTGTTTTCAAAGAGGATGCGGTAGTAATTTTCGCTTTTGAGAAGAGCTTTTTCCACTCTTTTTATGTCGGAGAGATCGACGACAATCCCTCGTATTCCTGGTGAGTGGCTTTCTTCCGTTATTTTCTGGGAATAGACTTTGATGGGGAAGGTGGACCCATCCTTGCGAAGCGCTGTGTATTCTTCACCCTGAAGAGCGTCGCCTCCGATTATGGAAGCGACGCTTTTTTGAGCCTGACTGTATGAGTCTGGGTGGATGATGTCCGATAACTTGAGTCCGCTAGAGATGTCCTCTTTTGAATAGCCATAATTGGCAAGAGCATACTCGTTGGCGTACAGCAGGTTCCCGGCATGATCCAGTTCAAAGATGAATTGCGGCAACCCTTCTACTATATTGCGGTATTTGCCTTCATCGGTGCCCGCCGCAATAGATCGGAGTTCTTTCAACTCCGCTATGAGTTCCGCTTTCGACTTCTCGTGATCATTTTTCATCGCTTCCTCGCCTGCCTTGTCTAGCAAAAACAAACGAAGGTCGGCAATGAGAAAGAACCTTGAAAGTATAAGATCTTTATTAGAAAGCGGAATTTAGTCCTTTTTCTTGCCTCTATTCATGTAAGGCCGCTTGCCCGGACGTTGCGCACCTTTCTTGTGAAAGTCGCGACGATAGGACGGTTTCTTTTTGAATTCGCCTTGAGAGATGAGCGGTTGACCGTCCCTGCTGTTAACCTTGTTCATGACCTTATCAGCTTCATGAGAGGGTACAGTGAACGTGGTACTGTTGCCTTGTACGCGAACGTGCTGGATAGACCAAGGCTTGATCTGGGCGGTTTCAGCAACGAATTCGACGAATTTCTTTGGTGACATGCCATGGGCCCGGCCAAGAGCGCAGACAAGATCAGCTCTTCCAGAAGCGCCGGAGCCGGAACGGGAATCAGACCCTCTTCCTGTAATGTCGATTTCTCTGTAGCTTGAAGCGATCAGTTCATCTCCGAAAGTGTTCTTCAGCAGAGCGGCTACAACGTCTGTGGCATCCTTCTCCGCCAGGAGTTCACGTGCCATGGCCATGTAATTGCCATGGTCTTCTGCGTCCATGATTGAATTCAGTTCGGAAACCACGCGGCTTTTCTTGGAGTATATGACATCCTCGATGCGAGGCAGTGGTTCCTTCTTGATTTCGATGCCGGAACTTTTTGAAATGTACATGAGTCGGCGAAACTCGTTCGGTGCAATCAGGGTGATAGCCACTCCCTGCTTTCCTGCGCGACCTGTACGGCCTGTACGGTGGACATATGTCTGCGGGTCTTGAGGCAGAGCGAAGTTGACCACGTGGGTCAGATCCGGCACGTCAATTCCGCGGGCTGCGACATCGGTTGCAACCAGAATGGTAGCCTTTTTCTCGCGGAAACTCGCCAGGATTTTTTCTCGCTGTCCCTGCGAAAGATCACCATGGATCGGTTCGGAAGGATAGCCGCGCTCGGTCAGTCGAGCAGCCACTCGGTCAGCATCGGCGCGGGTGCGTGTGAAAACCAGGCCGTAAAAGTCCGGCTGGGCGTCGATAACCCGGCACAGAGCCTCGAAGCGGTCCGAATCGGCCATTTCATGGAAGATCTGTCGAGTGAGCGGAATGTCGCTTTTTTCAGGTTTTACGGAAACGACTTCGAAGTTGCCCATGAATTCCTTGGCGATACGCATGACCTCATGAGGCATGGTAGCCGAGAAGAGCAGGGTGCGTCGATCTTCGTTGGCAGAAGCAAGAATCTCGCGAACGTCGTCCACGAAGCCCATGTTGCACATCTCGTCCGCTTCATCGAGGATGAAGAAATCGAGATTGTCTATGTGCAGTGTGCCGCGTTTGAGATGGTCCATGATGCGACCCGGTGTTCCAACCACAACGTCAACGCCCTGTCTCAGAGCTTTGAGCTGCATGTGAATGGCTTGTCCGCCATAGACTGGCAGGACGCGGATGCGCTTATGACCTTTAAGTGAGTTGATTTCTTCGGCCACCTGAATAGCGAGTTCGCGAGTGGGGGTCAGGATGAGCGACTGGACGTGGCGCACCTTTTCCTGGGCGGCTTCGATGACGGGAAGGCCGAAAGCGGCAGTCTTGCCGGTTCCGGTCTGGGCCTGGCCCACGATATCCACAGTGCCTTCAAGCAGCATGGGGATGGTCAGGGCCTGAATGGGGGTGGGGCTTGTGAACCCCTTAGATTCCAGAGCGGTCAGCGTTGCAGCCGACAGCCCCAGTTCTTTGAAACTGGACATAAAAATTCCTTTTGAAAAAATATGGTGTCACCCAACACTGGGACAATAGCACAGATAACCGCAAACGCACAGACGCGCGCATGCGCATACTTAATGGCTTGGGCGGGAGAGAGAGAAGGTGAAGGGTTTGGGGGAAGAGGAGAAAACAAAACCCATTTTTAGGGCTTCCTATCTCTCCTCTTCCCCCAACCGCCGAATGCGACTACCGGGGACGGAAGGTAATTCTACCGCGAGTGAGGTCGTATGGGGAAAGTTCCACGGTGACGGTGTCGCCGGGCATGACACGGATGCGGAATTTGCGCATTTTGCCGGAAATGTGTGCCAGCACGGTGTGACCGTTTTCAAGTTCAACGCGGAACATGGCGTTTGGCAAGGCTTCTTCAACGGTGCCTTGAACGACGATTCCTTCTTCTTTGGCCATCTATTGCTTCCTCTTGTTTTTTGGAGACGGGAAAAGCCCGCCCTTTTTTGGACAGGGCGGGCTTGTTGTGTCGTAAATCGACGAGAGTGTCAATGTCTACCAACGCGGACGTTCGGGGCGAGGGCGGGCTTCGTTGACTTTGATGTTGCGGCCACCCATGTCGGCGCCGTCCAGGTTCTTGATGGCTTCGAGGGCACCCTGGTCTTCCATTTCAACAAAGCCAAAGCCGCGGGGGCGACCTGTTTCGCGGTCATTGATCAATTTGACGGAAATAACTTCGCCATATGTTTCAAACGTGGCGCGTACATCCTCTTCCGTGGAACTCCAGGGCAGATTGCCCACATAAATATTCTTAGCCATTACGTACTAAACTCCAAAAAAAGTATAAAAATAAAAAAAAGGTGATCGTTCACCCGGTGAAATAAGAGTGAGGATATAAAAGTGCGCGAGCCCTTCACAACCAATAATCATTCCACCCATTGTCAGTACAATCCGGTGAAATACCGGACGCATTCCCATGAATGCTACCGACCCCTATGATAAATTGGCATACGCTTGTAGGGTGCATCAGTCAAGAATAAATATGGCGCGTTTGGCAGCGCCCATAAATCATATTTAGATCATGAATTCCATGTCGTTGAAAATTTTATCAACGTCATAAAGACCTGGATGTTGAGCGGCAATGGTTTCCATGGTCGGGAAATAGTTTTCCCATCCTGCGGCCTCGGCAACTTTCTTTTTATCCACGAAAATTTTGAATGTGGTTCCCTTGGGGCATTTGGTCAGGTTGATTTCAAGCACTCCGTCGGGCGTCATTTCAGTCCAGAAAGCGGACCATGCCGAGCGGTCGCCTTCGGTTTTTTTGAATTTTTCAAAATAGGCCTCAAAAATCCGTTCAATGTCAGAACGTTCCATGGGATGCCTCCTGTCTTAGTCGGTTTCGAAGTCTTCCAATGTGAACCATGTCCCAGTGATATGGCTTGAGTGCAACGGCTCATAGTCGGGGTCGTTCCCTCCGCCATGGTGATACACGCAAAAAAAACTTCCATCTTCAAGTGATGTCCATCCGGAATAACCGAAATCCGGTGCCGCTGCATGGCGGTCATTTTGTAATTCCAGCACAGTGTCATAAACCCATTGGTCAGGCAGGCCATCTTCAGCCTGCCACTGGTAGACGTGTTTTCTGTCGTATGCAGGTTCAATGATATTCAGGTCCACCCGTCTCCATGTGCAGTCTACACCATTGTCTTCAAACGGGTATGGTGCGCCGAACATGATGGGACGTGTTTCAGCGTGGTCCGGGTTAACGGCAAGTGTCGCCGCATTTTCTCCGTTGACATGTAAAGTGACCAGACCATCGCCATAGTGGAGTCGGATGTGGTTGAATTGTCCTGCGGGTAAGGGGATAGGAGCAGCGCCCTTGGCATCCGGAGTGATGTGTTTTGGCGTGAGCTTCCACCATGTTCCGAAGCGGATGCCGCAACCGTTGGCGTCAGCCGTATTTATTCTGACTTCGGCTTCCAGCGTTGCCGTGGCAGTGCGGGGATCAGTCATGGGTCGCAAGGCATAGCGAACTACCGACAGGCTGCCCGGTTTGTTGCAGATGCGCATGCCATCCGGTGTGAATGTCGGGTTGGTCGGGTCTGCCGCCAGTCCGTGGACCCGGAAGCCGGACATAAGCTCTTCAACAGTGCCGACCCAAGCGCAGGTTCCCCAGTCCGGTCCCACATTCCTGTATGTAACCAGAAGTCGTCCGTCAGGAATCAGTCCCATGGTCGGGCGGTGTCCCATGAGTGGCGTCTCCACCGGCTCGGACCACGATGTCCCTTTGTCCATGCTGATTGCGCAGTACATCGGCTCGAATACGAAGCTGTTTTCCCGCATGAGGGCAATGATGCGGCCGTCCGGCAATCTGGTCATGGACGCTTCACACAGGACGAGATTCCGGTGCTCGGCAAGAATGGAATGTGTCGCCCACGTTTGACCGCGATCTTCAGATCGGAAAACCATTTGTTGTGTCGGGGGCTGCCGGATTGCCGGATATTCTTCGCTGCCGAGGTGACGGTGTCCGGTGGTCAGGAAAACATCGTTTCCGAGATCCATGATCCTGTCGTGCATGTCGTGTGTCAGGCCGGTGGTCTCAAATGGCGTCCATGATTGTCCGTTGTCATGGCTTCGGTGAAAAATGCGCGAACTGTCAGATATGATCAGCTCATTGTCCGCAGTTATGTAGAGACGGGGACAATGGCTTGCGGGTGAATTAGGATAGATCGGCTCGGACCACGTCCTGCCGTTATCCCGGCTTGTCTTGACGACAAGAACGCGACTGGTTGGTCTGACGTGTCTGTCCGCCTCGTTGTATGCCGCCACCAGTGTGTCGTCGCGGGTGCGGATCACGTCGGGAAAGGCAATGTATCGGCCCGGTCTGCGGTCGATAATCACATGGCGGGTGGGGTTATCAGACAGGCTCGGCATGCTGTGCAGTCCGTCCTTACTCTTCTCCGCGTTCGTCCTGTACGCGTTTTGCCTTGGCAAAGCTGCGCGGCAGTTCGCCCGGATTGAGGATGCGGACATCACTGCGCACCAGGATATGCTTGCGGATCTCAGTGGCCAGTTTCTTGGCGAGGTTTTCGTTGTCCGCAGCACTTGCTTCGGGCGTCCGTTCCACGTCAACGGCCATGTGGTCCAAGCCGTCACGTCGGGTCAGGGAAATTTTGTATTCAGCGGACAGATCGTTGAATTCTTCCAGTACAGAGCCGATCTGGCCGGGGTAGATATTTACGCCCCGGAAGATGAACATGTCGTCTGAGCGGCCCATGATCTTGTCGATGCGTGGCATGGTCACACCGCAGGCGCAGTCCCCGGCAATTTTTCTGGTCAGGTCGTGGGTGCGGTAGCGAATGAGCGGAGAGGCTTCTTTTTGCAGCGAGGTCACAACCATTTCGCCCACTTCACCGGGAGCAACCGGCTCCAGTGTCTCTGGGTCCAGTATTTCCATGATGAAACGGTCCGCCCAGTAGTGAATGCCATCGTGGGCCTGACATTCCAGGCCGGTGCCGGGACCATAGAGTTCGGTCATGCCGATGATGTCGAAGCTGTCTTCCAGTCCGAGCGCTTCTTCAAACTGGCGGCGCATCTTGGGAGTATGTGCTTCGGCACCGAATATCGCCTTTTTCAGGGCAATCTGTTCGAAGAGTCCCTGTTTCTGGACTTCTTCACCCATGAGTAGGGCCATTGAGGCCGTGGAGCACAGGCAGGTGGATTTGAGGTCGGTGAGCATCTGGAGCTGAATTTCCAGCAGGCCGGGACCAACGGGCAGAGCCATGGCTCCGAACCGTTCGCAGCCGAGTTGAAAACCAGCGCCGGCTGTCCACAATCCATAACCAACACATATCTGAACACGGTCTTCAACAGTCAGTCCGGCCAGTTCGTAACAACGGGCGAACATGTCTCGCCAGACTTCAATGTCTTTCTGGGTGTATGCGAGAATTTTGCGCTTGCCGGTGGTGCCGCTTGAGCCGTGGATACGGACCACGTCTGATTCGGGTACGGAGAGCAGAGGCATAGGGTAGCCGTTTTTCAGATCATCCGCCGTAGTGAACGGAAGCTTTTGCAGATCATCCAGAGTCCTGATATCGCCAGGAGCTATCCCGGCCTCTTTCAGGCGACCCTGATAGAACGGACTGTTGGCGTAGGCGTGTGCCGTTGTCCATTGCAACCCTTCAAGCTGGATGTCGGCGATCTGTTCTTCTGTCAGATGTGGAATAAAACGATGGTCCATGCATGGCTCCCTTAATGCGTTCTGTCTGCCATCCACTTGTGTCGGATCATGAAATCCGATAGTTCATGGAATGCTGCTCACGCGGTATTCATGCAGTAAAAACGGCAACTCTTCAAGTGCCGAGGGGCATTATGGACGCTATTCCCACATGGATCTTTTTTTTGGCTGCCGGAGTCATCGGTTTGGAGCTTGGCAGTCTGGCTACTATCTTCATTCAACGCTGGATAGACGAGGTTCCCATTCTCAGGCCGACCGGCTCTCGTTGTCCTTCCTGTGAACATGCGCTTGGTCTGCTTGATACCATCCCTCTTCTCAGTTTCATTCTGCTGAAAGGCCGGTGTCGTCATTGCGAAGCCGTTATCGGTGCCCAGTATATGCTGGTGGAACTTTCCTGCATGGCGTGGGCGTTAGCTTCGGCCTATCGTTTCGGCTTGTCGCCGGAATGGGCTGTCTATCTGGTCCTTGGTGTCATGCTCATTGCCGGAAGCTTTATTGATTTCGAGACATTTCTCCTGCCTGATCGCGTCACGCTTGGCGGAGCGGGTATGGCCCTTGCCGCCAGTTTCTTTCTTGAAAATGGTGTGGGATGGCGCAGTGCGACTCTTGGTGCAGTCTCCGGTGCGGGTGCTTTTTGGATATTGCAGCAAGCGTATCGTCTGGTGCGAAAAGAGGAAGGTCTGGGTACCGGGGACGTCAAGCTCATGGCTATGATCGGCGGCATGACCGGATTGCCCGGATTGCCCCTGACCATTCTCATCGGTTCGCTATCCGGTCTTGTCGGTAGTGTTTATTACACAATCCGACCAGGCAAGGACGGTATCAAGGGGAGGGTTCCCTACGGTCCGTTCCTTAGCCTTGGGTGCATGGTGTATCTTTTGTACGGCAAAGAAATCATGAAGTGGTGGATTTCATGATTTGAGGTTTTTTTCTGAGATTCACTATGAGGAAAAGCCGCCCGAGGATGACAGGCGGCTTTTTTTGCGGGCACTCGAACGTGGCCTTGGGCGAGGATTAACGTCCTCGGTCCGGATTGGTGACGGCCAGAACGGGTGCTGCCGGTGCTTTCTTCTTTGTGACGATAGGGCGGGAACGTGTGTTCTTGGGCTTTTTCTTGGGCGGTGGAGCGACTTGTGTCATTGATGAAGGGGTCAATCCTGCCACCATGATGTGCGGGTCCGGACCGGCGTTTTCCTGATGATAGAGGTAGGAGACAACTCGGTCGATACCATCCACACTCAGTGCGTGGGCCATGATCCGATCCCGCTCTTCCTGATCCTTGATGACGCCAAGCAGGATCATGTCTCCATGAATGATCTCGACATCAATGGGCGTACTTGTCACTTCGAAATCCGCCATGAGCTGCGTTTGGAGTTCCGCGTATTTTGCTTTCTCATGGAAATATTCATTTTCTTCTGTCTCACTGCGAAGATAGAGACAACTGATGATGGCTCGTTTTCCTTCTACTTTGTCTGCGCACTCGTAAATATATTTGAGTTGCTCCTGAGAGTCGTATTCTCCCACAAGGTACAGTTTCCCGAAATAGCTGTAGGTCGAGATTTGCCCTGCCCCGATTTCTTTGCTTTTGTAGAGCTCCGCCTGGGCGTGACCGGCAATGATGGCATCCATCATCTGTTGTTCGGTGGTCCGTTCATCCACCGCGGTCGCGTACATGGATTGACTGCCTCCGACGAGTGACGAAAAATATGCTGGCGCACCGGGGATGAGCCCGATGCCGAATGGCACCGCGGCACACCCCGGTGAAAGGAATATTACCAGTATGAGAATTGCTTTTTTCAACGTGAACATGTCATCTTTTCCCGTATGTATGGGGTGGTTCCACTGAGTTGATAAAAGCAAGAATCTTGCCAGAAAGGTGTCACTTCGAGGAAACAGTTCAGAGCCTTAGAGCGGTAAAGGAATCGCAATTACAGCCTGTTATATGGCGAAAACGACTAATCCACAAAAAATAGACTTTACCCGGCATAGCAGAGGGGTAAAGTCTATTTTTTGTGGATTGCCAGCGAAGAATCTAATATTTTCCGAGTCCGCGTTGCGGCCAGTATCCGTTGTATCCCTTGCATATGATCAAGGTGAACTTTCTGGCAGGCTGACCATTGAAGGTCGACTCGTAATAAATTGGCTCGCTTACGGACTCGAACATTTTTTCAAGTTCCGGGATACGACCTGGCTGGAAGCGTTTGCGGACCAGAATACCGTCCCACCCCAATTGGCCGTTGGCTGCCGGATCTGGCCAGAGGTCATATTGGTTCATGCGCCGGTCTTCCGTCCATGGGCAGTAGGTGATGGGTTGGCCCGGAATATAGAAGGCGAGTTCCGAGGTGAAACCATAATTGTCGCTCATGGCGAAGACTTTTGAAGGATCGTCGAATTCTGTTTTGGTCAGTTGTTCGATTTTGTTGCCGAGATCTTCCCATCCCTTGAGCCTGTGGGTGGGGTTGAGATGGTCGGGGACCGGCAGAATCGGCGTGATATAAATCAGGGCAGTGATACCGACGGCAACGGTGACAAGGATACTCTTGCTGCGCAGGCTACGCTTGGGCGCATGCCACCATGTGTGCAGGGCCATGCCGCCAAGCAGGGCTGCGCCCATGAATGAGACTGCTGTCCAGTTGGCTTCAACTTTTGAGAAGAGCGCCTTGAAGGTGATGATCGCCCAGAGGGGCCAGAAGAACAGGACGGACTGGAGAGCGTGTCTGTACTTGGCATCGAATGCACCGACCGGCCCGACAAAGGATTTTCCGAGTGCGGTTTTGCTGCCCATCAAAATGAATATGAACCACCATGGAGCGAGCAGTCCGATCTGAGCGCCGAGCATCTCAAGGAAGGGCATGAGGCGAATGGAAAACTCTCTGCCGACGCCCGTGGAGAGCTTGGCGACATGTTTGTATGCCACCCAGTCGTTTTGCATGTTCCAGAGTAGAATTGGGGCGAGGCCTATAACCGTGCCGACAAGGGAAGCCAGGAAGAATCGTCCCCAGAAACGGGGCGGCATCTGACCGCGCAGTTGCAGGATCAAGGCATAGATGATTCCCAGACCCAGGAAGGAGAGCATCATGTATTTGGCCAGAATCCCGACAGCCATGCAGAAAACCAGAATGATGAAGGGCCAGTTCGATGGCTTCTGGTCCGGTGTGTTCCGTGTTGCCGCAGCCAGGGCGAAGAAGGCGACAGTCCAGCAGAAAATCAGGGGATTGTCAGTCGTTGCGAGAATGCCCAGACCGTTCAGGAGCGGCATTGTGGCGGCGACCAGCAGGACATATATGGCCGTTGAATATTCACGCCATACTCTGGATACACCTATATATAGTGCGGCCTGAATTCCCGTCATGCCGATGATGGAGCCGAATCTGATACCCAGCTCCGTGTTGCCGAACACCTCGGTCCATGTGGCGATCATCCATGCGATGAGCGGCCCTTTGGAATAATAGGAAAGCTGCGGGCGTCGAATCCAGTCCCAGTATTGGGCTTCATCCTGTACCAGGTTGAGTTGACCTGAGTTGACGAACCAGTATCGGACGACAAAGGACAGGGCAATGATCACAAACGCGATCATGTCCCGTCTGAGGGAATATGTATTTTTGGGCGAAGTCATGATGGGGACAGGTATATTAGATATACCCGATTTGGCAAGAAGGAAGCATTGGAGCTGCCGGTCCCAGCCTTGCTTTACCTCCCTAAGGAAGTGCTGAACAGGTTCAGGAAGTGCGAATATCAGTGGCCCGACAATTCAGTTGAAGGAAAAATGATTTTATTTTTTGATTCAAAATATTGAAATCAATGATTTTTATTATAATTATCACCCAGGGTGATATTGCTCCCCTCCAACATGATCGGGTACGTGAACCGCTAACTGGGAAAAATTTGATTTTCTTTTGGGAAGAGACCGTAAAAACAGTCAATTGAACCTGAAGATACCGGAATTTTCCACACATTGAGCCCCGTCCGCGCCGCAGAAAAATGGAGAGGCGCGAACCTATACCCGAGGAGATTCCCCGTGCTGCCCATTCATTATCAATCTCGTATCTTTTTCAGCCGTTGTACCCGTTTCGTGCTGTTTTCAGCACTGTTCGCCCTGCTGCTCTGCCCTCATGCCTGGGCTGATGACCTGACTGGTGCACCCGGCAGCGGAATTCAGATCAGTGGAGATGGAAGCAATCTTGTTTATACGGATGATTCCAACGAGTTGTTCATGGTGCCTGTTTCCGGAGGAAGCGCGACATACATCGCCTCCGGAGTCTATAATATTTACAATATGTCGGATGCGGGGGAAGTGGTCTACGATATTTCTGGTCAGATGTATCTTTATTCCCGGAACGACGGTGCGTCGTACCTCCTTAATGGGAGTAGCGGAATACTGTTAGACTCGAGTAATTGGTCCCTCACAATCAACTCGGATGGTACTGCCCTCGCGGGTTCCACCAACAGCAACAACGCAGTCCTGTGGATTGCGCCTTCCGACTGGTCCACGGCTTCATCGCTTGCTCCGGTGCTCCTGTCCTCAAACAGCTCAGCGAATTCCGTCAGTTCACTCAATTCAGGCGAGTGGAAAGTGGCGGGAAGAACCAATAGCGGAAGCAATGCCCTGGTGTGGACCGTCAACTCCGCAGGATCGTTGACTTCGACCGTGAACCTGGAAG
Organism: uncultured Pseudodesulfovibrio sp.; assembly: GCF_963675635.1. Lineage (NCBI taxonomy): Bacteria > Pseudomonadati > Thermodesulfobacteriota > Desulfovibrionia > Desulfovibrionales > Desulfovibrionaceae > Pseudodesulfovibrio > uncultured Pseudodesulfovibrio sp. The sequence goes on along the minus strand of NZ_OY776488.1, from coordinate 1,789,707 downwards.
AATCGAGTGGGAGCGGTGAATACTTAATAAGCGGGAATGGTTCGACGGTAGCGGGAGTTGGCGACGTATTTAATGTGTTTAACGTCTGGAATGCCCATTCGGGTCAAAAAATGGTCGCAATGGCGGTACCGGATAAATACAATTCTCTGAATCTTTTGGATATAAACAACAGTGGTTCCGTCGTCGTAGGGTCGACAATACTTCAAGGTAGCGGATATTCCGAAGCTGCATACTGGACCGGCTCGAACGCTTCCTACACCTACCATAATCTGCGTGAGGTTCTGGAAGAGAAGGGGGTCTCCCTCGCGAGCAGCTCAACACTGTATGATGTGACGAGCGTGAGTGCCGATGGTTCCATCATGGTCGGAACAGGCATGTTGCCGGGGGGCTTCAAAACGTATATCGCCAACGTCTCGCTGGGCGGCATCATTACCCCCGAACAGCTTAACCAGTCCCTGGGGACCATGGGTCAGGTCGGCCCGGCGGTGGCCGGCATGGGGCAGCTCTCCATGAGTCGTCTGGGCAGCGCGGCGGGCGGTCAGGGTGTGCAGTTCGCTGTATCCGCTCCCGGTTCGGCTTCGGGCGGCGGTTCCGGTGCTGAACGCGGCATGTCTTCTGGTGACGAGATGCCGGGGCGGCTGGACCTGTGGATGGTCGGCTCCGTGGGCACCAACATCGAGCTTAACGGCGACGATCTCGGCCTGCACGGCGGTGTGGGGCTGACCTGGGAGCGCGGCGAATGGCGAGTAGGCGGCGGCGTGTTCGGCGATTCCCGTGATCTGGATACCTCTTATGGCGGCAATCAGGACATAAAGGCCGTTGGTCCCGGTGCGTTTGTGGCCTACAGCCCCGAAGGAACGAATCTGGAATTTCGCGTGTCCGGCCTGTGGCAGACCGTTTCTCTGGATCTCAAGCGTGGTTATGCCAATGGAGCCGGGTCCGCCACCTCCACCGGCTCTACGGATGCCGACGTCTTCGGTCTGTCCGGCCGGGTGCAATGGACCCGGGGCATGAGCGATGTTCTCGCCCTGACGCCTTTTGCCGAGTATACTTGGCAGAACACGCACATTGATGGCTATTCCGAATCCGGCGGTCCCTTCCCGGCCAGCTTCGACAGCCGCAATGAGACCTCCAACTCCCTGCGTGCCGGCCTGCGGGCCGATATGGCCCTGTTTGAACAGTTCGGAACCTGGGCCTGGGCGGCTTGGGACCATCGCTTCGAAGACAAGTCCTCCGGCCTCGGCGGTAGCGCCCTTGGCCTTGGCTCCTTCTCCTACTCCGGTGCACGGGTCGACCAGGACTGGGCTGACGTGGGCGTGGGCACAAGCTGGGACGTCACCGAACGGCTGTCCGCCAACTCCAGCCTCGGCTTTGCCCTTGGCTGTGACGATGACACCATGTCCGACGTCACCGCCACCGTGGGCTTCAGCTACCAGCTCTGGTAGACGAATACAGACAGAAAACAAGGCCGGACGTCCCGAAAAGGGGTGTCCGGCCTTTTCAGGTCATCGCGGTGGAAATGGCGAACGATGCCATTGTCTCCAAAAGATCAGATTTGTTTCGCTTCTCTCAATTCCATTGTCATTCATGCGCCATGTTCAACCGTTGAATCGACATATGTAAGCGACCTTCAGGGGTACAGAATACAAGCCCCCGCCATATCTGAGAGATATGACAGGGGCTAGATTTTCGTAAACGTGGTGGGTCCTCTTTCAAGAGATTCCCCATTCGGGTACCGAAGGTATTCTTTCTTATTTCCACGGCTCCATGAATTCGTCACTCGACTTGCCGGATTCAATGTGGCTGATGAGTGCCGAGCCGAATACGGCGGCGTCCATCAACCCTTCAAACTCCGTGAGCTGGGCCGGGTTTTTGATGCCGAAGCCGAGTGCAATGGGGATGTCGAAGACTTCCTTGGCCTCGGTAAGTTTCTCTTTGATGCGCGCTGGCAATGCCTCACGCTGGCCGGTGGTGCCGAGGACAGACACGAAGTAGCAGAACCCGGACGCGTTTTCAGCGTACAGTTTCATGCGTTCCTTACTTGTGTTCAGTCCGATAAGCGGGACCAAAGCCACGCCGTGTGGCTCGACGGCCTCCTTGACGAATTGCGACTCTTCGTGAGGAATATCCGCAATAATCAGCCCGGATACGCCTGCCGCTTCACAGTCTTCGCCGAATCTGTCCAGACCGTACTGATAGACCGGATTCAGGTAGCCCATGAGCAGCAGGGCGGCGTTGAACTGTCCTTTGCGTGCCTTGAGTTCCGTGAGAATCCAGTTGAGGTTGATGCCGTCTTCCAGACACTTGAGGGATGCTTTTTCCACTACCGGACCGTCTGCCACGGGATCGGAAAACGGCATGCCTATTTCAATGACCGAGGCGCCGGCTGCGTCCAGCTCTTCCAGTTCCTTCCAGAACTGTTTCCGATTGGGAAATCCTGCTGGAAGAAATGGAATGAGACCGACCTTGCCCTGCCTGGTTGCCTCTTCAATTTTTATTTGCATTGGATTCATGAATATCTCCAAATTCTACTATCACTGTATTAATTCTCTCCAACCCTTTGTTGCCAACGCGAAGCGTGCCAAATGGCCTTGGAGATTCCTGAGAACATTTTTAAAAGGTTCTCAGGCCGCCGGGGGCATCCTAGAGAATCTGGTCAAGAATGCCGAGGTCCTTGTCTCCGCGTCCTGACAGGCACACGAGTACGGACTTGCCTTGCAGTTTGTCCTTGTTCTCGATTGCGTAGGCCACGGCATGGGATGACTCCAATGCCGGGATAATGCCTTCGCGTCGGGACAGCGTCTTGAACGCATTCAGCGCCTGACCGTCGTTTATGGTCACGTAGTCGGCGCGTCCGATGGCCTGCAGGTGTGCATGCTCTGGTCCGACACCGGGATAATCCAGACCGGGAGCCACGGAGTGGGACGGGAGGATCTGGCCTTCGTCCGTCTGAAGCAGCTTGGTCTTCATGCCGTGCAATACGCCGTCGGTACCGAGATTGAGCGGAGCGGAATTGTCGCAACCGGGTTCGCCGGTGCCTGCGGCCTCCACGCCGATGAGTTTGACGGATTCGTCCGGTACGAAGTGATGGAACATGCCGATGGCATTGGAGCCGCCGCCCACGCAGGCCACGACCACATCAGGCAGGTCGCCGTCATTGCGCTCAATGAACTGCTGGCGTGCCTCTCTGGATATGACCTGCTGGAATTCGCGCACCAGTTCCGGGAAGGGGTGTGGTCCGGCAGCAGTGCCGAAGCAGTAATGGGTGTTTTCCTGGTCAGCCAGCCAGCGGCGCATGGCCTCGTTGATGGCATCCTTGAGCGTTTTGGTGCCGGACTCCACAGAGACGATCTCCGCACCCATGAGTCGCATCCTGTTGACGTTGGGAGCCTGACGCACCACGTCGGTGGCTCCCATGTAAATGACGGCCTTCATGTCAAGCATGGCGGCTGCGACAGTTGTTGCCACACCGTGCATGCCGGCACCGGTCTCGGCCAGCAACACTTCCTTTCCCATCATCTTGGCGAGCAATCCCTGACCGAGGGTGTTGTTGATCTTGTGTGCGCCGGAGTGGTTAAGGTCTTCGCGTTTGAGCCACAGTTCCAGACCAAGGTCTTTGGACATGTGCGGGCAGTATGTCATGGCCGAAGGACGGCCCACGTTTTCCTTGAGCATTTGAATGAAGCGCGTCTGGAATTCCTCCGAGGGCAAGATGGTCTTCATGGCCTCTTCAAGCTCGATGAGCGGCGGCATGAGCAGTTCAGGGATGAACTGGCCGCCGAAATCGCCGAAATAACCCTTTTTCATTATTCTTCCTCCGCGAGAATTTTGAAGACTTCCCGCAGCTTTGATGCATCCTTGATACCCGGTTCTCGTTCCACGCCTGAGTTGATGTCCAATCCGGACGGGTTGACGGCCAGGGCTTCCTTGAGATTGTGCGGCCCAAGACCGCCTGCAAGGAACCAAGGTGTCTGTATTTCAATATGTTGAAGCATGGCAAAATCAATGGTCGTGCCTGTGCCGCCCTGTCCTTTACTGCCTGCGTCCAGCAGGAAGTGTCCACACACCTCGGAGTAGTAGTCGAGGTCGTGAAGGAGTGCGGAAGGCGAGGCGTAGGTGTTCGGCCAGAAAACCCGGATAACCCGGTCAGGTCCGATTTTCCAACAGGCATTCATGTCCTGTCCGCCGTGAAGCTGGGCCGCATGCAGTCCGCATCGGTCCATGATCTCGATAATCTCGTCGGCGGTCTGGTCGACGAAAACGCCTACTTTGGCGACCTTGCCGGTTTTGACCGAGGCCACAAAGTCGGGGTCGGCCTGCCGGGGGCTTTTGGGATGGAAGATGAATCCGAGCAGATCCACGCCGAGATCGACGCACAGCTCCACATCTTCCATGCGGGTCATGCCGCACACTTTGACCAGAGGTCTTGCCACCACTATGCTCCTGTTAATTCAGCCAGCTTTTCGCCAGGGTTGTCCGCTTCCATGAGACAGGTGCCGATGAGTACGGCATCAAAGCCGAGACCTGCCATTTCCTCCACCTGCGAACGTTCGGACACGCCGCTGGCGGATATCCAGAGTTCGCCGTCATTCTTCTGCTTGATGAAAGTCCGGCTCTGGTCCAATGAAGTCTCAAGAGTATCGAGGTTGCGGTTGTTCACCTGAATGATATCGGCACCGGCTGCACGGGCCATGTCGAGGTCCGCCTGGTCAAATATTTCGACAACCGGGGCCAGACCGGGCATGCGGGCCAGTTCCACCAGTTGCATCAGGTGGTTGGCGTCCTCGCACATGCGGGCAATGATCAGCACCGCAGAGGCCGGGCTTGAGGCAGTCATGGCGACCTGGAGCGGGTCGAAGATGAAGTCTTTGCGCAGCAGTGGAATGCCGGGCTGGCTCATCATAAACAGGAAATCCGGGGTGCCCCCGAAGTATTTGTGTTCCGTGAGAACGGAGATGGCAGCCGCGCCGTTGTCGGCGTAGATGTCGGCAAAATCCAGGGGATTGACGTTTTCGCGCAGAATACCCTTGCTCGGACTGGCTGGTTTGAATTCGGCAATAATCGCCCCCGGGCCTTTGGCCTTGATGGCGTCCACGAATGAAGGGCGGTTCCCCTGATAGACGGCAGGCACGCGGCCTTCGATGAAGTCGTTACGAAGGGAGTCGATCTCAAGTTGCTTTGCTTCTCTGAATTTATTCAACATACGGAATTCCTTTCTTCAATCCGGTGTATACGGTGTCTCGGGCCAGTTCGGCGCATTCGGCCATGGCCCCCTTGTCCAAAAGATGCAGGCACCCTGCCAGATTCAGGGCCACCATGTCCATCATGGCGCGGGGACCGTCCCCGGCGAGAATCTCCTTGAGCTTGACCACGGCGTCTTCTTTACTGGTGACCACGACCTCTTTCGGGTCATGCGAATCAAAGCCCAGTTGTTGAGGATTGACCGTGGTCTTTTCCATGACGCCGTCATGAATGATGTATCCACGGCTGACGCCCCAGGTGGTCAGTTCATCGAAACCGCCTGCGCCCGAGAACAGGAGCGCGCGGTTGACGCCGGTCAGCAGCAGGGTCTCGCCCATCAGCTCCAGTCGGTCAGGGTCGCCTACTCCGAGGAGTTGGTGGGATGGGCGGGCCGGGTTGAGCAGGGGGCCCATGAAGTTGAACAGGGTGCGGATGCCGAGTTGCTGACGTACGGGCATGACGTGTTTGAAGGCAGGGTGGTAGGCCGGAGCGAACAGGAAGGCGAAGTTGTGTTTTTCCAGTCCTTCGGCAGCCTGCTCAGGAGTCATATTCAGCGGGATTCCGAGGGCCTCCAGCGCGTCTGCCGATCCGCAGGATGAGGACAGGGCACGGTTGCCGTGTTTGGCAACAGTGTATCCCATGTCAGCAAGGAACAGGGAGACCGCTGTCGAGTTGTTGAAGGAACATTGGCCGTCCCCGCCTGTCCCGCAGGTGTCGATGACCGGCTTCTTGCGCCTGCCGTCAAATCCGGGAATCTTGATGGCGTGGGCCAGTCCGGCACGCACTCCGGCAGCAAGGTCCGTGGAGTCTTCTCCCTTGACCCGCAGTCCCATGAGGAAGGCTCCGGTCTGGGCTTCGGTCATCTTGCCGTCCATGAGTTCGGTAAACATGAAGTCCGCCTGCATATCGGTAAGTGACTTTCTCTGTGCGATAATTTCGAGTATTTCAGGTATTGTCATAACATTATCCTTGAATATTCAGGAAGTTCTGGAGCAGTTTCGGGCCGTCAGGCGTCAGGATTGATTCCGGGTGGAACTGAACGCCATGCCATGGACGGTCCTTGTACTGGATGCCCATGACTTCGCCCTGTCGTGTTCTGGCCGTGACGTCGAGTTTGTCTGCCGCTTTTTCAGCTGGAACGATGAGCGAATGGTATCGACAGACCTCGAAGGGGGAATCTAGTCCGGCGAAAATGCCCTGTCCTTCATGGAATACCTGTGAGGTCTTACCGTGCATGATGCGTTCGGCGCGTTCCACGGGTGCTCCGGCAAAATGGCCAAGGGTCTGGTGACCAAGACACACACCGAGTACCGGAACCTCCTTGGGCAGTCGGGCCAGGAACTCCAGACAGAATCCGGCGTTTTGCGGGTTGCTTGGTCCGGGGGACAGGCACACACGTTCAAGCGTGCCGCTTTGCGCCAGATCAAGCACTGTTTCGCGGTCGTTGCGGATGACCACAGGGTCGGCTCCGAGCTGTTGAAAGGCCTGCACCAGATTGAATGTGAAGGAATCGAAATTATCTATCAGCAAAAACATCGGTCCCTCCCTTGCCTGTGATGACCTCCAGAATGACGCGCGCCTTGTTGTGACACTCGTTCCATTCTGATTCTGCGTCCGAATCGTAAACGATGCCGGCTCCGGCCTGCCAGTGGCAGATGCCGTTTCGAATCCACATGGACCTGATGGTGATGCCGGTATCGAGGGAGACGACGCCGTCGTCCAGTCCCATCCAGCCTATACACCCTCCGTACGGGCCGCGTTCCTGCGGTTCCAGATCGGCGATGATTTCCATGGCCCGGATTTTTGGTGCGCCGGACAGCGTGCCTGCCGGAAAGGTGGATTGAAGAACGTCCACGCCGTCCAGACCTTCCTTGAGTTCGCCTTCCACATATGAGGTCAGGTGCATGACGTGGGAAAACCGTTCGACATTCATGAATTTTTCGACAGTAACCGTACCGGGTTTGGAGATGCGGCCCAGATCGTTGCGGCCCAGGTCCACGAGCATGACGTGTTCGGCCCGTTCCTTGGGGTCGGCCAGGAGCTCCTGCTCCAGACGCATGTCTTCCTTTTCGGTTTCGCCTCTCCAGCGTGTCCCGGCAATGGGCCGCACTTCGAGATGGCCCGCCGAGCTTCTGACCATCATTTCAGGGGATGATCCGAGTAGGGTTGTGCCGCAGGTTTTGCCCATGGACGGACAGTCCGGGAATTTCATGTAGAACATGAAGGGCGAGGGGTTGGCCTGCCTGAGGCGGCGGTAAATCTTGAATGGTTCATCCGGCAGGGGCACGGTGAATCTGGTGGATAGTACCACCTGAATGCATTCGCCCTCGGCAATGAGTTCCTTGCACCGTTCCACGCCGCGCATGTATTCGTCTTTGCCGGGATGGACCGTCGGTGTCCCGACCTCGGGAGCGGTCAGGTCGGCACCCCATTGGATAGGTGCGGGCATGGGTGTCGCGCCTTCGTCGAGGCTTAAATAACAGCAGGAATGACGCAGGTGGTCAAAAAGCACCAACTGACCGGGGAGAACGAGGCAGGCCTCGGCGTCAGCCGGTTTGCAGCACTCGGTCAGCTTGCGTTCGAACATTCCGGCCATGCCGTAGCCGAAGTAGCCGTATAGTCCGCGAGTCAGACCGGGCAGGCCGTCACGGGCATTGCCGCCGGTGGTCTCCTGGGTGATTGAAAGTAGCTCCACGGCTTTCTTGATGCCGGTAAGATACTCCATGCCTTCCAGTGCCTTCAGTGGGGCAAGGCGGTCATCGGCAACGTCGACGATTAGTTTGCCGTCCACCGGGTGAAGCATGAGCCGATAATCCCAGGCGATCAGACTGTATCGGCCAAGGCGACCATCCACCTCTGCCGATTCCAGCAGAATGCCGGGTTGGTCGCCCACCAATCCCATATACAGGGATATGGTGGTCTGGACGTCAGCCGGGAGCCACTTCCCGTGCTGCGTCAGTGAAATCTTTTCCATTATGTGTCCTTATGGTTGAATTCCGTTAGTTGAGCGGGCGGGGGATAACCTGCCAGCCCTTCACTTTTTTTCGGTTTTCGTATGACTTTCACGTACCTTGCATTGTCTTCTCCTTATGAAAAAAGGCCGTACCCTTTCTGGGGGTGCGGCCTTGGTTTACGTTCAGTTCCAAGTAACGGCATGAGCCGCACCATCTATACAGTTTCGTTACGCCACCACCACTGAGCCCGGTCTGCGAGCAGATCGAGATCACCGCCTGCTGCCAGGCTGAGGTAGGACATGAATTTGCGATTGACTTCCTGAAGAAACGGGTTTGATTCGGAAATTATTTCAAACAGTTCCGTATCCTGCGTGAGCATCTTATGTGCAGAGTCCAATCTGCGCTTGAATGAAGGGGTAATGAAGTTGTCGATACCTTCCACATCCCGGGCAGCGGCTAGAAAAGCCACGGTGGACGTGAAATTCAGCCCCTGGACAAAGGCCATGGACCTGTCGTGTTTTTCGGCTGTCGTCGAGAAACATTCGTAGCCGCACGCCTGCATGAGTTGTGTTATTCTGTATGCGGCATCTGCATCGGTCTCACGTCCAGGCGCAATGGCGACTCTGGGTGCGAATCCGTCAGGTATTATTGGACCAAAGAGCGGGTGTGTCCCGACCACAGGCCCGTCATATCGCTCCACCATGGCCTTCATGGGGAGCATCTTGACCGAGCCGATATCGCACAGGATCGTGGTCCCGTTCAAGTGCGGCACCATCTGGTCAAGCACGGATTCCATGGCTGTCACCGGGACACTGAGCAGAAGCAGGTCGCAGTCGGTCAACGCCGTCTGGATTGCCTCTGTGGAGTATGGCAGGTCCAACGGCACGACAGTGCACCCGAGATCGGTGAAGGCTTTGGAAAAAAGCCCGCCCATCTGGCCGTTTGCACCTGCAATGGCGATTCTATGTATACCTGCCACTGTCATGATACTATCCGGTGATCTTCTTCCATTCCTTCCAGAATCCGGGGAATGATTTGTTGACGCAGTCGGGGTTGTCCAGAATGACATCAATGCCTGCCAGTTGGAAAAGGGACATGGACATGGCCATGCGGTGGTCGCCGTACGTTGTGAAGTCTATGCTGTGTCCGTTGCGCAGTTTGCCGGGGCGAATGATGATCGAATCGTCAACGATTTCTGTCTCAGTCTCGGTGCGGCCCACTTCCATTGCGCAGGCTTCCAGACGGTCGGTTTCCTTGATGCGCAGATGGGCCACGTTAGTGATAGTGGTCGGCGAGGTCGCGAAAGCAGCGGCAGCGGATACTGTCGGGACCAGATCCGGGCAGCGGCTCATGTCCACGGTCACGCCGCGCAGAGTGCTTGGCTCCACGAGGATGCCGCTGAAGGTGACCTTGATGGACGCACCCATCTGACTGAGAATGTCCATGATAGCCCGGTCACCCTGGAGTGAATCTGCGGCCAGTCCCTTGATGAGCACAGGGCGTCTGCCCACAGCTCCGGCAGCCAGAAAATAGCTGGCGTTGGACCAGTCGCCTTCCACTCGATAGTGGGTGGGGTCGTAGCCCGTTGGCTTGACGATGAAGCGGATTTTGCCCGGCGAGACAACTTTGACGGAGCGCCATGGGACGGCCTGCCACTTGTTGCCTTTCTTGATTTCGACTTCGAATCCTACCTTGAAATCTTCCATGATACGAAGGGTCAGGGCCACGTACGGCCAAGATACGGCTTTTTTTCCTGTCACGGTGATACGTGTCTCATGGTCAGCTAAAGGCGCACCCAGGAGCAGTCCGGAGAGGTATTGGCTGCTTTCTTCCAGAGTTATTTCCACTGTTTTCGCAGTGTAGCCTTTACTGGTCATGATAAAGGGGAGGTGCCCTTCTTTTTCAGCAAAATCGAAGGTGGAGCCGAGATTTTTCAGGGCTGCCACCAATTCGGCCATGGGTCGTTCGTGCATGCGCTGGGCACCGTGCACCTTGAAGGAACCATGCCCGGCTGCAGCAACGGCAGTCATCAGTCGGCAGGTGGTTCCGGATTCGTGCATGAACAGTTCGTGTGGCTCTTCGTCCTTGTGTTTGCCGTCGGCATTGCCGCCCTTGGGGCCGGATTCCATGCCGGTGACAATCAGTTTCCCGTCCTGCTCGACGATGTTCGCGCCGCAGGCTGTCAGGCAACCTCGTGTGCGGGTGATGTCGTCGGAGTCCAGAATGGAGGAAATCTCGGATACGCCGTTGGCCAATGCTGCGGCAATGAGTGTGCGGTGCGACAGCGACTTGCTGGCCGGGGCGTTGATGATAATCGGTTCTTTGCTCATGATCTGTTCTCCTGGGTAGGGTATGTGCCAAGGACGCGCAGAGTATGGCATTGCTGGCGAATGTCCTCAAGAACGTCTTTGTATCGGTCTCCGCTCAAATCACATTCAAGGTCGGTGAAGAAGACGTATTTCCATTTTTCACCTCTGAACGGGCGGGACTCCAGTTTGGTCATGTTGATGCCCTGATGAGCCAGAGTGGTCAACACGCGTGCAAGTGCGCCCGGCTTATCAGGCAGGGTGAAAAGTATGCTTGTCTTGTCGCGCCGGTCTTCCTGTGAAGGAGCTGCTCCAATGATCAGGAATCGTGTCCAGTTGTCAGGCAGGTCTTCGATGGATTGCGCAAGCACGTTCATGGCATGCATGTCCGCCAGTTTGATATGTCCGATAACGGCGGCGGCTTTTTTGCCTGCGACCAATTCGGCGGCTTCTGCCGTTGACTCCATGGGGATGGTCGGAACATTCGGCAGATGGGTGCGTAACCAGTCGCGGCATTGGCCGAGCGGTTGGGGGTGGGAGTAAATGACTTCCACGTCCTCAAGTGATTCGGCCTTGGACATGAGGGAATGGCTTATGCGGCTAAAGACTTCGGCCTGGATGTAGACCTTATATTTCATGAACAGGTCAACGACTTGTCCTACAGTGCCTTCAATGGTGTTTTCCAGCGGAATGACGCCGAGTTCGGCCCCTTCCTCGGCCACGGCCCGGAAAATTTCCTCAAAATTGGCTTTGGGAGTCAGGGATGCGGCACTGCCCATGTGCTCGATGGCGGCGAAATAGGAGAAGGTGCCTTCAGGACCGAGGTAGACCACGCGTTCGGGGCGTTGCAGGTGTCGCGAAGAACTCATGATTTCGCGATAGATGGTGCGCAGATGCTTGTCCGGGAGTGGGCCCGGGCTGGAATCCGCGATTTTGTTCATGACTTCCTGTTCGCGGAACGGCTTGTAGATAGGCTCACCCTTGGATGCCTTGTACCGGCCCACGCCGAGGCTCAGGTTCGCCCGTTTGTTGAGCAGGTCCACGATTTGTTGATCCACGGAGTCTATGGACTCCCGCAGTTCGCCGAGATCGGGAATATCGTTGTGGTCTTTGTCTGCCATGACGTTCTCCGAAGCTTAGGCTTCCTTGATTTCTTCCGTGATGCGCATGCCGAAGTGTCGGCCGGCTTCATCTGTTTTGACCATGATTTTGTCGCCGACTTTGAGGGTGACGACGGATACCGGCTCGCCTTTGTCCGAAACGACGCGGATAGTTTCGGCATTTTGGAGAAATACCTGACCTTCCTTGACGCCTTCCTTGGTCCTGACTGCGGCCTTGATGAGCAGCATGGGGCGGACTTCGACCTTGACACGGCCTACTGTGGCGATGCTGGTGGCACCGTCGGCGCCGACGATGAGCACGTCGTCACCTGCACCGAGTTCATCAAGATAGGTGGTCTTGTCGCCCGGCATCTGGGCATAGGCATGCACGGCTCCCGCATTGATGCGGAAGGGGCGGGCGGCGACATATGGATTGGATTCGGTTTCGGCGTGGACAAGGAAAGAAAAGGCCGAGGAGTTGCCGATGAGCATGCCCTGGCCTTTTTTCAATACGGAAATGGTGTCCACGCAAACACGGTGGCCCAGGCCGGTGGATTCAATCTCGGTCACTTCGGCGGTTTGGAGGTCCATGGTTCCCTGCGAGAGTTTGAGTTCGGAGACGATCTGCTTGAGGTCGGATACGCCTTCGGGCAGCACGACTACAGTGTCACAGCCGCGTTCCAGAATACCTGCGGCCAGTACGGCCCGGTCCAGAGATTCGCATTCGAGTGCCAGAGTGTCCACCTGTGCAAGGATGTTCTCGACCGGGATGATTTCCCACCCCTTTTTGAGAACGACGTCCTTGCCGTCCCGTATGCCTTTGATGGCGACGTCTTCGTCGGCCTTCTTGGTCAATTCGACCACGGGCATGTCTTCTGGAGTGATGACCGTGACGCGGCCCAGGGATTGAACCGCCTTGACATGGTCCTTTTCGACCATCACGGCGTCCACACCCGACTCAAGGGCAAGGGTGACGAGATTCTTGTCAAAGGGGACGGACTTGAAGATGACTTTTTTCATTGTTCGCTACCATTATCCATTGAGATGATTGAGAGCGGCTTCCACGGTTTCATCTCCGTGCACGACCATGTTCAGCGCTTCGACCAGACGGGTCGGATTATCATGCTGGAACACGTTGCGGCCGACGGACAATCCCGCGCCACCAGCTTCCAGAGAATCATGAACCATCTGAAGGAATGCCTCGGTACTGTCAAGTTTCGGGCCGCCTGCGATGACAACGGGGACACAACATGAATCGCATACACGGGCAAAGGTGTCTATGTTGCCGGTGTAAGGAACCTTCACGACGTCCGCGCCGAGTTCGGTGCCGACACGGGCGCAATGGGCTACAACGTCGGCTGCGTATTCGTCGGAAACCTTGGGGCCGCGAGCGTAGACCATGGCCAGAAGGGGCATGCCCCAGTTTGCCGCGTCAGAAGAAATTTTGCCGAAGTCGTTGAGCATGGCTGCTTCGGTTTCGTCGCCGAGGTTGCAGTGGATGGACACAGCGTCTGCGCCGAGACGGACGGCGTCTTCCACACTGGCGACCAGTGTTTTGGCGTTGGGGAAGGGGGACAGCGATGTGGAGGCCGAAAGATGGACGATAAGCCCGATATCCTTGCCTTGAGCTCGGTGACCGCAGCGGACCAGGCCTTTATGTTCGATTACCGCGTTGGCGCCGCCGTCAACGACTTTGCCTACGGCCTCACGCATGTCGACAAGTCCGTCAATGGGGCCGACAGTCACGCCATGATCCATGGGGACGACGATAGTTCGACCAGTGTTCCGATTGAAGATCCTTTCCAGTCTGATAGCTTTACCAATGTGCATTTCTTTCTCCTTGAAGTTGTCTCTTCATTGAGCGGGTATCCAACCGTCGACCAAAAAAACAAGGGCCGCCGGCTTTCGCCCGCGGCCCTTGAAGAGGTTTTTTGTTCAGTTTGTATCCACCACCTGGCTACAACACACCTCTCCCAAGACCACGAGCGTGGCAATACCAATACCAAAAGGTAAAGTTGGAAAAAGAGGAGTTGGAGGCAGTTGTGGAATTCATGGTTTACTAGCTACACAGCCATGGGTTGTCTGTCAACAAAAAAAATCGTCACGTTTCCATGGGGCTGCAATATATAGTAATATGCTTTGTGACCGACGGTCACTTTTTGAGGGTATTACAGACTGTTAAGTGATTATTCGTTCTGGCCTTTCTGGGAACCCCTCGTCTTCCATCGCCAGAGCAATCACGCTTTCACAACATTTTTTTTCACTTTTACTGAGCAGGGGCTCTCGTTAGTCTTGCCAGCGAGTTTTATACTTTTTGACAATTTTAGTGTAAAAATGAAGATACAAAAATGCAATAAATTACAAAGATGTTAAATTCTGATAAAAATATATGTGCTTAAAAAAGACTTTTTACATAAATAGTAATATAAAACGTCTTTGGCACGAGTCTTGATAGAGGGTGGGCAGGTTAGAAACGAATTTCATTTAAAGAGGAGTCCCAAATGTTTTCGAGAAAGTCCCCGACCCATGTATCCAAGAGGCTTGCCGCAAGCGTAGCCGTTTTGGTGGCAGTGCTTGCCCCCACTTTTGCCTATGCAGAAGAGGTGGAATACCTCACTCAGTCCAACGCCAACATCCTTTGGACGTTGATTGCGGCATGTCTGGTCATGCTCATGCAGGCCGGTTTCGGTTGTGTTGAGGCTGGTTTTACCCGTGCCAAATCAGCTGGTAACATCATGATGAAGAACTTTCTGGATTTTTCAGTTGGTTCCGTCATATTCTTCCTGTTCGGCTTTGCGTTGATGTTCGGCCTTGATGTCGGCGGTTTCATCGGCACCTCCGGCTACGGACTGAGTGGTGTCGCTGAAAGCGACATGATGTGGACCTACACTTTCTGGTTTTTCCAGTCCGTTTTTGCCGCCACGGCTGCCACTATTGTATCGGGCGGTATGGCCGAGCGCACTAAGTTTTCCAGTTACATCATCGTTTCGATTGTCGTGACGGGTTTGATTTACCCCATCTCAGGTCATTGGGCCTGGGGTTCCCTGTGGCTTGGCGACGACGGCGCAGGCTGGTTGGAAGGTCTTGGATTCTGTGATTTCGCCGGTTCCTCTGTTGTTCACTCTGTTGGTGGCTGGATCGCTTTGGCCGGTGCTCTGGTGCTTGGTCCGCGTGTCGGCAAGTACACAGAAGACGGCAAGGCCAAGGCTATTCCCGGTCACAATATTCCTCTCGCCGGTCTGGGTGTGTTCCTTCTCTGGTTCGGTTGGTTCGGTTTCAACCCCGGTTCCACTACAACTGCTGATGACACAATTGGCCTGATTGCCATGAACACCTCCCTTGCAGCTGCAGCCGGTGTGCTCGGCGCCATGGCGATCTCCTGGTTGCGTTACAACAAGCCTGACATCTCCATGACTTTCAACGGCGCGTTGGCTGGCTTGGTCGGTATCACTGCCGGATGCGCAACTGTCACACCGATTTCTTCCATTGCTATCGGTTTGATCGCAGGTGTCCTTGTTGTTCTGTCCATCGAATTCATCGACAAGGTTCTGAAGATCGACGATCCGGTTGGTGCCTCTTCCGTTCACGGCGTGTGCGGAGCCTGGGGAACTATCGCCTGTGGTCTGTTCAACACTGACGGCGGCCTGTTCTATGGCGGCGGCGTGGCGCAGCTCGGGGTTCAGCTCATTGGAGTTGGAACCTTCTTTGTCTGGGCGTTCGGTACTGGTTTTATCCTCATGACCATCGTCAAGGCTGTTTTCGGTCTTCGTGTCGAGAAGGAAGAAGAACTCAAGGGTCTTGATATCGCGGAACACGGTTCAGAATCGTACAACGGTTTCCAGCTTTTCTCTAACGAGTAAGGCTGAGCCGGATAGCAAGAAAATTATCAGACAGTATAAATATAGGAGAATAAGATAATGAAGCTCATAATAGCATATATCAGGCCCGAAAAGCTCAATGATGTGAAGCAGGCTCTGTACGCCAAGGAGATATACTCCTTGTCCGTGACCAATATCCTCGGTTCCGGTCGTCAGAAGGGATTCACGGAAACGTATCGCGGTGTGCAGATGGAAGTGAATCTGCTCAAGAAGGTCCGTCTTGAAATTGGTGTGAATGATGATTTCGAAGCTCTGGCTATCGAGGCCATCCAGTCCTCCGGACAGACAGGTACTGAAGGCGATGGTGTTATCTTTGTACAGGAACTCAGCAAAGCCCTGCGTATCAGAACTGGTGAAGACGGCATTCTTTAGTATGCTGTAACTGCAAAAAACGATCAGGGCGGTCATACTGACCGCCCTGAAACTATTTCCGATTCGAATCTTTCGACCTACGATTAAGGCATACCTCCACCCCTGTACTTCGGCTTCGTCCGGGGCATGATTACCAACCCCTCATGCCCCGGACTGGCCGAACAGTTTTTTTAGTAGATTCTCCATAAACAGTCTTATGATATGTACGTGCGTATTTGACATATTGCGAATATTCCCGCATAATTACTATATGAAAAAAGTTGTGTCTTTTCAATGCATTTTATGTGTTTTCATCACGCTGTTTCTGTTTCCGGTCCTGGCCGGAGCTGAACAAGTGATTTTGGCATATGATGAGTATCCTCCGCTGAACTATACGGAGAATGGAAAGGCTCAGGGGCTGATGGTTGATTGGGTTCGGGAAGCCGGAAAGAGGTTGGGCGTGAAGACGGTCTTCATTGCACGTCCTTTTATCCGTGCCATGGAAGAAAGCAAGTTCCGCGGTGTTGATGGCATCTTGACCGTCGTCAAGACCAAGGAAAGGCAGGAATATCTGTATTTTCCCTCAATCTCGTACGCTTTTGACGGGCCTGTTCTCTTTGCGCATTCGCAAAGCGGGGTGACCGTGAATTCTCTGGAGGACACTCGTGGACTCGTTGTCGGTGTCATTCGGGGGTATAGTTATGGTGGCGATGTGCTTGAGATGTTAACTGGAGAGCTTCGAGTCGTCAAAGACGGTGACACCCTCTATAAAATGATTGCTGAACGTCGGTTTGATCTAGGACTGGGATACAAACAGACCGGTGCGTTTTATTTGAATAAAATCAAGGATGGTGATCAGGTTGAAGCTGTATTGGCTTTGCCTGAGGTCTCACTTCACCTTGCTTTCTCAAAGAAACTTGGTCCCCATGGTCAGGAACTTACCGAAAATTTTGCCAGAGAAATCGAACAGATCATGAATGAACGCAAACAAATACAATAGGCTGTTGATTCAAACCCCGCCACCTGCTGATGACGGGGTTTTTTATATGCATCTATTTTCTGTTTTTGAGTTTCGCCCGTGCTGACAGTATCACACCAAGGGCGCTGAATGCTGTCAACGTGATGAACGAGATATCCATGGCCTCGACAAATGCGGCGGCGTTGTCCGAGTGCAGGGCGGTTGGGCCAACCATGGTTGCCAGAACTGCACTGATGAATACCAGGCTGATAGTCATGCCGGTGGTCCGCATACCCGCCACCATGGCGGATGCAATTCCGTAGTTTTCCTTTTCTACTGCTCCCATGATGACGGCGGTGTTGGCTGTCGCAAAGATGGCACTGCCAGTACCGCAGAGGCCAAGTACGGAAATGATGAGCCAGAGTGCTCCACTCCCTCCAATGAAAATGGCACCGGCCAGTCCCGCTGTGGCAAAGAGCATGCCCACAGTGGCGATGTGGTGCGCTGCCCATCGCTGGCAGAGTTTGCCGCTGATCGGAGAAAAAAGTGTCTGCATGATCGGTTGGGCCATCAATACTATTCCAGCTTCACTTGGTGTCATGCCCTGTACTATCTGAAGGTAGAGTGAAAGCAGAAAGGTGATGCCGAATGTCGCGGCATAGCTGATGAACTGCACCGTATTGCCAAGTGCAAAAGACGGATTGGTGCTGAACAGGGTCATGTCCAGTAGCGGGGCTTTGACACGTTTTTCCCAGAAGGCAAAGGCGGCCAGTGCCAGCACGCCGCCTGTGAGCATGATTTTGCCTGTCATGAGGTGGAAGTGGGAACCGCCTTGAGAGAGCAGGACCATACCCATGGCGATAAGGATCGCGCCGCCCCAGTCAAAGGGGGGGCATTTTTTTCGCTGCGGTTTGACTGGTAGGACAATCAGGGTAAGCACGAGGCAGATCGCGCAGGGCACGGCACCGATATAGAAAATGGCTCGCCATCCCATGGTAGTGGCGATTATGCCGCCAAGCCATGGGCCAGCGGATAGGCCGACATAGACGCCCGCCGAAGCGATCCCCAGAGCCATTGATCTGCGTGGACCTGTAAAAAGATCAGCGAGAATGGCCAGTCCGGTTGTGACCATCATGGCGCCGCCACCGCCTTGGAATACACGAAGGATGATGAAGTGTTCTATTGATTGAGACAGAGGCAAAATCAGACTTACAGTAGTGAAAATAATCATCCCACAGACGAAGACAAAGCCTCGCCCGGTCATGTCGGCCAGTCGTGTCACCGGAAAGAGAAGCATGGCGACTGCCGAAATGTACCCTGATTCAACTAGACCGAGCTGTGCGGCGGTCGCGCCGAATTCCTTGCCTAGGGACGGGATGGCGACAGCTACGGATGACAGCATGAATACCAGTGAAAACTGGGTGACCGTGATGGCCCAGAGGCAGGCAGTCCGTTCTTTTTCCGAAATCATTTATCCCTTTCTCCAATGAGTTCTTTTTGTACATTGGTGGCAATGCGGTCGAGCATGGCCCCTATTTGTACTTTTTCTTCGTCGGAAAATCCCTCAAGCATAACTTCATTGTGACGGTCGAGAATGGGGATGAGGGTTGAATAAAGCGCTTCGGCTTCAGATGTGGGGTAGACCAGTTTTTGTCGGCGATTCTCCGGATTTTCATCGCGCCTGACGAGGCCGGATGCCTCCATGTTTTTTAGCGTTCGTGCTATGGCGGCCGGGCAGACACGGATATACGCGGATAATTGCTCTTGAGTTTGTCCCGGTTTTTCCACGGTTGCCATGATGTATGGTATCTGACCGGAAGAAAAGTGGTGTTCGTTCAGCCAACAATCTAGAAGGCAGCTGTTGAGCCGATACAGGCGGCTCACTCTATAACCGAGACTGGTAGCCCGTCGGGTGTTTTTATGGTGCATGAAAGCTCTTTTGTTGACATGTTAACAGTTGGAAAAGCCGGTTCTTATAAGAGGTATGTTGACATGTCAACAGTTATAAATAACGCGTTGTCAGATGTTACGGAGAAACGTGTGTTGACAGGGAGCGCTTCTTCTTTCAATGTTCGATAATGGGACAGAAAATACTTATTACGCTCGGCCTGTCTTTGGCTCTTGTGCAGTGGATGTTGTGTGATTTCAGCCATGCAGAAGAGTTGCGCTTTGGTTACGAGGATTATCCGCCGCTGACGTATAATGAAAACGGTGTTGCAAAGGGTATTTCGATTGACCTGCTTACTGAAGTCAGTCGACGATTGAATATGACGCCAGTTTTCGTGCATCTCCCGTTTGTGCGTATTTTGCATGACGTGGAGGTCGGAGCTATTGATTGTGCTGTGGACGTCTACCGGAGTCCTGACCGTGAAGTGTATATGTACTATCCGTCGATATCTGTGAATCCGGATCATATTTACTTGTATGTGAACAAGGCGAGCGGACTGACAATTCGTTCGTTTGCAGACATTGGAGACGTTAAGGTCGGCGCCGTCAGGGGATACTTCTATGGGAGGGGCGTTCTTGAGCGTTTGTCGTCGAATATGGTTTTCGTCAAGAGTTGTTGTACGTTGAGTAAAATGCTTGTTGAAGGACGTATCAATGTCGTTTTGGGTAATCGCAGATCGATTGAATTCTATCTGGACGAAATCGGTGCGCGGTCCAAGGTTGAGCCTGCGTTGCTCGTATCGCAGGTCTTTTCTTATATGGCTTTCTCCAAGACACTGGGCAAACGCGGGCAGGAGCTGGCAGATCTCTATGCGGATGAGATTTCCCGTGTCTTGATAGAGAAAGGGGAAAAAACAGAGTGTGAGTAATGCGCATTTGAGCGGGCCTTTTTCACAGGTTGTTTGGAAACAAATGAGAAAGCCCCCTGCCAGTTAACTGGCAGGGGGCTTTGATTCATTCCAATGTGACTAGATCTTGCAGGCGGTGCGCAGATCGTCGACGGCATCGGTCTGTTCCCATGTGAACTCGGGGAGTTCGCGACCGAAGTGACCATAGTTGGTGGACTTCTGGAAGATGGGACGACGCAGATTCAACCGCTCCAGGATGTAGTAGGGGCGCATGTCAAAAACTTCGGTGACGGCTTTGGTCAGTTGCTCGTCAGATACCTGGCCTGTACCGCGGGAGGAAACAACCACGGAGACTGGCTCTGCCACGCCAATGGCATACGCGATCTGGACTTCGCATTGTGCGGCCAGGCCGGAAGCAACCACGTTCTTGGCAACATAGCGGGCCATGTAGGCACCGGAACGGTCGACCTTGGACGGGTCTTTGCCGGAGAATGCGCCGCCGCCGTGACCACCGGCGCCACCGTAGGTGTCGTTGATGATCTTGCGACCAGTCAGCCCGCAGTCACCAACCGGACCACCAATGACGAAACGGCCAGTGGGGTTGATGTAGGACTTGAGCTTATCGTCGATGAGTGCTTCAGGCAGGGTCTTCTTGACGACTTCACGCAGAATGTCTTCCTGCAATTGGTCCAGCTCGACGCCTTCTGCATGCTGAGTAGAAACAACGATATTGTCGATGCGGACAGGTTTGCCGTTGTCGAATTCCACGCAGACCTGCGTTTTTCCATCCGGGCGCAGGTAATCAAGAATGCCTTCCTTGCGTACGGCGGTCAGACGTTTGGACAACTGGTGAGCATAGTATATGGGAGTAGGCATCAGTGTCGGAGTTTCGTTGGTCGCATAACCGAACATCATTCCCTGGTCGCCTGCGCCCTGTTCTTCGGGCTTCTGACGGTCAACACCCTGAGCAATGTCAGGGGACTGTTTGTCGATGGAAGATATGACCGCGCAAGTTTCCCAGTCAAAGCCCATGTTGTCGGCGGAATTGTAGCCGATGCCTTTGATGGTGTTACGGACGATCTCCGGGAAATCGGCGTATGCCGAGGTGGAAATTTCACCGGCAATGAATGCCATGCCAGTGGTAACCAGTGTTTCGCAGGCCACGCGTGCCATCGAATCCTGGGCGATGATAGCGTCGAGGATGGCGTCGGAAATTTGGTCGGCGACTTTGTCGGGATGGCCTTCGGTAACGGATTCGGAAGTGAACAGGTACTTACCTTCAATCTGCATCAGGGTCCTCCTTTAAGGAAACTGCTGTAATGGGCGTTTAGAAATCCGGGTTGAGATCGCACTCAAGGATTTCGTCGATGCCGTTGTTTTCATCAGCTACGATAACGCGCGGCTTGCGGGTTTTGGCTTCATTCTCATCCAGCCACATATAGGTGGCGATAATGACTCGTTGCCCGACCTTGCCTTTGTGTGCAGCAGCACCATTGAGACATATCTCGCCGGGGCCGCCGGGAATGGCATACGTGGTCAGCCTTTCGCCGTTGTCCAGATTGTACACATCAATCTGTTCATAGGGGAGAATACCGACCTTCTTCATCAGGATGGGGTCGATGGACAGACTGCCTCTGTATTCCAGATTTGCGCATGTGATTGCGACGCCATGAATCTTGGCGCTCAAAAAACATCGTTGAGCCAATGGATTATACCTCTATCAAAATGTTGTCTAAAAGCCGTGCCTTGCCGACGCGGATTGCCACGGCAGCGAGTGTCGGCGAAGAGATGGTTGTGACGGGTTCAATGGAATCCGGTGTGACCAACTCTATATAATCCACAATGCCCATGGGCAGGGTGGATGCATACTCTTTTACGAGCCAGTGCTTGGCGGCTTCGGCATCGCGGGTGCCGTTTTTTACTCTTTCGGCGAGTTTCAGCAGGCCTTGACGGATGGCAGGAGCTGCGGCCCGTTCCGCTTCAGTCAGGTAGGCATTGCGGGAGCTGAGCGCCAACCCGTCGGTTTCACGGACAATGGGATGGCCGAGTATCTCGACGGGTATGTTCAGGTCACGGACCATGCGTCGAATAATGGCAAGCTGCTGCCAGTCTTTTTGACCGAAAACAGCTTTTGTCGGTTGAACCAGATTGAACAGTTTGGTCACAACCGTGCATACGCCACGAAAATGGATGGGCCGTGATGCTCCGCACAGGTGCGTGCCCAGGGGCGGTACGTTGACCCATGTGGAATGGTCCGGTGCGTACATGGCATCTGGAGCCGGTGCGAAAACAATGTCTGCACCGTGCGCTTCAGCTTTGGCGCAATCTCCGTCGAAATCATTGGGATAGTTGTCGAGGTCTTCGTTTTCTCCGAACTGGGTCGGGTTGACGAACAATGTGACGACAAGCTTGTCGCATTGGGGACGAGCCATATCTATGAGTGACATATGGCCGTCATGCAGAAAGCCCATGGTTGGCACCAGGCCGATGGTCAGACCCTGGTTGCGCCATGTCAGACACTGGTGTTGTAGTTCTATGGGATCGGTGAGTATTTTCATTAGTATCTCTCAAAATTATGCTGAACACCTGACAGATTTGGGGGGGGGAGTCAAACAAAATGTTTATATCAAGATGTATTGATATAGTCGATTGCGGATGTGGTCGGACAACAACTTAATGTTTGAGAAAAAAACTGCCACGTTGTACCCTCGCGAATTATGAGGACAATAAAAAACATCTTTGCGGACGGGGCCATTTCGTTCACTCCTCAGGAGCTGATCGATTTCGAGCATACCATAAAGGATTGCATCGCTGAATTCCTTCCCTTTACCTCTTACAGCCTGTTTTTCCCGAGAGAGGAAGCAACGGTCATTCCCGAGCCGGAATACCGGGCTGAGGACAGGGAATTGATTCTGCCGCTAGTGTTCCAGGGGAAGATGCTTTGCTTTTTCATCGCCAAAGGTGTTCGCCTCAAGGCTCCTGCCACGGCACCAAAGTATATCATGGCCCTTGCCGGTTCAGTGTTGGAAAAACTCGCTTTATACAAGAAGGCGATTACTGACCCATTGACCGGCCTGTACTCGCGTAATTTCTTTTTTGGGGAATTGGAGCAGGCCATCGAACAGGTGCAGGGGTGTCTTGCTACCGGCAGTTGTCGGGCAGGTATCGAGGCGCATCACGCTGATCTGACTTTTTCAGGCACCTTCGGCGTCCTTTTTCTTGATCTGGATACCTTTCAGCCCGTGAATGAACGATACGGTTATCTGACGGGGGATGACATCCTGTCGGAGATCGGTCGTCTGCTGAACATGGTCTGCCCCAAATATACCACTGTATCCCGCTTCGCTAACGACAAGTTTGCGATTCTGGTGCCGGATGCCAAGCCGCGTGCCTGTTTCCAACTGTCCGAGGTTATTCGTTCGGGCATCAGTAAACTTTCTTTCATCGACGATGTAACCAATGACACCATTCGGGTTTCCGGTAGTCTTGGATACGTCTGCTATCCACAGGGACTTGAGGGTGCGCAGTTCCGTCGCACAGGTTCCGAGCAGGCGCGGATGATCGTTCGCAAGGCCCGTGAGGCTATGGCCGTGGCCAAGGCGCAGGGCCGTAACCGAGTGTTCGGTTATGCAGACATTCTTGCGCGGGGCGGTCGGATTCTTGAGGTCCTGCCTATGAACCGGATGAGTGTCTCTCTGGGTGAAGCCTCAGGAGCCAAGGTCGGACAGCGGTTTCTCGTGCGTGCTCCCAAAGTTGAGCAAAAGGCGGCTCCGCATTTGTTCAAGGGTGAAGTCGTCCTGGTTGAAGTCCGGGACGATATTGCTTTTGCCGAGATACTGCATCTGGGCGATGCCGCTTGGAACATTGAAGAAAATGATCGACTCAAACTCATCGAAGGCGAGGAGAGTCTGTTCGCCGATATGGAGGAAACAAAGGACGACGCCATGCCAAGTAAGGACGCAGCCACCAAACTCTACCGCTATTCCGAATTCGTTTCCTGGTTCTCTGAAGCACGACTGAAGCCTGTCTCCTTTGGATTGACCCTTATCCGTATTCTCGATCAACCAGATGAACATGCCGAAGGCTATCAGGATGGTATGGACCAGATGGCGCTGAATGTGGCCAAGCTGGCGCAGGGGGCTTTCGGTGAAAAAGCCACTGGCGGACGATACGGTCTGAACGGAATGATATTTTTTCAGGAGGACGTTGACCGGGAAACGCTCATGGAGCGGTGCCTGGAAATCGAGAAACAGGCTGACGACGTATTGGGCATCAAGGTGTCCATTGGCGCAAGCTGTTATCCTTTCCTCAATTTTGACCGGGCCGATATTCTGGATAACTGCCGCAAGGCTCTCGAACACGCGCTGCTGTTGTCAGATCCACGTGTGGCTGTTTTCGATTCGATTTCCATGAACCTGTCTGCGGACCGAAAATTTATGGACGGTGATATCTACGGAGCCATCGAAGAATTCAAGCTATCCCTGCTGGACGACGAGAACAACCTGCTTGCCCGAAATTCTCTTGGTATCTGTTACGCCCAGCTTGGACGTTTTGAAGAGGCCCGTCATGAGTTTGAGACAGTGGTCTCTCTTGATAAGAAAGATGTACTCGCTCTCTATAATCTCGGTTGGGCCAACCATCGTCTCGGCGATCTGAATAGTGCAGAAAAGGCCTATCGCCAATGTCTCAAGGCGGAGCCCGGACATGTCTATTCCCTTATGCGGCTTGGGTCTATCGAGGAAAAAGCCAACCATCTCAAGAAGGCGACCAATTACTATAGGAAAGCGGTCAAACAACCCGGCGGTGAACGCATGGTGTTCCGTTCTCTGGCCCGTGTGTCCTACAGACAGGGGGATGTTGAAGGCACCCGCGAATACCTGCATCTCGCTCTGAATGCCGATCATAACGATCATCAGGCCATGCATATGCTGGCCAAACTGTATCTCGATCAGGGTGAAGATCCGCAGATCGCTGAAGTGCTGGCCCGTCAATCCTCGGCTCTTTCTCCCGGCGTAGACGCCTACTGGGACACCCTTGTGGAAGCTCTTGAAGCACAGGGCAAGGCCGAAGAGGCCGCCAAGGTGGCGGCCCGGGCAGCCGGATAACAGGTCAGTAATTTTAACGCAGTTCATGCAATGATCAGAACGGCGCATCATGTAGTATTCATGGTGCGCCGTTCTGTTTGAAGGAATGCCGTTTTGGGGCTGGGGGAATCATCGTGTCAGCGCCAGGGGTGCTCCCTGGTTGATTCTTTCAGTTTGTCTTCCAGAAAAAGTATGCGAGCATTGGCGGCTCGGAGTCGCATGGCAAGTGTTTCGGAGAATATTCGATAAAAAAGTGCTTCCGCAGCGAGTTTGTCAACTCCCTCCATACGTTCCATGAAATGGCTGTCCAGGACAAGGCAGAGCACCGGCTTTTCCGGTCTGACAGTGGCGGATCGAGGTTGCTTGTCGATGATACCCATCTCTCCGAACATGTCGCCTATTTCGCTGATGGAGCTGACCTTCACTCCTTCCACGTCAACACTGCAACTCCCCATTATGAGAAAATAGACCGTCTGATCAGTGTCGCCTTCCCTGATAATGGTTTCATCTTTTTCATAGCGACGCAGCGTAGCCATTCCAAGGACTTTGGACAAACGTTCTTCATCCATGGCCCCGAATACCGGCATTTGCTGAAGTCGTGCCAGGGTCTCCCTGTCGTGTGGATCAAAGGGGATTTCTTTCATGTTCTTCTCCTGCCTTATGTCTCTTTCAACGCGTTCAGTTCATCCTGCATTTCCGAGATTTTTTGATTGGCTTTCCGCAACCGAATCGCAAGAACTTCTGCGAAGACCCGGTACATGACGGCCTGGGTGAAAATTTTGCTGGCCTCTCCCAATGAACCGATAGCCGCATCATCCAGACTGATGACCAGTGAGGTCTTTTCGGTTGTGATGGTCGCTGATCTGGGACTGCCGTCGATGATTCCCATTTCTCCAAACACATCGCCCAATCGTTTCAACTGGCCGACTTCAGTGCCGTGGACAGTGATTTTGAGGTGCCCGAAGATGAGAAAGAAAACCTGATTATCGAATTCCCCTTCCTCAATAATGGTCTCACCTGCTTCGTAGCGGCGGATCGAAGCCGCACGCATGGCTTCGCGGATATGGCTTTCCGGGAGACTGTCAAAGACAGGAACACTTTTGAGGCGTTCCATGATGTCGTCGTTTGCGGGGTCAAAAGGGATTTCTCGCATAGCGTCTCTTCGGGTTAGGGTTTTCCACTCTCCCCGAGATTGCCATACTGGCGAGAATAAATCGATTATTTATTTATGGCGTGTATCCAACGCTCTGACACGATCCAGAACCGGCGGATGGCTGTACCCGAGCCATACAGTCAGCGGGTGCGGCGTCAGGTTGGAAAGATTGCTGGCCGACAGTTTTTTCAGGGCTGAAATCATCGTATCCGGGCGTCCTGTGGTCGAAGCGGAAAAAGCGTCTGCTTCATACTCATGTGTTCGTGAAACCCGGTTGGAGATCACGGATAGTACCAGTGACAACGGTGTGTAGAGCAGGACGAAAAAGACCAGTCCGGCATAGATGGACATGTGTTCCATTCCAAAGGCGTCAAACAGCGGGCGGGAGTCGAGAAACAGGGACATGAGATAGAATATTGCGCCGGTCTTGAGGATGCCGGTAAAGAGTCGTTTCTTGATGTGTCCCAACTTGGCATGACCGACCTCATGGGCCAGGACGGCGACAATTTCATTCACGGTCATTTCCTTGATGAGCGTGTCAAACAAGGCGATGCGTCTGCGTTTACCAAATCCGGTGAAGAATGCGTTGCTTTTGGTGGATCGTTTGGATCCGTCAATGACGAAAATTCCGGATAATTCAAAGCCGGTCGAGTTGGCGTACGACTCCAGCGCCGTGCGCAGTTCTCCTTGTTCAAGGGGAGTGAATTTGTTGAATAGAGGCAGAATCCAGGTGGGAGCGATATAGGTCAGTCCCAGTGAAATTGATACGGCAACCGCCCAGCAATACAGCCAGGCGTATGCACCTGTCTCACGCAGAAAGAACAATATGGCGACCAGCAATATGCCGCCGATAAGGCCGGTCAGCATCAGTCCCTTGAGGCGGTCTGTGACAAAGGTGGCAACGGATGTAGTGTTGAAGCCGAATTTTTTTTCTAACACGAAAGTGTGGTAGGCTTCGAACGGTAGGCTCATGATTCCACTGAGCAGTCCGAGTGTTCCGATGTATGTCAGCCCTGTGGAGAGAGCAGACAACTCAAGCGAGCGAGCCATCCGGTCCAGCAGTTGAAAGCCGCCAGTCGTGATGACAACAAGAGTGATCACGGTGTTGAAGGTGTCTGTCATGGAAGAAAATTTCATTGAGGCACGGGTGTATTCCTGCGACTTCCGGTATGTTTCTTCGTCAAAAACATCGCGGAATTCCTGGGGCGGGGAAGGTGTCATGGCCCGTGCATTATAAAGATCAGATGCTACGCCGAGTAACCATGAAATGACGAGAGAGGCGATGATAACCACGAGATATATATTCAAATCAGGCTCCTGAAAGGGATGCGATCACTGGGGTGGACGGTCGGGTACGCTAGCCCGACCACAGGTTATGCGTCAACTCCGGTGCATGAAAAATGGCATAACACCTTCAAAAATACGGGGACATTTTCGTATGGTCTTGATAATATCATTGGACTGTAGTAGTTTACGTAAGAATCTCAATGTATTTGACGTAGGAATCGAAATCCATGACACGCGTAAAAATGACCGCCAAGGAAATTCGGGAAGATATAGCCCGTGCTCGTGCATATGCAAAAAAGAACGATTACTTGCGCACACTCAAATGCTTGGCCAGTGCCATCAGGGGGCTGGTTACCAGTCAGGTTTTTGGAGCTGAAAAGTTTGAGATTCACGCTCATCTGGATGAGGCTCTGCGCGATCTCAACAAGATGAAAATGATGTGTAAGCTTTTTCCTCAGGGTCTCAAATATGAGAAAGGTAAGGAAAAAGCGTTCTATCAGACACTCATGCGCCTGCACAAAAAACTGGGTGAGGCCATGGAAAAAGCGCGCGTCGCCAAGCTGCGTAAACGGTTGGCAGTGCTGGATGACAATCTGATCAAGGCCGCCAATCTGGTCAAAACGGACAACCAGCTTGAAGCTCGCAAGCTCTATTCAAAAATTTCAGAATATTTCCAGGACATTGAAGGAATCAATTCGGACATCGGCAACCGTATGACCACTTTCGGCATGTTTGCCGAGGCCGTGCCGTATCTGCATAAGGCTCTGGAAGTACAAAACAACGACGCCCGCGCCCATAATGCGCTCATTCTGTGTTACGAGGGTATGCACGAAATCGAAAAAGCCATGGCCGCCATCAAGGATGCCATGCGGTGGCTCGGTCCGAGTGAAGGGTTGTACCTGCGGATGGCAAAACTTCATTTCGCCCGGCGCGAGTGGGGAGAAGTCTTTAATAACGCCAAGGCAGCGCTGGACCGCAATCCACTCAATACTACAGCCGAAAAACTCATGAAACGGGCGGAACCGAAGATTTTCAGTGCCACCAAGAAGGCGTCTGGCAAAGGCAAGCCAGTCAAAAAGACCCACGACCTGAGCTTCTAGCTACTTCTTTCCCCACTCCAGTTCTTCACGTTCCACAGTGACGACAGTGCCATTACCCATGGCAATGATCAGTCCACCGTCGCGGTCGGCAGACAATCCGATAATGCGACTTGTGCATCGGTGTACTTCGTGCACACTGCCGTCCAGAGTGATCGCATGAATTTGTCCGGATTCAGTGCCGATATAGAGTATCCTTCTGCTATCCACGGCCAGTGCTGTGAGGGTGCCTTCCACTTCTGCATACGAAACTGGGTCGCCTCCGGGAGGCAGACAGAATATCTGTCCAGTCATTCCACATGCGGTATATACATTGGACCGACTGTCCATGACCAAACCTATTGGTTCAGCACTGTTCGGACAAATGATACCGGTTGTATTTCTAGCTGGTTGGTCTGA
Organism: uncultured Pseudodesulfovibrio sp.; assembly: GCF_963675635.1. Lineage (NCBI taxonomy): Bacteria > Pseudomonadati > Thermodesulfobacteriota > Desulfovibrionia > Desulfovibrionales > Desulfovibrionaceae > Pseudodesulfovibrio > uncultured Pseudodesulfovibrio sp. The sequence goes on along the minus strand of NZ_OY776488.1, from coordinate 1,761,104 downwards.
TGCTCCAACGGTTCCCGCTAGGATGAGAAACAGGCCGGTCAAACATAAAACGCACAATTGACGATACATGGTTCTTTGCATTGAGAGTCTCCTAGGTATGTCTACAAACTAGGAATGAGACATTAATATGTCCAATACATATTTACACGACGATTGATATGCTGTACCTCTCAATGATGGAACTCAGACAGCTCAAGTATTTTATTGCCGTGGCAGAGGAACTGCACTTTGGACGGGCCGCTGAACGGTGTCATATCGCTCAGCCACCGCTCTCGCAGCAGATCAAGCGACTTGAAGAAGAACTCGGTGTTGTTTTGCTTGAACGGACCAGTCGCAAGGTCTCGCTCACTGACGAAGGCTGCATGTTTCTCGCCGTTGCGCGCGACACCATGTCCACACTCGAAGGTGGCATCGAAAAAATGCACATGATGGCCGACGGGCTTATCGGCAAATTGCGTGTGGGATTTCTTAGTTCCGGGCTGCATACAGATTTTTTCAAAGGTGTGACCGCGTTTCGAAAGAAGTATCCCGGCATCATGCTTGATATTCGAGAAATGCAGTCGTCGGATCAGAATAATGCCCTGCGTGCCGGTGACCTCGATGTCGGGTTGTCACATCACTGCTACGCCAATCACTACAATCTTGAAGCCAAGACATTCATGGCAGATCGTTATTTCCTTGCCGTGCACCACGAACATCCTCTGGTTGCCAAAGGGCATGCGGGCTATGCGGATATCGACAAGGAACCGTTCATCATGTTCTCCCGTGAACACTATCCGGAAGCCTATGACCGGGCCATCGGTCGTTATTACAAGTTCGGGGTCCAGCCACGCATCGTGCAGGAAGCCAAAACGCACCAAACAAAACTCTCGCTCATTGCCGCAGGCATGGGTATCGGCTTTGTCCCTAAACGGATGCGTGCCGCCTGCCCGGATACCGTTCGTCTGATTCCCTTTGATTTCCAGGGCGAAGTGCACAACACACCCCTCAAACTCGTCTGGCGGAAAGGCGACAAGTCTCCGGCTCTCAAATGTTTTCTTGAAGTGCTCAGCGATTTTTGCCGTGAAGATGATGGCGAGAATGGAGGCTGTTAAACTGACACAATCACCTGTGAAAAGGGCAGCCCTCTGTTTGAATGGAGGACTGCCCTTTCTGGTGACAGCCTGTTTGCTGTCTGGGAGGAGGGTAAGGGAGATCGAAAAGTTCTTACTGTTGTTCTTCCAATTCATCAGTTTCAAAGCGCAGGATATCACCGGGCTGACAGTCCAGATGTTTGCAGATGGCGTCCAGCGTGGTGAATCGAATTGCCTTGGCCTTGCCGGTTTTCAGGATGGAGAGGTTCTGGGGGGTGATACCCACGGCTTCCGCCAGTTCCTTTGAACTGGTTTTGCGTTTTGCCAACATGACGTCGAGGTCAATAATAATGCCCATTACGTCCCCCTAGACCGTCAGCTCATTTACTTCGCGAAGCTTACGGCCTTCTTCCATGATCCAGCTTACCAGAATGATGACGCCTGCAATGATCAATTCTTCAATGTTGGCCGAATCCAATGTTATGGAAACCAGGCGATTCCCCGGAGAATTGTGCATGGTCAACACAACTGTCATCAATGCCTCATGTATTGGACCGACACACACACCAATCAGCATGGTCCAGCCTGTACGCCGGATATAGGTAACGGTGTTTTGTGTGAAGATCTCGCCCGCAGCAAAACAGCTGAACAGTCGCACAAGCCACCACAAGGAAAGCATGCCGATAGCCGTTGGGATCATATCGACAGCCAGCCCAAGCAGACGAATGCTCCAAGCCAACGGGAAGGCCGGCATATACTCTGCATCCATGCCGAAATCCTCAGTCAGCATCTGAATAGCCAAGCCAGGGTCTTCGTCGCCGAAAACCATGATCTCGCCGCCAGTTAGCCAAATGCTTCCAACAATCAGCGGACTCAGGATAAGGGCAATAAAGAATATAGCGCGGAAAAATTTGGCAAATTTCTGAATACGTTCGTTCATAACAAGCTCCTTCGTTGTTTGATGAGTCTCTTTTGCGATGATTTATTATCGTTTGTCAATAACTTTTTGCTGAAAAAGATTGTTTTTAGTTCTCGGGCATTCTCTGTATAGGCGAGAAGCCGCTGTTGGAAGATGTGAGATATGTTTGACCGTTGTGGGAGTTGCTCGTTACATAGCAGGGAATTCACCAACGAAGAGGGTCGTTCTACATGGAAGAAATGAACAAGCGGGAAAGGACCGAAGCTACTATCAAGGATGTTGAAGAGCTCATCCGTATTTTCAACAAGCATTGGCTGAATCACAGGAATATTCTCCCTGCCTTTGCTGTTTCCCTGATGACGCTTATTTTTCTCGGGATGCTGGTTCCCATTATTATAGTGCCGGTGTGGATTCTCGGCGGTGTGTATGTCGTTGCCTTTGTGGGCGCCATGTGTTGGCGGTCCCGACGAGCCGATGCGTTGAACGAGAAAATGGAAGCCGCACACAAGGCGTTCAAGGACTACGAGCGTGGACGGCGCAAGAAAAAGTAAGGTGTCGAAAGTCTGTTGTTCATCATGCGCTTTAAGCGCAATCAACTTTTGGAAAAGGAACTGAAAATGGGATTGTTGGACGGGATTTTAGGGAATGCCACCGAAATAAGTGTCGAGGACATCGAGCAGGAACTTTCCCCAATTTTAAGTGATCACGAGCACGTCGAGCGCGCCTTCAAGGTTTTGCGCGATATGTATATCTTCACCTCCGGTCGGTTGATTCTTATCGACAAGCAGGGGCTGACCGGCAAAAAAGTCGATTATCTTTCCATTCCTTACCGTTCCATATCAACCTTCAGTGTCGAGTCCGCAGGTCACTTCGATCTCGAATCAGAACTCACCCTCTGGGTTTCCGGGCGCCACGATCCCATCAAGAAGGAACTTAAAAAAGGCAGCGATGTGGTCGGTATTCAGAAACTACTGGCGAACAAAATTTTGAAATAACTTTCGGGGGAGGCTGCCTACCGGTGGTCTTCTTCGGAAGAGAGCAGGGCGCTGCCCTGCACCCGCCTAAGGCCGAGGGCCTTAGGAATCCCATGTCGCCTGCGGCGAAGGGGTGGCGGGAGCAGAGGCCGGGCCACGGAATGCTTGCGAGAAACGTGCAATGCCCATCCGGGCATTGCACGTTTCTCGCAAGCGGTTGCCAACGCCGCCTGGCGGGTTTGGGAGAGATTGAGGGGAAAGGATGGCGGCGTGCTGGAAGTAACAATGTGAGTATCAGTACCTCAGATCTTTTTTTAGCTTCTTCGTGCCATTTTGCTTGCTATTAAGGATACTAGGCAACCGAGCATTACGTATCCGGCTAAGCTCTCAAAGCATATGAAAAATAGCTCTTGGGATGATCGGTTGGTTGCATCGATAAATCCAAAACAGGTAAAAGCCATAATGCTGGCATAGAGAGGATGTTGTATGTTCGGGAATAAATTAAAAATAGCCCAGAAAAAATATATAATAAATAGGCAACATCCAAAAAGTCTTACCCAAGATCGTCCACAATCTGAAGATACCGCCCACAAATAGTGCCAGTTCGGATGTTTTTCTTTAAACTCTTCAATGTAACCCAAATCCATCACATGGCGAATGAACTGCTGGCTTCCGACACAGTTGGATACGTGGGAGCCAATACACTTCATGTGATTATCAAATTGTATGCCGCAAATTGAGGTTCTTTCCCAGTTAGAGCTCCTAATATCAGCCCCTTGAAGGAGTGCTCTTTCCAGATTGGCGTAAGATAGCTTTGCCTCAAAGAGGTCTGCCTGCATCAGTTGTGATCCGCTGAGGTTTGCGTTTGTAAAGTTTGTCCATCGAAGATCTGTGTTTTGAAGATTTGATTCGTTAAGGTGTGCGTGCTCAAATCTAGCTTGAGAAGCCGTAGCTTCTTGGAGTGTTGCATGAGATAGATATGCTCCTTGCAGCTTTGCTCTCTGAAGTTCTGCATATTGAAGCTCTGCCTCCTGTAGCTTAGCACCTTGAAGTTTTGCGTTTTTGAGATTTACCCATTGAAGTTTAGCTTTTCGAAGTTCGGCTTCCATAAGATCTGGTATTGTTTCAGGATTTTCATCCCGCCACTGGTTCCATGCATTAACGCCTTGTTCCAAGATTGCCAGGTGTTCTGGATTTACCATTGTGATATCCTCTAAAGTAGTGGAAATAGAATAGCCGATTTTTGAGACAAAGTGCCCCTTTTAGTTTGGAATTATAAACTGTTATGGATGTTTAAGTGGATAGTTGTTGACTTGTAAAGCCTCACTGCCTGCGCGAAGCGCACATAAAAAACTTTGGAAAAGGATAGGGATGGGGTCTGGGGAAGGGGAAGGAAAGAACCTTTCTTGAAAGGTTTTTCCTTCCCCTTCCCCAGCCGCCGGAGGCATCCACTCCCAAAAAAGAAACCCGGCCCGATCCGTGAGGATCGAGCCGGGTTAATTGTAAGGCTAGAGGGCTGTACTGGTTTAGTACATTCCGCCCATGCCGCCCATTCCACCCATGCCGCCCATACCGGGCATACCGGCGGGAGCTGCACCTGCGGGTTCGGGCTTGTCTGCGATAGCGCACTCAGTGGTGAGCAGCAGACCTGCGACGGACGCGGCGTTCTGGAGAGCGGTGCGGGTGACCTTTTTAGGATCGATGACACCGGCCTTGATGAGGTCTTCGTATTTGTCGGTAGCGGCGTTGTAGCCCATGCCACCTTTGCCTTCCTTGATCTTCTCAACGACGATGGAGCCTTCGAGACCAGCGTTAGCGGCGATCTGGCGAAGGGGTTCTTCGACAGCGCGGCAGATGATGTTGATACCGGCCTGTTCGTCGTCGTCGGCTGCCTTGACTTTGAGGGCAGCGGCGCCGGAACGTGCGAGGACAACACCGCCGCCGGGGACGATGCCTTCTTCGACGGCAGCGCGGGTGGCGTTGAGTGCATCTTCGACGCGGGCTTTCTTTTCTTTCATCTCGGTCTCAGTTGCTGCACCGACGTTGATGACTGCGACACCGCCGACGATCTTGGCGAGGCGCTCCTGGAGCTTTTCGCGATCGTAGTCGGAGGTGGAGTCAGCGATTTCAGCGCGGATCTGAGCGATACGGGATTTGATTTCTTCGGCTTTGCCAGCGCCGTCAACGATGACGGTATTTTCCTTGTCGATGACAACGCGCTTGCAGGAACCGAGATCGTTAACGGTGAGGTTCTCAATCTTGATGCCGAGGTCTTCGGAGACGACCTGTCCACCGGTGAGGGTGGCGATGTCTTTCAGCATGGCCTTGCGGCGTTCACCGAAGCCGGGAGCCTTGACGGCGACGACGTTCAGGGTGCCACGGAGTTTGTTGACCACGAGGGTAGCCAGAGCTTCGCCTTCGATGTCTTCGGCGATGATCATGAGCGGCTTGGACATCTTGGCGCACTGTTCGAGTACGGGCAGGAGTTCCTTCATGTTGGAGACCTTTTTCTCATTGATGAGAATGAGGGGCTCTTCCATTTCGCAGGTCATGCGCTCGGTGTTGGTGACGAAGTAGGGGGAGAGGTAACCGCGATCGAACTGCATGCCTTCGACGACGTCGAGGGTGGTGTCCAGACCTTTGGCTTCTTCTACAGTGATAACGCCTTCCTTGCCGACCTTGTTCATGGCTTCGGCAATGATGTTACCGATGGTGGCATCGTTGTTGGCGGAGATGGTGCCAACCTGGGCGATTTCTTTCTGGTCACGGGTCGGCTTGGCGACCTTTTCAAGCTCAGCAACGATGGCTTCGACAGCCTTGTCGATACCGCGCTTGATGGACATGGGGGAGCGACCGGCAGCAACGAGCTTCACACCTTCGCTGAAGATGGACTGTGCCAGAACGGTAGCAGTGGTGGTGCCGTCACCGGCAACGTCGGAAGTCTTGGAGGCAACTTCCTTGACCATCTGTGCGCCCATGTTTTCGAACTTGTCTTCGAGTTCGATTTCCTTGGCTACGGACACGCCGTCCTTGGTGATGGTGGGGGAGCCGAAGGACTTCTCAATAACAACGTTACGGCCCTTGGGTCCGAGGGTGACTTTGACGGCGTTAGCCAGTTTGTCAACACCCGCTTTCAGTTTTTCACGGGCCTTGGCATCAAAAAGAATCTCTTTCGCCATGGTGTATACTCCTTAGAAGAAATGTTTGTGTAAGAATTCGGTGAAGGGAACGATTAGTCGACGATAGCGAGGATGTCTTCCTCGCGCATGACCAAGTGTTCCTCGCCTTCGATGTTGATTTCCATTCCGGCGTACTTTGCGAACAGCACGGAATCACCGACTTTGACGGTCATGGCAACGCGGTCGCCAGCATCGTTCAGCTTGCCGGGACCGGCAGCAACGATTTCACCCTTCATGGGCTTTTCCTTGGCGGAATCCGGGATGTAGATGCCACCCGCGGTTTTTTCTTCCATTTCCAGACGTTTGACCAAGACACGGTCGTTCAGCGGTTTCAGTTCCATCCTTTATTACCTCCAAAGGGAATAATTTGATTTTTAGTGGGACCGCATGTGTGAACAAACGGCCCAGTGAGCTGGGTGAAAGATAAACACCGCACTCAAAGTGTCAAGCTGGATAGGTAAAAAAATTCCGGTCTGCAAGGAGTTGGAAAAGCAGTTTTTAGGTCTGGACAATGACATGTTGTCTAACTGTTTGATTTTTATGTGTACATCCTATCCGGGAATAGTTATTATTGAGTAAAGGACCAGTATTTGCAAAGTACAGGGTGTACCGCAAACGGAGGTCAAGAGTATGTCGAGTGCAGAGCAATCCGGATATCGGACATCATTTGATGAAGACCACGGTGTGGAGCCGGTGCTGCATGCCATTGATTACGAGGATGTGGCCCTGACCCATGAAGGGGCGCGACTGGTGCAGATAGGGGCGCAGGCCGTCATGCGGCAATTCATGCCGGGGATGGATTTCGAGAATCTGACGCAGGCCCAGGCAGTTGCCCTGTTTGTGGATCGGTTGTTCTGGGAAGAACATTCCGGTGGATTGATCATGTGCACGGACGTGGCGGACAAGAGTGTCTGTCTGCCTATCCCGAGTAAACACTGGACTGTCCGGCGAGATCAATTAGGTACGCTTCAGTGACCTGATCGTAAAATATTTGTCATGGATCGGCCCTGGGTGCATTTGCAGCCAGGGTTTTTTTTGGGCCGGAATGTCGGTGTCACCAAACCGCTGAACGCGCGTCACCAAAGTGTGGCGTTTTGTCATGGAGACGACCCGAAGTCGGGGGAGTTTCGACATATGGTTCGACAACCAGTCATCCTAGGAGGAACGAATGGAAGATCGAATAGCCGGTCCGATTTTCACGCTTGATTCGCCGTTTGCCGACCCTGTCCGTCACACCTTGTTTTCCATGTTCAAGAAGCCTTTGTCCAAAGTGCTGCGTCTTGATACGCTCAATGCTCTGTATTCGACATTCCAGGCGAAGGGATGCGATATCCCGTTTGTTGAGCAGACATTGGACATGCTCGGTGTTAAATTTTCTGTGGATGGTCAACCTGTGAAGCGTGTACCGAGGACCGGGCCGTTGGTGGCCGTGTGCAATCATCCCTTTGGCGTACTGGAGGGACTTTTGCTTGTCCGCATTTTGCGCGAGGTGCGATCGGATATCAAGATCATGGCGAATTTCATGCTTGGTATGATCCCCGAGATGGACGATTTGATTATTGCGGTTGATCCGTTTGGCAGCTTGGGGTCTGCCAAGAAGAATATCGCCGGACTGAAGACATGCATTCGTTGGCTCCGAGGCGGTGGTATGCTTGTAGTCTTCCCGGCAGGAGAGGTGTCGAGCCTCAAGGTCAAGAAAGGTATGGTGTCTGATTCCAAGTGGAGTCCCATGATCGGCAGGATCATTCGCAAGACCGGAGCCAAAGTGCTGCCGGTTTTTTTTGATGGTCGCAACTCCGGTCTGTTTCAGACAATCGGTCTGATTCATCCTCGTTTGCGCACTGTGCTTTTGCCGCATGAGAATCTTCGTCACGCCTCGAAAGATGTCATCCGCATGGGGTTTGGTTCGATCATCGCCAATGAAAAGTTGTGTAAAATGGACACTGATCAGGAACTGGTGGATTACTTGCGGTTCCGAACGTATCTGTTGCGCAAGGACAAGAAACCGCGATTCACTTTCACGCCTCGTACGGTGCGTCGGGATATGGATTCCATAGCCCATTCGCGCGGCAAGCATATACTTGCCAGTGAAGTCGCCTGCCTACCGGACGAGAGAATCCTCATAGAAAATTCAGAATTCGTGGTCTTTTATGCCAGCGCCGAGCAAATTCCCCGAATTCTCCGTGAGATCGGTATCCGGCGCGAGGAGACGTTTCGGCAGGTGGGCGAAGGAACGGGCAGGGCCATGGATATCGACACGTTCGACGACACGTATCATCATCTCGTTTTGTGGAATCGTACCGACCGCGAAGTGGCAGGAGCCTATCGTTTTGGCCTGACTGACGAGATACTGCAAAAGCAGGGCGGGAGGGGGTTGTATACTTCGACCCTGTTTGATTATCAGGAGGGTTTCTTGCGGGAACTTGGACCTGCCATTGAGATGGGGCGGTCATTTGTTACCCCCAAGTATCAGAAAAGCTACCAGCCTCTATTGCTGTTGTGGAAAGGCCTGGCAGAATTTGTTGTCAGGAATCCAAAGTCCACCCGGCTTTTTGGCTGTGTGTCCATTTCCAGCGAATACTCCGGCGTGTCCCACGAGTTGATCATGGGGTTCATGCGGCGGCATTCTTCGCTGCCGGAAATGGCGCGAATGGTATTGCCCAAGCGCCCACCCAAGGTAAACAAACTCAAGAAAGTTGACTTCACATTACCTGACAGCGTGTTCAACGATCCAGACGATGTCGCTGATTGTGTACGTGACGTGGAGGATGGACGGTCAATCCCGGTTTTGCTCAAACAGTATCTCAAACTCGGCGGCAAGATAATCGGTTTCAATGTGGACCCGGACTTCGGCAACTGTCTGGACGGACTGATTCTGGTTGATCTCATGCAATCAGATTTCAAGGTGCTGAGCCGATTCATGGGCAAAGACGGTGTGCAGCAGTTTTTGGCAGCCAATCGAAGTCCTGAGATTCTGTTGTTGCGTGATACCGATGCCGCAGCTTGATTGAGCAGAATAATTCACAGTTGGCATCGGGGCGAGAACGGTATAAAGTTCGTCCATGCAGCGATATATACTGATCAGTCTTCTGGTTGTGGCCCTTTCCATGCCTGCTTTCGCCTCTGGTGCAGAGCGGAGCGGATGTGCGCCCGGATATCGGGCTTTGTACGATAACGCCGTGGTCGAGTTGAACGGTACGGGCGAGCTGGATATCGTGGTCGTGACCGATCCGTTGTGCTGGCATTGCCGGTTGGGGCATAAGCTCCTCGGTGAATACCCGGATCAGTATCGTTCTTTACGGCTCTCCTTTTATCCGCGACCGAGTTACATCGGTTCCGATATGGCAGCATGGGTATTGGAAGACGCCGCTGGAACGGACCAGCTTAAAGCACTTGTCGATTATGCATACTCCGAACTCAAAGCGCCCAGAACAGATGATCTGATGCAGGCGCGTATGCTTATTCTCATGCAGTTCACTGAAGCTTTCCCGGACTTGCTTAAAGAGACAACCCTGCCGGAACTGGCTGTTCGTCTTCAAAAGCAGCATGAGCCGCACACCATGATGACCGTAGAGCTTGCCAAGGCTGTCGATCTGCCCGGTACGCCGGTGCTTATCGCCGGGGATGCCGTTCTTGTCGGCTACGGGCCCGGTCCCTGGCTGGATGTGTTGAAAGAGAAAAAGATATGCAAGTAATACAAGACGCATCTCAAAGCTGAAAAAATGAATCCCCGACAGTTTGCGCTGTCGGGGATTCTTTCATTTTATTGATAGGCTTGTCTGTTAGGCTCAGTGGGACTTTTTTTGTTATGCCGCCACCGGACGAACTTTACCCCGAAGTGCGGCAACGAGCATATAGACTACGGGAGTATCGAGTGCCGCGATCATCAGCTTTGCCAACCATTGTCCGATAATGAGTTCACCAACGGGAAGGATGCCGTAAAAGGCCACGGTGACGAAAATTGTCGAATCTATGAGCTGTGAAACCATGGTGGAGAGGTTGTTGCGGAGCCACAGGGAACGACCATTCATGCGACGTTTCAGCAGATGGAAAAGCCATATGTCATGCTTCTGGCTCACCACATATGCTAAAAGCGAAGCAGCAACGATACGTGGGGTGTTGCCGATGACTCCGGCGAATGCTTCCTGGTTCTGCCAGAAAGATGCTGCCGGCCAGTAAACGGCCAGCCAGGCCAGTCCTGTGATGAAAATGAGTGTAATGAAGCCGCAGGTCACGGTTTCATTCGCCATTTCCTTGCCCCATACTTCGCTGATGACATCTGAAACGGCAAAGGTTAGTGAGTACGCCAGCACCCCGGCGGGGACGGCAAGTCCAAAAATCGTGATAATTTTGCTGGAGATGATCGCAGCGACAACCAGCCCGCCGATAAACAGGCTAATGAGCAAGACATACGCCTTGCGTTCGAAAGTTTCCATTTCTTCTCCCTTGGATTGAACTGTCCAAAAGTATTGGTACGAACCTGCCGCTTGGGGGAAAAACTGTCCCCGGCGGCGCCTCAGTTATGCAGCACTTGCCATCGGGTTCTGTAAAAGTCAAAGTGTCCTATAATAGTCTCGACGGAAAAAGGAGATGTCCATGTCAAAAAGCCAAGATAAAACCAGTCACCTGCAAACCCTCGGCAAGGGGGGACAGACCAAATACCAGATGGATTCGCCCAATTCCGGCATCCTCGAAGCGTTCCCGAACAATTATCCCGGTCGGCCATATGTGGTGTCCATTTCCTTTCCGGAATATACGTCACTCTGTCCCATGACAGGTCAGCCTGATTTCGGAACCATTGTCATGGAATATATACCCGACCAGAAAATAGTCGAATCAAAGAGTTTCAAGCTCTACATGTTTGCCTACCGCAATCATCAATCGTTCATGGAAACGCTGACCAACAAAATGCTCGACGACTTTGTGGAGGTTCTTGATCCCCTTTGGTGCAGGGTCAAAGGACTCTTCGCTCCACGTGGCGCAACGGATCTGCACGTCTTTGCAGAGCATTTCAAACAGGATTCCCCTCAATTTGAACAGGTGAAAGAGCTTGTCTCGGAATGGAAAAAGGAAGTTGGCAAACATACTGCCTAAATAAAAGGTCCATCCGCCTCAAATGTACTTCTGATGCAATGAAAGGGGCGTGAACTTCTTCAAACGGCGCTTTTTTCTTTCCAAGTTGCAGCATGTATGTTTTCTACTGGATACTGTGTTCTCTGTAGCGGGTGGAAAACGGATAAAAGATAACGTTTGAATCCGGGGCCCCCAGAACCTCAACAAAGGAGTTAAAAATGAAAATGAGTATTCTTCTGCTGGCAGTGACCATTTCATTTCTCACTTTGATGGGGTGTGGTGCCAGCTATCATGCACACGATATGAAATTACGGACTGTCCTCGTCAATCCTGCCATTTTGCAAAAAGGGACGGGCGATGAAGCCCTGTACCGATATGTAAACAAGGATGTCGACATTCATACATACGGCAAGATCCTGCTGGACCCTGTCATGATTGCGAAAGACGGTGAGATGGATGCCGAAACCCGTGAGAATTATCAGCGACTGGCCGACAACGCATATGTTCTGTTCAGCAGGGAACTGGGGAAGGATTATACGCTGGTCACAAAAGCCGAGACAGGCGCCATCCGGCTCCAGATGGTCATTCTGGATGCCGATCCTTCTCAGCCTGTGCGAAACGTGCTCGCATCCCTAACCCCCATCGGCATGGCCATGAATCTCGTGACCTATTCCAGCACAGGCAAACAAAGCGGTGTGGGTGACATTTCCATGGAGATGAAGGCGTCTGATTCCATGACCGGAAAACTGATGGGAGCGGTGGTGGATCGTCGTGTCGGTGGTGAGCATTTGGAAAGCGTTGTCAACACATGGTCTGATGCCAACGCCGGTCTTGAATGGTGGGCCAAGCGAACACGCTTCTTCCTCTGCATGGCCAGATCCCCCGTCGGTTGTGTGGCTCCCTGAGAGGAGTACGACTCCATTTGCTCATAATGTTTTGATAGAAACAGTGAGCATACGATCGAGGTGTGAACGCATTTCCCCAGTTCGAAATTGCCGGCAGTAAGGCACCAAGGCAGGAGACCGTACCACTAAAAAAAACGCCCCCATATGTTTGGGGGCGTTTTTTTGTAATGATATTGGCAAGAAAGGGGATATTTTCTTACAGCCCCTTCTTTTTTGGAATCCACTTGTCCACCTGCAGTGGATCATACGTCTCGACCTAGTCAAGAAGTGTTGCCGGAACGGACGCACTCAGGACCATCTTGCGGTGTTCGGGGATGACGAACCCTTCGTCCACCATGCGATCCATGTGCTCGGCTAGACATGTGAAGAATCCTTTCTCATCAAGAAGGCCGCATGGTTTGGCGTGATATCCCGGCTGATTCCAGATCGAATGCTTGAGGGGCTATCTTCCTTGTGTCTGTGCTGGGTAAAGCTAAAAGAAATCAATTACAATGTAGCTACCAAAAAAATGGCCCCGAGTTCGTCGGAGCCATTTTTATCAACATTTATGGAAAACGCCTTGGCTGAAAACAGCAGGGCTTTTTATTATAACGGTGAAGAGATGTTTAGTCTTCGCGGCTCGTGATTTCCAGCAAGTGGTAACCGAACTGTGTTTTTACCGGACCATGAACTTCGCCAACTGCTTCGTTGAACACAACGGTGTCAAATTCCGGGACCATAGCGCCGGGGCCGAACTCACCTAAATCGCCGCCGCGCTGTCCGGAAGGGCAGCTGGAGTGTTGTTTTGCCAATTCACCAAAATCTGCGCCGTCCTGAATTTGTTTTTTCAGGTCCAGACAGGTTTGTTCATCACTAACCAAAAGATGGCGGGCAGATGCTTTTGCCATGTGCGTGCTCCTGTAAGTTTGAATATAAGAATTTCAATAAACCATGTGATTTTGCCGTTGCGACTTCGTGCGTCGCAAAAAAAATGACGCTTACATGGATACGCGTGGACTGCAAGGTGAAAACCCCTACCAGCATTAGGGGGACACCACACCTATTCTCATCGGTTAATTCTGAAACACCACCATCCCCCCAAAATCCAATTGACACAAACCAAGCACCCGCACAAAGAAAAGGGCCTTCCAAGAAGGCCCTTTTGCATATCCATTGCAAACTGGAAGCGGCAGCTACAGCCCCTTCTTCTTCTCAATCCACTTATCCACATGCGGCGGATCGTACGTCTCGAACTGATCCAGAAGTATTGCGGGATCGGATGCACTCAACACCATCCGGCGGTGTTCGGGGATGACAAACCCTTCGTCAACCATGCGGTTCATGTGGTCGGTCATACAGCTATAGTAGCCGTTCACGTCCAACAGACCGCACGGCTTGGCGTGGTAGCCGAGTTGGTTCCAGGTCAATGCTTCGAAGAATTCTTCAAGCGTGCCAAGCCCGCCTGGCAGGGCGATAAAACCATCTGAAAGATCAGCCATCTTCTGCTTGCGTTCGTGCATGGAGCTGACCACATAGCTTTTTGTCAGGCCGGTATGGGCGATTTCCTTTTCGACCAGCAGCTTGGGGATGACGCCGATGACTTCACCGCCTGCTTCCAGGCAGGTGTTGGCAAGACGACCCATAAGGCCCGTGCTGGACCCGCCGTAGACAAGGCCGAGACCTCGATTGGCCAGTTCTCTGGCGAGAGTTTCAGCACTTTCTCCATAGGCAGGATTTATGCCGGGATTGGAGCCGAGATAGACGCAGATTCGTTTCATGATAGTGCCTTGATCGCATTTTCTATGTCTGCCACGAACTCGTCGACCATTGCTTCAGTGGTAGCCCACGAGGTCATCCAGCGTACAGTGTGGTCGTGTTCGTCCCAGACGTAGAAGTAATATTTTTCCTGAAGAATTTCAGTAGCCTCTGGTGGTATCGATGCAAATATGGCGTTGCAGTCAACGCTCCCTTTGATCGTCACTCCCTCTATGGCACCGGCTTTGTCCGCCAATCGCTTTGCCATGGCGTTAGCATGGCGGGCGTTTTCTAGCCACAGGTCGTCGGTGAGGTATCGCTTCAACTGGGCGGAGACGAAACGCATCTTGGAGACAAGCTGCATTGCCTGTTTACGAAGATACTTGAAGCCTTCGCCAATTTTTGGCTTGAGGAAAATGACGGCTTCGCCCATGAGACAACCGTTCTTGGTGCCGCCGAATGAGATAAAGTCTACGTCGAGGGCTGTGGTCATGTCGAAGAAAGAACAATCCAGAGCAGCGCAGGCGTTGGCAATGCGCGCTCCGTCCATGTGCAGCAGCAGGTCGCGGTCATGGGCGAATTCCACGAGGTCTTCGATTTCTTTCAGGGTATAGAGTTTGCCCAGCTCCGTGGGTTGGGTGATGGAAATGACCTTGGGCTGTGAGGCGTGGACAAAACCTATATGCCCGAGATACGGGGCAATGGCACCCGGGGTGAGCTTGCCGTCTACAGACGGGATGGGTACGAGCTTGATGCCACCGAATGCTTCAGGTGCGCCGCATTCATCGTTGTTGATATGAGCCTGTGCCGCGCATAAGACAGAGTTGTAGGTCTGCGTCACGGTGCGCAGGCCGAGCACGTTGGCAGCGGTACCTGTGGTCACATAGTGGATGCTCGCCTGGGAACCGAAAAACTCTTTGAACACCTCATCGGTGTGGATAGAGATGTCATCGTCGCCGTAGGACTTCATATGACCATCGTTGGCTTTGATGATCGCTTCCATGATGGCCGGGTGCGCGCCGGAATTGTTATCGCTGGCAAATGATTTCAGTGCACTCATGATGGGTTACTCCAGCCCGAAAAAAGTTCGGGCCGATTTGTGTTGCAAAATATGATCGGCAAGGACGGTGTACCCGGCGGCCGTTGGATGAACGGTATCGCCGTCACTCAAGGCCTGATCGTATACTGCGGAATATTCCATGCTGTCAAAGGTCGGGATGTACGGGATGTTAAGTATATCGCAGAGCTTTGATATTTCAGTGGAAAGTGTTTTAATGCGTGCGTTTTTGTTCGCATCGGAAACTGGCGTCGGGCCGATGCACAAAACGCTGCCTATTGTTTGCGCGGTATTTAAGATATTACGGGCCGCTTTCAGTGAGTCTTGAGAGGGAACGTTATTCATGATATCCGCGACTCCGAAGCTGAAAACAAGTTTGAGGTCCATGTCTTCTATCGAGCGAATTCCCGCTTCGTTTTTCCAGCGGAGTTCCAGTCTGGTGGTTGTGTCTTTGCGCACACCGAGATTGTAGCTGGTAACATTTCTCTGATTTTTTATGAGTGCATTGTGAATGCGTCCGAGCCAGCCAAGGCCGGTCTCATCTCCAAAGCCAAGCGTGAGGGAATCGCCAAAAAAGCAAATGACCACGATGTTACTCCTTGACCCGTGCGGATACGGTTTCCACGTCAATTGCATAGACGGCGGTGGCGGGGAGTGCTGCTTCCTTGTAGGGAAGCTGTTTGCCGAGGTGTTTGACAGAGAGTAGGTCCAGGCCGTGCATTTTCTCCTCGCCCTCAACGAGTCGAGGGGTGCCGTGTCCCATGATGGAACGAAAGAGATAGCCTTGATCACAGGCGTTGTCGCCGCCTTTGCGCATGCGAATATCCACGGCAGTGGAGAAGGCGAGAGTGGAGCCGGTGTTCAGGCAGGCTGCCTTGCGTCCCCCTTTACCTGAGTGGATATAAATGACATTCCCTTCTGTCGCAAAGTTGACAGGGACACAATAGGGTCCTTCGCTGTCGTTCAGGGCGAGCCAGAGAATCTCGGCTTCCGCGAGGATGTCGGCAATGACGGTGACGTCTTTTGTATAACCTTTGCGCATGCATTTTCTCCATTGAGGGTATTTCGGGCCACACGTTTTATGAATCACACGAAGCCGGATGACAACCTTTACGGTACAGAAAATGCCATGAAGCGGAGTTTGGCAGGCCGTGTTTGCCATGCCTGGAAATGGTGCTATACTACCGCTGTTAAAACCGGGAGACATTCATGAGTCGAGCGAAAAAAAACCAACTGCCCATTCACTATCTGCTGAACTCCTTTGATAAATTTTTCAAGATGGAGGCGGCAGGCGGCATAGCCCTGATGCTTTGTACTATCGCGGCACTGGTCTGGGCTAATTCACCATGGGCCGAAAGTTATCATGCCTTGTGGCAGACAAAGATAACTGTTGGTGTCGGCAGTTGGGTGCTTTCCAAGGCAGCTATTCTGTGGATCAACGACGGGTTGATGGCCATATTTTTCTTTTTGGTCGGATTGGAGATCAAGCGTGAATTGTTGGTGGGCGGGTTGTCCACCCCAAGCCAGACGATCATGCCTGTAGCTGCTGCTATTGGTGGTATGGTGGTACCTGCTCTGATCTTTTTCTCATTGAATACGGGACATGAATCTGTTGCCGGTTGGGGTATTCCCATGGCGACTGACATTGCTTTTGCGCTTGGAATCATGTCGCTTCTGGGCAGTCGGGTTCCTGTGGGACTCAAGATATTTCTTACCGCCGTTGCTATCGTGGACGATATTGGAGCTATTCTCGTCATTGCCGTTTTCTACACCACATCGTTAAATCTGACGGCTTTGTCAGTCGGGTTGGTGGTGCTTGGTATTATGGCTATTCTCAATCTACGTTGGGGCATCCGTCATTCAATACCGTATCTGGTGCTTGGCATCATTGTCTGGTTTGCTTTTCTTCTGTCCGGTATCCATGCGACCATTGCCGGTGTGCTGGCAGCCATGACCATTCCTGCGGGCACCAGAATGAATTGCTCGACGTTTGTTGAGGAGTTGCGGGGTGCCGCTGAAGTTTTCGAGATGGCGATCACGCCGGGCAAGACCGTGCTGACCAATCAGGAACAGCAGATGGCTCTGCATTCACTTGAGCATGCCTACGAGGCAGCAACTACGCCGTTGCAGAACATCGAGCATTCCCTGCATCCATGGGTGTCGTTCTTCATTATGCCGATTTTTGCCTTGGCAAACGCTGGTGTGGCTTTGGAAGCTGACGTTTTGAGTGATCTGCTCACTCCGGTGTCACTTGGTATTTTCCTTGGTCTTGTTCTCGGTAAGCAGATTGGGGTGACTGGAGCATGCTGGGTGGTCAACAAGCTTGGCTTGGCGGAGTTTCCAGATCGAACAACTCTGATGCATTTGTGGGGTGCAGCGTGTCTGGCCGGTGTCGGATTCACCATGTCCATTTTTATCGCCAACCTTGCTTTTGACGATGCGGCGCGACTGGTGGAACTTTCCAAGATCGCCATTCTGTTCGCCTCGTTGGTATCAGGCGTGCTGGGCTATGTTGTTCTCAGGTTTGTAGCCCCTGACAGATCCATTCCTGATGAAACGACAGAGGAACCATTTGATTAAATGTAGGCGATAAAAAGTATGAGACAACCCCGGTACCTGAAAATGTGCCGGGGTTTTTTAGAAATCCATCAGTCCGAGTGGGTCGAGATCGGACAGCTCCACGCGTACGAAGGTATACACATCGAAGAACAACTCTTTACTGATGTCGTTCAGGAGCCACGCACTGCCCGTGCCGAAGGAATTCCAGAGCTCTGTTTCAATCCCTTGGCGTACCTTGAATCTTACGGTGTCCACTGTGGATTCGGTGCCGCTGAGATGCGTTTGCATGAGCGGTACCAGGCCGCAGGTGACGTGTTGAACGTCGATGATGTCTTTGTCGTCGATCATGATTATTTCCCTATGCAGAATGCGTCGAAAATGGAGTTGAGGACATCATTGGAAGCTATTTCACCTGTGATGCCGGACAGTGTGTTGCAGGCCGTTTCCAACCGCACACTCAAAAGATCGTAGGGGATACCAGCCGCAGTATCCTGTTCCAGTTCCAGCAGCTCCAGTGCTGCTTCACCGAGTATAGCGGCCTGTCGCGCATTGGGGGCCAGTTCATCCGGGTCCGGCTGGCCTGCACCTTGAAGAATGCGGTCCCGGATGCGTGCACAGAGCATGTCGATATCCGAGCCGGTTTTGGCGGAAATGGAGAGCATTTCAAGGTCAGGATTAGCCAATGGGCCAGCGTTGTTCGTGTCAAAATCCACCAGGTCTGACTTGTTCAGCACCAGCAGTGTTTTCCGGGGTTCAAGTGTCGCTGCAGTGGTCAAGGTTTCATCAGTCAGAGGCGCTGTGCCGTCTGCCAGCAACAGAACGAGGTCTGCCTGCTCCATGAGTTCACGACCTTTTTCCAGACCGGCGGTCTCGATGGCATCGTCGGTTTGCCGAATGCCTGCAGTATCAGTCAACCGGATGTTCAGACCGTCCAGATTGATGGATTCTTCAAGATAGTCCCGAGTGGTGCCGGGTTGGTCAGTGACTATGGCTCGGTTGCGACCGAGCAGGGCATTCATCAGGCTTGATTTGCCTGCGTTGACTCGACCGGCCAGTACGACCAGCGCGCCTTCGCGCCATGCTTTTGTCCGGTCCACGGCTGACAGAAGTGCGTTGATTTCATTGCGAACAGATGCACAGGTTGCCATCAGATCGTCGGGCGAGAGACATTCTATTTCATCTTCCGGAAAATCCACGGCGATGCAGAGCTGTGCACGCAGATGTTCCAGACGCGCTCTGAGATCGGCAATCTTTTGACCGAGCAGGCCGGAAAGTTTGATCTGAGCCAGATGCATGGCCGCTTTTGTCGGCGCGTGGATCATTTCTGCTACGGCTTCTGCCTGGGAAAGATCCATGCGTCCATTCATGAAGGCCCGGTATGTAAATTCGCCTCGTTCGGCGAGGCGCACACCGTGGTGCAGGATTTCATCCAGCACAGCGGACAATACGGCACGCCCTCCATGACAGTTTATTTCAATAACGTCTTCACCTGTGTATGAATTCGGTCCGGGCATAAATGCGCATAGGACATCATCCAGTTCCTTGCCGTCTGCATCGAGCACATGTCCATAATGGAGGCGGTAGGGAGTGAACTCAGTGAAGCGTCGGTTGGCAGCACGGAACAGCGCGCCAGCGACTGTGCGGCATTTGCTACCGCTGATTCTGATGATGCCTACACCGCCGTCTCCCGGAGGGGTGGCAATGGCTGCAATGGTGTCGTTGGCGAGTCGTGGATCAAGCATGAGGGTGTTTATAGGCCTTTTTCGTGAAAGGCAAAAGAGAAAAGGGCCGCTTTTGAAAGCGGCCCTTTGGAGTCAGTCGAAGTAGCGGAGGCTAGTACCCTTAATCGCGGGTGCGGCCACCGTTTTTGCGAGTTTTCGGGACGATCAGGACACGTTTCATGGGACCGTCACCTTTGGAGCGGGTGAAGACGGTCTCATTTTCCTGAAGGGCCAGATGCACCACGCGGCGATGATACGAAGACAACGGCTTGGTGGACTGGGTGCGACCGAGGTCGCCAGCCTTTTCAGCCAGGTGCCATGCGATCTGGCGCAGCTTGTCATCCTGACGTTCACGATAGTCGCCGGTGTCCACCTGAACGCGGACTGAGGCTTCCATCTTGCGGGAGACGAGTCTGTTGACCAGATATTGAATGGACGAGAGGGTCTGGCCCTCACGACCAATGATCAGACCGGAGTTTTCGTCGTCATCAATGAAGACTTTGACCCGGTCGGATTCGATTGTGATTTCGATGGTTGTAGCGCCGACAATGGGGTCGAGCAACTTGACCATGACTTCGTTGACTGCGGCTTCGAGCACTGCTGGATCGAAGTCGGCCATATTGGCGCGCGGACGTTCCTCGCGCGGCTCACGGGCTTCACGGGGTTCACGTATTTCACGCGGCTCACGCGGCTTGCGATCACGCGGTTTGCGATCACGCTGCGGCCTTTCCTCACGCGGTTTGGTCTGCCTGGGCTTGCGCTCACGAGGTCTGCGTTCTGCTTTAGGTGCTTCCTCAGGAGGAACAACGTTGCCGTTGATGTCATTATAGACTTCTTCTTTAATGAGGTTGCCGTTGGGCTCCTCGGAAGGCGTTTCGTCTACAGGCACAGTTTTGGGTTTGGGCATTGCCTTGGGTTTTGCCTCGGGCACTGCCTGATCCTTTGCTTCGCGTTTCGGTTTGGCCGGCTTCTCTTCATCATTGAGAATGCCTGTGGCATTGACTTGAGCGCGGGGGCGAGCGTGGACCTTGGCTTTTTTGACACCCATGATGCCAAAGATGCCGCTGGAGCCGCCAGCAAGGATTTCAATTTCCAGCCGGTCCCGTTTGAGATTGAAGTAATCGCAAGCGGACTCTATGGCTTCGTCCAGGTCCTTGCCCTGGAATTCTTTAAAGTCACTCATAATAGGTATTCCTTCTCGGCCGGGGAAAACCCCGGAGGCGGTGTTAAGCGTCTGGTGTCGCCTTTCTGGTGGATCTGGCAATCATGAGCTGCTGTCCGATCGACAGGAGGTTGTTGAACAACCAGTAGATGACCAGGCCGGACGGGAACTGCAGGAACATGAAGGTGAAGATGAGCGGCATGAACAGCATGATTTTCTGCTGAGTCGGGTCACCGGCACTGGGGGTCATCTTCTGCTGCAGGAACATTGACGCACCCATGATAATGGGGGTGATGTAATACGGGTCCTTGGCAGACAGGTCGGCCAACCAGGGCAGGTCGGTGAAAGGCACATGCGCGATGAATGGAGCGTGCCTGAGTTCAACTGCGCCGAGCAGAGCCTTGTAGAGACCGAAGAAAACAGGGATCTGCACGACCATGGGCAGGCAGCCTCCCATGGGATTGACCTTGTATGTTTTATACAGGGCCATGGTCTCCTGGTTGAGACGCTGCTTGTCGTCGCCGTATTTTTCGCGGAGCTTTTGGACCATGGGTTGCAGTTTTTTCATCTGCTCCATGGAAGCGTAACTCTTCTGGGACAGAGGCCAGAAGATGAGCTTGATGATGATGGTCAGAATGATGATGGCGATACCGTAGTTGCCGATATAGCCGTAGAAGAAGTTCAGACCGATGAGAAGCGGCTTTGCCAGAACATCGAACCAGCCGAAGTTGACGGCATCGGCAAGTTCATTAGGCATGGTGGCGAGCATGGCGCGGTCTGTGGAGCCGATGAAATAGGATGCTTTCAGGGTCTTGGCCACGTTGGGCATGAAGGTGGCTTTGTCGGTGACCGCCATACGGAAGATGTCATCCTGAACACCCGCGGACAGGGATGTGTTGTCCGATCCGGGCATGACTGCGAACAGGAAATAGTTGGATTCGATAGCACCCCATTTGAGGTTGCCGGGAGCGGACAGCCCCTTTTCCTTGAGATCGTCGCGGTCATCCATTTCCTCGCGGCCGTCCTTGGTCAGGAAGGCGACTTTGGTTGGATTGTAGCGATCATCCTCGGCAGACATGGACTTGGCTGCAGCTGTATAGGAAAGGGAACCTTCGACACCCGTGGCAGTCAGGTTGGTGACTGTGGTGGACTCTTCAATAAGGTACGTGTCGGGGTGGAAAGTGAGTATCCGTTCAATGCGGAAGCCGCCGGACTGGCCTGTGAAGGTCAGGGTCTTGGCTCCATCGGTGGCGCCGATTGTCACGTCGCTTCCGGAGAAGGACCACTCACCGCGTTTCCATGTGTGATATTCCTTGTCGTTCTTGGTCAGGATCAGACCGAGAGGACCTTTGGCAAAAGCCTTGCTTCCAATGAGATCGACGTTGGGAGAATCCGGTTCAATGGTGTCTTTATAGTTCTTAAGTATGAACTGTTCGACTATGCCGCCCTGAGAATTGAAAACTGCGGTATAAAGGGGAGTGTCCACCGTAACCTTGGTTCCGGCGGTGGGGATGAAGTCTGTGGCAGGTGCAGCCTCGGTGGCGGCAGTTTCAGCCTGCTGGGTGAGCAAAGCTGTTTTCTTTTGGGCCTCAGCGGCCTTTTGGGCCATGGTGGCCTGTTCTTCTGCTGAGGGTCCGGTGAGGTACTGCCAGCCGAAGATGACAATAAAACTCAAGACCAGGGCAATCACTAAACGGATTTGCTCCTTCTTCTCCATGGGATGATTCTCGCTTTGGTTTTGAAATCGGGCCAAACGGCCGGGACGGGGTCAAAGCCCCCGCTGCAAAAAGGTTGGCAACGAAGGAGACGCCAAAGCGTGAGAAGACCCCCTTTGAATGCACCGTGACGGATGACAGCTTCTTTGGCGTACATAGAGCACGTCGGATAGAACCTGCATGCCGGCGGCAGCAAGGGGGAGATGAGCTTTTGGTATAACCAAATGAGCGCTAGAAATATTGAGCGCATCATTTCCTCTCTATGAGGCCGCCGTTTTCGCACGTAAACGTTCGAAAACGGGGGTGAACTCTTCTATGGTGTGAGCGAGTGTCAACTGCTTGGCCTCAAGGTTCCGCTTGGGAACTACGACAATATCCAGAGGCAATTCAAAATCAAATTGATGCAGTCTGAAATACTCGCGCACCACCCTCTTAATACGGTTTCGCGCTACTGCATGCCCCATTTTTTTACTGACGGTGAGCCCGAGGCGTAATCCGCCATAAGGCTCACCCCGCTTGAGGATGAACAGGATGAAGCTTTTGGTAAAATGCTTCCTGCCCTGTTCGTAACAAGCTGTGAATTCAGGGCTTTTGAGCAGTCGACGCTCCTTGTTCCAAGCTAGACGGCTAATCTCTTACGCCCTTTGGCGCGGCGGCGACGCAGAACGGCGCGACCGTTTTTGGTGCGAGAGCGCACCAGGAAACCGTGGGTTCTTTTACGACGGCATTTGCTGGGCTGGTAAGTACGTTTCATATCTATATCTCCTCAAGAGTGAAAAATTGCTAAAAGTCGTGTTGAACGGAAGCATATAACCGTTGCTCGGGTGGCAGTCAAGATCAAATTTTGACCGATCTGCTGTCCACCACTTTCGACTGACCGGGAATTCTGCTACAGGTTTTCTTGACGGAAGGCGAGTAAAAAAAATGCATTTTTCATGATCGCTGCACATTATCATTATAATAACACGGAGAGACTTCATGGATAAGCCCATTGAAACATATTGGGATCTCAACCTCAGGGACTTGAAACAACAATTGACCAAGAATGGTTTCGACGTCTACATGGTTGATTCGGCCGACGCTGCCAAGAACGTGGTCATGGATGAAATTCTCCCTGAAATACAGCCAAAAAGCGTATCGTGGGGCGGTTCCATGACGCTGGCAGCTACTGGCCTTTACGAGCTGTTGCGTGACAGTGATGAATACGAAGCGTTGGACACGTGGGACAAGACCTTGTCCAATGATGAAAAAACTGAATTGCGTCGTCAGGCACTGCTGGTGGATTGTTTCTTTTGCAGTACCAATGCCGTCACTGAGGAAGGGCATCTGGTGAATCTGGACATGATCGGCAACAGGACGGGCGCCATTACGTTCGGTCCGAAAAACGTCGTTATCCTGGTCAGTCGAAACAAGCTCGTACCCGATCTCCAACGGGCCATGGACCGCATCAAGGAATACGTGGCTCCGGTCAACACCATGCGGCTGGATATGAAGACCCCGTGCGTCAAGACAGGCTACTGCATGGATTGCGATTCGCCTCAGCGGATTTGCAACGTGTGGACGATTACCGAGAGGTCATTTCCCAAAGGGCGAATCAAGGTTGTCCTGATCAATGATGATCTCGGGTTTTAGGCTCGGTGTGGATAACGTGTTCGTAACCCTGTTCCTTTACGGTTCGTTATTAGGAACATTCGTCTGGAGACGTTGGTAATGGCTGGTCGTCATCTTTCCACAGATCGTACATACCGTGATCTTGTTCAACCGCATTCAGGAGAAGTACGCTTTCAGGTGGCCATGGAGCAGACCGATCTGCTTGTGGTGGCAGAATGTGATTTGCAAAATGAAATCGCGGGGTTTGTCGCCAGAATTCGCGGCGATGTCAAAAACTGGATCATGTTTCACCCGGAGTTCGCGGAAAGCCTCGTTCCAGTGCCGGTTCCCGATGACGCGCCTGCGATTGTCAGGGCCATGGCTCAGGCCGGAGCTGCCTGTGGTGTTGGTCCCATGGCCGCCGTGGCCGGCGCTGTCGCACAGGCTGTGGGTGATGCCTTTGTTGACCGCAGTCCGAATATCCTTGTGGAAAACGGTGGTGATACATATATGCACTCCACGCGAGAAAGGGTGGTGGCTTTGTTGTCCGAGCC
Source organism: uncultured Pseudodesulfovibrio sp. (assembly GCF_963675635.1). Taxonomy (NCBI): domain Bacteria; kingdom Pseudomonadati; phylum Thermodesulfobacteriota; class Desulfovibrionia; order Desulfovibrionales; family Desulfovibrionaceae; genus Pseudodesulfovibrio; species uncultured Pseudodesulfovibrio sp. The sequence goes on along the minus strand of NZ_OY776488.1, from coordinate 1,736,889 downwards.
AGAGTCCGGAGCATCAATCGGATTACGCCTTGAAGCCGGTGGGTTTCCCACCTCGATTTGTGCCTCAAGCGGCACTATTGGGCATTCTTTAAGTCTGGGGTCAGGTGATCTGGTGGCTGTTCGCGCCCGGGATGCCCGATTTGCCGATGCCGCAGCCACGGCGTTATGCAATGAGCTTCGGTCAGAGAGTGATATGGATACCGTGCTGAAATTGGCAAAGCAGTTTGCCGAGCATGGCCTTCTGGGCGTGTTTGCCCAATATGATCAGAAGGTTGCTGCCTGGGGCGATCTCGAATTAGTGGCGTTGGATTAACGGAGCTGCTTGCCGTAAATCCAGAGATCCGTGGTCTTGTCCCATTTTTTGACCACACCTTTTCGCACGCCTTCCTTGGTGAAGCCGTTTTTCGTCAGCACACGTTCTGAAGCAGGATTCCAGCCATATCCCGTGGCTGACAGTTGTTCTATGTCTGTCTCATTGCGCATGTACGTCACGAGAGCGTCAAGGATTTCTGTGGCAATCCCTTGCCCCCAGTATTCCACACCCAGCCAATAGCCGATTACAGCAGTGTGGCTTTGGACATCTGTGCCGCGCGTGGCACCGCATCCACCGATGAGTGCTTCGTCGAGCAGTATGGCGAATTGCCATGAGCTTTCACCGGAGTTTGTGGTGTTGAACATGATGAATCGTTGTGCTGCCGGCAGGTCGAACGGGTAGGGGAACTTGTATGATGTGTTCCATGAAATATCCCGGGTGTCTGCGATGGCTGAAAGTCGGGACGCATCGTCCATTTGCCATGGACGGAGGATGCACCGTTGCGTGTGCACTCTGGTATCGGTAAAAATGGACATGGTGTGCCTGTTCCGGTTTACTCTTTATTCTGCATGACTGCGTGGAGCATTTCCCGCTCGCGGATGCGGATGATACGGTTATCGTTAACGTCACGACCGAGAACAAGCAACCCCTGGTCTGCGAGTCTGTGGATGTATTGTTCAATTTTTTCCTGAGTGGTCACAAAGGTGTCGGCAAAGGTTTTGACCGTGGGATTGTATTTCAATTCCATTTTCCCGCAGGTTGAGAACAGATCGAATATGCGGACTATGCCGAGGCCGGTGGAGGGAACCTTCATGGCCTTGCGGGTGGTGGTTTTGAGGCGGCTGACCAGGACCGTGATGATTGAGGCAATGACCTTTGGCGAATCGCGCATGAATTCATCCAGGTCATCCTTGGTGACAACGACCACCTTGGAGTCTTCAAGGGCGATGGCTGTGGCCGTGCGGACACCATCCTCCAGGAACAGGGCCATTTCTCCGAAAATTGAAATGGGAGTGAGAATGGCAAAGACTTTTTTGTGTCCTTCTATCTGACCGGAGATTTCGATTTTGCCTTCTGTTAGGATATAGGCTGCATCACCCTTGCTCCCCTCATTGAATACGGCATTGTGTTTGAGCACATTGCGCATCAAGTAGTTCCCGTGGGAAACCTGTTTCATTTGGACTGTCTGCTGTGTGACGATGGACACGGAAGGGCTCCTCTTGCACTGGCGTTATTTATTTCATGTCTACTTACCGGGTACGCTTATTACGTGTTTCGGTCACGCTTTAACGACGGAATTTCGTCCTGATTCCTTGGCCTTGTATAGACCCGCGTCAGCCCGCTTGAGAATTCCGGCAACCGTATCGTTCTCCTGGAGGGACGCCACTCCTATGCTGACGGTAACAGTCAGTTTTGCCGATTCTGTGGGGATGGGATTGTCGGCCGCAATGGCGCGGATGCGTTCCGCCACTTCCATGGCGCGAATTTCGTCTGTCTCAACGAGGATGGCTGCGAATTCTTCACCCCCGAGCCTCGCGAAAATATCGCTTTGCCTGAGGTCAGCCCGACAGCGCAGGGCAAAGGTACGCAAGACTTCATCACCTACAGCATGTCCGTATGTATCATTGACTCGTTTGAAATGATCGAGGTCAAACATGAGTACTGCCATGGAGTGACCGAATCGCTGCGTTCTGACGATTTCGTCTCGGGCTATCTGGAAAAAGGCGTGCCGGTTGTACGCTCCGGTGAGCTGATCTCGAGTCGCCATACGTTCGAGTTTGGCTTCCAGACGGCGTTTTTCAGTTACGTCGTGGACAATTGAGTAGTGCAGTTGCCGATTGGCCATGGACACCGGACCGGTGAAGACTTCGACATGGCGTTTTGTCCCATCTTTTAATGTGTGGTAATGCTTGAAGTAGTTTCTATGTTCCATAGTCGCTTTCTTGAGCTCTTCAAATACTTCCTTGTCCGACATGCAATCCAGATCGCGGATGGTCATGGATGTCAATTCTTCATTGGAATAACCATAATATTGGCATGCAGCAGGGTTAACGAACTGGATGCTCGAATCAAGAGGGTCGTGAAGCAGCATGACCGCCTTGTTCTCCTCGAAAAAAGCACGGTGCAGTTCGTCACGTTCCTCGAAAGCCTTTCGGGCTTCCACCTGTGCGGTCACGTCCTGAATGACCCCGTTGAAAGAACAATCGGGGTTGAGTCGTCCGCTCATTTCGACCCAGATTTTCGACGAGTCTTTTCGGAGTAACTGTGTCTGGAAATTGGAGACTTCCCCTTTGGAATTGAGTTCTGCCCAGAGTTGTTCACGATCAGTGAGGTCGACATAGTGCCACTTGATGTTTTCTCCACTCATTTCCTGGACTGACGGATACCCCAAGATTTCAGCGACGGTCTTGTTGGCCTCTTTTATGGTACCGTCAGAGCGGACTTGGTAGATCCCGACCAGGGCGTTGTCGAAAAGTTGGCGGTACCGTTGTTGACTATCAGCCAAAGCCGCCTCTTTTTGAGAGATATGACGTATTAGTGAATTGTGTGCAGCAATGACTTCGCCTATCTCGTCGTTGCTTTCCCATGAGGCCTGAGTCCATTCGTCGGTTCCCTCCGTGGCGCGAATGGCGTGGAGCAGTTTTTTTAATGGAGTGCCGATAGTGGTATGATAGGCGTAGATACCTGCGATGCTGAAAATCAGAATGCTCAGAACAAAACGTATGGCCTGATCTGTAATATAGTGATGAAACTGTTTCTCCGCATTGGCATACGAGTAATAGATCTCTAGTTTGCCAATGTCGATTCGGCTGCCATCCGGTAGTCGTTTGTATATGTCTTTTTCGACGATTCGCAGTGCCGAATCGTCAGCAGGTTGTACCCCATACGTCAGGAAACTTTTACCGTCCTGGTCGAATAACTGTGCTCCCTGCATGGCCGGATTACTGGAAATGGTTCCAAGTGCACTGACCAGTTCTTCCGTTTGATAATTCCACATGAGATCATCGAGAATCCGACTTATGGATGTGGCATAGATATCGACGTCGGTGTCTATTTCTTTTTGGATGTCGTTCTGGGTTGTATAACCGAAGAAAAGCATGAGCAGAAGCGCTACGGCTAGAAGCGGCGGGAGTGTGCGTGCCAGAAATTTGATGAAGAGAGAATTGGAGTGCATGGACATGACTGCGTTACCGTAGTTTTTCTTGGACACTTCGCACTTTGTTGGTGAGGCCGTTGTTGCGACCCTTTTTGTAATCTGCATTGAAGGAAAGAAAAACGCGGTCGGAATCCTGCTTAAGCTCCTGGAAACATGCTGCTACAACAGCCATGACTTCTTCCCATTCTCCTTCAATGGATGTGCACATGGGACCAAGCTGATAAGGCAGCCCGGACTGTTTTATGACGTCGAGAGCCCGGGCTACATATGGGCTCAAGCTTTGGTCACCTTTGTCCATGGGAAAAATGGAGAAATCGATGATAATGCTCATGAACGTCCTTGATGGTCTAATTGATAATAAAAAAATACCAGTATTATTGTAGTCTAGGTTCGTGAGTGCGTTCAAGTCAATTATTTAAGGACGGTTGTGTTATTTGGCTTAGGCCCGACAACTAAATTAAGTGGTGTGAATGGTTGTGAATTGTTGCACTTATGTCTACGGGAAGATGCTGAGAAACGGTTCAATCGCGGGGGTTCATGCCGCTTTTTTTTGCCTTGGATCATGGCCGAAGGGGTATGTAGTATACCGATTCGTTTGAAAGTTATTTGTAGTTCCCTATTGATTTTGTTTGTAAAGCGCGCTACGAGATTGTTAATTAATTTTTCCGGGGGGTTATAGCACGAACTCGGAAAAAGAGTGTTAAAAGTGCTACATTTATTGAAAATGTGGCATCAAGATGGTTTAGGTCCGAGTTCGGGCGTGTGCCCGACGGTTATGCAAAGAGGATAACGGTGTTCTCACGTCATAACAGACTCATTTTATTACGGAGGTGTTCTATGAAATTTTCCGTAGGTCATGGCAAGGAAGGAGCCGTGGAACGGCTGGAAAAACGCGGCGTTTCTCGCCGTGATTTCATGAAGTTCTGCGGAACCGTGGCCGCAGTGATGGGCATGGGTCCGGCTTTCGCTCCGAAAGTCGCCGAAGCTCTCACAAGTGACAACAGGCCCGACGTCGTTTGGCTGCACAACGCTGAATGTACCGGTTGTTCCGAATCCATTCTGAGGACTGTCGAGCCTTATATCGATGCCCTCATCCTGGACTACATCTCGCTGAACTACCATGAGACCATCATGGCAGCAGCGGGTCATGCAGCTGAAAAAGCTCTGTGGGATACCGTCGCTGGCGGCAACTTTGTTGCAGTCATCGAAGGTGGCGTTCCCACTGCTCCGGCAGGTACTGCCATGGAGCCGGGCGCACACGGCAAGGTTGGCGGGCATACCATGCTCGAAAACACCACCAAGGTCGTCGAGGCCGCTGCCGCTACCATCACGTACGGTACTTGCGCCTCCTACGGTGGCGTGCAGAAAGCCGCACCGAATCCGACTGACGTTAAGGGCATCGGTGAACTGTACCCGGGCAAGGCCATTATCAATGTGCCTGGCTGCCCGCCGAACCCGTTCTCTCTGGTCGGCACGATTGTGCACTACCTGACAAAGGGTATTCCCGAGCTCGACGATGTCGGCCGTCCGGTACCTTTCTACGGTGAAACAGTGCATGACAACTGCCCCAGGCAGGAGTTCTTTGACAATGACCAGTTTGCTCCTTCCTTCGGTTCCGAGGAAGCTCGCAAGGGCTGGTGTCTGCGTAAGCTCGGTTGTCGCGGTCCTGAGACCTACAACAACTGCGCAACTGTCAAATTCAATCAGTACAACTGGCCTGTCCAGGCCGGCCACCCCTGCATCGGTTGCTCGCAGCCTGATTTCTGGGATGGTGCTGACTGGGATGGCGAAACCTACATGTACGCTGACCTCACCAACTTATAGTTGGAAATGTCGTACTGTTTCGCTCAACTAATGCAGACAAGTTAGAATTCTTAAGGAGGATACAATATGTCTGGTTGCTCCCCTAAAGCCGCCCCGATGGCGCATGGGAAACACGATGTCGTAGTTGACCCGGTCACCAGGATCGAAGGTCACCTTCGCGTTGAAGCCGTGGTCGAAGACGGCAAAATCGTAGACGTCCGCAGCAGCTCCCAGCTGTTCCGCGGTCTGGAGATCATCCTGAAAGGCCGTGATCCCCGCGATGCCCAGCACTTCACCCAGCGTTCCTGCGGTGTCTGCACCTACGTGCACGCACTCGCTTCCATTCGCTGTGTTGACAACGCCGTTGGCGTTGATAAAGAACTGCCCCACAACGCCACCATCATTCGTAACTTGGTGATGGCCGCGCAGTTCATGCATGATCATATCGTGCACTTCTATCATCTGCATGCTCTTGACTTCGTTGATGTCGCAGGCTGCCTGTCCGCCGACGTAGACAAGACCGCAGAAATTGCAGTTGCCGTTGCAAAGACTGTTCGTCAGGATCCGAAGATCGTCTCCAGCAAGGAAGACCTTCAGAAGACCAAAGATACCGTTAAGGGTATCGTCGACTCCGGTCGTCTCGGCATCTTCACCAACGCTTACTTCCTCGGCGGCCACCCGGCTTACGTCCTGCCGCCCGAAGTCAACCTGTTGGCTACCAATCACTACCTGAATGCTCTGCACCTGCAGGTCAAGGCCGCTCGTGCCATGGCTGTTTTCGGTGCAAAGAACCCTCATACCCAGTTCACTGTCATGGGCGGCGTAACCTGTTACGAAGGCCTCACTGACAAGTACATCAATGACTTCCTGGCCCTGTACGCAGACATCATGGACTTCATCCTTGATTGCTACATCCCGGACCTCATTGCTGTTGCCAGCTACTACAAAGACTGGGCTTCCATTGGTGGTACCACCAACTTCATGAGCTTCGGCGAGTACCCTGCACAGGGTGGCGAAGCCGATCTGAACTCCCGCTATGTCAAGCCGGGCGTTATCATGAACCGCGACCTCGGTAACGTGCAGGACTTCGATCCTTCCATGATCGAAGAGCACGTCAAGCACTCCTGGTACAAGGATGATTCTCCGAAGCATCCCTACTCTGGTGTCACCGATCCCATGTACACCAGCCTGGACGACAAGACCAAGTACTCCTGGATGAAGGCCCCCCGCTACAACGGCAAAGCCGTTGAGGTTGGCCCCCTGGCTACCTGTCTCGTCAACTACGGTAAAGGTCAGCCCGAATTCGTCAAGTACGTCAACTTCGTGCTTGAGAAACTCGGTGTGGGCGCTGAAGCCCTGTTCTCCACTCTCGGTCGTACCGGCGCTCGCGGCATTGAATGTCTCGTCACCGCCCTCAAGACCGGCGACTGGGTCAACGACCTGAAAGAGAACATCGCCAAGGGTAACCTCGACATCTGCAAGGATTGGGATATGCCCGCCGAAGCACAGGGTGTCGGTTACGTCAACGCTCCTCGCGGTGGCCTGAGCCATTGGATGAGCATCAAAGACAGCAAGATCGATAACTTCCAGCTTGTGGTTCCGTCCACCTGGAACCTCGGCCCCCGCTGTGACAATGACATTCCTGGTCCGACTGAAGAAGCTCTGCTGGACAACACACCGATCGCCGATCCGGAACGCCCGGTCGAGATCCTGCGTACCGTCCACTCCTATGACCCCTGCATCGCCTGCGGCGTGCACGTCATTGACAACAAGACCGGTAACGTCAAGAAGTTCCGCATCCTGTAGTCTCTACAGAATCGAACGCATGTATCAGAGAGCTCGGTTTGTGCCGGGCTCTCTTTTTTTGTGGGTGACGAAAAGATTCTTCGCGAAAGAGGGGAGTGGAGCTCCTTGAGTGCATGGGACCGGTTGAAATTGACCCGCCGGAGAAGCTGCGATACGACTTTGTCGCAGAGGACAATGAATATGACCCGCAGAATGAAAAATGCTTTGCGCTATGTGAAAGCTGCACCCTGGCCGTATATGACCGGGGTGGCGTCATTGCTGTTGGCTACAGGACTTAAGTGGGCCGGGATTGTCCATTGGACGACCGGCAATTTCCCTCAGGCCGCTGTTTTTGGATGGTGGGGCGTGTGTTGGCTGGTGGTCGCAGTATTCGCTCTTGCTGATGGAGTGTCGCGTCACCGTGAGTACAAACGTATCAAGGGGATGTTTCTGAAATACGGTTTCAGTGAACGTATCCTGGAACCTCTGGCCGGTTCCCGATGTCAGCGGGATGCCGCGCTGCATGCAGCGCGAGAAGCTGGGTATCATGCCCATGCGCGAACTTTTTTTCGGGAGCTTGGCTATCGTTGGTATCACATCCTGCCGGATACCGTCGTACGAAATCCGTTCGTTTTTGCCAGCCCCACCTTTTTGCGTTCGTCGTTTATGCCCGGGAAAAAAGCACGGGCTTCATCCTCCGTGCAATAAGTGAGTCTGTGATGGACTATTTTTACCTTGCTTTTGCCATTGTCTGCGAAGTCGTTGGAACTACCGCAATGCAGGCGAGTAATGGTTTTACCAGAATAGGCCCGAGCACGGTCGTGGTTGTTGGGTATGGCTTGGCTTTTTATTTTCTCAGCCTGGTACTCAAAACCATTCCCATGGGGGTTGCCTATGCCATATGGGCTGGGCTTGGTATTGTCCTCATAGGGATTTCCGGTGTGATATTTTTCAAACAGTCCCTTGATATTCCGGCCATGCTCGGTATGGGGCTCATTGTAGCCGGTGTCGCTGTCATCAATATCTTTTCAAAGACAGTGGGGCATTGAGCCTACGACTATTCGCAAAAAAAAAGACCCGGAACAGTGTTCCGGGTCTTTTGCTTTTATTGCATGAAGTCTACAGCATGTCGTGCTGGTAGTTTTCACCGCCCATGAGTTCCACCATGTCACGCAGGATTTTTAAAGTTTCCTGCGCTTCTTTGGGATCAAGTTTGCGCAGAGCGAACCCTGCGTGAATGATGATATAATCACCGGTGGTCACTTCTTCGTCCATCAGCATGACAGATGCCTGGACAGTAGTGTTGCCTTCACCGACCTTGCAGGTGGCAACACCATCAGATATTTCAAGAATTTCGGCTGGTATCGCGAGGCACATAGACTTTCTCCGTTGCTGGGTTCGTCATGGAGCGGGACGTGTATGTCCCACCGGCTTTTTCTACTTCTTTGAGAACGGCATCAATCACTTCGGGGAGCTTGGCTTCAAGCTCCGGGGACAGGGCCGCAGACATGTCCTTGTAATTCAGCGGTTCAATGCCGTAGAGAATGACATCATCCGGCACTTCGCCCATGAGGCTGCAATTGGCCAGGGTGTCGAGCAGGTCGGTCTGGTGCATGGAGTTCTTGAAAGCGCACGCCTTGTTTAGGTCTTCCCCGAGCAGGCGGAACACTTCACCGGGCTTGCCGTCATTCAGCACTATGTCAACAATGATCAGATAATCCGAATCCATGATCGGACCCATGAGTCGCAGCCCCAATGTGCCGCCGTCTATGACGGTAACATTTGGGGAAAACTCATACTTCTGTTCAAGTTCCTCAGCAACCCGTACGCCGAAACCTTCATCCGTGTAGAGGATGTTCCCGACGCCCAGGACAAGAATTTGTTTGTCATTTTCAGGCATGGTTTTCATTTAGTCGACCATGCCGATTTTGGCAACACCTAATATAGTTCGATAGGGAAAGTCAGGCCTTTTTCTTCATAAAAACGCAGGCTCCGACACTAAACCGGAGCCTGCGTTTTAATAATCGGGAGATGCCGTACTAACGGCGTGTTGCATAGTAGAGTGTCTTGACGACAGCTCCGGGGTGGGCCTGTGAACTTTCCACATCCACCAGACGGCCGCCGGCCAGTTCGATGACGCGTGTGACCGCTTCAATCGGAATGGCGTGGCTTTCGCTCCGTGGGCGTTTGGCAGAGGATATCCGAGCTTTCGGCGCAGTGTCCTTTTCCGCTTGCGGCGTCACTTCAACAGAAACCGTGATCAGGTCAGAAACCGAATCAGTGAGGGGAACATTGAAGAAACTGGTTGGAGTCAGGACCAACTCGTAGTTGTCTGGAGTGGGCGGGGAAGCGGCCTTGTAGTCGAATTCAAGGGATTCACCTTGTCCGATGATGGTTGTCGGCACGTTGGTATACCCGTGCATCTGGTGTAATTCACCAGTGGTTTGGTTGACCCAGTGATGCCATATCCTGGCAGGAGCACTTGTGGACTGGTCAGTACCGATTGGATGTGTACATGTATTGGTCACACGAACCGGTATTGTTGCCAGACTCATGTGCTCCATGGTGATGTCGCTGACAGTGGTGTCCAGCGAACAGGTGATGCCTTCTTGAGGGTAGGCGTGTGTCGCCGCTGCACTCGGGCAATGAAAGCATGCGAGACCGCCGGGGCGGAGGATACGGATGAACTCGGCAATGTACTTGAGCGCAACCTGAGGATGAATGTGCTGCAACACATGCTGTGTATACACGAGGTCATAGCTTTTATCAGGAAACACTCGCAGATCGTCCGATTCGTTGAGCCGGTACACACAGCGTTTGCCCTGCTGATTGAGCTGCTTGGCCTGCTTGATCATGGATGGGGCAATATCAACCCCGACGCAGCAGTCGAAGTGTGCACAGAGGGCTTGTGTCAATCTTCCAACACCACAGCCGAAGTCCAGGGCGGTCTTCTGGTGTTCGGGAAGTCCATTGGTCTTCATCCAGGCTTCGAGTTGGGAGACGCATTGAACACCAGTTGCGAAAAATTCTTTTTTATCCCACTGGTTATGCTTTTTTTCTGGTGTTGAACAGACTGCCCACATGGCATCTTCTTCGCCAAATGTATTCCAGTTTTCCTGCAATTGTTTGAGGTACACGCCTGAGTCTCCTTATGGTTCACGTCGTGTTGTTTTAATTGTTCGCAAAAAATTGCATGTACCATGCCAATGGCTTTTGGGGATGGGTATAAAAAAACCGTCCGATCTGCTGACCGGACGGTTTGATTGTTGAAAGTAAGGAGTCTTTAGAGATTGCTCAGCAGAATGTCGCCGAATTCCTGACAGCCAACCTGGGTGGCGCCATTGATCTGCGCGGCGAGATCCACTGTGACCTTCTTGCCGGTCAGGGCCTTTTCCACGGCTTTGTGGATGAGTGCAGCAGCCTCGTGCCAGCCGATATGTTCGAGCATCATGGCGCCGGACAAGATCAGGGAGCCGGGGTTGGCCATGTCCTTGCCTGCGATGGTCGGGGCTGTGCCGTGAGTGGGTTCGAAGAAAGCGAGATTGTCACCCATGTTGACGCCGGGGGCGAGGCCGAGGCCGCCGACCTGTGCGGCCAGTGCATCAGAGATGTAGTCGCCGTTGAGGTTGGTCGTAGCAAGGACCGAATACTGCTCAGGGTACATCAGCGCATTCTGGAACATGGCGTCGGCGATGCGGTCCTTGATGATAACGCCTGTGCCGTCTTCGCCTTCGCGTACGACTTTGCCTTTATATTCTTCATCAGCTAACTCGTACCCCCAGGCACGGAAGCCACCCTCGGTGTACTTCATGATGTTGCCTTTGTGAACGAGCGTGACGGACGGCTTGTTCTCTGCGATGGCAAAATCAAGTGCCTTCTTTACAAGGCGCTTGGAACCTGCCGGGGTGATGGGCTTGATACCGATTCCGGCTGTGGGGTCGATCTTGGCGTCGAATTCCTCTACCAGAAAGTCGATTAACTTCTTGGCTTCCGGGCTGGCTGACTGGTATTCAATACCGGCGTAAACATCTTCGGTGTTTTCGCGGAAGACAACCATGTCGACCAGATCGGGACGCTTGACCGGGGATTCGATTCCCTTGAAATATTTGATGGGCCGGATGCAGGCGTAGAGGTCGAAGACCTGACGCATGGTGACGTTCAGACTGCGAAATCCCTCGCCGACCGGAGTGTTGAGTGGCCCTTTCATGGCGAGGTCGGCTTTGGCAAGCGTGTCCATTGTCACCTTGGGCAGATGTTCGCCGGTTTCAGCGTAGGCTTTTTCTCCGGCCAGCAGGAGCTGCCAGTCGAGAGCGTTGTCAGTGCCGTATGCTTTCTTTACAGCAGCGTCGATAACCGGACGACCGGCCTTCCAGACTTCGGGGCCGATGCCGTCCCCTTCGATGTAGTATACTGTTTTTGTTGCCAAAAGGAGCCTCCTTGTTCGAGGGGGTAGCGGGGTGAGCGCGGAATGCGGAAACGGACTATGACGTTTATTCGGTGAGATTGCAAGTCGTGCCCGAAGTGCCTCGGCGATAAAATCGGGTAACTAATTTAATAAATTAAGTTTTTATAAATAGGTAGATAGAATGGCTCAGGCTGATATGGAAATGGTGAAAGCCCTGCTCGACGGGAGTAACACTGTGGTCGCACTGACGGGGGCGGGAATATCCGTCGAGAGCGGAGTACCTTCATTTCGAGGTCGGGACGGTTTGTGGAAAAACCATAAACCGGAAGATCTGGCGAGAGTTGACGCCTTTATGCAGCATCCAGAGCTGGTGTGGGAGTTCTATAATTGGCGGCGTGAATCGGTAGGGATGTGCGTTCCCAATTCGGCACATCTGGCTCTTGTCGAAATGGAGCGGCGAGTGCCGAATTTTCTTCTGATTACCCAGAATGTTGATGGACTCCATGCTATGGCCGGGAGCCGAAAGCTCATGGAAATGCACGGCAGTCTTTGGCAGGTGAAATGCACCGTTTGCACCCATGTTCACGAAGACAGATCCATGTTGCCGGAAATGCCCGCATGTCCGGTATGCGGTCATCTGCTTAGACCTGGAGTCGTCTGGCTCGGTGAGCCATTGGTGCCGGGAGTCTTGCGAGTCGCCATCGACCAGATAAGCAAGGCGGACGTTTTTCTTTCCATAGGCACTTCGAATATGGTGCAGCCGGCGGCGTCGTTCCATCAGTTGGCAAAAGATCATGGTGCCGTGACTGTCGAGATCAATCTGGAGCCGACGCCGAATACTGGACTGATGGATTTTGCCCTACATGGAGAAGCGGGCAAGATATTACCTGAGCTGATTATGGGGATGTCGGATCATGTTTAGCTCATCTGATCATCGAGGAGTATTTGGTCGCTGTCTTAGCCGGGAACGGCGGGCCGGGACTGTACCCTGCGGAATCTTTTATATTGCCGCCGCTGGGTCCAGTGGCAATGGACATGAACCTTCCTTGACTTTATTTCAACAATCGGCGTAACCCTACTCCCATGATTACACCCATCTCATTTACTTACTTTTGTGGACGCGGGTGGCGTAACGTCAAGCGGCCTGATTCTTAGGCGCGTGTTGAAGTCTTTCCGTCATCCCGCAGGGGTGGCGGCTTGCTTGTGCACGCAGTTTGAGAATCGGATGAAGCCGCTGGATATGACGCCAGTGGTTTTTTTTATGAATCGATTGTGATCGAAATGATGCCGGAAAGCCCGCGCATCCTCGATACCGCTCTCAAAACTGTTCGGAGGAACTGTACATGTTGAAAAAGATCTTTTTACCTCAGGACCAGATGCCGACTCAGTGGTATAATCCCATGCCGGATTTGCCCACCCCCATGGCTCCGCCGCTCAACCCGGAAACCATGGAACCCCTTACTCCCGAAATGCTGGCTCCGATTTTTCCGGATTCTCTCATTGCACAGGAAATGAGCCAGGATCGGTTCATCGACATTCCCCAGGAAGTACTCGACGTGTACAAGTTGTGGCGTCCATCGCCGCTGGTTCGGGCCGACAAGCTCGAAAAGGCCATCGGCGCCAAATGCAAGATCTATTACAAGGACGAGTCCGGTTCCCCGGCTGGTTCACACAAGCCCAATACTGCCGTTCCCCAGGCATATTACAACAAACTTGAAGGCGTTGAACGCCTTGCCACCGAAACCGGTGCCGGGCAGTGGGGCACGGCCCTGTCATTTGCCTGTTCGCAGTTCGACATGGAGTGCGTGGTCTACATGGTCAAGGTGAGTTATGAAATGAAGCCGTATCGCAAGATGCTTATCAACACCTATGGCGGCACCATCTTTGCTTCTCCTTCGGAAGAGACACGTACCGGCCGGGAGATGCTGGCAAAAGATCCCGACTGCAAGGGAAGTCTCGGTCTGGCGATTTCCGAAGCTGTTGAAGATGCGGCAACCCATGACAATACCAAATACGCGCTTGGTTCCGTGCTCAACCATGTACTCATCCATCAGACGATCACGGGTCTGGAAGTCAAGAAACAGCTTGAAATGATCGATGAAAAAGTCACTCACCTTGTCGGCTGCGTCGGTGGCGGTTCCAACTTCGGGGGTCTGGTGCTGCCGTTCCTGCCAGAGAAGCTGGCAGGTGATCCGGTCAAGTTCATTCCGGTGGAACCAAAGGCATGTCCCACTTTGACACGCGGTGAATACCGTTATGACTTCGGCGACATGGCTCGGCTGACTCCGCTGGTCAAGATGCATACGCTCGGCCACGATTTCATGCCTGCCCCCATCCATGCCGGCGGTCTGCGTTACCATGGTGACGCCCCTATCGTCTGCAATATCGTTGAAGAAGGGCTGACTGAGCCTGTGGCATATTTTCAGACGGAATGCTTTGAGGCGGCCAAGCTCTTCCTTGAGACGGAAGGCTTCCTGCCTGCGCCTGAGACCTCTCATGCCATCAAGGGGGCTATCGAAGTCGCCAAAACAGCCGGTCCCGACGATGTGGTCGTGTTCCTGTATTCCGGTCACGGCATGCTTGATCTGGCCTCTTATGATGCTTTTAATCAGGGGTTGCTCACCAATTTTGAGCTGCCTCAGCGTGACATTGAGGAAGCCCTCAAGGCCTGCCCGAAGATCGATTAGTCGTCACTCTGCATACAACGGCCCCGGCACAGTGCTGTGCCGGGGCTTTTCCTATTGTATCTTGCCACGAAAGCAGCCACCTGATAGTCCTTTGTGAGCATTGAAGATCAAGGAGAAAATCATGGCTATGAACTGGAAAAAATATTGTTGTTTCGTTTCACTGCTGCTCGTGATGCTGCTCGCATTCGGGTGCAGTTCTCACGAAGACACCCCGACCATGGATCAGAAAACACTGGAAAGTGAACTGGTCAACAAGGTGTGGAATTTGAAGAACCTGTTTGCCAGGGATGTCGAGACAGATACTCCCCTGACCCTTAAATTCAATGCCGACGGCACCGTCGAAGGATTTGGCGGCTGTAATTCGTTCAACGGGAAATATACTCTGACCGGCGACAGTCTGTCTTTCGGCCCGATGGCGACAACCCGCAAGGCGTGCGGTGCGGCTTTGGGTGAACAGGAATATACATATCTGACTTTTTTGGCGACGATCAGCAAAGTCAAAGTGGAAGATGAAGAACTGAAGTTGTTCAGTTCTGACCAATCCGAGCCAATGGTATTTACCTTCGGCAGCGGTGGTCTGTTCTGGTAGATTGAGAAGGAGTATGACGTGTACGGAATACAAGCGAAAATTACTCTGGCGCTGGTTGTTGTCGCTTTTCTGTCTATGGGATGTGCCAAGCAGGAAAACGGCGAGACCATATTGCCGCAATTGACCGGTAAGGTCTGGGTTGCCGAATACATCCTGGGTAAGCCGGTTATAGACATGACGCATTCTTCCATTGAATTCGGTGAAGATGGGACTGTCCGAGGTCTGGCCGGTTGTAACTCCTATCACGGCTCATACACGCTGAATGGCTCCGTGGTGGCTTTTGGTCCCATGGCGGCCACGATGCGAGCTTGTGTGGATGCTATAAATGATCAGGAGATGCGCTTTTTTCAATCCCTGACGCAACCGCAGACCGTGAAGTTCAAGGACGGTTTGCTTTTGTTGATTGCGGAAGACGGAAAAATCTCGAAATTCGCTACGCAGAACTAATGGCCTGATTGTTTGCCTTTGTTGTCGATGCCCCGGAATTTGATTGGAGTCGATGGTGGCTTCTGTTTTTGGCGCACGACAAATCAGGTGCTCTAATTCAGCGTCTTTTTTAACACCAATATCCGCTCATAAGACTGTTCGATCCGTTTGTGCGAAATGGTTCCATTGTCGACCATCTGTTTGATGGCGGCATGGGCTGTTTTCACGATGTCTGGGTCGTAGCGCAGATTGTTGCCGAAGAGCAGAATGTCCGCTCCGGCTTCGATTGCCAGACGGATGGCTTCTTCCTGACCGAACTGCTCGGTTATGGCCTTCATGTTCATGTCATCGGTGATGACGACACCCTCGTAGCCGAGATCCGTGCGCAGAATGCCGGTGATGATCTTGTGAGACAGGGTGGCCGGGTACTTCGGGTCAAGGTGCGCGTTGAAAATGTGTGCGGTCATTATCATCGTGGGGATGCGTTTGGCGATCAGTTCGCGGTAGGGGATCAGTTCGGTTTCGGTCCATGTCTTGGTCACATCGGTTACACCCATGTGACTGTCTGTGCCTGCTGAGCCATGCCCGGGGAAATGCTTGAGGCAGGAGAGGACACCGCTTCGTTTCAGTTCTCCGGCAAAGAGTTCGGCGCATCGCGTCACTTTTTGCGGATCAGCGGAAAAGCTTCGCTCCAGCTTGCCGATGGCCGGGGAACCAAGGTTGACATTTACGTCTGCTACTGGCGCGAAATCGAGATTGAATCCGTTGGCCGACAGGGTCGTGCCGACCATGTAGCCGGAGGTGCGTACCTTGAAATCACCGGACGCGCATATGTTTTGTGCGGAAGGCGTCGCATGGAATCCGTATTCCCTTTTGAGACGCTGCACCTTGCCGCCTTCCTGATCTACGGCAACGAAGAGTGGTGTCGTGGCGAAAGACTGAAGTTGTCGATTGAGTTCTTTTACCTGATCCGGGTTTTCTATGTTGCGTTCCGCTTTACCAAGCTCCACGTCATAGTCGAAGAGCACGACTCCGCCCAGATGGCGGTCTTTGATATCCTGGACAATGGGGCTGTTCGTGTCGACCGTATAACCACGGAAACCTGCCATGAGCATTTGTCCGATCATGGTGTCGAGGTCCGCACTGGTGGCAACAGTCGGGATCATGGTGAGAATCAGGGACAGGATAACGAGGGACAGGCGTTGGAACATTGGAACTCCAGTGTGTTTTGGCGACCATAGATGGCACGGGCCGTCCGCGCAAGAGGGAAACCTGTTTGCGCATATTCATTTTTCCCCTACACTGGGGCCATGCACTCATCCTCCAACGATTCCGGCTTTCTCGGTCGCGCGTTCCGACCCGTCTGGGTCGATCTTGCTCCGTTTGTTCGCGATGAACCTTCCGCAAAGCTGTCGCATGAAGAGGCAAAACTCTGGGCGTTGATCCTTGCATCCCGCCATGTGCCGCACAGACTCCGGCAATTGTCTGCTGCACAGGGTGGTGGGTATACGGTGCAGGTGCAAGAGTGGTTCGCGGATCGCGCAAAGGGCGAGATCTCGCTCTACTTCGAGGAAAATACGCCGGACTGGCGGACTGTTACCCTGGTTGACCTCCGGCCTGTCAGCGGGCTTGAACCGACCATGTACGCTTTGGCTCTTCTCGTGCTTTTCTACTGGGTATATAATCGGACATTTCCTGGAATGGGTTTGTATCCAGCTCTCTGGGTCAAGCTTGGCAGTGCAGATGCCGGGGCCATCCTTTCAGGCGAATGGTGGCGGTTGGCGACAGCGCTGACGCTGCATGGCAGCGGTCCACATGTGGCTGGTAATGCGGTTATCGGCGGTGTGTTCATCTGGCTGGCTTCACGCAGGCTCGGTGCGGGATTGACCTGGCTGTTGACTTTTGGAGCGGGAATTCTCGGCAACCTGATTAATTCAATTGTTCTTGGTGTCCACCATGATGCCATCGGTTTTTCCACGGCCACTTTTGGCGCGGCAGGCGTGCTTGCGGCTATTTCCTCATTCCATATGAGCGGGAGACGATATCATCCAGACGCAGGATATGTTCAGCGCACGTTCGATTTCATTCGGTCCGCAGTCATCCCATTCGGCGCGGGGCTCGGTCTGCTGGCTATGCTCGGAGCTGGGGAAGAAACCGATCTTGGAGCACACCTGTTTGGCTTTTTGTCCGGTCTCGGTCTTGGATTTTGTACTGGGTTCGCTACAAATCGTCTTGGGCTACCGAATAATGTCGCGGGCGGTTGGTTGTATGTGGCAGCCCTTGCCATACCAGTATTTGCCTGGATATGGGCATGGGTGACATGAGTTCTTCGGTTATGCTAGGGTTCCCCACGTCGACAGTATATAATTCAGGAGTCATAAGTGGTTGAACCTGTTGTTCTCATAGAGGGATTGACCTATTCCATAGGCGGCACTCCCATTCTCGAAAATGTTGATCTGCGTATTGAACGTGGAGATTATCTGGCCGTGCTCGGACCAAACGGGGGCGGCAAGTCCACATTACTCAAGCTCATAATCGGCCTGCTCAAACCTGATTTCGGTTCGGTCAGGGTACTTGGTGTGTCTCCCGGTGAAGCCGGAGGCCGCATAGGGTACCTCCCGCAACACACCCATGTGGCGCAATCGTTTCCCATTACCGTACTGGATGCTGTCTGCATGGGCACTGTCCAGCCAGGATTCGGCGGTATAGCAGGGCTGTTTCATCCCGGTGAAGCCAAGGACAAGGCTCGTCAGGCGTTGACACGCGTCAATATGCAGGAATTCGAATCCCGCAATCTGGCGCGGTTGTCCGGTGGGCAGAAGCAGCGTGTATTCATTGCCCGTGCATTGGTGGATTGCCCGGAACTCCTTTTGCTGGATGAGCCGACGGCCAGTGTGGATTCTGTCAGCCGGGATTCTCTGCTCAGATTGTTGGCCGAGTTGAATGAAGAGATGACTGTCATTATGGTCAGTCATGATATTTCTTCCCTGGCGTCAGGGGTTAAATCCGTTGCCTGCGTCAACAGGACGTTGCACTTCCATAGTGCTCCGGTCCTCACTGGCGATATGTTCAAAATGTCCTATGGCGGCAGCGAAAATGACTGCTGTCCCGTGGAGTTGGTCACCCACGGTCATGTGCCGCATCGAGTGCTCGGTTCCCACGGTCACGACCATGGTCCGAACGAGGGTGAGGAATCATGATGGATATTCTCGGCTTTGAATTCATGCAGAACGCCCTGATTGCAGGGTTGCTGGCAAGTCTTATATGCGGCGTTATTGGCTCACTGGTCGTGGTCAATCGTATGGTGTTTATTTCCGGCGGCATTGCTCACGCTTCTTACGGTGGGGTGGGGTTGGCTTTTATGCTTGGTCTGCCCGTGCTGCCTGTGACTGCGGCGTTCACGGTCTGCATGGCCATGATCATGGCTCTTGTCACGCTGCGGGCGCGAGAGCGTGTGGACACGGTCATCGGCGTCATATGGGCATCAGGTATGGCGCTCGGTATCATTCTTCTCGATCTGACCCCCGGGTACAACGTGGATTTGATGAGTTACCTTTTCGGTTCCATCCTGGCTGTACCTCGGCAGGATCTCTGGCTCATGGCCGGATTGGCTTTTGTGGTCTTCGGTTTGGTCCTGTTCTTTTATCGCGGGTTTCTCGTCATGAGCTTTGACGAAGAATTTGCCCGTTCCCGTGGTGTTCCCGTGGACTTCCTCTATTGCCTGCTTATCGTGATGGTGGGGGTGTGCGTGGTCATGATTATCCGAGTGGTCGGTCTTATTCTTGTCATTGCATTGTTGACCATCCCGCCGTTTATGGCAGAACGACGGACCCGTTCTTTGTCCCTGATGATGCTTCTGGCCACAGTTTTGAGTGTGTTTTTCACTGTAACGGGGCTGTGGTTGTCCTATTCTCTGGACATCACCTCTGGTGCAGCCATTATCGCGATTGCGGCAGTGAGCTTTTTCATGTCACTGCTCATTCCTCAAAAAACGGGATGATTCCTTTGCTCATGGCATTTTTTGCCCCGGAATGAGTTTTGCAAAATAAAGTAAGCCGGTGTAAGGGTTTTCTTGGCTGTGACCTCTAATAAAGCCAGAGAAAGGGCGATGAAATTTAAGAACGAAATCAAACAGGAAGGATATACTCGATACCGAGGTGCGGTTGACGTTTCGGTGTACGAGTATTTCAATTGCGACTGCTCATGGAAGGCCGAATGGTACCTCAAAGACGGGCATTATCAGTGCTGTGGCTGCAAGGAAAAATGTGAAACCAGAGATTCTGAAGGATTTCAGAAGTTTCTTGATCTTGGATAGACAATAAGGACGGACAATGCGACGCATCATATTCGCCATTATCGCCATTGCTCTTATATGGCTGACTTCTGTTCCCGCCCTGGCTTCGGAATTCGAGGATATGGATATCTGTCTTGGGAAAGAAGTCTTGGCGCGGGCCTTGTGCAAGGACCCTCTGGAGGTCAGCTATGTGGCCAAGGTACGTGACAATATTTATCTCTTTTCAGTCTTTTACGCCAAACAGGAAGCGCGTTTCGTGGTTGGCATCTCCAACAACAAGATTCGAATTCAGGGAAAGGAATTTCTGACTCTGACAAGAACTCTTTCCTATGAATTTGATTCCACGTCCAAGTGCGGTGTCGTCAGATTCTCTTCGGTGGAATGTCCGACCTCTGAACCGATAGTCTGCTGTTCGGAGAAGACCGTGGAAGAAAAGCTGGACGAAAAATTCTGGGATCGTCCTATTCCCGATCTGCTCGAAGAAGATCTGCGCAAGGCGCTTGAAGTGGATGCTCCCTCTGAGGGTGACGCTCCGGCTGCGGATGGAGACACTGCAAAACAGTAAAGGGAAATCTTCAGCAGATGAGGGGGTCTGTTACTGCACGCCCGCAGAAAAACACAGAGTCTGTGCGGGCTCTTGAACTCTAAACGTGTTCTGCTGCCATCATTTCGCGAAATTGCTTTACGACAGTCCCGTCTATTCCGATACTTTCAAATATTGCTGCCGTAAAACTGACTGGTGCGGTTCCCGGTGCGGTGATCACACGGTTGTCTGAGATTGCAGAGACACTGGCGCAAAATTGCTCTGAGCCGGAATAGCCTGCTGCATTTTCATTGAGAAACTCAGCATCGTTTGATGTGTGCGAGACCTCGTTGAGAAGCCCTGCCCGGGCAAGTGGCAGAGTGCCCCCGCAAATACCAGCGATGATACCACCTTTGGAATGCTGTGTTTTAAGCAACTCTCCAACATCGGGAGTGTCTTCAGACGTCCAGATAGTACCACCAATGACCACAACAGCGTTCGGTGACCATTCGGGGATATTCTCAACGGTTTGCGAGATAACAGTGGCAAGGCCGCCCTGAGAATGAATTTCTCCAGCTTCTGGTGCAAAGAATTGAATATCTATGCCGTAAAATGGCCTGCCAGTCCCTGCAATCAGGGCATATTCCCAGTCTGCAAATCCTTGTGTGAGGAGAAGGGCCACTTTTGCCATCATCTATTTCCTTTCATGAATGGTATGCGGTCGGCTTTCAGGTGACGCGTCAGACCTGCCGATACCATATGAGTAGTCCAAGCAATCCGACTGCTGGGTACATGGGCCACCATGTCTTTGTATAGGCGCATGCCGCGGCGACTCCCGCGAGAACGAGAACATAGGCCCATGCTTCGACCATTCGCATGATAGACCGCCATGCGTCAGTGGGGACACCTTCATGTCTGAAAGTCTCCAAAGGTCTTGGATGCTGCTGCCCCTGTACCGTGGATCGGTGTAAGGACTGGAGCTTGTTTTTGCATCGAGAGCAAATCAGCGTGTCGTCGGAGTTTTTTTCTCCGCATTTGGTGCATGTGATCACGGTGTTTATATTGCGTGTCGGCTCGGTAAGGTCAAGCCTGAAGTGACAGGATACGTGTTCCTCCATGGATGTATTCAGGAGAATATATTTTGCAAAAAAACCAGAGTTGGCATAGGGTTTGTGGCAATTCAATGAAGATTAAGGACGATCAACCATCATGACTGCATCATTGGCCAATGGGAAAAATAGACCAGAGAAAGGGCAGCGTCTGACTGCGTACCAGAACAGACTTCGGGCCTTGAAAGAGCGTTCCGCCCTGCGTGAGAATCTTGAGCGGGAAATGCTGTTGGAAATAATCGTGCTCAACAACAGTGCTATCAGTGAATATCCCATGCTGACCGCGCAACAGAAGAGCGTGGTTGAGTTGTTGTGTGGTCGAACTGGTCATCCCGGATATGAATTTATTCACACACATGTGGCTGATTTTATTGTTCTGCTTGCTCATTTCGAAAAAGCGGCCATCGTCGGAGACGGAAAACGTTCATCCGAATTACAGGGACAGCTTTTGAATATTGAAGCCATCCTGTTGAAATGCGTGCAAGGCATTGTCTATGGGATGGCCCTGGTGACTGACAATTTCGAAGAGATTGTTTTGCGATACTTCGGGCAGCAGGCCTTGAAAGAGTATAGTTCGCTGATTGAAAAGCATGAACTGAACGAGAGTTTCTGGAATGCATTTGTCGAACAGTTTATTGCCAGCCGGGTCGAAGAAGCGCACAGGGAAATTCTCGAAGGTGACAAATACGAGCTCTCCAGAGAGAAAACCTTTCTGGTTATCCGTTTCTTATTTGATGATATTCTATCCAAGCTGAACCCTACGGATCAGATCATCGAAAAGACCCGTATCCAGACAAGTTATGTTGCCAGTCGTGAGAAGCCTGAGGGACAGCAAAAAGCCCGACTTATCCAGGCTATGCTGGCCAAGGGGCTGTCGAATCTTTCCCAATTCAAGCAACTGACGGCGGGAGAGTTGCTCCATGCTGCCCGTATTGCCAGCATTGATCCTGTGAGCACGGATTTCGTGGCACAGTATGAAGATCGTATAGCCGAAGCTCGTGCGCAGAAAGAAAATCCCGGTGATGTTGTGCGGCGTGACCCTGAAGATATCAAAACAGAGCAGGCTCAGTTTAAATTCCTGTTGGATCAACTGCTCGGTCTGGGTGTCGGTGCAGCCATTGCCATCGGTATGACGGGAGATCACCTCTTCAAGGCGTTGGAGGCGTTTGTCCCGGATCAGATCAAGGGAATCCTGCCTCTGAAGAAGGACTTTTCCATTCCCGTGTTGGAAAAGCTGCTGTTTTTCCTGCTGGAGAATCATACGGTGCATCTTCTGAAGGAGTGTGGTCGTGATGAAGGCAGCAAGATTCAGGTACGGAGTGGACGGGCCAGACGGGTAGCAGAAAGAACTGTGGACAGTTTGGCCGGGATGTCCAAAATCCGGAAGAAACAGTTGTTCGGAAATGATGTGACCCGTGAAGATACGCTGCTTTTCAAGCCCAAGACAGCTCAGCAGATGCTGGATTCAATGACCATGCTGAGCCTTGAGCCGGAATTGCAGCAGGCATTGACCGACTTATGGAAAAAGGCCGTATTTCGAGTGGACATCATGGTCCTGATCAATCTGGAGTTGGTAGCTCGGACCACGACGAATACATCAGCCAAGCTTGCTGAAATTTTGACGAAATACGGTGTTTCAAAGACAGTGTAATTATTTTTTATGACAACGAAAAAGCCCCCGCACCAGTAGTGCGGGGGCTTTTTTTCGATCAGATTAGCGACGGAAGACGATGGTCTTGTTGCCGTCCACAATGACCCTGTCTTCAAGGTGCCATTTGACGGCTCGCGCCAGGACATGCCGTTCAATATCACCGCCCAGCCGTTTCAGGTCGGCTACGTCGTGGCTGTGGGTTACCCGGATCACATCCTGTTCGATGATCGGTCCCTCGTCCAGTTGCGCAGTGACGTAATGGGCCGTTGCACCGATGAGTTTGACGCCGCGTTCGTGCGCCCTGCGGTAAGGATCGGCTCCGACGAAAGCGGGCAGAAACGAGTGGTGGATATTTATGATCTTTTTGCTGTACTTGCTCGCGAAGTCTGCTGTCAAAATCTGCATATAGCGGGCGAGGACGATCAGGTCCACCTGGTCCCCCATAAGCTCAATCATGGTGTCTTCTGCCGTCACCTTGTCGCGCAGGGTAGGCCCGACGGGAACGTGATGAAAAGGAACACCGAAGTGTTCGATTGAGTCTCTCAGGTCCGGGTGGTTGGATATAACCATGGAGATGTCACAATCAAGATCACCTCGTTTCCAGCGCCACAGAAGTTCCATGAGGGCATGGTCCACCTTGGAGCAGAGGATAACCATTTTCTTGGGTTTCCAGACCGGGTTCAGCGTCCAGTCCATGACAAACCCGTTGGTGACTTCTTCTTTGAATTCGCGACGCAGTTCGTCCAGTCCGCCCATGTCGAGTCCGGGTAGGAAGAACTCATTGCGCATGAAGAATCTACCACCCTCGGGATCAGTGGAATGCTGGTCCGAATGGATGATGTTGGCGTTTTTTCTGTGAAGATATCCGCTGACTGCGGCCACGATGCCTGGCTGGTCCGGGCAGGTGATGAGCAGTCTGACGGTGCTTTCTTTGGATTCTGTCATATCATGGTGCCTTGTTTTTCCGTATGAAGTTTGGTCCTGCGCGGAGGATAACCGTAGCGTACCGCCGCACAGTGTTGCGCTGTAACGCAAAACAGGACCGAATAAAAGTCTTTTCAAATGAGGCAAATCCGGGCTTGTCTGTGCCCGATTGCTGCCTTATATGAATTCCTGTAGAATCAATGCGCTTTGCAAGAATGAATAAGGGGAAATATATGTCTGAATCTGCTTTGAAAAAAGTGATGGACCACTCTTCAGCAGGGTTGGCTGCCCGCAAGGCCTTTTTTGATACAAAGGCAGAGTTGGTCGTCGAGATATCCCGTGCAATGGCTGTGTGTCTGGCAGGTGGCGGCAAGGTCATGTTTTGCGGCAACGGCGGTAGTGCCGCTGACTGCCAGCATTTGGCTGCTGAATTCACCAATCGGATCAAGCTTGAGCGTCCGGCATTGCCGGGTCTTGCTCTGACCACTGACACCTCGGCTTTGACGGCCATAGCCAATGATTACAGTTTTGACGAAGTCTTTTCCAAACAGTTGCTTGCTCTGGGGCGTCCCGGCGACATGCTTGTAGGGTTTTCTACTTCAGGGACAAGCACCAACGTTATTCGCGCCATGCGTGAAGCAAAGAGAAACGATATAGTTACTGTGGGCATGACTGGTCAAAGTGGCGCTGAAATGGCCTCCGTGTCCGACTTTTTGGTCACGGTGCCGTCTGGAGAGACGGCAATCATTCAGGAAATTCACATAGCGGCAGGGCATATGTTCTGCTTTTTGGTGGACCACTTCCTGTTTGAAGCCGTATCCGAACTGACTCCCTATCTGCCCGATCAGGACGGTTAATTTACTTGTTTTGTAATGAAAAAGCCCTGACTCTGGAGTCAGGGCTTTTTTTGTTGATTAAAATGTCTCTCGTTTGACCCGTATGCTTAATCCTTTGGTGCGGAGTTTTCTGGCTAATTTTTGCGCTCGCTCCAGTGTCGGCACTGTCGTGATGACAAGTTGTGCGATGCCAGTTTCGTCCCATACCCATATGTTTTCCGGTAGCATGATTCCTGCCTGATTCATGAACTCCAGCAATTGTTCCCTGGATTTTTCCCTGTTGTCGAAGGAGTCGTTGTCCAATGGTTCACCACAGGCCAGTACCCACCACCCTCGAGGGCGCAGTTTCGGGTCAGTCTCCTGTCCGAAGCTCTTGGCTGTCCACTGAGCTTGTTCCTGGCGGACGACAGCGGTCATACGCATGATGCTTTGTTCTATTTCATTGATATTGCTGTTCATAGTGTATTCTTTTTTTATTCAAGAGTCGGATCTCTCTTTCAATAAAATACTCTGGAGTCTGGAGGTTGGCAAGAGTAGTTGTTCTGATTGCAGATCTTTTCCGCGCACTTGCCCCCGTGCGTGCCGCCATGTATCTTGAGGCATGGTGTATCTTTCAAATCCGGTAAAACGCACTCCCATGCAGCGACTTGTTCGATATGTTTTTGGGGCAGCAGTCATAAGCTGTCTAGTCTGGGCGTTTTATTCTATTCCTTACGATATCCTGCGCGAAGAACGTGCTCGACTGTATGGAGAAGTATTGACCTCCGGTCTGGTACTTGCTGTCAGCAGTGATGAAGCGGGAGGTATGCCTGAGGCGCGGCTTATAGTCGAGTACAAATACGTCGACCCTGATGGTTATGCACGAATTGCATCAGCACGGTTGCCGAACAATATGTGGCAGAAGTATCGTCCCGGAGCGTCGATAGAGGTCATTTTCGCGCGTACTCGTCCGGATCTGGTCCGTGTTCCCGATGAGGTGGAGCCAGCCTTTCAGGTGTGGCTGCGCGGTCTGATGGATTAGTCTGCGCCGAGTATCAATATTGTTTTGGGAACTTTTCTCCCATGAGATATTCCATGGCTTCTCGGTCGATGGTTTCCGAGGCTATGAAGAATTCAAGTCCCAGCACCATTGGATGATACGTGAGTCCATATGGCAGTTCGTCGGCTTGTCCGTAAAGGAAACGTTCGGCGGGCACGGCTTCGTTGACGTCAATAAGACCCTCCCCGTGCAGGGCGGACGGCATGACGTGGTCGATAATGATGCCGCCGGGCAGTGTTGTCCAGAGATGGTACGACCCCATCTCTTCTTCTCCGGTTTTGTTCTCAACCATCTTTTTGAAATGCGTCGGGGTAACCGGGAGGCGCATTTCGCCGTTTACCGACACATTGCCCATGGTGAGAATGCCGCCGGGTATGCAAAATTTCTTTATCAGCATGTGGAACATGCCGAAGTTCACGGACATGGCTTTCCCGGCACGTTCTGCAAAGGGGATATGTCCTGTTTCTTCCACTGCGTTCAGGATGGTCTGATCGATCGGGAAGGGAGTCTCGGCAATGGTGAATTCACCGAGGTTCATTTTTTTTGTGCGAGAGGCCGCAGCCTTGAATTCTTTGAGGTAGCTCATGGAGGATTGGGTAGCAATTTTGTTTTTCTGGGGCAAGAGATACCTTGTTTTTGTGTTGGGTTTGGTGGGGAGTGGGGGGTGGTCTTTTGTGAGTTTTTTTTAAATTTGCGTGCATTCGCAGTGGGAGTGCAAACGGTATTGTTTCAAAGGTTTCGCCTTTACGGCGACCTGCTTTTTGCGGGGCGGCAAAAAGGAGGCAAAAAGCGCCTTTTGGGCTGTGATCCTGATACCGGCCCCAAGAGCCTGTACGCGGCTTCACTGTCCGACAGGATTTGTCTGTTGAAACAGACTTCGGTCGGGCTGCGCTGCGCCGCGCGGGACAGGCTCTAAGGTCCGTTATCAATTGTCCGTCGTTGTATGGTGCGTTCCGGTGTAGGTGAAAACCTTTGATTTTCAGATCTTCGATAACCATAGAGGGCTTTGGGGGAGCTTTAGCCCCTCAACACCGTTCTCCCTTCGAAGAAGAATTCTTCCCCTTACCAGACGAAGACCGGACCCAGCCCTTGATCGGAAGGCTTAGAAGCTGACAGCGCGCAGTGGCAGCGTCTTGTTCGGAATTGCACTGGAGCGAAGCGGAAGAACGCGATTCCGAAAGCTGCGCGCGGTGATCAGCTTCTTGCCGCCGATCACAAGGCGGCCAAGCTAGTAAGGGGCTTTTTTTCGGCCGTTTTTTTGCCCCTACAAAAAAACGGCCCCCGCCGGAAGGGCATGGAGAACGTTGGGTGCTCCTGCACCCAACAACGGCTCTCGCCGAAGGCGGCATCTTCCAATAAAAAAGGCCGCTTAAAGCGACCCTTCCTTATATATTCTTTCCCGACAGGAAGCCCCCCCTCCTTGCCTATTGCGGCTCAAGCTCAATTTCAAAATGTGCAAGGCCCCTGTCCGGGAGGGGACAGAGGCCTTACATTCCACTATCCTCAAGCCCAACTCCTCAATCGGGCTCAAGAAAGATTATAAACTTAACTACACAGACAGTCGCTGAACACCACGCGGTCTGTATATTCGGCCTGTTTGCCCTTGTTCCAGCGTGAAACCGGGCGATAGTAGCCGACGATTCGAGTGTAGACTTCGGCTTCTTCTCCGCAGGTCGGACATTCAAAGTGTTCGCCCAGAATGTAGCCGTGCTCCTTGCAGATGGAGAATGTCGGCGTGATAGAGACATACGGAATCTTGGTCTTGGTAAAGGCTTTCAGAATGAAACTTTTGAGTGCCTTGGGGTCGGTGACGGCTTCGCCAAGGAACGTATGGAACACAGTGCCGCCTGTGTATAGCGGCTGAAGTTGGTTCTGGTGTTCCAGTGCGTACAGTACGTCTTCGGAGATGCCTACGGGCAACTGCGTGGAATTGGTGTAATACGGAGTGCCGTTTCCCTGTGCCTGGATGTCAGCGTACAGAGACTTGTCGATCTTGGCCAGCCGGTAACTGGTGCCTTCGGCGGGTGTGGCCTCAAGGTTATACAGGGAGCCGGTCTCTTCCTGGAAGCGGGCGGTAATGCGGCGCAGATGATTCAGTGTGCGACGCATCAGTCTGATGCCGCCTTCGGTTTCAATGCCCTTGCCTATGAGATTCAGGCAGGCTTCATGACCGCCGAGCAGACCGATGGTGGAGAAATGGCCCTTGTAGCCGTTTTTGAGATACCGTTTGGACCACGGGAACATGCCTGCATCGAGGTTGCCGTTAATAACCTTGCGTTTGTATTCCAACGAATCCTTAGCCAGCTCGGCATATTCTTCGACCAAATCGAGGAAGTCATCTTCCGACTGAGCCAGATATGCGAGTTTCGGCAGGTTCAGGGTGACAACACCGATGGAGCCGGTCAAATCGCCAGCGCCGAACAGACCACCGGTCTTGTTGCGCAGTTCTCGCAGGTCCATCTGGAGGCGGCAACACATGGAGCGCACATCTTCTGGATTGAGGTCAGAGCTGATGAAGTTCTGGAAATACGGCACACCATATTTGGCGGTCAGCTTCATGAGTGATTCGCCAATCTCTGACTCCCATGGGAAATCTTCAGTGACGTTGTAAGTCGGAATCGGGAACGAGAAGATTCTGGAGTGGTGATCGCCTTCGAGCATGACCTCGATGTAGGCTTGGTTGATCATGTCCATTTCTTCTTGGAAATCACCGTACGTCAGTTCATCGTCATACTTGCCGCCCATTATGATCGGTTCGGAGGCGATGTGCTTGGGAGCTACCAGATCAAAAGAAAGATTGGTGAAGGGGGATTGACCGCCCCAGCGGGAGGTCGTGTTGAGATTGAACACGAACTTCTGCATACACTGGCGGACCTGCTTGTAACTCAGGTTGTCCGCCTTGACGAAAGGCGCAAGATACGTGTCGACGTTGTTGAACGCCTGTGCTCCGGCCCATTCGTTTTGCAGGGTGCCGAGGAAGTTGTTCATCTGACCGAGTGCGGTGTCAAAATGCTTGGCAGGACCGGCAGAAGCGCGTCCTTCAAGGTTGAAGCCCTCAAAAAGGAGATCGCGCAGGGACCAGCCTGCACAGTAACCGGCCAGGCCGAACGAAAGATCATGTATATGGAAATAGCCGTGCTCATGAGCCAGACGAATTTCTTCGGGGTACTTTTCCAGTGCGTAACGGGCCTGAACCGTGCCGGAGAGATGAAGCATCAGACCCTGGAATGAGTGGGTCATGTTGGCGTTCTCATTGACTCGCCAATCCGCCTGATCAAGGTAGGTGTCGATGACATCCTTGATATTGAGATAGGCTTCCTTTTCACTTCGAAGCTGACGGCGCTGTTCGCGATACAGTATGTATTTTTTGGCTATCTCGTACTGACGGGATTCCATGAGAACTTGTTCGACCATATTCTGGACATGTTCCTGTTCAGGAATGTCCATATGGCTGAGTTTTGTCTCAACTTTCTTGGCAAGGCGTTTGGAGAGAATCGGATCCTTGATGCCGCTGGCACTGAGGGCTTTGAAAATGGCCTGGGCGATGCGGTCAGATGACCACGTTTCCAACCGGCCGTCTCTCTTCATGATTTGGCTTGGCATGCTCCTGCTTCCTCCTGGGTGGAACGTATTTTTGAATGGTCAACTCATATTCCTGCGGCAGATAGCCCCGTGCAATGTCCAGGTCAGCCTCGGTCAGCCCGGGAACCTGTGTGCATCGGAAATAGAAAGAATCTGTTGTGGCTTTTGCCATGTCAAAGATGCGCTGCATATTGGCCTGGGCAGCTATTTCGGAAACGGCATGGCCGGTCAGGGCGGGATATTTGGCCCATGGACCTTTGACATCCACAGCGAAGGTGTCGACGAGTTTGCATTGCAGCAACTCCTGCACGACGTCCGGGCGCATACCGTTGGTATCCATCTTGATCGGGAGCCCGGTCTTTTTCAGTTCCCACAACAGTTCGCCTACACCGGAAACAGTCGTTGGTTCGCCTCCGGTGACGGTGACACCGTCAAGCCAGCCTGCCCGGTCTCTGAGATAGGACTTGATGCGGACTGGATCAATGGCAGGCAGTGACTGCATGTCCCAGGCGAGTTCGAAATTGTGGCATGTGGGGCAATGCAGGTTGCAACCGCCCAGAAAGATGATGCAGGTAGCTCGTCCCGGCCAGTCGCATAGACTCAGATTCTCAAAGCCGCGAACGTATTTCCATACCCCTGCGTGTTCATTCATGGCAGGTTTTCCTTTTGCTTACAGACCCTAAAAAGTCTTGTGTATCATAAAAATCAGTGTTTACGGGCACCCTGATTATGGGCGTCAATCCCGCTCATGCGCAGACGTTTTTGAGTGGAGAAGATGTTGCCGGCACGTGATGGCAAACATATCTCAGGCATGGGATTTTGTACAGGGGGGATTTGATTTTTTTTTGACTACTCGCCTGAATATTCCGAGATATTAGCGATTGAAAGCGATTGTCAGGTTTTTAAAATTGTTTTCCACAACTAACTTTGATGACAGTTGGTGAAATACTTAACTTTTTTTCTAGATTAAGTTTAGAAAAAACAATTTCATATTTGAGTGGGATCGGTTTTCGACAGGCGAGGGGTGTCGCGGTCTGAGAAAAAAGGACCGCCTCAAGACCAAATTGAATTAACACAAGGCTTGCCGGTTGGGAACCCAAAAAAACGCGAATTCCACAGGGAAAAGAACATCATTTTGTGATTTTTCCCCGGTGTGCGGCAAAGCCGCGAGGCTCTAGGGCAGAGTCGTGTCAAACGATTTTTGTCCTTTTTTTGGGTGATTTTATGGCACGGGATTTGATCGGCTGAATCGAGTCTTACGCTGAGCCCCGGCTGTCGATCAAGGCGTTCCGTTGGTATGCTCTCAGGCCGAATTCCGGGAGTGCCGCAATCAGGTGGTCCATTATGTCGGATTGGATGTCTTCAAAGTCTCCCCAACCTGTTTTGTTTGTAAAGCAATATATTTCAAGGGGAATCCCTGAGGATGCCTCTGGCTGGAGTTGACGGACGAGCATGGTCATATCCTGTCTTAAAAGAGGATGTGAACGCAGATATTCAAGGACATAACGGCGGAACAGGCCGAGATTGGTCAGGCGGCGTCCATTGAGTGTCGAGGCCGGATCAGCTCCACTGGTTGTGTTGGCTGTATTGATCTCAGCTTGACGTATCGTAATGTAGTCAGTGAGGTGTTGGACTTTTTGCAGATGCTCGATCAGCGGGGCGTCTGCAAACCTGACTGACGACATGTCGATCTTGATTGACCGTTTGATTCGTCGCCCTCCGGACTCGCTCATGTTTTTCCAGTTTCTGAAAGGTGTATCCAGAAATTTGTATGTGGGAATGGCCGTGATGGTCATGTCCCAGTTCTGCACTTTGACCGTATTCAGAGCAATGTCGACCACGTCGCCGTCCGCGCTCATGGCAGGCATTTCAATCCAGTCTCCTTTGTGTAGCAGGTCATTGGCAGATATCTGTATTCCTGCGACCAGAGACAGGATGGTGTCGCGAAAGACCAGCATGAGCACTGCGGTCATGGCCCCGATGCCTGAAAGAAGGCCCCAGGGAGACTTGCCAAGGAGGATGGAAACGACTGATATACCGCCAAGAATGTATACAAAAAGTTTGACGAGTTGCACGTACCCTTTGATGGGGCGACGTTTGGCTATGCCGAAAGTCTGGTAAAGCCGTGTCAGCCCATCGAGAACTTTGACCAATACGAGGATAACAGCCACGGCCATGTATGCATAAATGGCATCATCAAGCATATCTTTGGTATTGGGGAATAATTCGAGTCCCCAGAACAGCACGGGGGCAGGGGCGAGCAGGGCTGCCCGAGAAAACACCCCTTCTTCCATGAGGATGTCGTCCAGTTGGCTTTTGGTCCTGCGGGCAAAAGCGTGAGCAGCGCGCACCAGGAGCAGCCTGGCAAGGATGAATGTTATCAATCCAGCCAGTAACAAAAGCCCCGTTTTGGCCATCATATCCAGCAGAGGGTTGTTTTCAATAAAGATGAGAGGCGTGGTAAAGGTCATCGCGTGCTCCTTGTGATGTCGAGATTAGTTCCACTATCAGATAACTACGCTATTGAGAACCAGAGCAGGATACTATCTCCGCAGGTCCGTTTGATAATTTGACAATTGCTGAAATGTATCCCATGGCTAATGAGAGTAATATATGGAGTAAGCGCAGTCATGATGTCCTGGGTTGTTATTGTCCTGACCGTCATAACCTTGATAGTGCTCTATCTTGGATGGCGACTTATCGAGCCTCTGTCCGTTGGCCGCAAACGGAAGATCACGCTGTGGCTGGCGTTGGCGATACTTCTATTCGGTCATAGGATAACATGGTTCCTGCAACGCACGGAAAGGTACGAATGCCTTGCCTGTGATTCCATTGATTGGGTGGGGTTTACCTTCTTCGGTTTTATTTCCATTCTCATTTTCTTCATGCTTGTTCGGGATATACCTCACCTGCTTGGGGTCATCATGGCCGGTATGAAAAAGTTGTTCGTCAAGCGAAGCCGAAGACCTTATTTCATTCAACCCAATGTCCAGCGCCGTCGTTTTCTGCTCAATGCATCCAATGGCCTGTTCTTAGCAACGGCTTTGCCAATGACTGGTTTTGCCGTTTTTACGGCGCGGAGCAAACCCGAAGTCGTGCGCAATACGCTTCCTGTAGTCGACCTTCCGTCTGGTCTTGACGGGTTTACCATAGCCCAGGTTTCAGACACGCATATCGGCCCGACCATCCGCGCTGATTGGGCCCGTATGGTCGTGGAGGAGGTCAACAAGCTCGGTGCAGATATGATCGTGCACACAGGAGACTTGGTGGATGGAGCCGTGGACGGTCTTAAGGATGATATTTTGCCAATGGCTGATTTTTCAGCACCGTATGGCGTGTGGTTCTGTACTGGAAATCATGAGTATTATTCCGGTGTCCACGAATGGCTGGCTGAAGTTGAACAACTCGGTATCAGGCCGCTGGTGAATGAACATACACTTATCGACACCGGTAAGGGGAGAATCCTGTTGGCCGGTGTCCCTGATATCAATGCCTACCGTCTGGAGCCAAGCCATATCTCGTCTCCTGCCGGGGCTCGGAAGGGTGCTCCGGAGCACGATGTGTCGATCCTGTTGGCGCATCAGCCAAATTCGGTATTTGACGCAGCCAAGGCTGGGTATGATATCCAGCTGTCCGGCCACACTCATGGTGGACAGTATTTTCCGTACAATTTCATGATCCATCTGTTTCAGAAATATGTGCGCGGTATATACCTGCATGACGACACAGTGTTGTATGTGAACACGGGTACCGGCTATTGGGGACCACCAATGCGCCTTGGTACGCATCCGGAAATAACGTTGCATACCTTGCGCAAGGCCTGATAAATCCAGCATTTTACGTGTAGTGTCCTTCCTCATTGACATGTACTCCTTCTTTATTCTTTCTGAAATACAGCTCTAAAATATTGACGACCACGAAAATGTGGTCTAATTGGATTATTGGTCCAACCAATTGGAGAGGAGCTGTATGGAAGTCAAACCAGTTAATAAAAAGTCAATTTCAGAAGAAATCGTTAAGCAGATCAAGCAGATGATCGGCCATGGGACGTTAATGCCCGGTGATCGTCTTCCTGCCGAACGCAAACTTGCCGAGGAGTTCGGTGTTTCTCGGACTTCTGTGCGCGAGGGGATCAAGATTCTGGCCGAGTCCGGCGTATTGGAAAGTCGTCAAGGCTCAGGGACGTTCGTCAGTGAAAGCCGTGAAGACGATGGCTCTTTGTTTGACGTTGTGCTTTCCGGGCAACATGACCTGCGGGACGTGTTCGAGGTTCGCAAGATGTTGGAACCGGAAATTGCGGCCTTGGCTGCCGTCAACGGTTCGCCGGATCAGTTGACCCGTCTTGAAGACGTATTGATCAATCAGGAGCATGCGGTTCGTCGTGGAGACTCCGGTGCGGGATACGATCATGCATTTCATCAATTGCTGGCTGAAGCCTCTGGTAACCCTGTGCTCAAGGAAATGGTCATGGTTCTGCATGAAGGATTTGCCAAAAGCCGCGCAGAGGAAGTGCAGTCCCCGGAACGTCAGCAGGCATCAATCAGGGCGCATCGGGCCATTGTTGAGGCAGTGAAGAACGGGCGTGCCATGCAGGCTGAACGAGCCATGCGTGAACATCTTGCTTCTACAGAAAGTATTGTATTTTCAATCAATATATCAAGGAGATAGGAATGAAGGAAATCAGAGATAAAGCACGCGAGATGATGAAGGGCTTTTGTCGTGTCTGTAAGGTTTGCGATGGTAAGGCGTGTGCCGGTGAAGTCCCTGGAATGGGCGGACTCGGTACCGGCTCCTCTTTTAAAAGCAATTACGAGGCGTTGGCCGAAATTCGACTGAATATGCGCCTTTTGCATGATGTGACTGAGCCTGACACGTCCACGTCTCTGCTCGGCTACAATCTTTCCATGCCGGTTATGGCTGCTCCTATCGGCGGCGTGTCTTTTAACATGGGCGGCGGTATCAGTGAAGATGCTTATGCCGAAGCCGTGGTCAGTGGCAGCAGGCGTGCCGGAATCATCGGGTGTACAGGCGACGGTGTGCCGCCGTTTGTGCATGAGGCCGGGTTTGCTGCAATCGTCAAGAACCATGGTTATGGAATCCCTTTTATCAAGCCGTGGGAAGGCGAGGAATTGGATGAAAAACTGGAATTGGCCCGCGCTACAGGATGTACCACCTTTGGTATGGATGTCGATGCTGCCGGTTTGATCACCTTGCGTCAGATGGGCCGTCCTGTTTCTCCCAAGCCAGCCTCTGAATTGAAGAAGATTATTGATACGGTTCATAGCTGGGATGCCAAATTCATTATCAAGGGAATCATGACTCCTGATGAAGCCGAGTTGGCTGCCGAAGTTGGAGCAGACGGCATCGTGGTGTCCAACCACGGTGGGCGGGTGCTCGATCATGCTCCCGGAACAGCCGAGGTGATTCATGAAGTGTCTGAGCCGGTCAAAGGTAAGCTTGCAGTGATTGTGGATGGCGGTATTCGGACAGGCGTGGATGTTCTCAAGATGATTGCGCTCGGTGCGGACGCGGTTATGATTGGCCGTCCTGTTTCCGTGGCTGCCATGGGTGGCTTGGAAGATGGCGTCGATTCGTATTTTGCATCTCTCAAGGCCCAGCTCTCGGGAGCCATGGTACTGACAGGGTGCAAGGATATCAAATCCATTGATATAAACGTCTTGTTCTAAAACTCGGACAGGTGGAACAAAAAGATACCTTTTTGTCCGACCTGTTTTCCTGTGCATTTCTCCAAACCGTGTATCCGTTCTCCTGTGAAGGAGTCGTGAATACGCATGTTATAGGGATAATATGATCACTACCTATTTGATATATATAGTTCTCGGTGCTTTTGCCGGGGTTTTGGCAGGTTTGCTGGGGATTGGTGGCGGCTTGGTCATCGTCCCCATGCTCAATATCGCTTTCGAACTGCAGAATTTCCCAGAGGTGCATATTCAGCATATTGCCCTTGGTACATCATTGGCGACCATCATTTTTACGTCTCTTTCGAGCATGCGTGCTCATCACAAGCGCGGGGCCATTAATTATTCTGCATTCTGGAGGTTGACCCCGGGCATTATTGTGGGAACCTACCTCGGAGCCTGGGTGGCGGCGTTGTTGCCCACGGGGTTCCTCAAGGCGTTCTTCGGGTTTTTCCTGTATTATGTGGCAACGCAGATGCTGCTGGGTATGAAACCGAAGAGCGCGCGGGAACTGCCGGGACAGGCCGGAACATTTGTCGTGGGTAATGGGATCGGGATTTTTTCCGCACTGGTCGGTATCGGCGGCGGCACTTTGACTGTTCCGTTTCTGTCGTGGTGCAACCAGACCATGCATACGGCCATTGCGACGGCTGCGGCTGTCGGCCTGCCTATCGCATTGTCCGGGACGACCGGCTTCATCATCAACGGCTGGAACGTTGAAGGCATCCCCGGTCCGCATTTCGGCTATATCTATATCCCGGCTTTTCTCGGCATCATCTCGATGAGTGTGCTCACTGCGCCGCTCGGGGCAAAGCTCGCCCATAGCCTGCCTGTGGACAAGCTCAAGCGGATATTTGCGATACTTCTTTTTATCGTGGGTACCAAGATGCTTTGGAGTGCGTTCATGTAGACGGTTGTTTTCATTGCAACAAAAAACGGCTGATTCTTTATGAATCAGCCGTTTTTTTAGAGGCCGTAGTTTCTTTGGTGGGCGTCGACTACATTGTCTACCCGGACGACCTTTTCTTCAATCTTGCCGGGGGTGATCGTGTATCGGGTGACGACCCAGTCAAGCTGATCGATGTACTCTACATGTCCGTATCCATTCTCTGGCAACAGGTCGCGGATGGCTTCGATGAAGTTGTCGATCATGAGGTAATGACCTTCGTGGTCCACACGCAAGACATCACCGTCGTACTCTACCTGATCAAAAGGATTGGAATCCTTGATCTGTTCATATATCTCCGGCGTGATTCGATGAAAGTCGCCGTATACTCGTACATCTTCCATGGTGGTTCTCCCTCATTCTTGGTGAGAAAGAACTAGGTACTCATTCCGAGCCGGTCAACGAGGAAGGTGCTTTTTTCTTTCAGGTCGCGCCATGAGCGTTGCTGGTTTTCTTCCCCCAGACGGATGAGCTCCTCGTCTGTGAACTTTGTGTCGAGTTTGAGCTTGTTCCCCATGACCTGACCTATCTGCCTGACGTCCTTTGATTGAGCCAGGCTGGAGTGCTGGATGTGACGGATTGCAAGGCCGCCTACAAACAGGGCAGGCATACCAATCAGGCTTGAGCGGATGTCGCGGTCCAGATCATCGAACTGCGACGGAGTGTAGCGCAGATCAAATCCGCCCGCCTCTTCTATGGAGCGCATGTTGACCATGTGGCAACAGCCGGACACGGACAGACAGGTGCGGGTGTAGGTAAAAAGTCCTGTGTCGAGTGTTCCGGCACAATTGTCGAAAACCAGTACCCGGTTGGGGACCATATCTGCCTTGGGATCGGCAGGCGGTATTGGGAAAAGATTGTAGTCTGCCGATTGCAAACCATAGGGCGGTACGGCTGCTGTGATACGACACCCGACAGCCCCGATGTCATCACGGTTTTTTACCGGGCCGAGCAGTCGCATCAACCAATCCTTGGGCAGCACGATGTCGTCGTCCAGAAACGCCGCCCATTTGGAGGCTTTGACTTCTGGCAGGGCTAGCAGCCAGTTGCGCGCGGCTGGTGCGCCGACGTTGACAGGCAGTGTTTCGATACGGAAGCGGTCAGCACCGAATGCTCCCTGTGCCTTGAGCAGCACGTCGTCTGTGTGATCGGAGGAGCCGTTATTCAGGGCGATAACCTTGGCGTGACCGATGTCGCTTTCCAGAAGACTATGCAGGGTGTCGGCGAGCAGGTCAGCCTTGTTCCACGAATAGACGAGAATGGTGACATCTTTTGTGTCTTCACTCTCGCCGATTGGCGGTATTTTGAAAAGATCATAGAGCTTGAGCGTCAGGTTGACGTGCCACGGGATAGCCTTCCAGAGTCCTGCAAGGATCCCCTTGGCTTCGCCTTTTTTACCCATGCGCAGCAGCAGTTCGCCACCAGCATAGGCTCGCCACAATCCCCAGAGTGCCGGGTCCAGTTCTTCGATAATGGGCAGGGCCTTTTCTGGCGGGAGACAATGGAATGCCCAGTCTGCCTCCATGCGCTCCTTGAGCGGAGCGGTGGCGTCGGTCCACTCGATCATGTCCAGGGCGGCTTTGGGAATTTCCGGCTTGCCCATATGAATGAGGTCGTCCCATACGTGGTGAAGCCAGGAGAGTCCCTTGGTCGAATCATTCAGGACAACGGTCAGAAAACGCAGGATCAGCTTTCTGTCATCCTGTCGGGCGAGTGCGTACCATGTGTCCATAGCTTCGAGTTCAGCTTTGCTCTCTGCATCATCGCCAGTTTCGCTGGCTGCTTCACCCAGTTTTGGGAGTTTGGCGGTGATGAGTAATACGCGTGTGAAAGCCGGACCGAGTTTGAGGCCCATGTTCAGGCTTTTGATGCCCCAGGTTCCCATGCCCGGAGTCAGCGGGTGGGCCTGTGTACCCCAGATGGACATGCCTTGAGTCGTGTCTTTGCAGTCCGGGTCACGTCTGGCGAGTTGAAAGAGGGTCGGTAGCAGTCCGAGCAGTGTGTTGGGTAATCCCATGCCAAGATGCCAGCCGGAAAAGTGTTCCGTAAATGCGGGCAGCAGCGGTTTGCTGGGCGGGAGCGTTTGGGGGAAATCGAATCGGTTCATGATGCCTGCCAGTGAGTAGAAAATTTGAAATGATTGGACTATTTGCCAAGTTTGGCCAAGTCGTCCGTAATAATCTGTGCTGCACGTAACGGTGCGCCCGGTTCTCCGACCATGGTGCGGAGCTTGATCAATTCCTGTTTGACGCGGTCATATTCCGTGGGGTCGTCCAGCCAGCGGCTGGCAGCCTGTGCGAGTGTGTTCGCGCACGCGTCTTTCTGAATGTACTCCGGGTAGATCTCGTGCCCTGCAATGAGGTTGGGCAAGGAAATGTGGTCCACGTTGACGAGTAGCTTGGCGATCAGTTCGGAGATGAAGGAAACCTTATAGGCCACGAGTACCGGGGTACCGATGAGTGCAGTTTCCAATGTGACCGTACCGGATGCAGCCATGATACACTTACATGACCGGAATGTCTTGTATCGAGTGTCTGGTTCAACAATTTTCACCGGAATATCGTTGGGCCACAACGAAAGGAGCCGTTCTTTTTCCATGCCCGGAGCGCGGACAATGACATAATGCAGGTTCGGGTGGGCCTTTTGCAGTATCTTGGCTGCTCCGGCAAATTCAGGCAATAGGGTGCTGACTTCCTTGTTGCGTGAGCCGGGCAGCAGGCCAATGCGGTTCTCATCCACTGGAACTTCGTCGAGTTCGGCCAGCGGCAAAACATCCATGAGCGGATGACCTACATAGTTCACATCCATGTTGTATTTTTTATAAAAATCCTTTTCAAAAGGCAGGATGCAGATGACCTTACGGACATACTTGCGCAGAAAATTGGCGCGGCCTGAACGCCAGGCCCAGATTTGCGGGCTGATATAATAATAAACAGGAATGCCGAGCTTGTATGCGATCTTGGCGATACGGAAGTTGAACTCCGGGCAGTCCACCAGGATGATGGCGCGGGGGCGCACCCTGATGAGTTCGTGCTTGATTTCGCCGAGCAACGTGATGATGCGTGTCAGGCCGCCGAGTATTTCCGTGATGCCCACCAGTGATATGAGCTTCATGGAGAAGCGTATGTCCATACCCTCGGCCTGCATGGCTGGGCCGCCCATACCAGTGAAGGTCGCCTCGGGGGCAACTTCCTTGAGTCGTTTGATGAGTTCCGCGCCATGAAGGTCGCCTGACGCTTCGCCGACATTAAACCAGATGGGGCCGGTTGGATTTCCTGTTTGCATGCGTGTTTAGTATCGTATGAGACAATTCTGGGCAAGGGAAGCGTGTATAATCGGTCCGCCGGGGTTGCAATGGTCGGATTTGCCCTGTAGATAGCTTTCGCAAACATGAAACTCTGAACGAGGATATATATATGTTGAAAGTAGGCGTTGTCGGGTTGGGTTGGATGGGCCGCGTCCATCTGCGCAACTACACTGAAATGGCTGATGTGGAAGTTGTCGGTGTGGTCGATGTTGATGAAAAAGCTCGTGAAGAAGTCGCAGCCCAGTTTGGCGTCAAGACCTTTGCCAGTCTTGATGAACTGCTGGAGAACGAATTGGATGCCATGTCCGTGTGCGTCCCTACCAGCCTGCATCACGAGACCGGCCTGAAGATCATGGATAAGAGCATCAACGTGATCATCG
Organism: uncultured Pseudodesulfovibrio sp.; assembly: GCF_963675635.1. NCBI lineage: Bacteria > Pseudomonadati > Thermodesulfobacteriota > Desulfovibrionia > Desulfovibrionales > Desulfovibrionaceae > Pseudodesulfovibrio > uncultured Pseudodesulfovibrio sp. The sequence goes on along the minus strand of NZ_OY776488.1, from coordinate 1,697,434 downwards.
AGAAGCCTTTGGCTGTTTCTGCTACCGAAGGTGAAGATCTGGTCGCCAAGGCCAAGGAAAAGGGCGTCGCCCTCATGGTTGGTCATGTCGAGCGTTTCAATCCGGCTGTCGAACGCGTCAAGGAACTGATCGGTGACGATGTTATTTCGATTCAGATCGAGCGCGTCGGACCGTATCCTCCGCGAATTCAGGACGTGGGTGTCATCAAGGACCTCGGCTCGCATGATATCGACCTTATTCGCTTCCTGACAGGCTCCGAATTCAAGTCTGTGTACGCGGTCTCTTCCACCTCCATTGGCAAGCATGAGGACTCTGCTCTCATTACTGCCGAGATGGAAAACGGTGTGCTTGCCAATATCACCACCAACTGGGTGACCCCGTACAAGGGACGCAAGATCAACGTTGCCTGCGAATCAAAGTACATCCAGGCCAATCTGATCACGCAGGAGGTTAAGGAATACTCGGCTTTTTCCACCTACGACAAATCCTATTCCGTCCGCGAATGGCCGCTCATGTTCCGTGAGCCTGTCAAAGAGGAACTGACCCAGTTCCTGAATGCTCTGCGTAATGGTACCCCGGTGCCTATCACCGGCGAAGACGGTCTTGAAGTTCTCAAGACCTTCGACCGCATCTTCGATTGCGCCAGCTGCTAATACAGCAAGTACAGTGAATAAACAAAAGCCCCTGTCTCATGAGAGACAGGGGCTTTTGTTTAATAGCCTTCAGAGGGCCCAAAGAACAATCTGAAAAAGGTCCTTAAGCCGTCAGAGGTATGCTTCACATGTTAGTTGCTCGCGACTTCATCGCCTTCAGCGGTCGGTGCATCCACGGCGATGTAATCAATCACCTGGGTGATGTCACCGATTTCTGAAGCGATAGCCACGGCAGCAGTCTTTTGCGAGTAGTTTTGTGCTTTGCCGATAATGATGGCCTGTGAGCGAATGACTTCTACTCGGAGGTCGGCGCCTCGCAGTCGCAGGGTTTTCTGCAACTGTTCTGACAGTTCGGCATGGATACGCTGGTCTTTTCGTGCTTCGCGGTGCGTGGTGGGCGGATAGAATTTGCAGGTAATGGTCTTGATGCCCTGCACTGTGGACGCGGTTTTGATGGCGTAGTCTGCACGTGAGCGATCCGCTATCTGACCGATGAGATATGCCTTGGCGTCGATGACGTGGGCAGACACGGTCATGCCGTTGAGTTCCAGCCGTTCACGTAATCTACGCTGGAGCATTTTGTCCTGATTGACCGACAACCCGCCACCTTCCACGTGTTCGCGCGGGATATATTCGTCAGCAAGCATGGCTGCATCATATCCTGTCATAGCACCGCCTGCTATCTGCACGGCAGGATAGACCGCACATCCGGCAGAGGAGGTGATCAGTAAGGCTAGGAGTATATGCGTTACTTTTTTACCCATGACTAATAACCGACTATAATGGAATGTCTAGACTTTGTCTAACCCCATCGGAGCCTCAGGGCAGGATTATCCCTTGATGGCAACAAGATACATCATGCCGGCAATTGATTGCCGGTCCACGATGTGGAAATCCGGGAGCTGGTCTTTCCAGTCGTTCCAATGCCTTTCCCTGATAACGAGTACAACCTTGTCTTGGTTTTGCGTCCATTCAAGGAATTCCGGCAGGTGGTTGGTCTCTCTGAAATTGTGTTCGGCATAGTACGTGAAGATTCCTGAGTAAATCTTGAGAGCGTAGGGGACGTAGCCTTTGTCTACGAATTCGCTCATGATTTTGGCCTGTCGCTTGGTGCTCATGCCGTCGTCCAGTGAGGGGGCGACCATGAGACCTACCGGATAGAGCCAGATAATCATGGCAAGCGCGGTCGTGAGCAATGCGGCTTTGCTGCCGTATTTACGCATCAGGAAAATCGCTGCGCCACCGCACAGCAGTATGGTTGCGGCAATGCCCATGCCTCTGATGGGAACCGGGAAAGGCAGAAGGTCTCCAGCCAGTATCAGGCCGATGCCGAGGACCGTCCAGAGTCCACCCACGAGCATCCAGAAGCGGTTGGTGCGTTCTTCATTCATGGAATGTATGGCCGCGCCGGTCAGGAGAGCCAGCGGCGCGAACATGGGCAGGATATAGATGAGTACCTTGCCGCTCAGGCTCGACAGGAAAATGAAGATGGTCGCGAACATGATCCACAGGAAGGCATGAGGTCCGGCCTGTTTCCTGGTGGTCCAGAGTTCGCCCCATGTTTTGATGGACAAGTATCTCTTTATGGGAGCAACGAACAGGATCAGTGTCCATGGGAGCCATGCCAGTGGGAAGGCAACAAAGTAATAATAGAAAGATTCACGATGGTGGAATGTTTTTGTTGCGCGCTGAATGACGTGTTTGCCGAGGACCGTGTTCAGTAGAAAGTCCGGGCCTTCCACGAGCATGACACCTGCCACCCATGCGAGCAGGATACCAATCATGGCGAGCAGGCCAAGTCCCATCTGACGGGTGAAAAGTTTTTTCAACTCGCCGCGCCAGGCCAGATAAATGCCGGATGTCAATAAGGGAAAGATGAATGCGAGCGGCCCTTTGATCAGCGTGGCGATTCCGGCAATCAGGAAGGCGTAGAGCGGCCACTTGCCCTGTGTCTTTTCATTGAAAGCGCGGAACAGGCAGGCATGGCTGACCACGATAAGTGCTGCGAACATGAGGTCCATGCGCGAATAATGGAACAGGGCCACGAGGAAAAATGTGGAGAGCAGGATCAGCGTGGACGCCAGACTGACGGACCTGTCAAAATTCAGAGACCGGGCCAGGAAATAGGCTCCATACAGAAAGAACAGGCCGGACAGGGCTGCGCCGAGAAAAAACACACCGGGCATATCCATGGGCGTAACGGTGTCCAGCAGCCAAAGGAACCAGAAATAGACGGGCGGCTTGTCGGGGTAGGGTTGGCCGTTGAGCGACAGGACCATCCATTTTCCGTTCAGCACAAGATTCTGGTAGGCGTTGGCGTAGCGGACTTCATCGGAAAACCAGAGGGCGCGGTTGCTGAGGCAGAACCATGTTTGAGCGAATACGGCGAATGTCATGGTCAGCCATGGGTGTTTGGCGAGTCTGTCCCATATGGAGGCGGCAGTGGATGTCATTGTCTGGCCTTTTTTCTGAAAAGCGTTGAACCTGCGATGATGGTGGTGGCAAAACCTCCCACGCTGCCGAGCAGCCAGGCGAAGAAGACATCAGAGGGATGATGCCAACCGAGATATATTCTGGAAAAGCCGACAGTTCCGATGAATAAACCCAAAAGTGCGGTGATCCATGTGCGATTCAGGCGTTGAACCAGCGGCAGGGTCCACCCTGTGATTTCGGTGGTATGCCCTGACGGCAGGGAGTGCTGTGTACCGCTTGTGGAGAGCGGTTCGAACCATTCGCCCTGTCCGGGGCGGGGACGGCCTATGGTCATTTTCAGGAAATGAACACACAGTCCGGCCACGATGGCCTGTACTACGAGTAGGACAAGGACGAAACGCAGTCGTTCATGGTTGCGGTTTTTTATGGCCACGATGAGCATGACGGCATAGAGCGCATAGAAGAACGGATTGCTCCAGTCCGTGATGAATTTCATGACTGCCTTGAGTCCGGGGTGTGCTATCCGATGGGCCTTGAAATAGGCGGCAACGTCGGCTTCGGTATGGAAACCGAACCAGACTATGGCAAGGAGTATGAGAAGGGGCGTGGAAAAGAGCGCCCACTGTGTGAGGGAATGTCTGCGCATGCGGTTTTATATGATATACGGGGTGCGGGAGCAAGCGGGTGCAATCAGTGCACCGATTCTATGATTCTTCGGACTCAGGATGTTTCTTGTACGTGTACTTGGCCCAGACTTCTGGGCTGGCGTTCAACTCCGTGAGGATTTCGGTCATGGGCTTGCCTTCCTGTTTCCAGTATTTGTAGGCGTGGTCCGCACACTCGAAGGGGATAACCAGGGTTCCGTCGTCAGTGAGGTAGGGTTTCTTGTCGTCCATGGGCGTGGACTATTTCACTTTTCGGAGTGAACCGCAAGAGCCGGTCTGCAAACGAAAAATCCCCTGACATGCAGGGGATTTTCATTTTGATGGGGGAGTGTATGGCTATGCCGCTGATTGTCTGGATTTATCGCCGGTGACGCAGACCATACGGTCCATTTCCCGGACTTTTTTCAGGATGATTTTGGCGATTCGTTTGAACTCGGGCAGGTCTTTTCTGTCATAATCGGCCTTGGCCCGGGTCAGTCCGGCGAGGTCCAGTGTTTCGTTGAACAGGTACGGAAGGTACAGCGGGTCCTGCTTGATGAACAGTTCGATGCGCGTGAGGGCCGCATGGATTTCCGACTGGTTGCCGGAGATGTTGTGGAACAGTTTTGTCAGATGCTTTTCGGCATTGCGCAGGGACGTCGTCCACATGGGAGAGCGCGGTTCCAGCCGGATGGGCGGGATGCTACCCCGGCAGTCCAGCAGGGCGGACCGGAGACGATCAACGCTTCCCGGTGCAGAAGCAAGAATGCCTTCCGAGTAGAGGGAGTCGATGTCCACGACCTTCGTGCCTTCAATGGGAACGCCGCCGCCGTACAAATTATAGATGGGGAATTGTGCCTGTTTGAGGTCGTCTTCCAATTCACGCTTGGCTGTCATGTACTGCACAGTGGTCAGAATGTCCTCACCGTCCAGATTCTTGGTGGTCTGGTGGTAGGAGCGTTTCGTCATATTTGTTGTTTCGTTGTGATGTCCGCCTGAATGGGATTTGCCATTCAGCCATGCATAGTCCTGACCTGCCAGCAGCAGGTGGTTTACTCCGCAGATACGCAGGAATCGGGAGAGGGTCACGGAGACGTTGCCGCCTGCGTCCATAACCATGTCGCGCTCCTTGAGCACGTATGTGCCGAGTCCGCCGATTGTCCACAGCGGGAGCGTGGGGCCGGGGTACCGTTTGAGCACCATGGGGTCGATCTTTGTGGAATAGATGAGCGGCACGTCCTGAACGAAGTCCGGGTCCAGCCGTTCGAAAATCTTGAGCATGGATTTGTCGTAGTCGATTGCCGCGCATAGGTGTGGCTTGATGCCGAGGCGCTGGAGTGTCGGCACTGTCTGGAGCGCACAGGCGTAGAGAACATGGCCGGGGTTTTCCCTGAGTTTGGGAGCCATTGCTTCGAGACTGGGGCCGGCTCCGAGGATGACTGCACCCACGCCTGCGCCCTTGCCTTTAATGGATTTGAGGCTGCCGTCCTGCATGGCGCGTTGAAAATTGTTGATCTCGTTGCCGACCATGACGTCCTGCCGAAAACGCAGGGTAGAGAGCTCAAGCGAGAAGTTCTCCAGCCGGTTCTTGATAATCCGTGCCCACTTGGCGTATTCCGGGCCGAGCTGACGGCTTGCGATGTCACTTTTGAGGTGAATCTGACCGTAGACGAATTGCAGGTCGAGGTTACGGACCACTTCGGCAACGAACCGTTCGTCCGGCACCATGAGATGGAATTTCTTGTTCTCGAAGAATGGGCGGTAATCGGTCTGGCCCAGACAGGCGAGCAGCATTTCGGCACGCGGTTCCATGAGCATGATTTTGTGGGTATCCGGTGTATTCTTGAGCAGATGGTTTACGCCGTAGCCGAGGTTGGAGCCGATCACGAAAGTTGCCGAGGTCCGAGCCTTTTCCGGATGCAGCCAACCCGCGAACAGTCCGTCCGGCGGCAGGGATTCGAACATGCCGTTGCCGTCCTCCATACGCCAGTCGTGGATGCCGAACTGGTTGATGAAAAGATTGTTCATCAGTTTTTCTTCATGGAAATCGCTGGCGGACAGCCACTGAAACACCGGATTGCCGGTGCGTTGCAGGTATTCGATGTTGTCTTTCAGAAAGGGGTATGCGCTCATGCTTTCCTCGTTGTGCTCAAAAAATGACGGTGCTGGACGTGATTTGCACGTTGTATGCCAGTTGCACTGAAAATCAATTTCCCCTACCGTGCGGACAAGAAATGCCAAATCAGCCCAAGGAATTACGAGGGGGCTATCATGAATACAAATTTACTTGCATTAATCGGAAATACACCGCTGGTGGAGATACGCCACCTGAACCCTAATCCCAACGTCAGGATTTTGGCGAAACTGGAGTGCCAGAACCCCGGCGGATCGGTTAAGGATCGCGTGGCTGCCGCCATGATTCAGGCAGCCGAGGACTCGGGCGAACTGACTCCCGACAAGACCATCATTGAGGCCACGTCCGGTAATACCGGCGTGGGGCTTGCCATGGTCGCCGCCATCAAGGGGTATCGCATCAAGATGCTCATGCCGGAGACCGCGTCGGAAGAGCGCAAGATGATCATGGCCGCATACGGGGCCGAACTTGAATTGACCCCCGGGCATCTCGCCACGGATGGCGCCATTGAGCAGGCATACCGCTATGCGCGTGAAGAGCCGGACAAGTATGTACTTATGGATCAGTACAATAATCCGGCGTGTATTACCGCGCATTACAACGGTACCGGCCTGGAAATATGGGAACAGACACACGGCGAGGTCACGCATTGTGTCGTCTGCCTCGGCACGTCCGGTACGGCCATGGGTATTGCCAAGCGACTGCATGAAATGGGCGACGTTCATGTTGCCGCAGTGGAGCCGTATGCGGGTCACAAGATTCAGGGGCTCAAGAATATGCTCGAGTCCTATCCTCCCGGTATATATGACAAAAACACGCTCGATGAAGTCCTGCATGTGGATGACGAGACCGCCTTTGGTTATTGTCGCAAGCTGGCGCGTGAAGAAGGTATCTTCGCTGGCATGAGCTCTGGAGCGGCTCTGGGCGGAGCCATCCAGTTGGCCGAGCGCATGGAATCCGGCACTGTGGTCGCTATTTTCCCTGATTCCGGCGAACGATATCTTTCAACGCCTTTGTATAGGCAGCAGCCCGGCAGTGGCGTGACTATTTATGACATGGCATCCGGTGCGGACAAGATGCTCAACGGTTCCAATGGCCTTGGCCTATATACTATGGGGCCGAGCCTTGATGACCCGGATTCCATTGATTCATGGCGCAGGCTCTCGTTGCTTGACGTGTTTATTCGGCACATGAAGGCTTCCGGTGTGACGGTGAACGCCGCCGCCGGTCTGACGGATATGGATGACCGTACGCTTGCCGCCGCCCGAGAGGGGGGCATCAGTCGTGAAGCCTTTGCTTCCGACCGGTTGAAAGGTGTGCTTGATCGCGCCCGTGACATGGGATTGACAGAATCCATCAGTTTTCCGCTGTCGTCCGGCAGTAATGACACGTCATTGTCCCTGTGCCGTAAACTGCTCGGCAAGGGGTTGGCCTATGAGAAACTCAGAAGCGTGTATTTCGACGTGTTCCGCGACAAGCGGTACGGTGAGATCGCGGACGTCGATATGGACAAGGTGTCCGGCGGTCATACCGTAGACCTGAATTCGTACGTCAAGGACAACCCGCTTGATTTCACACTGTTGAAACGGGCTACGTTGTTTGATTTGAAACGGGGCGAAGTCGTGGAAACCCAATGGGGCAACGTGCGCCCGAGCTGGTTCCTGCAACACGCAGCCACTGCACTTGATGTGCTGCCGCGCATCGATGTTATGATCGGTTCTGAAAAGCACCGTTTCCCACATCTGGAGAACCTGCGCGCCATCTGGTCAACGGCTGGTCGCGAACTCCAAGCCTGGATGGTCTGCCAGCAGTCTTCGGATAGCGATGGCGGCAGACTTGATGCCGTGGCTGAAAAACTCGGCGGCTACCGTGCGGCCCGTTGCTGGCTGCTCTCAGTGGCGAATCGCAAACCGCTGTGCGCCTCGGACGAAAACCTCTCCATGTGGGCGCGCAACTGGCGCAAGGTACAGGAAGGCGCGGCCGTCCTGACCCTTGCTCTCGATGCCAATGGGGATGCCGTGTCTCGCGACGTGGAACAGGCCGTCTTCGACCTCAAGGCAGGGTTCAAAACTGCTATGGATGATGGTCTCAAATTCCATCATTTCTGGCCCACGCTCTTCAAGTTCATCAAACACGTCAACGGCTGGGCCGCAGACAACGCCCTTACCGGAGCTGCAGCCAAAGCCTGCCACGATGAACTCATGAATATCGACTCCATCCTCGGCATTCTCGACCCCACCCAGATGCCGGTTCCCCTGAGTGAACTCCCCAACGACGTCCAGGGCATGGTCGCAGATCGCCAAAAGGCAAGAGAAGCCAAAGACTTTACACAGTCCGACGCACTGAGAGATTCCATCGCACAGGCCGGATTCAGAGTAGAAGACACCGCCGGAATCCCGAGGGTGTTCAAAGCGTAGATTGAATTAAGAGATATGATTGAAAAGAGAAAGGGCCGCCCATAAGGGCGGCCCTTAAATTAAGTAGATGTTTGCTTGTTTGTAGATGTTTTTTTAATGAATTCTTCATAAATACGATTGCGTTCATTTTCATCTCCAAGAGCAATTTCTTGAATTATTTTAACGAGTAACATTGTTCCTGGGAAAGCTTCTTTTGGGTCTGTTATGGTAGGGTACCTATCGGCTATAATTGGGAATTCTATTTCTACAAACCACCATTTTTCAATTTTATATAGTAGAGTTGTCAGATTTTTTAAAGCCTGTTCGAATTTCTTTGAAGGGCCATTTTTGATTATTGTCATCATTTCATGAACAGCTTCATTTCTTGTGTTTTTTATTTCTTCGAAAATTTGAATATCGTTTTGGTCTATGGCTGATTGTTCTTTGAACCAATCTAAGGAGGCATACAATGGGCTTTTGTTTCGTGAGAGCACATGTTTTTTATAATCAGGGCTAATTGTGATTTCGGCATCATCAAAACCAGTTATGAATAAGTCTTGAGGTCTAGTTATTATGATGTCTTTAGAAAATTCATATGTCGCAATAAAAATAGATAGCAATATTAGGTTTTTGTGGAGTATTTCAGGGTTTAAAATATTTTTCATAGCATAGGTATCACCAAATCTTTATTAGCTGCAAGTGTGCCCTAGCTCTTTCAACCACCTGCGACTTAAATAAATACGAATCGTAAGACCTGCGGCTCTTCGAATCATCGGAGCCGCTTCGGTTACTTGATTCGGGAGCAGCCCGATTCGATCAGATTCGTGCCGGGGATGGTTGGGTGGATACGCTCGTGCAAGCGTCTTTTCTCTCGTCTATTTCTTTATGGCGCAGCAAAAGAAATGGACTCCGCCGGGAGGGCAACAAAAAAATTGGAGGAATGCCAGTGACGGCTTTCTCTTCTCTTCCTTATTCCTCTCCGTCTCACAAAAAAAAGGGGAGCCTCCCTTAAAGAAAGCTCCCCACAAGACGGACAGATAATTTGCCCTATCCATTATCTTTACTCAAATAACTTCAGAAACTCCCCATATCCTTCATCCTCCAAATCTTCCTTCGCAACAAATCTCAACGAGGCGGAATTAATGCAATATCGCTGTCCGGTCGGTCGCGGCCCATCATCAAACAAATGTCCGAGATGCGAGTCCCCGGCCTTGCTGCGAACCTCAGTCCGCACCATGCCAAAGGTCGAATCCACATTCTCGACAACATTTTCCTTCTGAATGGGCCGGGTAAAACTCGGCCAGCCAGTGCCGGAATCAAACTTGTCTCTGGACGAGAATAAAGGTTCACCCGTGACCACATCCACATAGATACCGTCACGCTTGTTGTCCCAAAATTCGTTGTCAAAAGGCCGCTCCGTACCGTTCTCCTGCGTCACCTTGTATTGCAACGGGGTCAGAGACTTCTTGATTGTGCCGTCTTCCGGCTTGACGTAGGCACCGGGCAAAGGGCACGGCTGCGGGGTTGCGCCCTTGGGCTTGATCTTAGCATCATCACCCCAGGTTTCCTTAACATATTGGTCGCGCCCGGAGAATTTGCGATAGGTCTTGTATCTGAGCGGGCAGGTGCGCGAGTAATTCTGGTGATAGTCTTCGGCGACATAGAACGTGGTGAACGGCAGGATAGGGGTCACAACCTGTCCGTCGAGGCGTTCGGACGCATCCAAAGCCTTCTTCGATGCCTCGGCGGTTTCTCGCTGAGCTTCTGAATGATAGAAAATCGCGGACGTGTAATGGAAGCCGCGATCACCGAAAGACCCGCCCTCATCGGTAGGATCAAAATACTTCCAGTAATGGTCGATAATTTCACGGTAGGTGACCTGTGTCGGGTCGAAATGCACCTGCACAGCTTCACGATGGCCGGTCATGCCGCTGGAAACCTGATCGTAGGTTGGGTTCTTTTCTTCTCCGCCTGCATAACCGGAAACAACCTTGAGCACACCGGGAACTTTTTCGAGATCAGACTCCGTGCACCAGAAGCACCCGCTGGCAAGGGTAGCAATTTCTTCATTGTGTGTATCAGTCATGGCTTTGTCTCCCTGGAATGTGAATACGATGGACGACAGCCCCACCACCAGAAGCAATGCTCCCAGTCCGAGCAGCATGGTCTTTTTCATGGTCATGTAGAATATCTCCAAGTTTGGTAATAGTAATTTTTATTATCATTAAATTAAAATAGGCATGCGACAGGGGGGTGTCAATGGTCGATGCAGACCGTGAAATATGCGGTCCGTGTGGGACATTGACCGCTGCGAAGAGGTCTTTTTACCAAAAAAAGGTGGATTTTTAGCTGGAATTGTTGCAGTTGCCATTGCTTCGTGCCGCAGGCCCGTGCATAATACATCTCAATCGGCCTTTAGTACGAATTCAAATTTCGCACACAATACCTTCTAAGGAGATACCATGCCCAATCAGAACTTCACCCTTTTTAGCGGCGGCGCCCAGGGCGCAGAAAATCAGTTCGGCAAACTGGCCGAGTACTACGGTCTGTCCGAAGTCAACTATACTTTCGAAGGCCACAAGATTGAACGTACTCGCGGCGTGCGTGTCCTGACCGATGAAGAGCTGACCCAGAAAGACGTTAGCCTGACCTATGTCGCCAAGCTGCTCAACCGCAAATTCACCAACGCTGAAAAAATGCGCAAGGTCTTGCAGACCATCATGCATCAGGTTGAGTCCAGCCATCAGATTTTTGTTGTCGGCACCATTCAGGAAGATGGAACCGTCAAGGGCGGTACCGGCTGGGGTGCTGAATTTGCCAAGATCTGCAACAAGGAACTGTTCGTATTCGGACAGGTCAAGGATGCGTGGTTCAAATGGGAAAAAGGCGCATGGGTTAAGGTTGAAGCACCAATTATTACCGACAATCACTTCACTGGCACCGGCACCCGGTTCCTCGAAGCCAACGGTAAGAAAGCCCTTGAAGACCTTTTTGCCCGTTCGTTTAAATAAGCTTCGGTTATACGTAAAGTTAAAGGGCGGCCTGATGATTCAGGTCGCCCTTTTATTTGGTGCCTCTGGGGTCTTTCTCTAGAATTTTTTTATCGCTCCTTCGAAGGGTGTACGGAATAAAGGAGTGTCTGGTTCAGCGGGTAATTAATTTTTAGCGGAACTTCGAGCGAAGCGAGCGATACGAAGTTTGGTAAAAGAAAAGGATGGGGGCTGGAGGCATAAAAAAACGGGGTCCGTGGACCCCGTTTTTTTATATGTCGTTTCTGCGTTTCGATTTTGATTTCGACTGAGAGTATTTCCTCACGTCGATATTGTACTTTTTCACTTTGTAGTTGACGATTCGGTACGAGACGCGCAGGTCGCGAGCCGATTGCAGCATGTTGCCGCCGGTCTGTTTCAGTGAGTCGATGAGCAGTTCCTGCTCGAACTTGGCCACGGCCTCGCCAAAGGAAAGGTTGGTACCCGTAGCCGAGCTTTCCGCTGACTGCAGAGTGGGCGGGAGATGGTAGGTGCGGATGACCTGTTCTTCGCAGAGCAGGACCGCGCGCTCCATGCAGTTTTTGAGTTCTCGTACGTTTCCAGGCCAGTGGTACATGACGAGAAGTTCAATGGCCGGGGTGGAGATGCGCTTCACTTCCTTGTTGTATTCCTCGGTGAATTCGGCAAGGAAGTGTTCTGCCAGAGGCAGAATGTCCTCGCGTCGTTCCTTGAGGGGGGGAATGAAGATAGGGAATACGTTGATGCGGTAGTACAGATCTTCGCGGAAGAGTCCCTTTTCGAGCAGTTCTTCGAGCGGCTGGTGAGTGGCGCAGATGAGGCGCACGTCGACGGTGATGGTCTGCTCGGATCCGACGCGCTGAATTTCCTTTTCCTGAATGGCGCGTAACACTTTGGCTTGCGCGTCCATGGAAAGCTCGCCGATTTCGTCGAGGAACAGGGTTCCCTGATCCGCGACTTCGAACAGGCCGCGTTTGGTCTGGAATGCCCCGGTGAAGGCACCCTTCTGATGGCCGAAAAGTTCGGATTCGATAAGTTCCGAGGGCAGGGCCGCGCAGTTGAGCTTGATGAGCGGTTTGTCAGCACGCGGGCTGGCTTTGTGAATGGCATCAGCGAGCAGTTCCTTGCCGGTGCCGGATTCACCGCGCAACAGGGCCGTAGCCCGGCTGGGAGCGACCTGGTTCGACTGGCGCAGGACCATGCGCATGGCTTTGGATGCGGCCACGAAATCCTTGGGTGGATTTGTCTCGAGTCCACTGTTCATCATACCTTGCGAAAGCATGTGATTCTGGGTGGCCATCTCTTCCTGCAACTGGGCAACGTGACCCGCGATGATACCTGCGACCACTTCCAGGAACTGGCAGTGTGCAGCCATGTCTTCAGCAGGGATGAGCGGCACGTCCACGGACAGTGCCCCGATGACTTCGGAACGATCAGAATGGCGGTTGATGACCGGCACACAGATAAAACCGAGTTTCTTGAGTTCCTCTTCGCTGCGTCCAAACGCCTTGTTCAGGAATTCCGGGTCGTCGGACAGGCGAGGGATGGTGATGGATTCACCGGAATCAAACACCCGGCCGATGATGCCTCGGCCGGGGGAATATGTAACGTCTTCAACCTGAGTGGGACTGTACGTGAGCGAGAGTTTCAGGTTCTCGGTCTTTGGGTCCATGATTACCATGAACGCCCGTACGTATTCCATATCCCGGGCGAGGATTTTCAGGAGTGCGTTTAAAGACTCCTCAAGCGGGATATCCCGCTTCAGCGATTCCTGGACCAGTTTGAGCGTGGTCAGGTGGCTGAGGTCGGAGGTGTCTCGATTGTTGGATGTCATTTTTTCTTTCTCTAGGCGTTAAGGGTCTTAACACCAAGCTCCAGGGCTTTGAGGTTCACGGCCTGAATCTTTTCCGGGAGGTTCGCCTTGATGGCGGCTTCCAGGGCTTCAGGGCCGAAGGGCAGTTTGCCTGCGGCGCACAATGCGCCGAGCATGGCAATGTTGCCGGACTGGGCGGCACCGGCTTCGAGGCCGATGGTCTGGTTGGCCATGTAATATGCATGGTCGGTGCAGGCAGCGACCGCTTTCTTGATGTCGTCGATGGTCGGACATTCCTGCTTGCCCATTGCTACGGACAGGGGCGGAATGAATTCGGTGGAAGAGACCACGAGTCCGCCTTTTTTCAGGTAGGGCAGAGCGCGCATGGTTTCCATGGGCTCGAATCCGACCAGAATATCAGCTTCACCGTGTCCGAGCTTCGGTGATTTACAGCCGATGAGTACTGTGGATTCCACCACGCCGCCGCGCTGGGCCATACCGTGAATCTCACCTGAGGTGACGGGCAATCCCTGGCTCAGGACAGTCTGGGCGAGAAGGGTGGTGGCGGTCAGTGTACCCTGTCCGCCCACGCCGGTCATGAATATGCGTATTTTCTGGGTATCGCTCATGTTAGCTGCCTCTCTTTTTGGCTTTGATGTGTCCGCAGACCTGCAGGCAGAGCATACATCCGTTACACAGCATCGGATTGACTGCGGCCTTGCCGCCTTCCTTGTACATTGCGGGACAGGCAAGCTTGTCCAGACAGTCGAATCGACCAGTGCAGGATTCGGCTACGTAAGCGACCTGTGGAGCGACCTTCTTGTAGACCCGGCGGGTGAAGAGGGGACATGGCTCCTTGGCGATGAGCACACGCACTCCAGACAGTGCCTTGAGTTCTTCGAAGGCTGCCAGAGTCTTTTTCTGGTTGAACGGGTTGACCGTCCGTACTTCGGTGACGCCCAGACCGCGGACAGCTGATTCGATGTCCAGTGGGTGATCGTTTTCACCCAGGACGGTCCGATCAACGCCGGGGTTCGGCTGGTGGCCGGTCATGGCGGTTGTGCGGTTGTCCAGGACAACCAGAAGAATGTCATGCTGGTTAAAGACTGCGTTCGCCACGCCGCTCAGGCCGGAGTGGAAGAAGGTGGAGTCGCCGATGAAGGCGACCACGGTTTGCCCTGATGCCTGGGCCACGCCACCGCCTGCGGAGATGGAAGATCCCATGCAGACGAGGAAGTCCGCCGCTTGAAGCGGGGGAAGGATGCCAAGCGTGTAACAGCCGATGTCCGAAGAATAGACGGCGTCATCGCCGAAGACCTGCTTGGCGGCAAAATATGTTCCGCGATGCGGACAGCCGGCGCACAGGTTCGGTGGGCGGTTAGGCAGTTCTGGCAGATCACAGTCGCAAGCTTCGACCGGGGATTGGCCCAGGAGTTTACGGATGACGTTTTCGACCATGGTGACGGAAAATTCACCGTACTTGGGAAGCATCTCTTTGCCGATGATGTCGATGGAAATGTCGTTTTTCTGGGCCAGTACGCGGAATTCGTTTTCCACCATGGGTTCCAGCTCTTCGACGACCAGGACTTGTTTGACGGACTTGAGGAAGTCCAGACATTTCTTTTCGGGCAGGGGATACGGGAAACCGAGCTGCAGGACAGAGACCTTATCAGTCAGACCGGCGTTCTCCAGCGCATCGGCAACGTATGCGCAGGAAATGCCTGAGCAGACAATGCCCAAGTCGCCGGAACCGGTAACGGTGTTGTAGACGGAATTTTCGGCTTCTTCACGCAGGGCTTCAATGCGATCCAACAAGGCCAGATGCATGGGGCGGGAGAATGCCGGGATGGGAACGAATTTGGACGGGTTACGCTTGAACCCTTCAGCCTTGCCCGGATCGGGAGCGGGACCGAATTCGACTGAACCACGAAGATGGTTCACGCGGGTAGTCGTGCGAAGCAGGAGTGGAGCGCCGTGTTTCTTGGACAGGAGCAGCCCGTCGCGGGTCATATCCTTGGCTTCCTGGGCCGTGGAAGGCTCAAGAATGGGCATGCCTGCGATGCGTGCGTAAATACGGTTGTCTTGCTCATTCTGACTGGAGTGGCAGCCCGGATCATCTGCGGAAAGCAGCACCATGCCTCCGGGAGCGCCTGTGTAGCAGAGTGTCATGAGTGGGTCCGCCGCGACGTTTACCCCGACGTGCTTCATGGTGCACAGAGTCATGGCTCCGGCAAGCGTCGCGCCTCCGGCGACCTCAAGGGCCACTTTCTCGTTTACGGAGTATTCGAAGTAGTATTTGCCTTCCGGGGATATGCGGTAAAATGTATCGGGCACTTCCGATGACGGAGTACCCGGATAGCAGGAAACCACCTGAATGCCGGCTTCAATGGCACCGCGGACAATGGCTTCGTTACCAAGCAGGAGGTGGGTTTCACCTGGAGTATCACCCAAGAGTGGATTTGCCATATTACATCTCCATATATGCGCTCTATACGCGGTTACTTGGATTCAAGCTGGGAAATCTTGTAGTCGATGAACTGTTTGTCAGCGACATCCTTTTCAATAAGCTTCTTGTAAGCGGTCAATGCTTCGGCTGTGTCTCCGGCGGTCTCGGCAGCAAGAGCGAGCTGACGATATACGGGCACGGTGTAAGCATCGGAAGCGATGCCGACCAGTTCTTTCATTTCAGTCAGGGCGTCAGCGCCTTTTCCTTCAAGAAGGAGGGCTTTTGCTTTGCCCATGCGGGCAGCAAACTGCATGTCTCCAGTGGTTTCACTGACGAGCATGTCCCAGTGGGTGACGGCTTTGGCGTAATCGCCATGAGTCATGCTGGCCTGGGCTATTTCCAAAATGACAGCGGACTTCACGGAAGCGGGGACAGTCTCCAGCAGGGCTTCCAGTTTGGTGATCTGGTCTTTGCTGGGTGCTTCGACGAGGATGGCCCCGAGCTCGTTCTGTGCCGAGACCTTGGCCTTGGCTGCATAGGCATTGTAGCCTGCATAGATGGCGGCTAAGCCAATGATGATGCTGACTGCGATAATAAGCTGCTTCTGATATTTGAAGGCAGCTTCGAGGATGGGGTGCATGGATTGTGGTGCCCGGGATTCAATTTCGGACAGCACGTCCTGTGGTGTGGTCTTGGTGTCAGCCATTGTTTTTTTGTTCCTCCATGAAGGGAATTTGCTTGCGCGAAGGCCGGGAAGCTAGGCCCGGCAACGCAAAGGGCTTGATAAGCAAAATTGTAAAAAAGGTCAAAGCCTATTTTGAAATCACAGCCTGAAATCGGGTGAATAGCCTTTTGGAGCTGGTGTTTTGTGACGTAAAATGACAAAAAATGTAAATGACGGTGAAGTCTGAGTCCAAAAGTGTCCTGCATGGTGTCATTGTTGGGTTTGACTTTATCCTATGGTGAGGGTTAGCAAAAAAAGACCCGGCGGATGCGGAATTTTGTTCGGCGGTCAATCAGAACGTGATTTCAAGGAGCATATATGGACATTCGTGAACAAATGGTGGAGATGGGCAAACGCGCCAAGGCCGCTTCCCGAGGATTGGCAAACGCCTCCGGAAAGGCCAAGCAGGATGCTTTGTTGATTTTGGCCGACCTGTTGCAATCCGGGGCGGAAGCCATAGCGATCGCCAATAAAAAAGATCTTGATGCAGCTGCTGAACGAGGGCTGGACAAGGCTCGCATACAGCGTTTGACCATAAGCGAAAAGGTACTCAACTCCATGATCCAGGGCTGCCGCGAGGTGGCTGCAATGGCTGACCCCGTGGGTGAGATCGAGTCCATGACCAAACGGCCTAACGGCATGTTGGTCGGGCGTATGCGTGTTCCTCTCGGGGTTGTCGCCATGATTTATGAATCTCGTCCCAACGCGACTGTGGATGCCGGTATTCTCTGCCTCAAGGCCGGGAACGCTGTTATTCTTCGCGGCGGGTCTGAAGCGTTTCATTCCAACAAATTTTTGGCTGATCTCATGCACACCGCATTGGAGAAAGCCGGTCTGCCCAAGGATGCGGTTCAAGTGCCGCCTACCACGGATCGCGAGGCCGTGACCGAAATGCTCAAGCTTGAAGAGTACATTGATGTTGTTATTCCTCGCGGCGGCGAAAGCCTCATCCGTGCGGTGACCAGTCAGGCTACCATGCCGGTGCTCAAGCATTACAAAGGCGTGTGTCAGATGTTCGCGGATGCTTCCTGCGACATCAACAAGGCTGTGCCCATCATCGAAAATGCCAAAATGCAGTATCCCAGTGGTTGTAATGCGCTGGAGTGCCTGCTTGTCCACAAGGACGTGGCAGACGTCCTGTTGCCCAAGGTGGCACAAGCCATCGGCCCCAAGGGGGTTAAGTTCAAAGCGTGTGAAAAATCCCTGTCTCTTTTGGGCGAATTCGCCGAGCCTGCCGCTGACGAGGATTGGGGTTTCGAATTCCTTGACCTGATTCTGGCCGTGAAGGTTGTGGACGATCTGGATGCGGCCATGGACTACATTGCTGAGTATGGTTCCAATCATACCGAATCGATCTTGTCCGAGAGTTATGAACATTGTATGCGATTTGTCCGCGAAGTGGATGCCTCGCTTGTCGTGGCTAATGCCTCGACCCGTTTCAACGATGGCGGTCAGCTTGGGTTGGGAGCCGAAATCGGTATCTCGACATCCAAGCTCCACGCGTATGGTCCCATGGGTATCAAGGAGTTGACGAGCGCAAAATTCGTGCTGATGGGCGAAGGGCAGATTCGCGAGTAGTTTTGTTGTTTTTGAACGAATTCGATAAGGCCGTCTCGTTTGGGGCGGCCTTTTGCGTGAATGCTTGAACTCGGGTATGGAAAACTATGCGTACCAGACTGTTGGGAACAATGTGTTTCTTCATCCTTTGTCTCTTTCTCTTCGTGCTTCCGGCTCAAGCCGGGAGTGGGAGGGTGTTCGGAGTCGTGGTCGATGAGAGAGGCCTGCCTGTTGAGGAGGCGAGAGTGACGATTCTGCGGGAGATATCCCATTATCGGCTGATGACGTTTACCACTGTCACCGGACACTATGCTTTCAACGATGTTCCGCCCGGGATATATTCGCTATGCGTGACGCAGAAGGGCGTGCTTCTCGGTGAAGAAGTTGTGGAGTTCATGCTGCCTGGAAATCGGAAGATTGATTTTGCCGTGGAAAGGGCCATGATGCAGTAATGTCGCTCTTGCTTCTTGGTAAGAACCTGTTTATCCTCTCGTGAATCAAGGAGATTGTCAGTGAAACTCGGTATTCTCGGCGGCAGTTTCAATCCAGTCCATACCGGACATGTCCGTATGGCTGTTGAGGTTCGTGAACAGCTTGAACTTGATCGTGTCGATCTGGTTCCTGCCAAGGAACCACCGCACAAGAGCGATGCTGACATGTTGCCGTTTGCGCTGCGTCTTGAAATGGTTGAAAGAGCTGTCCGGGGTGTGCGCGGGTTGGGTACCAACCCTATTGAAGGTCGGCGGCCCGGTCCATCCTTCACCTGTGATACGTTGACCTGTTACCGCTCTGAACAACCGGAAACCGAATTTTATTTCATTCTTGGTGCATCCACATTTCTGGAACTGCCCGAATGGCGGCGCGGGTTGGAAATCCCTGAGATGGCGTCCCTCGTGGTCGTTAATCGATGGGAAGCTGCTGGTGAAGTGACAGGATTCATCAATACTCATTGGCCCAATGCCGTTCAGGAAAACCCGGGTTTGTGGCAGTTTCCGGAAGGACATTCAATCCGGCTGTTGGGAATTCCCCGACTGGACATCAAGGGTGAGCATCTACGTCGATGCTGGCTGGAACGGCGGTGCTTGAGTCTGCTTGTTCCGTCTGGTGTGGAGGAGCTGCTTGAAGAGCAGGCAGACGAGATCGAACGATATTGGGGTGTTCGTGCATGAGGAGCTACTCCCTGTGCGGAGCGCCATGGTTGACTGCGAATAAGGTGAAAATGCTCGGGCAGTGCTGTCAGCCATAAATGTACTGTCTGGAATGTTCGTGGCTTGTGGTAGCGCTCACAGCGTTCTGTGTACTTTAAGTCTGCTCGTTAATGGAAGACTTGAATATTTTTATTTCCCACGTTGTGTCGGTTCCCCTTTGTCCGCATGAGTGTAGCCAAGCATGGCTATGACGTTCTGCATGACACTGTCCGGTGTGATTCCGGTCATGCAGTCGAATCCGGAAGGACACGGCTTTGCACCGTGCAGAGAGCATGGACGGCACTCAAGCGGTTGTTCTATTACCCTGTCTTTCAGGCCTGCCGGGTAAAATCCCCAGGCGCGGGCCGTGGGACCGAAGATGGCGGCGACAGGGGTGTTGACACCACAGGCCAGATGCATGGGGCCGGAATCCCCAGTTACGAGCAGGTTTGCTCTGGACAGCAGGGCACAGGTTTCGCGAAGGTTGGTTTGATTGGTCATGTCGCGTTCGTTTTCGGCCATGAGAGATTCTTTGTTCCGACCAATGATGAACCATCCCATTCCAGCTTGATTCAGCAATTCGATAAGTCGCAGCCAATGGGCTTTGGGCCACTGTTTGGCCGGATGTGTGGCGTAAGGGTGCAGGCCGACAAGCGGCGCATGTAATCCTGTTGCGTGTAGACGGACCATTGCGGCATCACGCTCCCTGTCTGTCAGGTAGATACGCGGCGTCAGGCTATGCGCTGGCGGCGGTGTTTTGTCGAAAGCCATACTGTAACGCTGCGGAACCGTAGTGGCTTCAAGCTGCACGCGAAATCGTTCTGATCGGGTGCGGTCATAAAGCCTGCGGATCAGGCCGAATTTTGGATAACGGATGACAGGGCCGTTCCAGCGTATGGAAAGAATGTGTGAACGCAGGGTGCCGTGCAGGTCGATGAGTGGCTGTCCCTTGAAGTAGCGGGACAGTTCGCCTGCCACAGTAAACCATGGTCCGGTTCTGAGCTGATCGTTTGAAAATTCCACCACTTCCTTGATGGCTGGGTGGTTTTCCAGTAATGGGCCATTCCCTTTGCGGGTCAGGAAAATGAACGTATCGCCTCTCGTTTCATGCCAATGGGAAAGAACGCCGGTGGTCAGCGCCACATCTCCCATGTGTCCGAGACGGAAGACGAGTTTCGGTGTGGTGTCGGCAGACAAATTCATGTCCGTTCAGTTCGCCTCAATCGCCGTGGAAGTCAAGTGTGTTGCGTGTTGCACCACTTGGAACCATCTGCTATATTCATCCTTTCAAACACTGTTATTTTTGGATTGTTTTTTAGAAAGTGATCAAAAAAAATGCTTGAACTCGTACTCGCCGTTGGCGTTGCTGTTTTTGTTTCCATGTTCTGCTCCGTCGCAGAAGCCGCGTTGTATTCCATGAGCTGGGCAGATATCGAAAAGCTCAAGGGGAGCGGAAGCAAGTCCGCAAAATTAATTCATAAACTTCGTTCCAACATTGACGAACCAATTACTGCCATTCTGACACTCAACACCTGCGCGCATACTGCCGGAGCAGCTGTTGCTGGTTGGGCCTGGGCCAATTTATATGGTGAAGATACACTTTGGCTCTTTACAGTAGCCTTTACAGTAATTATTCTCATCTTCACTGAGATCCTGCCAAAGACGCTTGGCGTGGTCTACTCTGACAACATTGCGCCGCCGCTGGCTCGTCCCCTCAGTGGATTGGTCTGGCTGTTCAGGCCTGTGATTGCTGTCATGAGTGTTTTATCCAGGGCCATGCATAAGAAGAATGCGGGCCCCGATCATACTGAGGATGATATTAGGGCCATTGTCAGCCTGACTCGTCGGTCCGGAGTTATCAAGCCGTATGAGGAACAGTCCATCCGCAATATTCTGTCGCTGGATTCCAAGACGGTTGAAGTTATAATGACCCCGCGTACGGTGGTTTTCTCGCTCCCTGCGGAGATGACTGTGGCCGAGGCCCGTGAGTCGCATCCCACATGGCCGCACAGCCGTATTCCGGTATTCGACGAGGACCCGGAGGAAATTGTGGGCGTTGTTTATCGGCGACTGGTGCTTGAGGCATTGGCCGATGACAGAGACGACCTGAAATTGTCGGACATCATGCGTCCGGTTCGATTCGTGCTCGAAACGGTCACTCTGGACAAGCTGCTGGTCCAATTTCTGGGAAGCCGCATGCATTTGTGTGTGGTCCTTGATGAGTACGGAGGAGTCGCAGGTGTTGTGACTCTTGAAGATGTGCTCGAAGAAATTTTGGGCAGTGAAATAGTTGACGAGACCGATCAGGTAGTGGATATGCGTGAACTCGCAAGGATGCAACGGGATGAACTCACCGGCAGTCGGTCAAAGTTCACTGATGAAGAGGAAAAATAAGTCGCGGGAACGCGTAAGGGATAAGAATGGCGAAAAGTTCCAATAAATTTGTATATGGAGTTGCCCTGGCATTGTTTCTGGGCGGTTTTGGGTATCTCATTTTCTCTGGCCTGACCGAAGACTCCGTTTACTTCCTCAATGTATCCGAGGCGTTGGCCGAGGACCGGACACAGATCGGTCAGGCTCGTCTGTTCGGCAAGGTGTCGCCTGATAATTTGGAAGTTGTGGATGGCAAGCTCGGTGCCAGTTTTGATCTCATTGACAAGATAGAGCATGCCAAGTCTTTACGGGTTCAGTTCAAGGGCGCGCTGCCAGATACTTTCAAGGAAGATGTCGAAGTCATCGTGGAAGGGACTTTTTCCTCAGATGGCGAAATGTTCATAGCCAGAACTCTGGTGACCAAATGTCCTTCCAAGTACGAAGAACAAAGCAAGGAAATGGAAAAATCAAGTTAGCAGCCGGGTTGGTGAAATCTTTTTCACATGGTTGCTTCGTTTTTTTTATCCTACTATCGCCGTATGACTTTATGTCATAACTTCGCGAATTCGGGCAGGTGTGTTCGGTCATTCGCATATTGATATCGTAAGGAGAGTTTTATGCACCTGACCGGATATGTCGGTTTGCTTTTTTCCCTGCTCGCTTTTCTCTTTCTCGCAGGATTCGCCGGTGTCGCCGCCTGGCGGCAGAACAAGGACTCGTTGATTTTTATCGAACGCGGTCAACTCGTGGCTTCCGGCGGTGTGATTTTTTCCACGCTTATTCTCATGGTAGGGCTGACTACCAGAGATTATTCCTTCCAATATGTCTATGACAACGTGGATAACGCGCTGTCCTTTGTCTACACACTCACGGCGTTGTGGGGCGGCCGCGAAGGATCGCTGCTTTTCTGGGAGCTGATCATAGCCGTTGCCGGCATGATCTTCGTGACCACGCCGGGATATAAGTCCTTCAGCGACGACACAAAACTGTTTTTCTGGATGTTCTTTCTGTCAGTGCAGGGTTTCTTCCTGTTGCTGCTCACAGGTTGGTCCAACCCGTTTATTGAAATCATTCCTGCTCCGGCGGACGGGCGCGGCCTGAATCCGCTGCTGCGCAACCCCGGCATGATCTTTCATCCTCCGCTGTTGTTCTTCGGTTTTGCCCTCTATGCCATTCCGGCGTGTGCGGCATTGGCCGCGTCCATTGCGGGCGAGGTAAAATCCTGGATTACCATCACCCGCAACTGGAATATCCTGTCCTGGGTCTTTCTGACAGCGGGTATTGTGCTGGGTGGCTGGTGGTCCTATATGGAATTGGGTTGGGGTGGCTATTGGGCATGGGATCCGGTTGAGAACGCTTCCCTTATTCCGTGGTTTGCGGGGACCGCTGTGCTGCATACGTCCATCATCGAATCGCGTCGGAATGCCTTGCAGCGTACAAACGTCTTTCTCATGTCGTTTACTTTTATCCTGTGCATATTTTCCACTTATCTGACCCGGTCCGGCGTCATTGACTCCCTGCATTCCTTTGGAAAGTCCGGGGTTGCCCAGCCGTTGTTCTGGTCCATGATGATCGGGCTGCTTGTGACACTCATGGTCACCTTCCTGTCCGAGCGTCTGACGCAGCGGAGCCTGTCTGACTTCCTGAGCCGACAGGGCATGCTGGTCATCGCTACATGGTTCCTGTTGGCTTTAGGCATGGTTGTCACTCTGGGCACCATGTGGCCTGTTATCAGTCAGATATGGACCGATAAACCGCTCGGCCTTGACTCCCATTTCTATAATAGGGTCTGCCTGCCGTTCATGTCGTGTCTTGTGCTGATCTTCTGCTACTGTCCGTGGCTTGGCTGGAAGGGTGGCATCCGCAATATGAAAGGCTTCATCGGCGTGTCCGTTGTTCTGGTAGTCAGTTTCATCGGTTTCTACCTGTCGGGTATGACCAATGTTCTGGCAGCTTTGACTGCGGCAGCATCGGTTGCCGCCATCTTTGGTATTGTCATGTTGTTCTTCCTTTATCCATCCATGCGGAAAATGCGTCAATCCTGGGGAGCCTATGGCGTTCATCTCGGCCTAGTCCTCATGGCTCTGGGTATCGCTTTCTCCGGTCCCTACAAGATCGAGGAAGAAGTTATCCTGGCCAAGGGTGAGTCCATGGTTATCGACGATTACACTGTCACTTTCACCAATCTGGTGCAGGATGGAGATATCGGCGATATCAAACTGCGCGCTACCGCGACCCTTGAGGTCTTCGAGGACGGCAAGCTTATGGGCATAATGATGCCTGATAAACGTATTTATCGAAATTTCGAGCGACAGCAGTTTGCCGAAGTTTCCACTATCCCAGGACTTGGCGATGAACTATACGCCACGCTGCTCGGCCTGACCGAGGATGACAAAGCGAGCTTCAAGATCAGCGTCAATCCGCTCATCAACTGGATCTGGATCGGCGGTACGCTTATGAGTCTGCTCGCGTTTCTGCTGCTCCGGCGTATGCCCAGACCTGGTGAGGGCAGATAAATGGCGGATGCGCCTCTGCTTTCAGTGAAGCGGGTTGCCAAGTTTTTTGGCAGCAAACTCGTCTTCAAGGAAGTTTCCTGCGAAGTCTCGCCAGGTGAAATCCTGCTGGTTACCGGCCATAACGGCGCAGGTAAGTCGACGCTTATGCGCATTATGGCAGGACTTTCCAAGCCGTCGGCAGGGGATGTGACATTTGCTGTTGAGCCGGAAGATTCTGCATATCTCGGACACGCCACCTTTATTTATCCTGGCTTATCTGCTCTGGAAAATCTGAAATTCTGGGGGGCCATGTATGGCCTTTCTCCATCTCGAGAAAAACTTATGGGTTTACTCAAAAGGGTAGGGCTTGAGCGCGCGGCTGAGGAAAAGGCCGGTTCGTTCTCGCGAGGTATGGCCCAACGGCTGAATCTGGCGCGTATCTATCTCGTGGAGCCCAAGCTCATTTTTCTCGATGAACCAGGAACCGGACTTGATCCGCGTTCTCTGGCAAAACTCCGGAATGAGATTACCGGGTTTCGCGACAATGGCGTCAGTATTGTCTGGATCAGTCACCAGGTGGCCGAGGATACGGCGCTTGCCGACAAGGTTCTCGCGTTGGGTGGCAGGAAGGTGGAATATTTCGGACCGGCATCGGAATACGTGGTGGAGGCGACATGCTGAAACGCGCCGGAATAATTGCCTCCAAAGACCTCAAACTGTCCATGTCGGGCGGTCAGGGGTTGGTTCAGGCTGTGTTGCTCGGTCTGTTGCTTATTTTCCTGTTTTCATTGTCCAAACCATTGGGTGGAGGAATCTCGCCGCAAGCGGCAGGGGCCATTTTCTGGCTCGCTTCCGCCTTTGGGCTTGTGCTTGTATTCAATGATCTCTTTGCCATTGAGGAGGCCAACGGTTCTCGTATCGGCATCCTGTCCTCACCCGTGCCTGTGCATGCGGTCTGGATCGGCAAAGGATTGGCGGGATTGAGCCTGCTGCTGATTTCTCAATTGGTTTTTCTGCCGGCTACGGCTGCATTTCTTGGGCAATCGGTACACGGCCCCGTGTGGCTGTTGGCCGTGACGTTGGTCGGCGCGGATATCGGTCTGGTGGTTATCGGTGCCCTCCTTGGCGCGTTGTCACAGGGGCAGGCTGCGCGCGAGTCGTTGCTGTCGGTCATCGTCTTCCCGCTGTTGCTGCCGGTGCTTTTGTCTGGAATCACCCTGTTCGGGATGTGCTTTTCGCCGGACCCAGTGGACGGGGCTGACAAGTGGCTCGGTCTGATCTTTGCTTTTGATTGTTTGTTTTCCGGGGCCGGGTTGTTCCTGTTCCCATTCGTTTACAGTGGGGAAGAGTAGTAGCTATGAAAATAAAAGTACTAGCACTGTTGGCAGGTCTGACCCTGCTCGTGCATCAGTCCATGATATGGTTTTATGCGCCTGTGGCTCAGTCCGGCCCGGTGCAGAAAATTTTCTACCTGCATCTGCCATGTTCCTGGTGGTCGCTGGTTTCCTTTTTCGTCGTTTTTGTGACCTCGATACTCTATTTGTTCAATCGCAAGGATGTGTATGATCAGGTGGCCGGAGCCGCTGCGGAACTGGGTGTTCTGTTTGCATCGCTTGCTCTGGTGACGGGGTCGGTATGGGCACGGGCAGAATGGGGACACTGGTGGCTCTGGGATCCGAAACTGACTACCGCGCTCATCATGTGGTACGTGTATGCAGGATATCTGGTGCTCAGGAATACGCCCATGGGGCGGGACCGTAAGGCACTGGTTTGTGCCGTACTCGGTATTGTCGCTTTTCTGGACGTACCGTTGGTCTTTTTCGCAGCCAAGCTGTGGGGCAGTGCTCACCCTGATGGCCTGGCTCGAGAGGGATCGGGTATGGAAATTCGTATGTGGTATACGGTGCTCGCCGGTTTGGTCGCCTTTGGTTTCATGTGGGGAGCCATGCTGCTCACGCGGATCGGGCAACTGACCCAGCAGGCAAAGCTTGAAGCCATGCTTATCTGGGATGATGAAAACTAGAATTTCTTACTTTAGAAGGATTTGAAATGTCTGCAACCACTTATATATTCATCGCAAATGCAGCCGTCTGGCTCGGCGTCGCCGGATATCTTGTGTTCCTGGCGTCCAAGTCTGCCGGACTGGAAAAGCGCGTGCGGCAGCTCGAACTTTTGGGAGACGACAATGACAGCTAATATTACCACGTTTGGCCGAAAGGCCGTTATTCTGGCCGTGGTCGTGGCTATTGGTGCCATGTTCGTGACCAGCTTCATCTACCGAATGGACAATCCGAATCTGTTTGTTAAAGCACAACAGCCCCAGCATACACCTGATGATGGGCATGACCATGATGGTGACGGTATTCCGGATAATGAAGGACAGGCCATGGGTGGTGTCTCGAATGGTGCCATGTCCAAGGTCAAGGAATTCATGGCTCGTGTGGATGCTGATCCTAACGACGCGGAAGCGCTCATTGGTTTGGGAAACTCCTTCCTCATGATGCGCGCCTGGGACCGTGCTTTGCAACCGCTTTTGAAAGCCCGGACGCTCCAGCCTGAAAATACCACGGTTTTGAAAGGTATCGGCATTGCCTATTTCAATAAGGAAGACTTCACCAAGGCAAGCGAATCCTATGAAGCGATCCTGAAAATTGATGATACAGACACTCTTGCGCTTTTCAATTTGGGCGTCATCTATAAGCATTATTTCAAGAAATCCGAAGAAGCCGGGACATATTTCTCCAGGGTCCTGGAGCTGGAAAAGGATGATCAGGAAATGATAAAGCTGGCCCGGGAGGAACTGGGTAAATAAAAGACCTGAGATACCGGGCTATTGACTCCCCGCAGCTTTGGGTGGATGTTATTGACAATATTTGTAAAATAAATACAATGTCTCATTCCACTCAAAAACTGCGGGGAGCTGTTTTTTGAGGAGGAATATACGTCCTTTGTATACACCAAAATGGTAGCGAACCTTATACTTTTTTAGGAGAGAGAAGCATGAGAGTCAAATTGAGTCTGATCGCATTATGCCTGGTCATGATGGCTATGCTGGCAGCGTGTGGCGGTGAAGCGGAAAAGGCAGAAAAAGCCGACGAAAAAGCTGATGTTGAGACTGGTGAAGTGGCTCCCGCTGCGAAACTCGTACTCGGCGTTGCTGGCGCGCATTCCGGCGACCTGGCCTCCTACGGCCTGCCTACCGTCAATGCAGCCAAGCTCGTTGCAGCCAAGATCAACGCCGCCGGTGGCGTCAATGGCTCCATGGTTGAAGTTGTCGCACAAGACGATCAGTGCAAGCCTGAACTGGCGACTAACGCCGCCACCAAGATGTTGTCTGACGACGTGAAGATCGTGCTCGGTCACATCTGCTCCGGCGCGACCAAGGCCGCTCTGCCCATCTATATGGATGGCAAGATCGTGGTCATGTCTCCCTCCGCAACCAATCCGCCGTTGACCCAGTCCGGCGAATATCCGAACTTTTTCCGTACTATCGCACCTGATGATGCGCAGGCTGCCCTTGAAGTCAAATTTGCCAAAGGCCTTGGTCTCAAGAGCATCGCCATCATTCACGACAAGGGTGACTACGGTAAGGGCTTTGCCTCTTTCTGCAAACAGTTCATTGAAGCTGATGCCGATATTCAGGTCGCTCTGTTTGAAGGCGTGACCCCCGGTGCCGTCGATTATTCCGCCGTTGTCCAGAAAATCAAGGGCTCCGGCGCTGATGGTGTTATCTTCGGTGGGTATCATCCTGAAGCTTCCAAAGTTGTCACCGGCATGCGCAAGAAGGGTCTTGATATTCCCTTCCTGTCTGATGACGGTGTTAAGGATGACACCTTCATCAAGGTTGCTGGCAAGTACGCTGAAGGCGTGTATGCTACTGGCCCCATGGACTTCTCTTCCAATCCCCTTTATCAGGAAGCTGTTGCCGCTCATAAAGCAGAATTCGGCGCTGATCCCGGCCCGTTCTTCCCGGAAGCATATTCCGCTGCCCTGGCTCTGCTCAAGGCTGTCGAGAACGCTGGAAGCACTGATTATGACAAGGTTGTGGACGCCCTCCGTACCAAGAAGGTCGACACCCCGGTCGGTAATATCAAATTCGACGCCAAGGGTGATGCCGAAGGCGTTGGCTTTGCCATCTACCAAGTACAAGACGGCAAGTACGTTGAGATTAAGTAGTAGCTGATAGCAAAACACATTGAACCAGGGGACGGGCACATGCCTGTCCCCTGGGTTTATTTAATGAACAGGATTTCACCTAATGGAATATTTTCTTGAGCTGTTGTTGGGTGGACTGACCCGAGGCAGCATTTATGCTCTTATCGCTCTGGGCTATACCATGGTCTACGGCATAATCGAGCTTATCAACTTCGCTCATGGCGAAATTTACATGATTGGCGCGTTCACCGGCCTGATTGTGGCGGGATTGTTGACGATGCTCGGTTTTCCGGGTTTTGCCATTCTGGCCATTGCGGTGGCTTGTGCGGTGATATGGGCTGCGGCATACGGGTATACCATCGAAAAGGTAGCCTATAAGCCACTGCGCGGTGCCCCTCGTCTTTCTCCGCTGATTTCCGCCATCGGCATGTCAATTTTTCTGCAGAACTATGTCATGCTTGCTCAGACCTCAGACTTTCTGCCGTTTCCTGAACTCATCCCGGAGTTTGGGTTCATGAAGTCAATGGGCTCCATCATGAGTTCTTCCGAACTGGTCATTATCCTTGCAACGATATCTTCGTGTGTCGGGCTGACGCTGTTCATCAAATTCACTAAATTGGGCAAGGCCATGCGAGCCACTGCCCAGAACCGCAAGATGGCCATGCTGGTCGGAATCAATGTCGACATGGTCATTTCCGCAACCTTTGTCATCGGGTCCAGTTTGGCTGCTGTCGGTGGCGTTCTCATCGCCTCGCATATCGGTCAGATCAACTATTACATAGGCTTCATTGCGGGTATCAAGGCATTTACTGCTGCTGTGCTCGGTGGCATTGGGTCCATTCCTGGTGCCATGCTCGGAGCTCTTGTACTTGGCCTGACCGAAGCGTTTGCAACCGGGTATGTCTCTTCGGACTACGAGGATGTATTCGCATTCTGTCTACTGGTGCTGATCCTGATTTTCAGGCCGTCGGGCATCATGGGCAAGGAAAAGACCCAAAAGGTTTAAATGAGATTATCAAGCAGCATGCTGTTTTTCATCATGCAAGGAAGATATTGTGAGCAATGTAAGTAATACGCTGGCTCAGCAGAGCTTCTTCAGCTTCTTTCTGACCGCCGGGTGCGATAATTTCGCGCAGGCTCTCAAAAGGTCGGTAGTTGCTGCACTCTGGTTTGCCTTTCTGACATTCCCGATCATGGTTATCAAGGTCAATACCATCGAAAAAACGGTGGTATGGCATTGGGACCGCATGGCATATATCGCTTTGGCTGTCTTCTTCGGTTCTTTTGTGTGGCGTTGGCTGCTGGCGAGAAAAGAGCTCAAGAAAGATGAGAGCAAAGAGGAATCCCATATGGAATCCCTGCTCACCAAAGTCCAATCAAATACGGTTTTGAAATTAGTTGCCCTTGGCGCCATTGCCTTGGTTGCCGTCGGGTTTCCGCAGGTCTTTGATCTTTATCAGACCAACATAATGGTTTCCTGTCTCGTGTACATAGTACTTGGTCTGGGCTTGAATATTGTTGTCGGCCTGGCCGGTCTGCTTGATCTCGGGTACGTAGCCTTCTACGCCGTGGGTGCATACGCATACGCTTTGTGCAACATGCACTGGGGGGTCGGATTCTGGTTCATGCTGCCCGTTGGGGCGGTACTTGGTGCGCTTCTCGGCGTTCTGCTCGGTTTTCCGGTCCTGCGTCTGCGCGGCGACTATCTGGCTATCGTCACCCTCGGATTTGGTGAGATCATTCGTCTGGTCCTTGAAAACTGGGGTGATGTCACCATGGGACCCTCTGGTATCTCCGGTATTGACCGTCCTGCATTGTTCGACATGAAGATAGGTGTGATCGGTTCCACGCATTACATGTATTACATCATGCTCGGGCTGCTGGTATTTACCATTTTCTGTGTCAACCGATTGCAGAATTCTCGCATTGGGCGGGCATGGCTGGCTTTGCGTGAGGATGAAATCGCGTGTCAGGCCATGGGGATCGACAAGATGAAGACCAAGCTCATGGCTTTTGCATTGGGGGCCACTTGGGCCGGTATGGCCGGTGTGGTCTTTGCAGCCAAGACGAGTTTCATCAACCCGGCGTCATTCACCTTCTGGGAGTCGGCCATTATCCTGTCCATCGTCGTTATCGGTGGCATGGGATCTATCCGCGGAGTCATAGCCGGTGCCATTATCCTGATCCTGTTGCCGGAGTACCTTCGTGATTTTGCTCAGTTCAGGATGCTCCTGTTCGGGGCCATCATGGTTCTGGTCATGGTATTCAGGCCGCAGGGATTGATCAGCGCAAAGCGTAAGATCTATAAATATACAGCTTCCAAAACTGCGAGTGCAGGCAATGAATAATCCAGTCTTGAATGTCAACGCAGTGAGTAAGGACTTCGGGGGTATTCGCGCCCTGGACGAAGTCGATCTTGTTGTGAACGACAAGGAAATCGTGGCCCTGATTGGTCCAAACGGTGCAGGGAAGACGACGTTCTTCAACTGCATTACCGGTATATATACTCCAACATCAGGAGATGTGCTTATTGATCCTGATGTTTCGGGAAAACAGGTCCGTATTAACGGCAAGAAGCCGAATATCGTCACAGAATATGGAATGGCGCGTACCTTCCAGAATATACGACTCTTCCACTCCATGACCGCCTTGGAAAACGTCATGATAGGAACTCATTGTCGCACCAAGGCCTCAATCTGGGGAGCTGTGTCGCGCAACAAGGCGGCTCGTAAAGAAGAAGAAGCGGTTATTGAAAAGGCATATCACCTGTTGGAGCTGGTCGGTCTGACTGGATTCGCAGATGAATTGTCATCCAACATGCCGTACGGCAAACAGCGGCGGCTGGAAATTGCCCGAGCGTTGGCAACGGACCCGTTTCTGCTTTTGCTGGATGAGCCTGCTGCGGGGATGAATCCGCAGGAGACACTGGAGCTGGAACAGCTCATCATGGATATCCGTGAGCAGTTCAACATTTCCATTATGCTTATTGAGCACGATATGAAGATGGTCATGTCAATGTCAGACCGCATCTACGTCCTGGATTACGGGCGCATGATAGCAACCGGCACGCCGCGTGAAATTGCCGAGAATCCGGTGGTCATCAAGGCATACCTCGGGGAGGACCACGATGACTAGGATGCTCGAACTGAAGAATGTCAACAGCTTTTATGGTAATATCCAGGCTCTCTACGATGTGAACCTGCATATCGATCAGGGCGAAATCATTACGTTGATTGGTGCCAACGGCGCAGGAAAATCCACAACGCTCATGACTGTGTGCGGTGTGGTTCAGGCCCGGGAAGGCAAGGTGTTGTACGAAGGTGAAGATATCTCGCGCGAAGCACCGAACAAGATCGTAGGTCAGGGAATTTGTCAGGTGCCGGAAGGGCGTCTCATTTTTCCGGAGCTGACTGTTCAGGAAAACCTGGACATGGGCGCTTTCATGCGTAACGACAAGAGCGCGATCAAACGGGATATGGATTATTGTTATGATTTGTTCCCCATTCTGGCGGAACGACGCAAACAGCAGGGCGGTACCCTGTCGGGTGGGGAGCAACAGATGCTTGCCATCGGGCGTGCTCTTATGGCAAAGCCTCGTCTCCTGCTTCTGGATGAACCGTCAATGGGGCTTGCGCCCTTGGTTGTCCGGCAGATCTTTGAAATTATCAAGAAGGTCAACGCGGAAAATAATACCACCATCTTCTTGGTGGAACAGAACGCCAACCTCGCGCTCAAAATAGGGCATCGAGGATACGTCATGGAAAACGGGCGAGTGGTTCTCACAGACACCTGCGACAAGCTCCTTGAGGATGAGCAGGTGAAGAAGGCCTACCTGGGCTTATAAATTACGACGACAAGGCCGAACGGGAACGTTCGGCCTTAAACTTAGATACATCCAACCATCGCTCTGGAGGTACATATATGAGCAAGATTCTCGAAAAGGCACTGACCTTTGATGACGTTCTCCTGATACCGGGCTATTCCAATATCCTGCCCGACGCCGTCGATGTGTCAACCTACCTGACCCCCGAGATCAAGTTGAACATCCCGTTGATTTCTGCTGCCATGGACACGGTCACCGAGTCCCGCATGGCCATTTCCATGGCCCGGCACGGCGGTGCGGGTGTTATTCACAAGAACATGTCAGTCCGGGAACAGGCTCGTGAGATTGATCGGGTCAAGAAGTCCGAGTCCGGCATGATCTCCGACCCGATCACTGTTCACCCCGATGACGATCTGGGCAAGGTCAAGGCTATCATGGCCGAATACCGTATTTCCGGTCTGCCAGTTGTCAAGGGTGATCACCTGGTGGGTATCATCACCAACCGTGATATTCGTTTTGTGAAAGACGATAATCCGCTGGTTTCCGAGCTGATGACTTCCCGTAATCTCGTCACGGTGCCTGAAGGGATCGATAACGAGGAAGCCAAGCGCAAGCTGCATCAGCATCGCATCGAGAAACTGCTGGTGGTCGATGCTGATAATCGACTCAAGGGCCTTATCACCATCAAGGATATCAACAAGCATAAAAAATACCCTGATGCAGTCAAAGACTCCAAGGGGCGCCTCCTTGTTGGTGCGGCAATCGGCGTTGGTAATGACTGCCTGAGCCGGTCCGAAGCACTTCTTCATGCCGGGGCTGACTTCCTTGTGCTTGATTCCGCTCACGGTCATTCCGAAAACATCCTCAAATCCACACGTGAACTTCGTGCAGCCTATCCACAGGTACAGCTCGTCGGTGGTAATATTGCCACATACGAAGGGGCCAAGGCTCTCATTGAAGCCGGTGTGGATACTGTCAAGGTCGGCATCGGCCCCGGTTCCATCTGCACCACTCGTGTTGTTGCCGGTGTCGGCGTTCCGCAGATCACGGCAATCATTGAGGCCAATCGGGCAGCCCGTGAGGCCGACAAATGCATCATCGCAGACGGCGGCATCAAATTCTCCGGTGACGTTGTCAAGGCGTTGGCCTGCGGTGCAAATTCCTGCATGATGGGTTCGGTTCTTGCCGGTACCGATGAATCGCCGGGTGAAACCATCTTGTATCAAGGTCGTACCTATAAGCAGTATCGTGGCATGGGTTCCATCGACGCCATGAAGAAGGGCAGCTCGGATCGTTACTTCCAGGAGAAGTCCAAGAAGCTGGTTCCCGAAGGCATTGTTGGCCGTGTGGCGTATCGCGGTAAGGTGGGCGAATCCCTGTATCAGTTCATTGGAGGACTGCGCTCCGGTATGGGGTACACTGGTTCCGCCACACTTGATGATCTCTACGAAAAATCACAGATGGTGCAGATATCCCCGGCAGGTCTCAGGGAGTCTCATGTCCATGATGTGACCATTACCAAGGAATCCCCGAATTACCGGGGTGACGGTTAAGTTGAAATTATGGCAGGCTGTAACCGGCCTGCCATTGTAAACTTTTTGGGGCGTATTCGCGCAAGTGGTGCGCACGGGAGAATACGCCTTGTGTAGTCCGGGAGAAATCATGGGGATGGAGGAATAATCCATCCGACCCGTCCCGTCGGTTTCTCCCGGGCAGTCACAATCCGGCCCTACAGGGCTGTGTCCCTCGATATTTTGCTCCGCTTATCCTGCCCTGCCATGTCGGGATAAAGCGGCAGAGTCTCCCTTCCTTGCCTCTTTCTTCATGCGTCTGTGCGTATTGCGGGGAATGAGGGTTGAATTGAAGGGAAGACATCTTCTACTTTTCATTTTTGGCAGAGTGAATTAAAGAGACATACATGCACGAAAACAGAGTACTCATCCTTGATTTTGGTAGCCAGTTCACCCAGCTTATTGCACGGCGCGTCCGCGAGGCCGGGGTGTACTCCGAGATTCATCCCTGTAATGTTGATCCTGAACGGGTCAAGGCATTCAAACCGTCTGCGCTTATCCTGTCGGGCGGACCGTCCAGCGTTCTGGAAGGTGGATGTCCTGATTTGAACATGGAATACATGGAGATGGGCATCCCGGTGCTTGGCATATGCTACGGCATGCAGCTTCTGTCCCATAACCTGGGCGGCAAAGTTGTTGCTTCCACGGACCGCGAATATGGTCGGGCGCAGTTCACTGCACTGAACGATTGTATTCTCTTCGACGGTGTTGAGGATAAGGAAAATCTGACGGTTTGGATGTCCCACGGTGATCGTGTGGAAGCCATTCCCGAGGGCTTCCTGCCCATGGGTAAGACTGATTCCATCGAGTTCGCCGCAATGGGCAATGTGGAAAAGAAAATTTACGCTTTGCAATTCCACCCGGAAGTGGCGCACACCACTGACGGTGGAACCATCATTCAGAACTTTCTGTTCAAGGTAGCAGGATTGGAAGCATCTTGGTCCATGGCAGGTTTTGTTGAAACCGCCATTGAAGACCTGAAGAAACAGGTCGGTGACGACAAGGTCGTACTTGGTCTGTCCGGCGGCATTGATTCCACCGTGGCCGCAGTCATGCTGCACAGGGCCATCGGCAAAAATCTGCACTGCATCTTTGTTGACAATGGTCTGCTTCGCATGGGCGAGAAGGAAGAAGTCATCGGCTTCCTGGCTGAGCACTTCGACCTGAATGTCAAACTGGTCGATGCGGCAGACGAATTCCTGTCCGATCTGAAGGGCGTGGAAGATCCTGAGAAAAAACGTAAGCTCATCGGCTACAAGTTCATCGAAGTCTTTGACCGTGAAGCCAAGGCGATCGAAGGTGTGAAATTCCTTGGACAGGGTACTTTGTACCCGGATGTCATTGAATCCGAATCCTTCAAGGGCCCTTCGGCAGTTATCAAGTCTCACCACAATGTGGGTGGTCTTCCCGAGAAAATGAATCTTAAGCTGGTTGAACCACTTCGTGAATTGTTTAAGGATGAAGTGCGTCGCGCTGCATATGAATTGGGCCTGCCAGAGCATATCATCTGGCGTCAGCCGTTCCCCGGACCGGGCCTGTCCATCCGTATCATCGGCGAAGTGACCGAAGAGCGGTTGGAGATTCTGCGTCTGGCAGACCGGATTGTGCAGAACGAAATGGTTGCAACTGACTGGTACCGCAAGGTTTGGCAGGGATTTGCCGTGCTGCTGCCTCTCAAGACCGTTGGCGTGATGGGTGATGACCGCACATATGAAAATGTCATTGCCTTGCGCATCGTGGATTCTCTGGATGCCATGACTGCTGATTGGTCCAGACTGCCTTCTGAAGTGCTGGCGCGTATGTCCAATAGGATTATCAACGAAGTCAAGGGCGTTAATCGTGTGGTCTTGGATATTTCATCCAAGCCGCCGTCCACCATTGAGTGGGAATAAATTAGAGTAATACATGAAATAGCCACAGACCTGTGGCTATTTCATGTTGACAATATTTGAAGAATTGATGTTGATTCCATAAGTTCGAGTACGGCAACTTGTGTCTGTCGGACATTTCGAGCCGGACCTGTTGCCGGCAACGCGAAAATCGGGTTGCTTCGTTTCGTGTAAGAGTTCAGAATCAAGGAAATATACATGTTTGGAATTGGTGGACCTGAGTTACTGATTATCTGTCTGGTGGCACTTGTCGTTATCGGCCCAAAGAAATTGCCTGAAATGCTCCGTTCTCTGGGTAAAGGTGTGGCCGAGTTCAAGCGCGTTGGTAATGACGTCAAGTCCACGCTGGATGACGAAGTTAACAAGGCTGAAGCCGAAGCCCGCAAACGTGAAGTGGACGAGGAATTGGCTCGTCGCAAGGCAGAGAAAGCCAAGTTGGAAGCTGAAACCGCAAAAGCTGAAGCTGAAGCTGCCAAGGCCGAGCTGGAAAAAGTCCAGGCTGAAGCCTCTGCCCCCAAAGCCGCAGACGAAACAAAGGCCTAGATTCACATGAGTTCCGAAAAAGATGATGTGAAAGCCCCTGATACAGGGGAGTCTGAGGTCGAGTCCGTGATTGATCCCAAAGACGATCCCTCGCTTGAAGAGGATGACACTGCTGTTGTTACCGATGAGGAGTTGGAGCAGGCGCAGGAAAAATTGGAAGATGTCAAGGACGATATTACTGATTCGGAGGGTTCCGACGATTCTGAAGCGACCGATGAATCAAGTGCGGATAATGGGGCATCTGACGAAGATGCGTCTGATGTTGAAGAGGAAGAACCCGGACAGATGTCCTTGTTGGACCATCTGGGGGAACTGCGAATTCGTCTGACTCGTTCCTTTATCGCTATCGCCATCGGCATGATCGCCTGTTACAGTTTTGCCGAACGGATGTTCGACATCCTTATGCAGCCGATGATCAAGGTCTTTCAGGATCAGGCTGCCCAAAATCCCATATTGACCCCGGAGTTTTATCAGGACTTTGGGCGCGCATTGGCTCAGGTTCTGAGTGAGAAGGGCTTTGCTCATTCCGATCAAATGCAGCTTTTCATGGATTCCCTCCAACTGGCATTGATGCAGCAGGGACATTTCCAGTATACTTATCCTGCTGAGGCATTCTTTTCACATATCAAGATATCCATTGTGGCGGGCCTGTTCCTTGTCAGCCCCTATGTCTTTGCTCAAATATGGGGTTTCATTGCGCCCGGACTGTACTCTCACGAACGCAAATGGATGATCCCTATGGCCGTTATTTCGGCTTTGTTCTTCACTTCGGGTGCCTTGTTCGGGTATTTCGTTGTCTTTCCGTTTGGGTTTGAGTTTTTTGCAGGTTTCTCCACTGGAGGAATTCAGTTCACACCCAAATTGAACGAATATTTGAGTTTCTGTCTGAAGCTCCTGTTTGCTTTCGGTTTTGTGTTCGAGTTGCCACTGTTTATTTTCTTCCTTGCCCGTATGGGCATGGTCTCATCGGCAGGATTACGAAAGAAACGGAAGTACGCGATTCTTATCGGGTTTGTTTTGGCCGCTGTTCTTACGCCGCCTGATCCCTTTACACAGTGCCTCATGGCCGGACCGTTGATCTTCCTGTACGAGGTCGGCATCTGGGTGGCCTATTTCTTTGGAAAGAAGGAAAAACGTCATCTCAAGAAACAGGCTGAGGAAGAGGCTGCCGCTGAAGCTGAATTGGATGAGGTTGCCGCCAAAACGGAAGAGCAAACCGAAAAAGCATAATGAAATATGACCGGGTGGAGACGACTCTGCCCGGTTTATTTTTCTAGAGTTTTCCTATACAGTCCGGTCTGACGCAATTTTTTTCATTGCAGAAGGAGTAGCAGCATGGGCAAACGCCAGGCCTCGGTGGTCCGTACCACCAAGGAAACAGATATCAAGCTGACATTGACCTTGGATGGCGAGGGCAAAGTGAATGTGGACACCGGCATAGGTTTTGCCGATCACATGCTCACTTTGTGTGCGTTCTGGGCCAGATTCGATCTGGACTTGACATGCAAGGGGGATCTCGAGATCGACACGCATCACAGCCTTGAGGATGTCGGGTTGTGTCTTGGGCAGGCCTTCGCCGAAGCGCTGGGTGACAAAAAAGGTATCAATCGGGTCGCTTCGGCAAAAGTGCCCATGGATGAAGCTCTGGCTGAAGTGGTTATTGATCTGTCAGGTCGTCCATATCTCGTTTATGATGATGTGCTGCTGCCCGATATTATTGCAGGCGACGAAAAAGACGTCTGGCGCGAATTTCTCAAGTCATTTGCATTCAAGGCAGGCATGAACCTGCACGTCAAATACGAATATGGCCTGAATGGTCACCATCTTCTGGAAGCTGCCTTCAAAGCCCTGGGCCTTGCCCTGGCTCAAGGCGTTGCAGTCGGTCGTACCGGCGTTTCCAGCACCAAAGGGAGTCTCGACTGATGAAACGCATCGCACTATCTATCGGATTGGTCGTTGTATCTCTGAGCCTGTTGGTTTTGACAGGCTGCGGCACATCCAAGCGGGTGGCTGCAGTACCTCGTCCCGAAGGCAAGCTTGCTGTGGCCGGGTTCACCAACCCCGTTTACAATTGGGAGCTTCTGGCAGGATACCTTGATGAAGAAGGAAAGCCTGCCCCTGAAGGCACTGTGAAAACGCTGGATATGATTCTCGCTGACACCTTGAACAAACATCAGGTGTTTGACTATATCACTCCCGCTGCTGTTCAGCAGTGCGAAGATGTTGTCGTTTTTGAGGATTTCGGTCTGCCCAAGCTGTCAGCATGGAAATATTGGCTTGGTGTTGGCAAGTGCATTCAAGCGGATTTCTTGCTAGTGCCGCAACTGACGACCTGGCGGGAGCGTGATGGAAGCTCTGCCGGAGTCAAGCAACCTGCCTCAGTCGCTATAGATTTCTACCTGATTGACGTGAATCAGGAACGGATGATCCGTTCCCGGTACGAAGAAACTCAGGAAGCTCTTTTGGACAACCTGTTTTCAGCAGGCAAATTCGCCGATCGTGGCGGCAAATGGGTGACAGCCACCCGACTTGCCTCGGATGGCATAGAAGAAAAACTCATGGAACTCGGATTATGATTCTTTTCCCCGCAGTTGATATAAAAAATGGTGAATGTGTCCGCCTTGCACAGGGTAAGGAGGATCAGGTTACCGTATTCGGGACTGACCCTGTGGCGCAGGCGAAATACTGGGCCGAGCTGGGCGCCCGGTTTCTGCATGTCGTTGATTTGGATGGCGCATTTTCTGGCGTACCCAGGAACTTCGAGCTGATCAAATCCATTTGTTCGGCCATAGATATTCCGGTGCAGCTTGGTGGTGGCATTCGTGACATCGACACTGCCAAAAAGTACATTGAGGCCGGTGTGCATCGGCTGATTATCGGTACCATGGCACTCGAAGATCCTGTGTTGTTTTCCGAATTGTGCAAGGCCTTGCCTGGTCGTATAGGTGTTTCTCTGGACGCGGTGGGTGGAGAACTCAAGACCAAGGGCTGGGTCGAGGATGCCGGGCTGACTATTGATGAAGTCCTGCCTCGGCTGGAAGCCGATGGTATCCGGTTTATCGTTTATACGGACATTTCCCGTGATGGTATGCAGACAGGCGTTAACCTCGAAGGTCTGGCCGCTCTGTGTTCCAAGACTTCCGTGCCGGTCATCGCGGCTGGTGGTGTGCACACCCTGGACGACATCAAGAATCTCTATCCTCTGTGCAAGAAGGGGCTTGAGGGTGCCATATCCGGTCGAGCCATTTATGTAGGCACGCTGGATGTCAAAGAAGCTCACGCCTGGATTGACGCACAGTAGATGTGGTCGAGATGCCGTTAGGTGGCGATGTCAGGTGATTCCGCCTTTGGTGCGGAGTAGCAAGTCATTTTGGAATAATAGAAATCCCCGGAAACAACTGTTTCCGGGGATTTTTTACTTATCGACTTGAACCAAAAGTGGCAGAGGACTTTTAGATGGGGCTTCCCTGTTGGCCGCTGAAAGCGGGGTTTATTCCTCTTCTAATCCTTGTCAACCGTATACATATGCACATCCTGCTGCGGGTACGGGATGGAGATACCTTCCTGATCGAATACGATTTTCACTTTCTCTGTGACAGCGAAGTAGACACCCCAGTAGTCTTCTGTTTTGCACCACGGGCGTACAACAAAATTGACTGAGGAGTCTGCCAGTTCGTAGACTTCCACCTGCGGAGCCGGCTCGGCGAGGACGCGTGGTTCGTCTGCAAGAATCTTTTGCAGGGTTGCCTTCGCCTTCAGTACATCGTCGCCATATCCAATACCCATAACCAGATCTACACGGCGCGTTGGATTGGCCGTGACATTGGTGATGGTTCCGCCAAGAATTGCGGAGTTGGGAACGGTGATGATCTTGTTGTCTGGAGTCGTCAGAACCGTATTGAAGATGCTGATTGCCTTGACAGTGCCGGATTCTCCGCCTGCTGTGATGTAGTCACCTTTCTTGAAGAAATTCATCATGATAAGGATGACGCCGGCTGCAAAGTTGGACAGGGAGTCCTTGAGAGCGAGACCGACAGCCAAACCGGCGGCACCGAGTACTGCGAGGAAGGAGGTTACGTTGATTCCGGCCTGGCCGAGTGCAGCTATAATCACGGCAGCAAGCAGGGCGTAATAGATGATATTTCGCAGGAACGTGCCGAGCGTTTCATCCATTTTGGCCTTGAGCATGACCTTGCGTGTCAGGTTGGCCAGATAGCGAGCGATAATCCGTCCCACAATGAAAATTATCAGAGCCACAATGAGCTTTACGCCATAAGTAGTGGCATAGTACATTGCGGTATCAAAAAGCACCTGGGGGTTGAACTCTCCCATTTTTTCCTCCAAAGAAAAAAGTCAGTATGATGTGGTAGTCATTATCACAAACATAGTCGTTTAGGAATACCATGTTTAAAAATTGGGAACCGTTTTATTCTCCCCATTTGCCTTTTTCGTCCACCCGGATGTACTTCTGAAAAGTGTAATAGTATCCGGCCAGAGCGTTGCAAAATCCGGCTTTGCCATCCAGAAATCCGAGCTTCAAAAAGTAGATTTTGATGAAGCGGACCGTGGCATGGAGCAAGGCGTTGAGCATCCCCCCCCGCTTGCCCTTTTCGCGGAGTGCGGCGGCACCTTCTTCAGCGTAGTAGTTGATTTTATCCATGTGCTGTTGAAAGGATTCATAGGGGTAATGGAGAATGTCGCCTGACAATTTGATGGTCTCGCCGCGTGGTTTGAAGTGGTAATGGGCGCCTGAAGCCGTAACTTCCATCTTGCCGGATTGAAAGACTCGGAACAGATAATCGGGATACCATCCGGAATGCTTCATGAACCTGTTGAAATAGAAGGAGCTTCTCGGCACGTAATACCCGGCGACTCGTTCTTTTTTGGATAGTTTGTCAAGAATGTTTTTGCGCAACTCATCTGTGAGGTATTCGTCCTGATCCAATGAAACAACCCACGTCGTGGTGATTTCTGCGAGTGCCAGTTTGAATTGGGCTACTGGGCCAGGCCATGGATTGACTATGACTCGTGCGCCGCACGCTTGAGCTATTTCCCGGGTCCGGTCAGAAGAATCGGAATCAACGACGAGAATCTCGTCACAAAAATCGAGCGACTTGAGGCATTTTTCAAGCAGCCGTTCACCATTGTATGTCAGGACCAGTCCGGTCACGGTTTCACGCATTGCATCTCCCTTGATTGCTCGCGAATACTACGCATTTATGCCCAACGGGTCTATTGAAACATGATCCTTTGCAGCACCTCATTTACGTTGGTTTATATGTCTTGCGACTGCGTCTTGTTATTTTTCGCGTGAGTCGTGAATGAGAAATGGCGAAATGAAGATATGTGGGTGGAGGAAGGGCAAAAGAAAAGCCCCTCTTCCATGAAGAGGGGCTTTGAATGCGTTTATATCTTAGAGGTCGGTGTGGTGATCCGGGGCTGAGGGGCTGATCTCATCCGGCAAAGGCTGGTCGCAGTCCTTGCAAGGCAGGATAAGGTTCAGGACGACGCCGAGGATACCGGCCAGACCGATACCGCCGAGTTTGACGATAACGAGGTCAAAGCTCATGCCGCCGATACCGAAGACCAGAATCATGGCCACAATTGCGAGGTTGCGCGGGAGCATCAGGTCAGTTCCGGCACGAACCAGGGTGTTGATGCCGATGACGGTGATAGCGCCGAACAGCAGGATCATGATGCCGCCCATGACAGGAACTGGGATGGTGCCGAGGAATGCGCCGAGCTTGCCGACAAAGGCCAGCAGAATGGCGGTGATGGCAGCCCATGTCATGATCGCCGGGTTGAAGGAGCGGGTCAGAGCCACTGCGCCGGAAACCTCGGAGTATGTGGTGTTCGGGGGGCCGCCGAGACAGGCTGCCAGGGAAGTGGCAACACCGTCGCCGAGCAGGGTGTTCTGCACACCGGGATCTTTGACGTAATCCTTACCGGAAATGCCGCCAATAGCGAGGATGTCTCCGAAGTGCTCGATGGCCGGAGCGATTGCTACCGGGACAATGAACAGGATGGCTTCAAGATTCCAGGTGGGGAATACGAAGTTGGGGATTGCCAGGATCGGGGCATCGGCTATCTTGGAAAAACTGACGAGCGCAGGGGCAGTCCAATTCTGGAGGGTGCCGGGATCAAATGCGGCCTGCTGGGCTGCAGAGAAACCTGTGGCGTCCAGAATAAGGGATGTAATATAGCCGACAGTGATGCCGAGCAGAATCGGGATGAGCTTTATCCAGCCCTTGCCGAGCAGGGAAGCGAAGATCGTGGTCAGCAGCGCAACGCCTGCGATGATCATGGCGGTGGTGTTGGGCACAAGCCATGCTCCACCGTCGCCAGTACGGCCCATGGCCATGTTGACGGCAACCGGAGCCAGAATCAGGCCGATGACCATGATGACCGGGCCGGTGACGATCGGAGGCAGTACGCGGCGCAGCATTTCGGATCCGTAAATGCGGATGAGAAAGCTGAGTATGACGTAGAGCAGACCGGCACCGATCAGGCCGCACATGGTGGCGGGGATGCCCCAGGTCTGGACGCCGTAAATGATGGGAGCGATGAAGGCAAAAGATGATGCCAGGAAAACAGGAACCTTGCCTCGGGTGATGACCTGAAAGACCAGTGTACCGGCACCTGCTGTAAACAAGGCCACGTTGGCGTCAAGGCCGGTCAGCAGCGGGACCAGCACCAGTGCGCCGAAAGCGACGAAAAGCATTTGCGCGCCGAGCAGCGCGTCTTTGGGTCTGAAATTGTACTCGGTGGAATGAATGTTACTCATGGTTTTACCAACTCCTCCTCTCGGGCGATACCGTGGAAGCTCTTTGTGCAGTGCCGTATAAGCTTCCCGGAGCGCCATTTATAGATTGCCCCCAGAAAAACACCAAAAAAAGACACGCTGTGAAGCGTGTCTCAATACCTACTTGGTACCGAATATCTTGTCTCCCGCGTCTCCAAGACCGGGAATGATATATCCGATGTCATTAAGCCGTTCGTCGACGGCGGCAGTGTAAATATCCACTTCGGGATGATCCTTGAGGATGCGCTCGACGCCTTCGGGCGCGGCACACAGGAACAGACCGCGAATGGATTTGCAGCCAGCGTCCTTGAGCAGACGGATAGTTGCGTCCAAAGTACCGCCGGTGGCCAGCATGGGATCGAGAATGAGCGCAGTGCGTTCTTCGATCTTGGTGGCGAGCTTGACGTAGTACTGGACAGGTTCAAGGGTTTCCTCGTCGCGGTAGAAACCGACAACGGACGCCTTGGCACCGGGGATCATGTCGAACACACCGTCCATCATGCCAAGTCCTGCGCGCAGAATGGGCACTACCGTGACCATTTTGCCCTTGATGCAGTCGACTTCGACGTCACCGGCCCAACCCTTAATGGTCTTCTTCTCGGTCTCGAAGTCTTTTGTGGCTTCATAGGTCAGAAGACGGGTGATTTCGTTGGACAGGGTTCGAAAATGGCTAGTTGAAACGTCGTAGGCTCGAAGCAGACCGACTTTGTGTCGGATAAGCGGGTGATCTACCAGATGTAAGGCCACAGGCCCTCCTTGTGGGCTGGTGTTTTATAAAATATCTTGATGAAAGTTGCGATTGCGCAAAATTTCCCTTTTCTAAGCTGATGGACGTCGTGGGTCAAGACCCAATTTTTGCTCCCGAGAATGTATAAAATCAATTTGAATTTTACTTTCCAATGATTCCCGGTATATCGTCCTTTTCATGGTTGAAGATAAAAAAATGAACATATGGAAGAGGAACGTGGACTTCTCGGACAGGGGAGTGCGTCTGGATAAATTCTGGGGGCGCGAACTGGCAGATGAAGGAGTCTCACGCGGACGGGTCAAATCCTGGATTGAATCCGGTATGGCTTTGGTCGATGGACAGGCCGTGACCAAAGGTAAATATAAATTGCAGGGCGGCGAGCAGGTTTCCATCGGGGCCGAAGACGTGCTGGTGGGAGACCAAGCCCCCGAATCCATTTCTGGCGATCTGCCTGTGCTGTTTGAGGACGAGCATATGCTCGTGGTGGAGAAAAGCGCAGGAGTGACGACGCATCCTGCGCCCGCTGAATCTGGTCCGACGCTGGTCAATTACCTGTTGCATCAGTGGCCTGATATTGCAGCCGATGTATCGGGCATGGACGAACAGCGTCCCGGCATAGTGCATAGACTCGACAAGGATACGTCCGGCATCATGGCTGTTGCCCGGACCGAAGCAGCTCGATTGAAACTGGCTTCGGATTTCGCCGAACGCAGAGTGCACAAGGTGTACCTCGCTATTGT
The DNA here is from genome assembly GCF_963675635.1 of uncultured Pseudodesulfovibrio sp. Lineage (NCBI taxonomy): Bacteria > Pseudomonadati > Thermodesulfobacteriota > Desulfovibrionia > Desulfovibrionales > Desulfovibrionaceae > Pseudodesulfovibrio > uncultured Pseudodesulfovibrio sp. Next base: position 1,653,300 of record NZ_OY776488.1, on the reverse strand, counting down.
GTATGGTTGTCCGTCCCAACCTTATGGCACCATTGATGCGCCCATGGGACGTCATCCGAATCAGAAGACACGCATGGCTGTTGTCGAGAAAGGCGGACGCGAGGCCCGGAGCGAGTATCGTGTCCTTTGGACCGGTCCGCGAGGTCTGGCCTCGTTGGTGGCCGTGCGTATTCATACAGGGCGCACCCATCAGATTCGTGTGCACATGGCGCACATTGGACATCCGCTTCTGGGCGATGCGACATATGGTCCGCGGGAAAACGTCGAATGGTCGCGGAGGCCCGACTCCTTGGCCGCACTGGCTCCGCGACAAATGCTTCATGCCTTTTATCTTTCCATTACACATCCCGTGACAGGCGAGAAGATCACGCGATGGCAGGCTCCGCCTGAGGATTTCCAGGCGTTACTGTCCGGGCTGACTCGTGAGTGTCTGCGTGTGGGGATCGTCGGTATGCCCGGATGCGGCAAGTCCACTCTGCTTGAATCCCTGCGGGGCCTGGGGCTTCCATGTTTCAGTGCAGATGATTCTGTGGCCGCACTCTATGGTCCGGATGGCGATGGCGCTTCCATGATCCGGCAACGGTTCGGTGGTCGCTATACCCTTGAAGACGGCAGTGTGAACAAACCGGAGTTATTTCGAGCCATGGAGACTTCGGAGACCATGCGCCGAGAGGTCATGGATTTGATTCATCCGATGGTTCGTCATGCGTGTGAAGAGTTTTTCGCGATGCATCGTGATGAGGTCTCCGCCTATGCCGAAATTCCGCTTCTATTGGAGTCTGGATGGCACAAGACGGGACGTGTTGACATGGTGGCAGGTGTGTCTTGCCCGGAAGAAAAACGGACAGGTGAACTGCGTGAAAAACGGCGACTGACTCCAGAAACCCTCGCTGTGTTCGATTCCTGGCAGTGGCCTGAGCCAGACAAGCTCGCAGCGTGTGACCTTGTGTTGAACAATGCCGGCGGTGTTGAAGACTTGCTTGCCGAGGCTGAGAAGTTGCGGGATTATGCCAGCGACAAAGCTGATCGTCGTAACCGAGAGTTCGAGGGGTGGATGGAAGGACTGTGGCCCGATCTGGCCGAAGAATTCGCGGCCGAGGGAGCGGATGCATGATCCCCATTCGTGACAATGTGCCGAGGGTGACCACCCCGTTTGGGGTGGGCCTCATCATTGTCACCAATGCGCTGGTTTTTCTCTACACTCAGACGTTGGGACCGCTTGACATCGCATCCCTCTATCATGTGTTCGGGGTTGTCCCCGCCCGGTTCTTTTCTCCTGATTGGGCCGCATGGGCAGGGTATCCCGACACGTTGGGGTGGCCGCTTTTTTCCTACATGTTCCTACATGGGGGCTGGCTGCATATCATAATGAATATGTGGATGCTCTGGCTGTTCGGAGACAACATTGAAGACGTGACAGGTCACGGTCAGTTCGTATTGTTCTATTTGTTGTGTGGTTTGGCGGCGGTGAGCCTGCATATGGTGTTTGAATCGGATTCGACCATTCCTATTGTTGGTGCGTCCGGGGCCGTGGCCGGAGTCATGGGGGCATATGTTTTCCTGTATCCCCATGGCCGGGTGACCATCCTTGTCCCGATCATTATTATTCCGCTTTTTTTTCAGGTGCCTTCAGCCTTCTTCCTCAGCATCTGGTTCATTTCACAAATTGCGTCGGGGCTTTCGTCATCGGTACAACAGGGCGCGCATGGCGTAGCATGGTGGGCGCATGTCGGCGGCTTTATAGCGGGAGCGGTTCTTATTCGGTGGTTCAGGCGTCCGGGTTATTGCAAATACTGTTATAACCCGGACACAAAGGACTACGACGAGGAAACATAGAAACACTCATGCTGAGTGTTCTGTGTGTGGTGTCGATCAATTGCTTGGGATCATGAAGGACGTTACTTTGCGGACACCGTCCACTCCTCTGGCTGTTTTGATAGCGAGTTGAGCGTCCTTTTTGCTGCGGACCATCCCGAGCAGAACCACTTCTCCGTTCATGGTTTCCTGCTCGATCTGCGTGGCTGAGAGGTCTCCCTCGGCAATGAGTGCAGCACGCACTTTGGCGGTGATCTTTAGATCATCGGCGGTGGTGTCGGATTCCTTCACAAAATAGTTGGTGACTTTCTTTACGTCTTGAGTGGCCTTGGCGGTTTTGATGGCAAAGGACTGGAACGCAGTGTCATTGATGGCACCTATAAGATAGACGTGCTTTAGAAAACAATAGACATGTATCTGGAGAGCTTTCTCCCCATCCTTGTCTGCCATGGATTTTTTTATGGAGAGGGAGATTTCCTTGTCGACGGCTTGATCCCCTACGCTGCGTTCGTCACGGGCACTGCCGTATATGGCTCCCCATGGCGTCCAGGCTATGCTAGACAATAGAAGACAAAGCATCAGCAGGCTGGAGAGTACCAGTTTGTGTCTTTTCATGAATCCTCCTGAATGTTCTGTGGAAAACTTTGTGGAAAACCTGTAAAATGTTTCTTCCTGTGCACTTGACACAGAGTGAGAGCATATTAACTTAGAAAAGCATCAGCGAAAATATATTTTTTGTTTTCAGGAAAGGAACACGACTCGAATGGAATATAGAGATTATTACAAACTCCTCGGGGTTTCCCGATCCGCATCAAGGGATGAAATAAGCAAGGCCTTCAAAAAGTTGGCCCGAAAGTATCATCCTGATCTTAATCCGAACAATGCGGAAGCGGAAGCCAAATTCAAGGAAATCAATGAAGCCTATGAAGTCCTGAAGGACGAGAAGAAGCGCAAACTCTATGACCAGTTCGGCTCCAATTGGGAGCATGGGCAGAACTTCCAGCCGCCGCCAGGCTATGAGAACATGCAGTATGGTGGCGGTGGTGGTTTTGGCGGCGGCGCAGGGTTCTCTGACTTTTTCGAGACCATTTTTGGTGGCGCCGCAGGCCCGGGCGGAGCAACTTTTCGCGGTGGTTTTCAGCAGGGTGGCTTTGGTGGCGGTGGTTATCAGCAGCGTCCTCGGCGCGGTTCCGATTCCGAGGCGACCTATGAGATGACCCTTGAAGAGGCCTACCGTGGCGGCAAGAAATCCATCACCGTGCAGGAACAGACGTCAGGCCCGGAAGGCATTCCTCGCATGACCACCAAGACTTTGGAGATCAACGTTCCGCCAGGTATCAAGGATGGACAGAAGATCCGTCTGGCAGGACAGGGTAACCCCGGCATGGGCGGCGGCCCCAAGGGAGACCTATATCTCAAGATCAGACTGATGCCGCACCACATGTTTAAAGTCACGGACGCAGACGTTGTTCTCGATCTGCCTTTGTCCCCGTGGGAAGCTGCATTGGGTGCGAGCCTGCGGATTCCCACTTTGGATGGGGCCGTGGAAATGAAGATCCCGGCGGGTATCGGTTCCGGCAAGAAGTTGCGTATCAAGGGCAGAGGCCTTGGAGCCGGTGCGAAAAAGGGCGATCAGTTCGTGCGTATCATGATTCAGGTGCCGGAACGGCTTTCGAACGAAGAACGTGAGCTGTGGGAAAAGATGCAGGAAGTATCAGATTTCACGCCGAGAAATTTCTAAGGGAATTGAACAATGACGACACGAAAACTTCAGGAAATGTTGATGCATCTGCCCGGTCTTCATCTGCCGGAGCGAAGTGAATATGTAGCGTGGTCGGAGTTGGTTCAATTGACCAATATCGAGCCTGCTACGGTGGCTGAACTGGTCGACCTCGGTTGGATCAGCCCCAAGAAGACAAGTGCGGAGGAATACCTGTTCCGACTGCGTGATGTCTACCGTATTCATAAGCTGATGCGTCTGGTCAATGACCTGGGTGTTTCATTCAATTCCGGTTCCATTATTGTGGATTTACTGGACCGTGTGGAAGAATTGGAAAAAGAAGTCATAGAGTTGAAGAGGCTTGTATAGCGGAGCCTTTTCACCTTTCAGGAGGTAAAAATATGGATCCGAATACTTTTACGAAAAAAACTCAGGACGCCGTTTCCGAGGCCCAGAATCTGGCAATTCGAAGCGGACATCAGCAGATCGACTGCGAACATCTCATGCACGCTCTGGTCACGCAGGAGCAGGGACTCGTTCCCCAGATCCTGCGTAAGCTCGGAGTTGCACCCGATGCCTATCTTGGCGCCATTGACGCCGAAATCGCCAAAATGCCCCGTGTGACCGGCTCTGGTGCACGCCCTGATCAGATCGTGGTCACTCCGCGCATGCAGAAAGCGTTGGTTGCGGCCGACGACATGAGAAAACGCATGAAGGACGAGTACGTGTCCGTTGAACACGTGTTTGTGACCCTCGTGGACGAGTCTCAGTCTTCTGGTGTGGGACGCGTTAACAAGCAGTTCGGGTTGGACAAGAACAAAGTTTTCGGTGCGCTTGAAGAAGTACGCGGCAAGCAGCGTGTAACCTCGGACAACCCGGAAGCCACCTATGATTCGCTCAAGAAATACGGACGAGATCTCGTGGAAGAGGCCCGGTCCGGCAAGCTTGATCCGGTCATTGGTCGGGACAGCGAGATTCGTCGCGTTATCCGCATTCTTTCCCGTCGTACCAAGAATAACCCGGTGCTTATCGGTGAGGCCGGTGTCGGCAAGACAGCCATCGCCGAGGGGTTGGCCCAGCGTATAGTCCACGGTGATGTGCCTGAAGGACTCAAGGAGAAGACTGTCTTCTCTTTGGATATGAGTGCGCTCATTGCCGGGGCCAAGTACCGTGGCGAATTTGAAGAGCGACTCAAGGCCGTTCTCAAGGAAGTGCAGGAGTCTGCTGGACAGATAATCATGTTCATCGACGAACTGCATACCATTGTGGGCGCGGGCAAGACCGATGGGGCCATGGACGCAGGCAATATCCTGAAGCCCATGTTGGCGCGGGGCGAGTTGCACTGCATTGGCGCAACCACTATTGACGAATACCGTAAATATATTGAGAAGGACCCGGCACTTGAACGTCGGTTCCAGACCGTGCTCGTGGAAGAGCCGAATGTGGAAGATACCATTTCCATCTTGCGCGGATTGCGCGAGCGGTTCGAAGTGCATCACGGTGTGCGTATTGCGGACGGGGCCATTGTGGAAGCAGCAGTGCTGTCCAACCGATATATTACTGATCGGCAGTTGCCGGATAAGGCCATCGATCTCATTGATGAGGCCGCAGCGTTGATCCGTACGGAAATTGATTCTCAGCCGTACGAGTTGGACAAGGCCAATCGCCAGATCATGCAGCTCGAAATAGAACGTGAGGCGTTGAAACGGGAGTCGGACAAGGCGTCCCGTGAACGATTGGTCGAACTGGAAAAGAAGCTGGCTGAGCTCAAGGAGCATCAGTCCGCCTTGCTGGCCCAGTGGGAAAACGAAAAGGGTGGTATTGAGCGGCTGCGCTCTCTGAAGGAAGAGATCGAGACCACTCGTCGTGATATTGACGAAGCCAAGCGTGTGCACGATTACAACCGTGCTGCCGAATTGGAATATGGTCGTCTGAACGCACTTGAAAAAGATTTGAATGAGCGCAACGAAGCCCTGGAATCCGGGGATACGCCGCGCATGGTCAGAGAAGAGGTCGGGCCGGACGATGTGGCGCAGATCATAGCCCGGTGGACTGGTATCCCGGTTTCCCGACTGATGGAAGGAGAGCGCGAGAAACTGCTCAAGCTCGGTGATATGCTGCATGAGCGGGTTATCGGTCAGGACCAGGCTGTCCAGGCTGTGGCTGATGCGGTTCTTCGTGCCCGTGCAGGACTCAAGGACCCGAGCAAGCCCATTGGCTCGTTCATCTTTCTTGGTCCGACGGGTGTGGGCAAGACCGAGCTGTGCAAGACCCTTGCTGCTGCTCTGTTTGACTCCGAAGACAATATGGTTCGTATCGACATGTCCGAGTATATGGAAAAGCACACCGTGGCCCGGCTTATCGGTGCGCCTCCCGGCTACATCGGGTATGACGAGGGTGGTCAGTTGACTGAAGCCGTCAGGCGCAAACCCTATTCGGTCATTCTGTTTGACGAGATTGAAAAGGCGCATCACGACGTGTTCAACGTGCTCCTCCAGATTCTCGACGACGGACGGCTGACGGATTCCCATGGTCGGACCGTGGATTTCAAGAATACCATCGTCATCATGACGAGCAACCTCGGTGCAGAATACATGCTTGATGGTATCGACCAGACCGGCGAGTTCCGTGAAGGTGTGGAAGAACAGGTTATGGAGGTTCTGCGTCGACACTTCAGGCCGGAGTTTCTCAACCGTGTGGATGAAACGGTGTTGTTCCGTCCGCTGACTCCGGTTCAGCTCGCGGGAATCATTGATTTGCTGGTGACAGGGTTGCGGTCTCGTTTGGAAGATCGTAAGATCGGATTGATTCTGACAGACAAGGCCAAGGCGTTTATCGCTGAATCAGCGTATGAACCGAGTTTTGGTGCGCGTCCCCTCCATCGGTATTTGCAGGCTCACCTGGAAACTCCGTTGGCAAAGCTGCTCATTGGCGGTGAATTGATTGACGGAACCACTGTCACTGTTGATGAGCAGGGTGGTGTATTGGTGTTCGTGTAAAACATAATGTAATGAAAGAGAAAGGCCGATGCCCATACAGGTGTCGGCCTTTGTTTTGTGGTCTGTTGTGCGAACTGTTTCTTGACTAATATGGTAGACTTCTGAAAGGTTGCACTCTCAACTTTTTTGAACAAAGGACCATATGCCGAATTTGATTTTGCTTTCATTACTGGCGGCCTTTCCGCCGCTTGCCATTGATATGTATCTGCCTGCAATGCCCACCTTGCAGCTCCTGTGGGGTGTGCCGTTCGGTGTCATCAACTTGTCGCTGGTCGTCTTTATCGTGACTTTCAGCGTGTGCCTGTTGATCCATGGTCCGTTATCCGATCGATTCGGGCGGCGTCCGATCCTTATTTACGGCATTCTGCTCTTCATTCTTGGCAGCCTTTTGTGTGCGGCGTCCGATTCCATTATAATCCTGCTTTTTTCCCGAGCCATTCAAGGAGCCGGTGCGGCTGCGGCTGCGTCACTCTCATTGGCATTGTCCAAGGATCTGTACGAAGGTGTCGAGCGGCAGAAAATTCTGGCGTATGTGGGGGTTATCATGGCTTTTTGTCCCATGTTGGCCCCGACATTGGGCGGCATCATGTTGCAATTCGGTTCCTGGCAGTGGATTTTTATTGCCCAGTCAGTCATGGCGATTGTCGCATTGTACGGCGTACTTCGACTAAAGGAACCGATGACGGAATTTACTCATGGCGGTGTGCTGGCTGTGGCCGGTCGGTATGTTTCGGTTTTCAAGAACGGTCGTTTTACGGTGCTTGCTCTTGCCTTCGCCGTTATGGTTCTTCCCCATTTCGGATTTATTGGGGGCTCGGCAGATATCTATATTAACGGATTCGGTATGTCCGAGCAGATTTTCGGGCTGTATTTCGGGGCCAACGCGGTTGGATTCATGCTTGGTTCATTCACCTGCACGCGGTTGGGTGGTTCTATCAAGCCCATGCACATTCTTTATTTTTCTTTGTGCGCCATCTTCGGGGCCGGGATGCTCATGCTTTTGCTGGGCGGTACATCTCCGCTAGCGGTTGCCATCCCAATGTTTTGTATCACCTTTTCCGTGGGCTTTTCTCGTCCTGTCAGCAACTCCATGATTCTGGATCAGGTTGATTCGGATGTGGGCGCGGCTTCGGGCGTCATGACCTTCGAAATGTTTTTTGTGGGAGCCATGTCCATGGAGTTCATATCCCTTGACTGGCCTAACAAACCCATGGTGCTCGGCATGCTTGCCTTGGCTGGCGCGGCCATCCCGTTGACGACATTGTTGGTAATGCGTGTCGTTGGACGCCGCACAGCCTGAGTCTATTTACAATGTCCGTGGTTTTCAGGCCACTTCCCCTTGGCGCTTCGAGTTGTGCCGCTAGTTTTTCTGCTCCGTCAGGAACTGTGCAGCTCTTTTTTCCGACCAATAGGTGTTGTCTTCATTGCTGAGGACAAAACCCACATGGCCGCCGTGTTCCGGCATTTCCAAAAACAGATGCGGGTTGTTTTCCGCCTCGTGCAGCGGGTAGCACTCAGGGGCCAGAAACGGGTCGTCCTGTGCATTGGCGAGCAGGGTCGGAATGCGAATATTCTTCAGGAATTGCAGGCTGCTTGACCGGGCGTAGTATTCTGCGGCGTCTTTGAACCCGTTGGTCGGTGCGGTGAATCGATCATCGAAGTCCCGAAGCGTTCTTATACCGTTTAACCGCGTCGCGTCGATCTCGTTTGGAAAACGTTTCCCTTTCTCTCGAATGGTTCGGCGCAATCCCCGCATGAAATATTCAAAATATATATACCGGGAAGGACGGGCAATGACTCGCTCCGTGGCATCAAGGTCACAGGGGACGGAAAATACGGCTGCTGTCACAACCTGCGCGGGAACGCGATCAGGTTCTTCTCCCAGATATTTGAGGATCTGGTTGCCACCCATGGAAAAACCGATGAGGCTGATTTCGTCGTATTGATTGGTGGAAAGGCAGTGCATGACGACCGAGTGCAGGTCGTTGGTTTCGCCTGAATGATACGATCGGGGCAGTCTGTTTTGTTCCTGGCTGCATCCTCGCTGGCACCAGCAGGCGACGTCGAAGCCGAGATTTGTGAAGGTATGAGCCATGCCGAGGACGTATTTCTTGCGAGCGTGCCCTTCAAGGCCGTGGCTGACAATGACCAGTTTGCGTGTTTCACCTGTCCGGGACCGATGCCAGTCAAAATCCAGAAAATCAGTGTCCGGCAATTCAATGCGTTCATGCCGAGGAGCTGTAAGCGGCGTCAGCCGAAACAAAGGCGGATAAAGCGTGGCAATGTTGCCTGAGCGGAATGGGAAGGGGGGAAGATAGTCTGGGATTGGCAGTATGGGCATGCGTATTGCTGTACGACTGCAGTAGGCTCCTGTCAAAAGCAATATCAGTGATTGAAAACGGTTGATTCAGGCTGATCGGCTTTGTATTCTGTCTGCCTCTGCCTGCGGGCGTGTTCAAAGCAAGGAGTCGATGTGTCGTTGTTCGATCAGGTTGATATGGAAAATTACGCGGAAGTGCTTATCTGGGCTTTGAATGAAAGCAGAGAGAAACCGCTCAAAAATAAGGATATAGTGCTGATCCGGTACGATATTCCCGGACTGGCCCTGACTGAAGCCCTGTATTCCCGCCTCATGGATATGCATCTCATGCCAGTCACCATGGCCATGCCCACACCCTATATGGACATGGAACGGTACCTTAATTCCAGCTATGGACAACTCCTGTTCCAGCAGCCGGGACTGGGCGAATTGTATTCACAGGTGGCCGGGATCGTCACTGTTTTGGCTCCCGAAGATCTGACGCACCTCCAGACTGTGGATCCGCGCACCATTGCCGAGGCCCGACGGGCAGGCACGCCAAATCGGCGCATATTGCAGCGTCGCAAACAGACCGGCACTCTTGGCTGGACAACCTGTGTTTATCCTACCGAGGCGCTGGCCGAAGCATCGGGCATGACGCTGGAGGAATATGCCACGGCTTTGAAACGGGCCTGCTGGTTGAATATGCCAAGCCCCGTCAAGGAGTGGAAGCGCCTTCAGCGTGAAATTGGTGATGTGTGTGACTGGCTTGATTCTCTGGATATCTCATCTTTGCGGGTGGAGTCTGAAGACGTCAACCTCAAAGTTCCTGTGGGCGAGAATCGTCGTTTTGTGGGTGTGAGCGGTGGGAATATTCCGGGGTACGAAATTTATTTCGCGCCTGATGCACGCAGGGTGGAAGGTACGTACTATGCAGACCAACCCTCTCTTCGTTATGGTCACCTTGTCCTTGGTGCATCCCTTGATTTCTCTGATGGCATTGCTGCCCGTGTGGAAGCAGAACGCGGTGAGGTGTTCCTGCAAAACCAGATGTACTCCGATTCCGGTGCACGTCGGATGGGAGAGTTCTCCCTGACGGATAAACGGTTTTCTCGTGTGGATAGGTTCATGGCTCACACCCTGCTGGATGAAAATTTTGGCGGCGACAATGGCAATTGTCATATAGCCCTTGGTGGCTCGGTGTTGGAAAGCTTTACCGGCCCGACTGAAATGCTCACCCCGGAACTGGAATACGAGCTTGGTTTTAATTCTTCGGATATGCACTGGGATCTGGTGAACACCCAGCCAAAACGCGTGACAGCCTGGCTCAAGAGCGGGAAGCCCCAGTTGATTTATGAGAATGGTTTTTTTCGTCTTTAAGGAAATGCTTTCGGTTGGTTCGATTCGGTTTGAGCCCTTGGCACATTCTTCTGGATAAAGCCATTGACAACCCTTTCCCCATGCTTATTTTCACATCACGCCTCGCTTCTGTCGGGGCATTTTCATGATAATTCACGTTTTGTAAGGATGATACATGACCAAAGATAAAAACAATGATGTCCCCATCACAGGTCTTTACGATGATGAGGGCAAGATCTTCAGCGAAGCGCAGGGTGAGAACCTTGATGTCTCCGATGAGGTCGGTGAGGAAGAAGCAACTGAAGTTTCCCTGAGTCAGGAAGAGCTGCACGCCCTGTGTCGTGAGTCCGTGTGCCCGGGGTGTGACGTTTTCAAGGAGGCCGAGGGGATTCGACTTCGTGCCCTGGCTGATGCCGAGAATGTCAAGAAGCGGTTGTTCCGGGAAAATGAGGAAATGAAGAAATATGCAGGCGAGTCGGTTCTGGCGGACCTGTTGCCCGTGCTGGATAATCTTGACCTTGCGCTGGCACATACCGGAAATCTGGACGCCGCCTGCAAGAACTTCGTTATCGGTGTGGACATGACACGCAAACTCTTTCTTGACGCTGTGAAGGGACACGGATTGGACGTTGTGCCTGTCTCCGTTGGCTGCGAGTTTGATCCTGAAGTCCACGAAGCCGTTGGAACCGTGCAGGAGTCTGATCTTGCAGATAACCAGGTCGCCCAGATTGTTCAGGGCGGGTATCTGCTGAAAGGGCGCCTCATTCGTCCGGCCAAGGTCATGGTCAACAAGGCGTAGATTGTATTTTTGACGCTACAGCTCTTTACAAGGGCGAATGCGTACTTATTGAAAAGAGTAACGAAAAATTAACGTCGATAACGACTATTTCAATAGAAGATTTGAGGAGGACATACATATGGGTAAAATCATAGGGATCGATCTTGGAACCACCAACTCCTGCGTTTACGTTATGGAAGGCAAGGATCCAAAATGCATCACCAACCCCGAGGGTGGGCGTACTACGCCGTCCGTCGTGGCTTTCACTGACAAAGAACGTCTGGTGGGCGATATTGCCAAACGCCAGTCTGTCACCAACCCTGAAAAGACCGTGTTTGCCATCAAACGTATGATGGGGCGTCAGGCCAACGCGCCTGAGGTCAAGAAATGGCAGAAGCACTGTCCGTACGAAATCGTGGCCGGTAACGGTAACGATGCCTGGGTTGAAATTGACGGCAAGAAATATTCTCCGCCTGAAGTATCTGCCATGATTCTTCAGAAGTTGAAGAAGGATGCCGAGATTTATCTGGGAGAAGATGTCACAGAAGCAGTCATCACTGTGCCCGCATACTTCAATGACTCCCAGCGTCAGGCTACCAAGGACGCAGGCAAGATTGCCGGCCTTGAAGTCAAACGCATCATCAACGAGCCGACTGCTGCATCTCTGGCTTATGGTTTTGACAAGAAGGCCAACGAAAAGATCGCAGTCTTCGACCTCGGTGGCGGTACTTTTGATATTTCCATTCTGGAAGTCGGCGACAACGTCGTGGAAGTTCGCGCAACCAATGGCGATACCTTCCTTGGCGGTGAAGATTTTGACCACCGTATCATTGAATACCTGGCGGACGAATTCAAGAAAGAGAATGGCATTGACCTGTCTCAGGACCGTATGGCCCTGCAACGTCTCAAGGAAGCAGCGGAGAAAGCCAAGCACGAACTGTCTTCTTCCGTTGAAACCGAGGTCAACCTGCCATTTATCACGGCAGACCAGAACGGTCCTAAGCACATGATGGTCAAAATCAGTCGCAGCAAGCTGGAAAAGCTCGTTGAAGATTTGGTTGATCGGACTGTTGAGCCGTGCAAAAAAGCATTGAAAGATGCTGGTCTGTCCGCAGCCGACATCGATGAAGTCATCCTTGTCGGTGGTATGACCCGTATGCCTCTGGTACAGGAAAAGGTGAAGTCCTTCTTCGGTAAGGAGCCCAACCGCTCCGTGAACCCGGACGAAGTCGTTGCCATGGGCGCTGCCATTCAGGGCGGTATCCTGGCCGGTGACGTCAAGGACGTGCTGCTTCTCGACGTGACTCCGCTGTCTCTTGGCATTGAGACCATGGGCGGCGTGATGACGCATCTTATCGAGCGCAACACCACCATTCCGACCAAGAAGTCACAGGTGTTCACCACTGCGGCTGACAATCAGCCGTCCGTGTCCATCCGAGTCTTTCAGGGTGAACGTCCCATGTCTGCGGATAACAAGCTGCTCGGCAACTTTGAGTTGACCGGCCTGCCGCCGGCACCGCGTGGCGTTCCGCAGATTGAAGTCTCTTTTGATATTGACGCCAACGGTATCGTGCACGTCAACGCCAAAGACATGGGTACCGGACGCGAACAGTCCATCCAGATTACCGCTTCTTCCGGTCTGTCGGATGAAGAGATCGATCAGATGGTCAAAGACGCCGAGGCTCATGCTGACGAAGATAAGAAGAAGCAGGAACTCATTGAGGTTCGCAACCAGGCCGACACTTTGGTTTACACCTGTGAAAAGTCCATGCGTGATCTCGGCGACAAGGTGGACTCCGAGTTGAAGGCTGACATCGAAACCAAGATCGAGGCCCTGAAGAAAGCTCTTGAGGCTGATGATACAGATGATATCAAGGCCAAGACCGATGAGCTGTCGCAAAGCTCTCACAAGTTGGCTGAACAGCTGTATGCTCAGCAGAACACCGAAGGCGCTGGCCCCGATATGGGTGCCGGTGCAGCTGGCAGTGATGCCGGCGCGGCTCCCAAGGATGACGATGATGTGGTCGACGCCGACTACACCGAAGTCAAGTAGCTTGCCTTAGAAGCCCAAGCAAAGTATAGATTACCCGGCCCGTCATTCACGGGCCGGGTTTTTTTATTATGCTGCTCAATCCGGCTACTATGGAACACACAATGCACCGAACATACTTTTCCGATATTCCGCGATTTTTTGTCGTTCTCATTCTGCTGACGTTTTTTGCCTGGGGCTGCGCTCCCATGCAGCAAACCGTCAAGAGTGTTGACATGCTTTCCACTCCGAACCTGTTGATGGAGGCGGATGCGGCCTGGCAGGCGAAACACTATGAAAGCACTGAACTGTATTATGCAGCCGCCATGGAGCGGCAGGATCTGGTCCGCGATGAGCTGCCGTTGATCTATGAGCGACTGGCGGAATCAGCTTACAGAAACGAGCACTTCCATCAGGCGCGCATCGCTTTGGAGAAGTGGGCCAATCAGGATTCCTCGGCTTTGGAGCTTGTAACGTGGGAAACCACCTACCTGAACACCATGGCCGCACTCGGCAAGACTGAGCGGTTGCGGAATCACCTCAAGTGGGTGCAGGAAAGCACGAAAACACCGTGGGCCACCAAGCAGGCAGTCGCGCTGTGGTACAGTGACTATTTTAAAAAAATGGATGATTCCGAACGCGCTCTTGACGTGCTGAATCAATATTATCAGCAGGCGCCGGAAATATCGGCCAAGGCCGGGTTCGAACAGGCTTTCAGGCAACAGCTTTCGGAGAAATCCGACAGTGAGATAGAGGTGATGGTCCGGGCCGTGGATGCAACTCGTCAGTGGCAGTTCCCCTATGCTCTCGTGACCTTTGAGCAGGGAATGAGGACAGCCGGTGATGCGGAAACATGGTCTACCTCGTGGCGCACCATGCGAAATCTGACGACCAAAAGTGCTTTGGTCGATACCGTGTCTCTTGAGACCGAACTGTCCGCGCTGGAAGCGCGGTACGGCGTGCCTCGTATCGGATTGGCTTTGGCCCTGCCCCTTACCGGGCCGTATGCCTCGGTCGGCGTAAAGATTTTGCGAGGTGCAGGGCTCGCTCAATGGCGCCTTGCACAAGATGGTGTCGAGATCGACCTGCGTGTTATCAATACGGAAATCTCCGGTTGGCAGACTCGTCTTGCCGACCTGCCTGCCCACTATTCTGTTGTGGGTGGCCCGTTGCGGGTCAGTGCCTTTAAACAGATGTATGAGGGGAAGACCCCGGATCAGAGTGTGCTGCGGGAAAGGGCAGTTTTTACGTTTATGTCTTCGCTTGGTGAACTGACTGAAGGACGCGATGCCTGGCGTTTCTTTGCCAGTCGGAACGATGAAGTACGCAGCCTAGTGTCAATGGCAGTGAACGAACTCGGCATTACTGATCTTGCCGTTTTTTATCCTGAAGAGAAATTTGGTCGCACCATGGCCGAGACCTTCTATCGGGAGGCGACGCCGCTGGGTGGTCGGATCAAAGGGATGCAGTCATATCCGCCCAAGGATCTCAAACAGTGGAGCAAGAGCGTCGGCAAGCTGCTCAAGGTTCCTGCCGATTTCAATGAGAACAAGGACGTACCGCTGGAAATGCCTGATTTCGGTGCTGTCTTCATTCCGGACGGTTGGCGTCAGGCCCAAACACTGCTTCCCAATTTCTTTTTTTATGAGGGAGACCAACTGGTCTTTCTTGGTCCCGGATTGTGGAGTCGTGCCCTTGATACTGCCAAGGGGATCGACGAACATTACTACCGCCTTGCCGTATGCCCTGGAGCGTGGTGGGAACAGTCCGATGGCGGGCGTGCTCTCCAGGTGGCGTTGACCGAAGAAGGTCTGGGACAGGCTGATTTCTGGGTCGCTCTCGGATATGATTTCATCCGTTTTGCCGGACGACTGGGTTCTCTTCCGTCCAATTGGACGAGCCGTGATGTCAATTCACGCATCAAGGCTGCTCAGGATATGGACTTCAGTATCGCTCGACTGGCTTGGGATGATGCAGGCGTTGCCAGTCAGAAGCTGTATTTGTTCAGTCCGGTCCGTAATGGTAAGAAACTGATCAATGCCGAGAAGATTGCCAACCGGATCAGTCAGGCTGCGTCCCGTCGAGAAAAACGTATGGGCGCCTATGAAAAGCGGATGCAGGAACAGGGATACAAGCAGTCTCAAGATGGAGAGTGGATCTCTGTTGATGAAAAGACACCGGATATGCCGCCCGAACTTTAGGGCTTTTGGATATAAGGAGAAAAACATGAAAATCAGTCCCGAAGAAGTGGCCAAGGTTGCGCGGCTTTCCCGTCTCGACCTGCCTCAGGACAAACTGGAGCTGTTCGCTGGACAGCTCGGAGATATTCTCAGTTACATGGATAAGCTCGGCGAGCTGGATACGGACGCTGTGGAACCAATGTATAGTCCGGTCAAGCACACGACTGTCCTGCGCAAGGATGAGGTGAGAAAAGACTTCACACGCGAAGAAGTGCTTTCCAATGCCCCGGAGCAGGACGGACAGTTCTTTATTGTCCCGCGTATCGTATAACCTACTTGATACATTCAGGATTGATTATGTCTGATCTCTATAAGAAGACGCTCTCTGAGGTGGCTGTAAAGCTCCAGTCAGGAGAATTGAAGGCTGTTGAGGCCGTCCGGAACTGCCTTGACCGTATTGAAGCCACCGAATCCAGAGTCAAAGCGCTCATTACCGTTACTGGTGATGAAGCTCTGGCATTGGCGGAGGCCATGGACAGCCAGGGGCCGGATGCCAACAAACCGCTGTGGGGCGTACCCATCGTGCTCAAGGATCTCCTTGCCACCAAGGGTGTCCGTACTACCTGCGCCTCGAAGATACTGGATAATTTCGTGCCCTTTTATGATGCCACTGCGGTCTCCAAGCTGCGCGAAGCCGGGGCTATCATCATCGGCAAGGCCAACATGGATGAATTCGCCATGGGATCTTCCACCGAGAATTCCGCTTTTTTTCAGACCGGCAATCCGTGGGATACCGATCGTGTCCCAGGTGGTTCGTCAGGCGGTTCAGGGGCAACCGTTGCTGCAGGTCAGTGTTATGCCGCGCTCGGCACGGATACCGGCGGGTCCATCCGCCTGCCTGCTTCCTTCTGCGGTATAGTTGGTCTTAAGCCAACCTATGGCCGTGTTTCGCGGTTCGGCATGATTGCCTATGGGTCTTCTCTGGACCAGATAGGTCCGATGACCCGGAGTGTTGAGGATGCTGCCCGCATGTTGCAGGTCATGGCCGGACACGACCCCAAGGATTCCACTTCCGTGGATGTGGATGTGCCGGATTATCTGGCCGCATTGGGGCGTGAAAACCTTGACGGTGTAACCATCGGGTTGCCCGAGGAATATTGGGGCGAAGGACTGGACGCCGAAGTCGAAGAAGCATGCAAGGCCGCTGTCGCCAAGATGGAAGCGCTGGGTGCCAAGACTGTCCAGGTGAAACTGTCGCTAACGGATTACGCTATCGCCACCTATTACATCATCGCCATGGCAGAGGCTTCGAGCAACCTGTCGCGGTTTGACGGTGTGCGTTTCGGGCATCGTAACAAGGATGCTTCGGAACTTATCGATATGTATACCTCCAGTCGAACCGAAGGGTTTGGCGATGAAGTGCAGCGCCGTATCATCATGGGAACATACGTGCTTTCCAGCGGATATTACGATGCATACTATAACAAGGCCGCCAAGGTTCGTCGCCTCTTGCGCGAGGATTTCGACAAGGCGTTCGAACAGTGTGATCTTATTGCCGGTCCGGTGTGTCCGACCACGGCTTTCAAGGCTGGCGAAAAGGCCGATCCGTTGCAGATGTATCTCATGGATATCTTCACTATTTCAGCCAATCTGGCAGGACTGCCCGGTATGAGTCTGCCTGTAGGCCTCGGTAAGGATTCGGGTATGCCTGTTGGTCTCCAGTTTATGGGGCCGGCATTTTGCGAAGTGGACATGCTTTCCGTGACCGAGTGTCTTGAGCGAAACCTCGACCCCATGCCTATGGCTGAGTTGTAAGTAATCAATATGACGTAAAAACAGCCGGTTGTGAATGTTACTTTGCAACCGGCTTTTCATTTGACGA
Organism: uncultured Pseudodesulfovibrio sp.; assembly: GCF_963675635.1. NCBI lineage: Bacteria > Pseudomonadati > Thermodesulfobacteriota > Desulfovibrionia > Desulfovibrionales > Desulfovibrionaceae > Pseudodesulfovibrio > uncultured Pseudodesulfovibrio sp. The sequence continues at coordinate 1,636,239 of NZ_OY776488.1, read as the reverse complement.
ACATGTGATACGTTCCATTGAAGATTATACCTGTTTTCCGGAGTATCTTTTTTTGAAGGCAAAAAGGGATATGTGAAGTTGGAGGCATTGTCATGAAGATCGCTGTTGCCGTATCAGGAGGCATGGACAGCCTGCTCGCCCTGACCCTGCTCAAGGAGCAAGGACATGAGCTTATAGCTGTGCACGGTCATTTTCTGCCGCCATCTCCCGCTTGGGAAACTGTGGAGCAGGGGCTGGCTGCTGTGTGCGAAAGCCTCGGTATTCCTTTCCACGCCCTTGATCTGCATGAAGAATTTGAAAAGCGGGTGGTCGCTCCTTTTGAGAGAGGATACCGGGAGGGGTTGACGCCCAATCCGTGCGCCTTGTGCAATCCGCGAATGAAGTTCGGGGTGCTTTTAGACGCTGTTCAAGAACTTGGATCGGACAAGCTCGCCACCGGACATTATGTACGGATCGAAGAACGGGGCGATGTCGGGCGCATGCTTGTGCGTGGTGTGGATCGTACCAAGGACCAGAGCTATTTCCTTTCGCTCGTTCCGATTGATTCATTGAGGCTTTCGCTGTTTCCTCTGGCGGAAACATTGAAAAAGGATGTCCTTGCCATTCTGGCTGCGCAAGGCTTGACACCGCCTGTTCCGGGCGAAAGTCAGGAAATCTGTTTTGTGCCCAATGACGATTATCAGGCTTTTCTCACTGGCCGTGGAGTCATGCCCGGTTCCGGTCCTGCTGAACTGTCGGACGGAACCGTGGTCGGTACACATCAGGGCTTGTGGCGGCATACGCAGGGCCAGCGGCGCGGCCTGGGTATTCCGTGGCAGGAAGCGTTGTATGTCCTGGACAAGGATGTGGCGCGCAACGTGCTCATTGTCGGGACCAAATCGGAACTGGCGTCCAATGGATGCGTGGCCGGTCAGGTTAATCTCATGACTGCTGTGGATGCGTGGCCGGAAGTGGTCATGGTCCAGACTCGGTATCGTCAACAGGCCAAGCCAAGCCATGTGCGGTTGGTGGATGGCAAGTTGCACTTCGCATTTCTGGAATCCCATACGCGGCCTACGCCCGGACAGGTGGCAGCCGTGTATGATGAAAACGGTGTCGTGCTGGGCGGCGGTGTTATCGAAAAGCCGCTCTAACTACCAACGTGACGGGTATAAATTCATACGTTCACGTATTTCCCTCTCATACCCGTCGCTTCGGTTTTTGTTCATGACTTCATGAATTTTCTTGGGCGTCAGTTCCGATTTTTCTTCCAGATATGCTGCAGACCTCTGTACTTCACTCGTCATCCGGTAGTTGTCAGGATCACGGTAGGATTTGAGCAGGGCGAAGCCTTCACTTCGTCTCCCCTGATAGATGCGCGTCAGTCCCAGATAATACGTTGCATCTGGATGATTCGGATATTTTTGCAGATTTGCCTCGAAGGTCTGACTGGCTGTTTTATAGTCGCCGTTATTCATGGCGATGACAGCATTTTTATTACTGGTGTAAATATCAGTCGGACCGTTTGGCAGAAAATCCTTGTACGAGGTAAAGGCAACACTGGTCCCGGTATATGCTCCAACGCCGACCGCAGTTCGTCCGCCGCCTGCGCCCACGCCGACTCGCGTGGTGCCGGTCCCCATACCAACTCCTAATGAGGTGTTGCACCCGCAGAGCAGGGTAAACAATGTGAAACACAGTAGATAACGCATGGTTTTCTCCTATTTGAAGTCAGCCTGTTTATCCAGAGTCACGCCTTCGGTCCACGCCTGAGCCATCCTGTCGATCAGGTATTTATTTGTGGCCTCGGTATTGCCTGTGAGTAGGCGGGCCATGGTAGTTACAGAACGTGTCACTTCGGGCTTGCCTGGATAGCTGAAGTTGGTCAGTATGCCGAACCCGGTCGCACGGTCGTTTCGTGCGAGGGCGGTCAGCCCTTGATAAAAGACGGCCTGTGGGTATCCCGGTTCTATCTGGGTTGCTGCGGTAAAACTCTTCGCGGCCTTGTCGAAATCGGCCAAATTGTAGTACGCACGACCGAGGCTGGTCAGCAGGATGACGGAATCCGGATTCTGTTTCAGGGCGTCTTCATAATAGTTTGCCGCAGTCTGATAATCCTTGACCGTCATGGACATGTTGCCGGCATGTTTGGGTGAGGGAGCGCAGGCAATAGTCATGATGGCTATTGCCATGAGAAAAAATAGTTTATTCATCGGTTCTATCCCGGCAAAATGTTGGTGTACCTTTCAAGCGAGTGTCAGAACATATCATGATTACCTTTTATACCGCTACCCTGGGTTGCAAGATTAACCAATATGAAACCCAGGCCATTGGTGAAGCCTGGGCCGGGGGGGATGCCCGTGAAGTGGATACCCCGCAGGAAGCCGACCTCATCCTGGTCAACTCCTGTGCCGTGACAGCCAATGCCGTGGCTGATCTACGCCAGTCGGTTCGCCGTTTTCACCGCGATAATCCAGCGGCTGAAATCATTATCACCGGATGTGCGGCCCAGATCATACCCGAAGAACTGGGCAAACTGCCCGGCGTAGTTCGGGTGGTCTCCCAGGAGGACAAACCGCAACTCCTCGACGGGCCTGAAGGAACGAACAAGCTCGATACGGACAAACCGAAATTCGCACCGTTTTCCATCAATGGCTATGGTCGGGCACGGGCTGTCGTCAAAGTGCAGGACGGTTGTTCGCATAACTGCACCTATTGCATTATCCCGACAACGCGGGGCAAGTCCATCAGCCGTCCTGTGAATGAAGTTGTCGATGAAGTATCCCGTCTGCTGGTCGCGGGCTTTCGCGAATTCATTATAAGCGGTATCAACCTGCGCCATTTCGGGCGGGGTTTGGACGAGAATGTTGATTTCTGGGATCTGATATCCTGTCTCGAAACCGAGTTCGGGCTGGATTGGGCCGGTCGGACGCGGTTTCGCATCTCATCCGTTGAACCGGGGCAGCTTACGGACAAGGCGCTTGATGTCCTGAATCGATCTTCCATGGTCTGTCCGCAACTGCATCTTTCCCTGCAAAGCGGTGACCCTGAGGTGCTCAAGGCCATGGGGCGCGGACATTATGATCCTTTGGCCGCGGTGACTTTCATGGAACGCCTGCGTGAACATTGGCCTGTCATGGGTCTTGGTGCGGACCTTATCACCGGATTCCCCGGCGAGACCGAAGCGCAGTTCAAAAATACCATGGAATTGTGCCGAGCCCTACCAATGACCTACGGACATGTTTTCCCCTATTCGGAGAGGCCGGGAACCCGGGCCGCCGACATGGTGAATTCTGTGGACGTGCCTGTTCGCAAGGCGCGCGCCGGTCGGTTGCGGGAGTTGGTGAATGCCAAGAAAAAAGCATTTTTGAACGACCTGCTTGATCAACCGCATCTTGACGTACTTATTCAGGACGACAAAGGGCGTGGGGTCAGCGAGTATTACGCTGCCTGTCGGTTCACGACGCTGCCTGTTGGAGGCTCTCCACGTTCTCTGATTCGGGCGCGTCCGGTGCGGGTGGAGAAAAACGTGATTCTGGTGGAACCGCTGGAGACCAAATGAGTATGCCGAAGACGCCTGATCCGGGGCTGCTGATTATATCCATACTGAGTGCACAATGGGATGCGTTCTGGCCCGCTCTGCTCGAAAGACTGGAAGAACGATTCGGCCCTGCGGACGATGCCTGCGAGCCGTTCGTTTTTGATCAGACGGGCTATTACAATGCTGAGTTGGGGACACCCATTACTCGTCGCATTGTGTCTTTTCAAAAGTTGCATCCTCTGGATGAGTTGGCAGATATAAAGCTGTTCACCAATACGCTGGAACAACAGTACGGTGACGGTAATAAGCGGTTATTCAACCTTGATCCCGGGTTCATCACATTGCAGAGCCTTGTTTTAGCAACGGGAAAGAATTTTTCGCACCGTATTTACCTCAAAGAGGGGATATGGGCAGACCTGACTATGATCTGGCAGAAAAAACAGTGGGTTGTCTTCCCCTGGACCTTCCCTGATTATGCCGGAGATGCCATGAAATCGCGGCTGACAAAATTGCGTCAGTCGTATAAAAGCACGCTGAGCAAGCCGCGAACGTAAGAATGTCGACAACACGCGGCTTCCAACTATAATAAGGAAGTACAGTATGCCTGTAAGCATGACAGGTTTCGGTCGATTCGAAACCAACGAAGACGCCTGGACGCATGTCTGGGAAATCAAAAGTGTCAATGGTCGTTTTCTGGACGTCAAATGGCGTATGCCCGGTTACCTTCGTTCTCTTGAGAACGGCTGGGAAAAGATCGTCCGCACCTACGCTTCTCGTGGAAGAGTGGATGTGTCCCTGAACCTTGAGGTGCTGGACTCCGGCATTCTTGGTATGACGTTCAACGAGACCATGGCTCAGGCCATGTTTGATCAGATGGAAAAGCTCGCCCAGTCTCGTGGTGAGACCTTTGAACCAGACTACAACCGGGTGTTGTCCATGTCCTCATTGTGGCGTGACAATGGTTCCGAGCCGGACCCCGGCCTGGCTGAAAGCCTGACAAATGGGTTGGAAGCTGCGCTCAAGGACTGGGTTGATTCCCGTTCCGTTGAAGGCGATGCCATGTGTGACGATCTGGCAACGCGTATGGACACCCTGCGAGATCTTACAGAGAAAGTCGCAGCGCGTATTCCCGATATCCTCGAGGCCAAGAAATCCACCCTCAGACAGCGTATTGTCGACATGCTCGACTCGGCCAACGCAGAGTTTTCTGAAGACCGGATGCTTCAGGAAGTGGCCTATCTCACCGACAAACTGGACGTCTCCGAAGAATTGACCCGACTGGAGGCCCATCTGGACCGCTTGGGCGAAGTCCTGGCAGCCAAGGGCAATGTGGGCAAGAAGCTCGATTTCCTGGTGCAGGAGACTTTCCGCGAGATCAATACCTGCGGCAACAAGGCTCAGGATACCGAAGTCAGCCGACTGGTCGTTGATTTCAAGGCCGAGCTTGAACGGTGTCGCGAACAGATCCAGAACATCGAATAGACCTTTTCGGAAAAGTGGGAGGAAGTTATGCAGAAACAGGGATTACTTAACGTCGGTTTCGGTAATTTCGTGGTACTTGATCGGGTTATATCAATTGTTAGCCCGTCAAGTGCTCCCATGCGGCGTTTACGAGAGGACGCCCGCGCCGAGGGACGGCTTATCGATGCCACTCAGGGAAGAAAAACCAGAGCCATTATTGTGACTGATTCCAATCATGTGGTGCTGTCAGCCATTCAGGCGGAAACCATTGGTCAGCGGTTCAGTGCTGACGAGGGGGAATAGAATAGGTGAATCAAGAGGATCATAAAATCAGGCTAGGGCAGGTCCTTGTGGTCTGTGCGCCAAGTGGCACCGGCAAATCCACACTCATAGCCATGCTTCGCGAAGAGTTCCCGGATTTTGGATTTTCTGTGTCTTATACCACCCGTGCGCCGCGTGGTGGGGAACAGAACGGGCGTGAATACAATTTTATTTCCCGCGAAACATTTGTGGCTATGCGCAGTCGTGGTGACTTTTGTGAATGGGCCGAAGTCCATGGAAATTTTTATGGCACGGCCACTAAGCCCGTGGAAAAAATGCTCGATTCCGGTCGGGATGTGCTGTTCGATATTGACGTGCAGGGCGCCAAACAACTCAAGAAAACATTTTACAAGGGAACGTTCGTGTTCCTGCTGCCACCGTCTCGTGAAGAGCTGGTCCGCAGACTTCAAGGGCGCGGTACGGATTCCGCGGACTCCATCGAACGTCGACTGCATAATGCTATCGGTGAACTCTCTCAGGCAAAATGGTTTGATTTCTGGGTAGTCAATGACAGCCTGGATGATGCATATCAGGAGTTGAGAGCCGTGTACCTGGCGGGCCGGTGCAAACCGTCGCTGCGTCCGGGCATTCTGGGTAATATTCAAAAGACGTGGGAAGACGATGGCTGATCTGGTTGTTGCACTCGACTATAAGGACGCTGATTCCGCCTTTGCTATGGCGCGGACCCTCAAGGGGGCTTCTCCGTGGATGAAGGTCGGTCTGGAGTTGTTCACTGCCGAGGGGCCGAAGATCGTTTCTGGTCTCAAGGATATGGGGTTCAAAGTCTTTTTGGATCTGAAATTTTTTGATATTCCTAATACTGTGCAGGGAGCGGTCCGTTCAGCGGTCCGTTCTGGCGCTGATATGGTCAATATCCATGCCTTGGGTGGTGAACGAATGGCTCATGCTGCCATGGCGGGGTGCGCAGAAGGCGTCGCTCCTGGACAGGAACCGCCCGTGGTGCTCGCCGTGACTATGCTGACCAGTATGGCCGCTGGTGATCTGCCTGTTGACAACGCGCCTGATCCCTCGGAGATGGCCCTTGACCTGGCTGTGAAAGCCGAGCAATATGGCTTAAATGGAGTGGTCTGCTCCGGCCTTGAAGTCGAGCGGATCAAGGTGGCATGCGGGGCTGGCTTCATCTGTCTGACACCTGGTATCCGACCGGCTTCGGTGGATGCAGGTGATCAGCGACGGGTGATGACTCCTGCGCAGGCTGTTCGGAGTGGTTCGGATTACCTTGTGGTGGGTCGGCCTATCACACAGGCAACCGATCCAAGGGGCGCCGCTTTGGCGATTGTCGAGGAGATGGACCAGGTCACGTAGGAGCGTTTGATGTCCGATCAGGAATCAAAAGTAAAGCCCGAACAAGCTATTATTCGCGATGGCGCGGAGAATATCAAAGGTATCTTTTCCACACAGACCGTGGCGAAGGTTGGAACTGGCACGACGCAACGAAAGACGATCCAGAAAACCTATTGGAATGTCGAAGAGGTTGATGAAAATACTATTTCTGTTCAGCCTTTGAATAGAAACTATGTTCCCTCCGGTCCCAGTCGACAGTTAGAGCGCGACGAATTTCTCACCAAATTTAATCCTGAACCCGAATTCTATGTCAGTACGGTATACCCGGCCATCAAGGAGATGGACGGAGCCATTGTTCGCGGCGAGAAACACCGAGAACGGGGAGCTGCCTACAGCGCAGAGTTTGAATATCAGCAGGCCATGGCTATCGACGAGGAAAACGTCCGTGCCAACTTCGGTCTGGGGCTGACCTACTTGGACCGCGGCGATCAGGTGAAAGCCAATGATATTTTCGAACGACTGGTTGGGCTGGAAGCGGCCTTCGAAGTCGAGCATAAGCATCTGTTCAATGATTTCGGTATCAACATGCGTAAGAACAAGATGTACGATCAGGCTTTGCAGTATTACCTGCGGGCGGCAGAACTGGTGAAGAACGACGAACATCTTCTGCACAATATAGCCCGGTGCTATTTTGAAAAGGGCAATGTGGAGGAGTGCAAGGCCTATTTACTCAAGAGTCTGGAGATTAATCCGGATCTTGAAGCGAGTAAACAGTTCTGGGCCTATCTGCAAGCGCAGGGACACGTTAAGAATGGCGAAGGGCCAGAGGTGTCTATCGAATCGAAGTCTCGAAAGCCGTCTCAAGATGGAGCGAATGCAGAGAAATCGAATAAAGAGGACAGTGTTCCTCTTTCCATAAATTTGGATTAATGAGGTGAGAAGCCTTTGACTGGCGAGTAAGCAGGAGTTTCCATGAATCAGGATAACGTTCAGGATTTCCTTCGAGAGCTTCCGAGTATGCGGGAGGACTTGCCATTCTCGCCAGAGGTCTGGCAAAAACTTTTTGTCCAGACAGGGGCTCGATCAATGGCTTCCCTTGAGGACGTCGGCCAAACTCTCAGCGTGGATCAGGGGTTGACCACCCGTATTCTCAGTCTTGCCAATTCCGCATATTACGGCCTGCAGGCCGAGGTTCGGTCTGTCACTCGGGCCGCAGCTGTTCTTGGTATGACGGAGATTCGTATTATAGTTCTTGCGCTGAGTGTAGACGGTTTGACAAAATCATACGCCATTCCGGAAGATTTTGACCTTGGGAAGTATTGGTCTCATCAGTTTATGGTGGCCATGCTCGCAAAAGAATTGTCCCGGATGACCGATGTGGGAAATCCTGACAATATGTTCACCGTCGGTTTGCTGCATGATATAGGCAAGCTCATTATCGCGTTGAAGCGACCTGACGACTGGCTCGCCATTCAGGAACTGGCAGAAGACGAAGAACTGATAGATTCCGTGGCAGAAGAAAATTACTGGGGATTGGATCATGCCGTTGTGGGAGCACTGGTGCTGAAATCCTGGGACCTGCCTGCTGATCTGGTGGAGCCGGTTAATTGGCATCATTCTCCGGCATTGGCACCAGAGCATTTCCTTGAGTCGAATATTATCTGCCTGGCCGATGCCGTTGCCCATACTGTTGAAGACCCTGAAGGATTCTACGCCGAGAAGGTCGAAGAACTGTGTTCAGATGTGGAAGTGGACATGGATGACATTATGGAAACCGCCGAAGAAATGTTCGAATCAGATGACGTCGAACAGTTCGTGAAAACACTTTCATAACCTATCTGGAATATACATTGCCCTGCATTTGGAAACCTCGCGGTGAGACCACCGCTCCTGCCTCTGCGGCTTCAATTGCAGAGGAATTGTCCGTATCTCCGCTGATTGTCGAGATCCTCTGGAACAGGGGACTGACAGACGTGATGGAGATGGATAAATTCCTCAGTCCGTTGCTTCGTCATATGGCCAATCCGGCAGAAATTCCCGGTTTGACAAAGGCTGTCGAAACCATTGCGCAGGGGTTGACCGAAGGTCGAACTCTTGCTGTTTGGGGGGATTATGACGTTGACGGCATTACGGCTACGGCTGTCATCAAAGAGTTTTTTGCCATGCGCGATATGGACATACTGCACCATCTGCCCAATCGCATGGAAGAAGGCTATGGCATGAATGTCATCGGTGTGGAGCGTTTGCATGAGCAGGGTGCGACCATGCTGCTCACGGTTGACTGCGGTATTTCCGACATGGAGCCGGTAGCCCGTGCTCGTGAACTCGGAATGACAGTGGTCGTTTCTGACCATCATCTGCCGGGTGAAGAGCTGCCAGACGCCCATGCGATTTGCGACCCTCGTCTTGAAGACGGTGGTTCTTGTGATGATCTTGCCGGAGTGGGGGTGGCCTTCATGCTCATGGTGGCACTGAACAAGCTGCTTCCCGGCGATCCGGTAGATGTTCGTCCGTTGCTCGATCTTGTGGCGCTTGGTACCATCGCTGATATTGTCAAATTGACAGGGCAGAATCGTATTCTTGTCAAAAATGGTCTGTTGCTCATCAAGGAAGCCAAGCGTCCCGGCATGGCCGCACTCAAGGTTGTCAGTGATTACGAGCGTGGTGCCGAACTCGGCGCAGGACAGATCGGTTTCAACCTTGCACCTCGCATCAATGCCGCCGGGCGCATGGGAGATCCGTCAAAGGCGCTCAACCTTTTGCTCGCCAAGGATTTCGACACGGCCATGCCCATTGCCGAGGAGCTGAACTCCATCAACATGGAACGTCGTCGTCAGGAACAGGAAATTGCTGAGCAGGCTTTTGCCCAGGCTGAAACCATGCGGCATATGGCGGGGCTCGTGCTGTATGGTGAAGACTGGCATCCTGGTATCATCGGTATTGTGGCATCCCGGGTTGTCGAAAAATTCTATAGGCCAACGCTCATTCTCTGTTCGCCTGAAGCTTCAGAAGGTGTGCTCAAAGGGTCGGGGCGGAGCATATCGGAATTCAATCTGTATGAAGGATTGAAGGCGGTCAGCGGTGTGTTGGTTGGATTCGGCGGTCACAAGCAGGCTGCCGGGATGTCGCTCGAAGCCAAGAATCTGGGAGCGTTACGCGAACAGTTCAATCAGTACGTTATCGACACGCTCGGGCCTGAACCGCTCACGCCGACACTCAAACTCGATCATGAACTCGGCTTTTCCAATATCAATAATACGCTGCTTCAGGAACTGGAACTTCTTCAACCTTTCGGCATGGGGAACCCGGAGCCTGTGTTTGCCACTCAGCCTGTCACAGTGGCTGAGCACCGAACATTCGGCCGCGAGCATGAACACGTCAAGCTCGTGCTTCAGGACAAGGACACAGGCGCCAAGTTCCCAGGCAAGGCATGGCGTATGGGCAAGACTCTTCCCAGAGATATTCAGGGCAGAACCATGCGGTTTGCTTTTACTCCAAAGATTGACCGTTTCCGTGGTATTCCGACAATTGATCTGCGTATTCGCGACTGGTTGTATTGATGTCGTCCCTGGAACCAAGCCTCTGTTTTCTTCTAAACTGTTTGTGTGCGTGCTTGCGCGGATGAACAAGACAATCCTTGCGATTTGCAACAGAAAAAGGCGCGTCATAGTATGACGCGCCTTTTTCTGTTGCAAATCATCGAGTAAAGCGGCCTACGGGGAGGCTCACAGCCCTTGGACTTGAGCGGAGTCTGAGCAACACCCTGACTGCCCCGGAAGCTTATACGAAGTCGGCCGCGTTGTAGCTTGAGCGGACAAGTGGTGCACTGAACATGTGCTTGATGCACCGTTTTTTGCCTTCTTCTGCATACATGTCGAAGATTGTTGGCTCCACATAGCGTTTGACCATGGGGTGCTGGCGGCTGGGCTGCATGTACTGGCCGATGGTGACAATGTCGCAATCAACGGCGGCGAAATCATCAAGCACCGTCATGATCTGTTCGTCTGTTTCACCCAGACCGACCATGATGCCGGACTTGGTGGGAATATTCGGTGCCATGCGCTTGGCGTTGACAAGCACGTCGAGAGACTGACGATAATTTGCCTGTGGGCGAATGTCGTCATAGAGGACAGCCACGGTCTCAAGGTTGTGATTGAGCACGTTTGGACGAGCGTCGAGCACTGTTTTGAGAGCGTCCTGATCGCCTTGGAAATCCGGGATGAGCACCTCAATGGTGCAGTTGGGCATGACCTTCTGTACAGCCTTGATAGTGGCTGCAAAATGCGCGGCGCCGCCGTCAGGCAGATCGTCGCGAGTGACGGACGTGATGACCACATGCTTGAGTTCAAGACGTTTCGCCGCTTCGGCCACGCGGTTTGGCTCGGTTGGATCAAGTGGTTCGAGATCGCCGGAAACAATGTTGCAGAAGGCGCAGTTGCGCGTACAGATCGAACCCATGATCAGGAATGTTGCTACGTTCTTGGAAAAGCATTCCCACTTGTTTGGGCACTTGGCGCTCTGGCAGACCGTGTTGAGATGCAGGTCGGATATCAGGCTTGAAGTGCAGGAGAAATTTTCGTTATTCGGCAGCTTGATGCGCAGCCATTTCGGGATCCGCAAAGGCTTTTCTGAATTCTTTTGTAAAGACATCTTTGGCGTCCTTCATATCTATTTCGTGTCCGGCTTCTGCCGAGAGGGAGGTTGGGACTGCCCCCTGGATGCCGCACAAAGTGATGGCGTTGAACAGGCTGACGTCACTGCCGATATTGAGGGCCAGACCGTGATAGGTAACCCAGCGGCGAACGCCGATGCCCATTGAGCATATTTTCCGTGTTTCGTCCACCCAGACTCCGGGGTGTTTAGGGCGTCGGATGGTCTGCACACCGAAATGCGTACAGGTGTTGATGACAGCTTCTTCCATGTCGTGGAAGAACTTTCTCATGCCCCCGGGCCGTTTCTCCACTCGCCAGATGGGATAGGCCACGAGTTGGCCTGGAAAGTGACAGGTGATGTTTCCACCACGAGTAGTCTGTGCCAGTTCAATACCGTGTTCGGCGAGCAGGGTTTCATCCATGTGCAGGTTCTCGGCGCCTCCCTGTCGTCCCAAGGTGATGACCTTGGGGTGTTCGAGGATGAAGACGGTGTTGTCTTCGGTGCCGTTGGTGACTGCTTCCAGCGTCTTGAGTTGCAGGGCTTCGGCTTCTTTGTAGCTTGTCAGCCCGAGGTCTATGATTTTCATTTCTTTTTAGTCTGTTTGGTCGTGTACGGGAGAATGATCGCTTTGGATTTGAGGTCGATCTTTGGGTTTTCAGGCCATGTTGGGGCAAAGGACTGCCCAGGGAACAGTGATCTGGTTGCGGGTGGGATGTCGATGAGGGTCAACCCGCGATCGGAGCACGCATATTGCCCCTTGTTGCCGTGCAGTTTGAACGGTTCGGATATGGCACGGACCGCGCCCCAGTTTTCACTGCCTTTTTGTGAAAAATAGAGAAAGTTGAGGGTGACATTGTCCTTTTCGAGTTGGGCGTCTTTCGAGAGTGCTTCAAGCCAGCCCGGGGCATCTTTTACGGAAAAGTTGAAATGACACCAGGGGGCACTCTGGACCATGGCAGGCATCGGACATTCCTCGCAGTGCGGACAGGGGGCTATGGGCTTGAAGCCCTTTTCAAGCATCTGCGTGCGCATTTCTGAAATGATACGTCCGGTCATGCGTACGCCCGTTTCGATGAGCAGGACGCGTCCTGTATCTTTTGTTGAACTGACAAGATGCTTAGTCAGCATTTCAGCCTGTGTGCGAGTGGTACGACCAGACCAGTCCAGTTCATTGAAGGCGTTGGCAACCATAAGCAGGTCGACTTTTTTATGCAGTCGATCCGTGAACCGGGCTTTGACGGTTTTGATGCGCCACGGCGAATCTTTTCCCGCCATGGCGTGAAAAAGTTTAAGGCCCGTCTGCATGGATTTGGGGGAGAGGTCGATGCAGGTGAAGTTGAGTTTGCGGGTACGCAGGTGCGGACGCGACATCCACAAGGCCAGCACAGCGGTCAAAGGCCCTGAACCGAGGTCCGCGACTTCGCTGCCATCCGGGATATCCAGCTCCAGCCCGGAAAAGAGGCGGGACATGCGGTACAGGTTCCAGGGCAGGAAATAGTAGAGATACGGCGACAGGAATTTGTCGTCGGTCATGTATTCCTTGCGCCGTTGCGTGCGCTCATTCGTCAGGCCGCGCGACATGTCCCGGATGTCATATTTCAGATGGTCGCGGTGCTTCCCTTTGAGCGGCCATACTTTTTTCAGGAGAGCTCCGAAACGTTCCAACTCCGACGCATTCTCAGGGGTGAGATTGGGAAAAAGTCCATCAATCGACATAGGCAAACCGCATCCTTTGTATGAATTCATCACCGAATCCAGCATCGCCTGTCAGGTCGAGCCGGGTCATGGTGTCTGGCAGGGCTTCGGCAAATCGCCTCGCCTGCATGTCAGTGGTCAGTATTTCAGTTCCCCTTAGGGAAGAGTTGCCCGCTTTGGTCGCCTTGGTCTTGCAGCCAGGGGGCAGGAATCCGAGAATTTCCAGATCATCCAAGCTTACATATTCGCCCAATGCTCCGGCAATGAAAATTTGAGTCAGTCCTGCCGGACCGAATCCGGCTGCGTTGAGCAGGGCGGACATAGCCAGATTGAAAGCCGCCTTGACCTTGAGGATTTCCTCGATGTCAGATGCCGGGAGGTGGAGAGCCTCGTTGATGACAAAGGCTGGTTCACCCTGAATCGTGGTCACCTTGTCAGCGAGTTTCGCTGCAAGCGGTGTGGACCCCGTGTCAAATTGCCCGGATTCATTCAGCACGCCGTGTTTGCGCAAGATAGCGACCAGCGAAAGGTACCCTGTGCCTGTCATGCCTGTGAGGTCGGTAGCGGTCGTGTCGAACGCGTGTGCTTCAAGCCCTTTGGGGGTCAGAGTGAATCCGGTGATTGCTCCGGGGCCGGCTGTGCGTCCGAAAGAAAGTCCTACGCCCTCAAGGGCCGGTCCCATGGGAACACTGGCGCAGAGTCGTTGGTCCGGCGACATGGCGAGGATGAATTCACCATTGGTGCCGAGATCAGCCAGTAGGAATGGGTAGTCTGCGGTGTTGCCATATTCCAGAGCGGTCAATCCGGCTGAAAGATCTGCTCCCACAAATGGTGCAAGCAGGGGCGCAATGTATGCCGGAGGAAGTTCGGCTGTCAATTGCTGTTCATCACCGCCAGTGTAGGAGAGTGTATACGGGGCGGTGGCGAGGTCATCCGGTTTCAAGCCGAGTAGAATGTACGTCATGACTGAATTGCCGGATATCGCAAGAGAGGTGCATGCCCCACTGAGAGTCCCGACATTCGTCTGCACCAGTTCCGCAAGTTGGTTCGTGATGAGGTCGCGCAGTATGGTGCGGCCTTCAGGGGTGGACGCCGCAGCCAGACGGGACATGACTTCCGAGCCGAGTCCTGTCTGTGGATTCAGTCCCTGCCCTGTTGCCACGGGACGATCATTAACAAGGGCGGACCAGTGAATGGAGGTGGTGCCAAGATCGACGGCCAGTGAAAAGTCTCCGGTGGTATCGGCAAGGGTGCATGTAACTCGTTTTGAACGAACAGGTTCCGGCAGTTCAATTTCGCAGGATGTGGCCGGGTGCAGGCAGGCCAACCTCCAGCCAGAAGCGAGTGCCTCTTCGCCGAGCTTTTTCTTCTCGTCAGCAGTATGGTCTGGAACATCGACAACATAGCGCACACGGCACAGACCGCATTTGCCAAGTCCTGAGCAGAGCGGGACGCCATGCCACAAACCGCACATGAAAATGGCGCGAGCCAGAGTCTCCTCTGGCTGCGGCTCAAGGGCGACGTGTTCGCCGATGTGTGTGTGAATGCGTATGCTCACCATGTTCTCCGTTGGTGCGGGGAGAGTATCTCATGGACCGGGGCATGTAAATGTCGTTGCGTGCCCCTGACGGTGAGGGAAAGGTGTATGTCGCGAGTTTGTCTCGCAAGGGAAAGCGTTTTGTTTTCATCAATCCAGATAGACACCAGACAGACGTCTTACATCGACGAAAGGAAGGAACAGGCCAGAAGATCGGAAGAGATCTGCCAGGTTCGATTAACAGCGGTTCATGCGTTTGAGAGCGTCATCCAGATGCTTGAGCCAGATATTTACCAGTCGGTCATATTCTCCGGCTCCTTTCAACAATGGCTGACACTCGATACCGGCTGCTTCTAGGCGGGATTTCCAACTTTCCTTTGAGTCACCGATCATGTCGCGAGCAACGTGCCAGCCTGCTCCGAACAGGAAGGGAACAAGATATGCCTTTTTGACATTATCTGCCTTGAACCGTTCGATGATGACGTCGATCCCCGCCTCTTTTTGATGCTCCATGACGCCCATATGCACGGTTTTGTCCCGCTCTTGAAAGATGCGATGCAGGGCTTCGTAGTAGATACTGCCATCGTGCCGGGTGCCATGGCCCATGAACAGCACTGCGTCGTTCTCTCCTTTGCCCTCTTCAGCTATGGACAGGATTATGTCGGCCACCTGTTCAAGACCTGTCTCGCCTGCCACAAGGGGGAACCCAACTTCTACGCGGTTGAAGCCACCTTTCTTGAGCATTTGTTCATTGGCGAGGCTGAGGAGCTCGTGGAATTCGGTGCCGGGGATGAGGTGGAGGGACTGGATTGCCACATGGGTCACGCCATCCTCTAGAAGCCGATCCAGAGCCATGGGTACGGAATCCACCGCTTCGCCTGCTTTCTCCATATGGCCACGAATGGTCTTGGAGGTGTACGCTACGCACACGGGGACATCTGGATACGCTTCGTTGACCCGCTTGATGATGTGGTCGAGGGAGGCCATGGCATTCTTGTTGCGTGAGCCGAATGCGGCGAGGACAATGGCTGTTTTCATCATTGCTTGCTTTTTTTCACCAGTGCCAGCGAGAAATAGTGCGGCGTTTTCGGGGCGTCCTTGATGTCCATGAGAATGGATTCATCGTCCATGCCCAGTCTGGAAACCAGTACAGTTTTGTCGTCCAGGCGGAGCCTTGTCAGGGTGTCCCGTATTTCTTCAAAGTTTTTGTACGCCTTGAGAATAACGGCATTGTCGGCCACGTCAAGTTGTGCTTCCAGTTTTTCGGGGTCCGTGACGCCGGATGTTATAAGCAGAGACTCCTTGGACTCGCACAGAACCAAGCCGATTTTGGAAGCGGCGGCATGGAAGGATGTGATGCCGGGAATGGCCTGGAGCCTGATGGTCGGGTCCATAAGGAGTAGGGTGCGCTGGAGGTAACCATAGGTGGAATATGTCAGTGGGTCGCCCAGTGTAAGGAATGCGGCGTCCTGTTCGTTCTCGAGTACTTCCGCCACTATCTCGGCATTGGTTTTCCATGCCTGTTCAAGCTCATCCTGGTCCTTGGTCATGGGGAAACCGAGTTGAATGACACGCACGTTCTCCTTGAGGTGAGGCTTTGCGATGGCGTAGGCCGTGGAATAGTCATTCTTGGTCGAGGCGGCGGCAAAGATTACATCCACCTCGCCAAGAGCACGAACCGCCTTGAGTGTCAGAAGCTCCGGATCGCCAGGGCCAACGCCTATGCCGTAGAGAATGCCTTTTTTCGTCACGATATGTCCTTTTTGTAGCAGGGGAGCCTGCTTATGTGTTGCTATTGGTTGTGGTCGACCCGATGCAGCAGTTCGTGCACAGTTTCAATGCCTTGCAGGAGCCGCATGGTCGGGCGAGAGACCAGGTGTTCATCCACCAGAAAGACGCCGTTGTTCAGGACCGCCTTGATGCGCGATGCCGCCGGTCCGTTCCTGATGGTGTTGATGGATATCTGATTCATGGGGCCGAATTGGGCCAGATACACGTCGATTCGGCTTGATTTTGCCAGTAGTCGTTCAAGTCCGTAGGAGGCTATGTTGGTGCCGTGTTTCGGTCTAGCGTCGTCTGCCACATTGATGCCGCCCGCTCTTTTCAGGACGAAGAGGGGCATGGAACCGGGAGAGAATGTGGACAGCTTGGAATGAATGGATTCAAAGAATACCATTGGCCGCTCGTTCATGGGAAATTCATCCAGCCGTTTGTCTGCCTGTATCAGGCCGGACTTGAAATCTTCGATCATGTATTCTGCCTGAATTTCTCGCCCTGTGAGATGCCCGAGGGTTCGCCAATAGTCGTACATTTCCTCTATGGTGTTGGGTTGCAGGGATACTACGGTTATGCCCTGTCTTCGCAGTGCAGACCAAAGTGCTGGATAGCCGCGTTCAAGCATAGGACGGATGAGGATCAGGTCCGGCTTGGATTTCAGGAATTTTTCCACGCCGTCCCGAGCGTTGAAAGTGGGTTTTCTTAAAGCAAGGGCCGGGTAATCTTCGGTTCTGGTGACACCGATGACCTCGTTGTCCAGACCGAGGCCAAAGAGGTTTTCGGAGTGAGCTGCGTATAGGGATATGACGCGGGTAAACGGTTTGTCGAAATCAACGGTTTGTCCGGAGTGGTCTGTGATGGTTTCAGCCAGGGCCGGTGTGCAGAGCAGTATCATGCAGAAGAGGGAGAATACAAAGCGAATCAAGAGAGTTCCTTTAGCGCGTAAAAAATGTGCAGCCCTTTCCCTGTATTCAGGATGTCGGCCTGAATGCGGAAGACGGCGTTAATGGTTTCGGGAGTCAGAGTTGTGTCGACGGAGCCGTGGGCGTGGACTCGACCTGCATCCAGAATGACTATCTGGTCGCAGAAGGCCGCCGCCAGATTGAGGTCGTGCAGTACTGCCACGATGGTCCGGTTTTCTTCGTACGCCAGCCGTTTGAGTTCAGTCATGGTCGTGAGTGCGTGGCGAATATCCATGGAAGAAGTGGGTTCGTCAAGAAGCAGGGCCGGTGTGGTTTGGGCGAGTCCGCGTGCCACCACGGTTCGTTGTTTTTCGCCACCGGACAGATCAGCCATGACGCGATGTTTCAATTGGCCGAGGTCCATGGCTTGTAGAGCATTCTCGACGATGGACAGGTCGTTTTTTGACGGCCTGGCGAATCGTTGGATATGGGGGTGACGCCCCATGAGCACGGCTTCGAATGCGGTGAACGGAAAGTTGAAATCGAGTTCCTGCGGGACCAGGGCGCATCGGCGTGCAAGTTCGTTCGGATTGATGGATGTGATCGCTGTGTTGTCGATTCTAGCGCTTCCGATGGTCGGGGTGCGGTGTCCGGCCAAAAGATCGAGCAATGTTGATTTGCCACTGCCATTCGGGCCGACCACGCCATACAGTTGTCCGGGTTCAAAGGTCAGGTCGAGGTCTCGCAGGACGGGGGTGTCGGTGTAGCCGAACGACACGGCTTTGAGCGTAAAAGTAGTGGTCTGCATGGATTACCCTCGACGCCTTTTGGAGCGGGTGAAAATCCAGCAGAAAATCGGGCCGCCTATGAGCGCGGTGAGAACGCCGATGGGGACTTCGTGCGGCAGGCCGGTGCGGGTCAGGGTGTCGGCTGCGAGGAGTAGTATGGCTCCGCTTAATCCTGAGGCCGGCAGAAGCCAGCGGTTGTCAGGTCCGATGACCATGCGCATGAGGTGTGGAATGATAAGGCCAACGAATCCGATGACCCCTGAGACGGAAACGCAGACCGCGCTGACAAGGGAGGCCGTTATCAGAAGCGTCAGGCGAACTTTGCCTGTATTCACGCCAAGGCTCCTGGCCGAGCGGGAGCCCAGGCTCATGATGTTGAGATCCCGGGCGAAAAACAGGCAGACCGCAAAACCGAACAGACCCGTGCCGACGGTTAGGATAACGTCAGTCCAGGTGCGGGCCACGAAACTGCCCATGAGCCAGAATACGATGACCGATACTTTTTCATCGGCCAGGTATTTGATGCAGCTCAGCCCAGCGGACAGAATGGCGGAGACAATGACACCTGCCAGTATCAGGTTGGTGGGTGACAGCTCGCCGTCGCGACCAGACATGGCTATGACCGCGAAAAGCGTGAAGGTCGCCCCGGCAAAGGCCATGAGTAACAAGGTCGTTTGACCGAAGAAGGTCAGGCCGAGTAAGAGGCTTAAGGCCGCGCCGAAGGCCGCGCCGGAAGAGACGCCCAGAGTAAAGGGGTCGGCCAGCGGATTCAGGAGCAGCCCCTGAAAGACAGTGCCTGCCACTGCGAGTCCGAAACCCACGGCGGCAGCGGTAAGGATGCGAGGAAGGCGTACCTCGAAAATGACACTTGTTTTGAGTGGATCAATGGAATCCGCCGCCCCCCGCAGTAAATCCATCAGCGCTGTCATGACTTCACCCGGCGAAACCGGGATGAAGCCAAGCCCGGTGGCAACGATCACCAACGCAGCCAGTGCGGCTGCGAGAATGGTGAGGATTACCCCCTTGCTGACGTGTGTGCGGGAAACGGCGGTCATGATTACCCTATGGAAGCATGTGGGTTTGGGCAGTTGCGTCCTTCAAATGCTGGACGTAGATGTCGGCCCATGAGTCGATACAGCCGAGGCCTGTCAGATCTATGGTGACGTCAAAGCCTGCCTTGGTCAGCATGACTTTCCATGCGTCGTCTTCATCTCCGGCCATGTCGTTGGAGGCGTGGTCGCCCGCGACGATCATGAACGGTTTGAGCAGCACCTTTTTGGAACCGGAAGCCTTGAGGGCTTCCAGCATGTCATCATAAGAAGGGTAGCCTTCCACACAGGCCACGAAAACCGGATGATTGTACGCCTTTTGCATTGCGTTCTGGAACTCGGCGTAGATGCCGGTCGAATAGAAATCGTTGCCGTGACCCATATAGACCAGCGCGGCGTTCATCTTTTTGGCAGCGTCCACATCAGCCTTGAGAGCTTTGGCGGCAATGGCGATGTCTTCGGTGTACGGGTAAACATCACCGGGCATGCCCAAGGCGGGACGGCCGAGACGCAGGCTTTTGAAAGGAGTGGATTTAGCCTTGAGAGCGCGAATGGAGCGCAGACCGATCATTGTCTGGGTGAGATCGGAAAATTCTTCACCGGCAAAGACATGGAGAGACTGAACTGCAATGGACTTGTATCCTTCGTCCTGAAGGTCGGCAATTGTTGCAAGCGGGCCTTTGACGCCGAGGATGTCGGCCGGCACGCCGGTGTTTTCTTTTTGCCACGCCGTATCGTTCTGGCGTTCATGCCAGATGTCGCGGATAATGCTTGAGGTGAAGGCCAGCTTGACCGGGACGCCTGGGTAGGCTTTTTCAACTTTGCTGCGAATGTTCAGAATCGATTTGAGTGCTTCAGGATACGATGTCCCGAATGCGGCCAGTACAATGGCGTCTTTGACCGGGCCCTTTTCATGGCTTCCGGCCTGTGCCGGGGCCGCCACAAGGACCGCAAGAATAAAGAATGAGAGAAGTGCGACGTTGAATCTGTGGAAAATCATGACTACTCCAAGAGAGGCTGGTTAAGGGAAATGAAAACCCCCTTCCCCGACGAATTTCGAGGAAGGGGAACCGTTTTTTCCCTTCGTTACCTGTGGTGGTAAGCCCTCGTACCACCGAGGCAAAACCTATGGCTCTCCAGGCAGGTCTTCCGGCTGGCCCCTTCCGCTTTCGCCTTCCCAAGGAGAATCCTCAGTGGCATACATGAAAGCAGTCAGACAGGGCGTCACGGCGGCGGGTCCGCTCCCGATTCGCACGGGATTCCCTATGAAGTCCTTTCGGACACCTGGAACGGGTCTACTATGCTTGTAGTGCCGATTGTGTCAAGGGAGCTCTGTGCCCCTGCGCCATACGTTCTTGGAAATGCTGGATCATTTTTTCC
The DNA here is from genome assembly GCF_963675635.1 of uncultured Pseudodesulfovibrio sp. NCBI lineage: Bacteria > Pseudomonadati > Thermodesulfobacteriota > Desulfovibrionia > Desulfovibrionales > Desulfovibrionaceae > Pseudodesulfovibrio > uncultured Pseudodesulfovibrio sp. The sequence continues at coordinate 1,615,852 of NZ_OY776488.1, read as the reverse complement.
GTGTCGATAACCAGCGCATCGGATTCACCCATCATGCCGTAGCCAAGGATGGGGATATGGAAGATTTCTTCCACTGGAACCGTGAAGCCGGTGATGACCACCTGTTGCTGTTTGAGGACTTCGTCCACCAGAATGGCGGCTTTGTAGTCACCCACGCGCACAACGATAGCCTGAGCTCGTTCTATGTCTTTCTGCTCGGGAATGAGATCAAGAAGATCGGCAAGCCTGAGCAGAGAGTGAACCTCACCGCGAACGTCCACGGTTTCGCGCCCGTCTGGCAGTTCCACTACGTCGTTGAGCCGCGGCATATAAATTTCCATTACATCTCTGCTGGGGACAATGAAGGTGTCTCCACCCACTTTGCAGACCAGTGCTTCGACAATACCTTCGTTGGCTGAGCGGTCCAGTGGAATGGCTATGGTGAAGGCTGCCCCTTTGCCGAGTTCGCTTTCAATTTCAACGTCTCCGTCAAGCGTGACTTTGATGGCATTGACGACTGCGTCCATGCCGACACCGCGACCTGAGACGTCCGTGATTGTCTCAGCGGTGGAAAAACCGCTTTGGAGTACGAACTGGAGGATCTCCTTCTTCTCGTATTCCGTATCTGCGTCTGCCAGTCCTTTTTCAATGGCCTTGTTGAGAATTCTGTCGGGATCAAGTCCTCGACCATCGTCCTTGACTTGGATAAAGGCATAGTCGCCTTTGCGCCAGGCAGCCAAAGTCACAACGCCTGTATCCTTCTTGCCTGCCTGTTTTCGGCCTTCCGGATCTTCCAAGCCGTGGTCAACTGCATTTCTGAGCAGATGCACCAGGGGCTCATTGAGGCTCTCCACGATCGTTTTATCCAGGGCCAACTCATCACCCTTGACGACGAAATCGAGTTTCTTCCCGATCTTCTGACTCAGACTTTTGACCAAGCGGTGCATGGGCATGAAAATCTGTTTGAGCGGTACCAGTCGGATGGCGTTGACTTCTTGCTGGAGTTTGCTGATGACGTTGTCGAGTTCGCGCAAAGAGGAAGTTACCTGACTCATATTGGTTGCGCCACCTTGAGCGATGACTGCGTAAGTGACCATGAGTTTACCAACCAGCTCGATTACACGGTCCAGCCTATCAGTGCCGACACGGATGGATGATATGGCCTGGGCGGAAGGCTTGGCTTCCTGTTTGGTCTTTTCCGGTTCCGATTTTTCGCTTTCTGCCGGTTCTGCTTCCTCGGGAGCGACTTCGACGGCGGTCATGGTGGGCTCTTCAAACGCTTTGGCCGCATCGGCTTCGGTTTCAACGAAAACAGGTTTTGATTTTGTTTCGATTTTCGCCAGGGCATTCGCACTGTCGTTAAGCAGGCCACCCAGAGCGAAGAAGAACTTTTTTTGTGCTTCGCATATGCCGAGCATCGCCGAAATAATGTCGGCGTTAACCGGAGCAATACCGTCCGAGAGCATGTCAAGGATGGCGATGACTCCGGCTGAAGAGAGGCGCATGTGTGACAGGCCGAGTGCATCGACGACATCTCCGGCCCCTTGACCGGTGGCGTCCACTTCGAGGATCTGTTTTTCAATGTCCTCGATGCACTGAATAATGCTGTCTTGCATGAATATCCCCTTATTGAGTCGTGAAATATGTGTCTTCGTCCGGATAGACGGCAATAGTCTGGTCAAAGCCCCAGGAGTACAGGGTTACTTTGGCCTCCGGCGTGAGGTTGCAGGCGGCAATCTTGAATGTCGTCCCCATGCTGGCCACGGCGCCCCATGCTCCGGAGCCGAAGGTTAATACTTCGGAAAGATCGAGCAGAATGGAATCTCCGGGTTCGATGCCGAGAATGGCGGAAATGATCGGTTTGAAATGTGCGTCCAGATGCACTCGGGGGTCCTTGACGTGGATGATTGTGACATCGTTTCGTGTCTCTACTTCAACGCCCGCCCCCAGAACTTCCGCTTCGGTTATGCCGCTGGATGAGGCCTCAGTGATCAGGGCGAGCACTTCTTCCTGCTCTTCCTCGTCGAGGGTATCGTCACGGAGTTGTTCCAGTACCTGAAAGATCATGTTCACGCCGCGAGAGAGAAGGGTGACGTTATATGTTGAAGACTCCACTTCGCCGGACTGCACTTTTTTCAGAAAGTCTTCGATTTTGTGTGTAAAGTGGGATGCTTCTTCAAACCCCGCCATGAAGCCGGTCACACCCTTAATGGTATGCAGCGGACGTGCAAGAATCTCAATGCCTTCGCCGAGATTGGCACTTTCCAGCATTTCCAACCCTTCCATCACTTGGGGATAATACTTGTCGTTGACCTCGGAAAAAAATTCTTCGATCATCGGATCTTCACTCATGAGGCATCCTTGGCTACTTGTTCAAGAGTCCGAGTTTTTCCAGTTCATTATACAGTTTTTCTTTGGCGATAGGCTTGACAATGTACGCCGAGGCTTCGCCGTCATAAAAAGTCTTGATGACTGTTTGAGGGTCATCGAGAGCCGTGGTCATAATAACTTTGACCCTCGGCCTGTATCCTTTATCCATTTCGATTGAACGAATTTTCTGCAACGCTTCGATTCCATCCACTTCAGGCATCATGATGTCCATGAGGATAAGATCGTATGGTCGTTGTTCTGCATGGCTCAACTCGAACGCATCCACAGCCTCTCTCCCATTGACGACGATGTCCACATCAAAAAGTGTCATTAAAAATGAACGAAGTACTTTTCGGCTGAGAAATTCATCTTCAACAATCAGTGCACGCATCACTTTCTCCGGTTGTAACCTAATGAAAAGGGCTTCATATTCTCTATTCGACCATAAAGTAAAAAAAAGTCAATATGATGATAAATAATAATCATGTGTATGACTGGTTTAATTTCCCCTTACTCCTCTATTCTGTCACGACAACCCCATACTTGCAAATTTTCGTAAGAATCGGTACCAACCCCGCATGCCTCGTGAAATAACAGAAAAAAGAAAGCAGCGGATTGATCAGGTCCTGTCTAAAAGGCAAAAGGATCTGACTATGATTATGGACAACATATGGGATCCGCACAATGTTTCAGCTGTGCTGAGAAGTTGTGACGCTTTTGGCGTATCCGGTGTCCATTTGTATTATACTACCTCAGAATGGCCTGATCTTGATAAAAAAAGTTCGGCCTCTGCCAAAAAGTGGATTCAACGTACCAGACATATTGACGCAGTGAGCATGGTGGATGAATTGCGTGGACAGGGAATGCAGATTCTCAGGACCGGCTTTTCCGAAACGGCAAAACCTGTCACTGCGTTTGATTTCTCTCGCCCCACGGCTATTATTTTGAGTAATGAGCATCGGGGGACTTCGCCCGAACTGGCTGAATTAGTTCAGGACGAGATATACATTCCCATGCACGGTATGGTACAGAGCTTCAATGTTTCTGTGGCTGCGGCCATCATATTGTACGAAGCGTCAACACAGCGCGATCGAGCTGGTATGTACGAGACCTCTTCGTTTAGCGACGAAGAACTCGAAAAGCTCAAAGCTGAATGGTATACGCGATAGGAGTAAAGTGATGCATGATTTGCTTAAAGTCATGAATTCCGGCGGTGTTGTTATCTATCCTACTGAGACTCTTTATGCTGTAGGATGTGATGCAACAAATCCGGAAGCGTGCGAAAAAGTTGCTGCCATCAAAGGTCGTACCGAAGACAAACCACTCCCGTTGATTATTGGCGGGATGGATATGCTCAAGCTGGTTACCGATGAGAAGGCGGTTGCCCTGATTCGGCTGGCAGAACTCTTTTGGCCCGGCCCCTTGTCCATTCTGGTCAAAGCCGTGCCTGAATTACCGGCCCTTCTCTCTGACGAAGAGGGATACACTTCGGTTCGTCATAGCGGACATCCGTTTGCCTCGGAATTGTCTCGGCGATTGAAGCGGCCCATCGTCGCAACCAGTGCCAATTTGTCTGACAAGTCTCCTGTGGCTCTTCCCGAAGACATTGATCCGGAGCTGCTGGAGCGGGTTGACAAGGCCTACCTTGATCCGCCGTGGCCTCGAGGAAATAAGCCATCGACGGTTGTTCGTCTGATCGGCGCCTCTCAATTGGAAGTTGTCAGAGAAGGTGCTGTGACAGTCAAGATGTTGTGCGACAAAGGATATTCCGTTTCCGTGAAGACAGTGTAACCTGTTCAATGTCATTGTTATAACAAGAGTGGCTTCTCTCCATCTGGAGAGAAGCCTTTTTTATGGGATGTATTGTTGGAGCTTTTACATAGGTCGTTTTGTGGTTCGGGTAAAAATTTGTACTTGAATCCGCGTTCAATGGCGGTTTATCCGAGGTTGGTAAAAAATATTGTACTCATTTCGGCGAGGAATGCTGATGGGAGTTGTTGGGGGTGTTTTAATAATTCATTGTATTACTGGGCTTTATGTGTATTTTTATTGAAATTTGTGTGTTTGGCACGATGGTTGCTTTATTAAAAGTATCTTCTTCCTTTTTTTTGCATACGAGAAACACAAGGCTTCACCGGATGTTCCGATGAAGCCTTTCTCGTATGGTGTAGTTTAGATTTTTTTATTCTTTAAATTCAGTCTTTTAGTGATAATCTGGTCGTGTTTTCTGCTGGCTGGTGTTGTTGTGCCGAAGGGGGAATCTGACTTTCCTTCCAAAAACATGTGGGTAAAAAAAGTTGAATTTTCATTCACTGTTTGACTTGGCTGCCCGGTTTATGGAGAGTTCTTGAAACTCAGTTTGTGATCTGGAGTCCTTTCATGGTGAAAATCCGTTCATGTCCGCATTGCGGTAAAGATATTGAAGTCTACCGTAATCCAACACCAACAGTGGATGTTGTTATCCTTATGCCTTCTTCCGATGGGGACGGGGTGGTTCTTGTCGAACGCAGGAATCCACCGCTCGGTTGGGCGTTGCCTGGGGGATTTGTGGATTATGGCGAGTCCTGTGAGGCGGCGGCTGTCCGTGAAATGAAGGAAGAAACCGGTCTGGATGTGGAACTGGTCGGGTTGCTTGGTGTCTATTCCGACCCTGCTCGCGATACGCGACAGCACACCATGAGTGTGGTTTACATAGGTGTGCCGATTGATCCATCGGCTATGGTAGCTGGTGATGACGCCCTGAGGGCCGAGGTCTTCCCATTAGGGAAATGGCCCGAGTTGGCCTTTGATCATACCAAGATTCTAAGTGATTTCATGGCGCATCTTTCTGAGAACGGAGAGGATGGTCGCATTGACGGTCCTTTGACCGGGGCGTAAGTTCTTTGGAACATTTGTAATAATTCAACCAATTCATATAATTATCATGCGTACACTGTGTATAACCCTTGGTGACCCATGTGGTCTCGGCCCGGAGCTTGTCGTCCGGCATTTTGTTGAAGCGTCTGCCATCAATGATCGTTTTTTGTTGCTTGGGCCGGTCTCGGCAGTTGACAGGGAGCTTGAAAGAATCGGTGAAGTCCGGTTTTTCGAGATTCTGAATGAGCCTGTGCAGATCAAGGATATGGACGCGGGTGTATACCTTTATGAGCCGACAGCCCTTGCGGGGTTGGAATATCCTCCCGGAGAGGCTTGTACTGATGGCGGTCGGGCTGCCGGAGTTAGTTTGGACATGGCGGTTGAAGTGCTCAAGGCCGGTCTGGCTGAAGGGTTGCTCACCTGTCCGTTGAATAAGGCCATGCTTCAATCTGCGGGGTTTGACTTTCCAGGACATACGGAATTTCTGGCCGAGAAACTTGGTGTGGGCGCGGATCAGGTCTGCATGCATTTATGCGGACATGACCCGGATGACGATGCACCTAAACTGCGTGTGAGTCTGGTGACTACCCATCCGAGGCTACGGGATGTTCCGGGCCTGATTACTGAAGAACGGCTGTTGCGTTGTCTGCGACTGACTGCCGATTTCGTTCGTATCCTTGGATTGGAAGGGCCGGTTGGCGTGTGCGGTCTCAACCCCCATGCGGGAGAGTCCGGCAGGATCGGGGATGAGGAAATCAGGACGATTATTCCGGCTCTGGAGACTGCCCGTCGAGAAGGACTGGACGTCGTCGGTCCTGTGCCGGGGGACACAATTTTTCACTTTGCGGCCAAAGGGGACTATTCAGCGGTACTTGCCATGTATCACGATCAAGGACTGGCTCCGCTCAAACTACTCCACTTCAGTCAGGCGGTGAATGTCACACTCGGTCTGCCATATCCACGGACTTCTCCGGACCACGGCACGGGCTACGATCTGGTCGGTACGGGCGAGGCGTCCATACAGAGTTTTCAGGCTGCTCTTGATATGGTGCAGCGGCTTGTTGAGGCAAAGAGGTAAGCCATGAAGAAGCAGTGTGTTCTTCTGGATCGTGATGGGACCATTATTATTGACAAACATTATCTGCATGACCCGGATGGCGTGGAATTGCTCCCCGGAGCCGCGTCAGGGCTTCGGCGCATGCAGGACATGGGATATTCGCTGGTTGTTTTGACCAATCAGAGCGGTGTGGGGCGCGGGTATTATTCTGAGACATCTGTCCGGGCCTGTAATGACCGCATGGCTGAACTTCTGGCACGTCACGGAGTTGTTCTTGATGGTGTTTTCTTTTGTCCCCACGCTCCGGAAGCGGAATGTACCTGTCGTAAGCCGAAGACCGGTCTCATGGAGCAGGCTATCGAGTCCTTGGGATTTGATCCGGCCGAAAGCTTCATGATTGGTGATAAGCAGGCTGATATGGGCGTGGGGAAGGCCAGTGGGGCGACGACCATTCTTGTGCGGACAGGCAAGGGAGCCGAGCATGAAGAGCGGTGCCGAGATTTGGCAGATCATGTTGTCGACGACCTGCAAGATGCCGCTGACGTCATTCTATCATTGCAGCGTGCATAGTATGCAAAAATAGATACACGCTCTTTGTCGGGTGTGCGGCAATGATAAAGCTCAACTCCATGGCGTTGTTTTTACAGCCTGGATGTTGAGTTTTCTTTTTTGTAATACAAATCTGATACTCATTTTTACTGATGAATACATTGTGATCCATCTGTAGAAGCATTTATTGAGTATTTATAGCTCTTGCTGTACTGCCGGAATAATTCCATGTGAACTGTAGTGCATTACTTAATTACATAAAAACTGATGTTCATTATGAACTGTCACGCGTTAAGGTATATTCGTGACATTCTTTCTATGCTTTACAATTTATTTTGTGTGTGCATAATGCATAGTTGTCAAATTGCAACAGAACAGTGGAAATGAAAGAGTGAAACATATCATGTTGCGACTTGGTCCCGGCCGTAATGGCGGTGGACAGATACAGAAGGCTTCTCGGGAATAGTATGGATTTTATCTGGCTCGATTTTTCCAATGCGGCTTTTCTCGGACCGCTGATGTTAACCCTCAAGGTGGCTGGGCTGGCGACTCTAGGGGCATTGGTTCTTGGCGTGGCTGCGGCATATGCCCTTGCCCGGTGGGAGTTCCCTGGGCGCGACTTCCTGGATGCTGTCTGCACATTGCCCATGGTTATGCCCCCTACAGTGCTCGGGTACTATCTGCTTGTTTTTATAGGTCGCCGGGGGATTATCGGAAGTTGGCTCCAGGAGCACTTTAATATTACTCTTATGTTTACATGGCAGGGTGCAGTCATTGCTGCGACTGTAGTGGCTTTCCCTTTGGTATTCAAATCCGCCAGAGCTGCTCTGGAAGGCGTGGGTAAGCAATATGAAAACGCTGCCCGTACCCTTGGGCAGGGTGAGTTGGCGGTCTTTCTGCGCGTATCTTTCCCTTTGGCTTTCAGAGGGATTCTGTCAGGAGGCATGCTCGCATTTGCCCGTGCAATGGGTGAGTTCGGTGCCACTCTGATGGTGGCAGGAAACCTTCCGGGCAGGACGCAAACACTTTCATTGGCTGTCTATTCCGCTGTCCAAGCTGGCAACAACGCTCTTGCCAATACTCTGGTGCTGGTCATCAGCATCGTCTGTGTGATTATTCTCATGACAACAAGTAAATTGTTGAAACCCCGCTGTTAAAGCATAATAAAGGAGTCTCCATGAAACGTACTACTGTTTTTACTGCTGTTGTTTTTGCTTTCCTTGTCATTGCTGGGACTACAACGAATGCCATGGCGCAAGAGCTGATTGTATCTGCCGCAGCCAGCCTGACGGATGCTTTTAGTGACATTGAGCGCGCTTTTGAAAAGGCCAATCCCGGGGTGGATGTGGTCATTAATTTTGCTTCTTCCGGTGCATTGTACAGGCAGATTGAGCAGGGTGCTCCGGCTGATGTCTATGCTTCAGCCAATCCAAAATGGCTGACAAAAGCCGTTGATAAGGGTTTTGTCAATAAAGCCGACGTTCAGGTCTTTGCCCGTAACTCATTGGTGCTTGCGACTCCGGCAGATAACCCGGCAGGCGTGACGACCTTGAATGATCTTGTCGCTGCAAAAGTCAAGTCCATTGGCATTGGAACGCCTGAAACAGTGCCTGCTGGACAGTATGCAAAGGGAGCCCTTGTGGCCCGAGATATGTATGATAAGATGACCAGTAAAATGATCTTCGGTGAATCCGTACGACAGGTCTTGGATTATCTCTCTCGTGGCGAAATTGACTGTGGGTTCGTTTACCGCACTGATGCCGTCAAGGCCGGTGACAAGGTCCGCATAATTGAGGAGATTCCTCTCGAAAAGCCGGTAACGTATCCTATTTCTGTCCTCAAAGAAGCGGCAGCTCCGCACATGGCGGCTGCATTTGTCGAATTTGTTCGCAGTGATGAGGGCATGTCTCTGCTCGAGGGGCGTGGTTTCAAGCGTCCTTAGTGTTGATCCCAGTTTCCTATGCAGTTTGAACTCGACATAACTAAGCGTCTGTGTAGCGGGGGAGATGAGTTTCTCCTCCGCTCGCAGTTCTCTACCATGGATCGCGCCGTGGTATTGTTCGGACCGTCCGGGTCGGGCAAGACTCTCACCTTGCGTTCCATCGCCGGTATGCTGACGCCGGACCAAGGGTATATCAAAGTGAACGGTGACGTGGTGTTCGACTCGAGTGCGAATGTCAACGTACCCACGCGGCGACGGAAGGTGGGATACGTATTTCAGGATTATGCCCTGTTTCCACATTTGACCGTCATCGAAAATATTTCATTTGGACTCAAGCCGCTTATTGGTCGACTTATGCCAAAAGACGTGCATCGGGTGGAAGAGTTGATTGATGTGTTTGGGTTGGGAAAAGTTGCAGGGCAGAAACCGATCGCCTTGTCCGGCGGGCAGCAGCAACGAACGGCCTTGGCCCGCGCTCTGGCACCTTCGCCCGCGCTGCTTTTGTTGGATGAACCATTCAGTGCTCTGGATCAGCCGTTGCGCATACGGATGCGGAATGAACTCGCCAAGGTTCTGGAAAAATTCGGCATACCTACGATTATGGTCACTCATGATGCGGATGATGTGGAGTCGTTTGCCGAAACTATTGTCGTGTATCGTAACGGCAATGTGGCAAATGTCCTTTCAGTCAATGACATTGCCGAATCGGGGCAGGGGCTTACTGAAACTCTGCAAGGACAGGTGGCTCAGGCTTACGAGTGATTTTTGGGGTTACATGTGTACCAGTTGCCTCTGGTGACTGGTGTGATCCCAAAAAAAATGGCTCCCATGAAGGGAGCCTTTTGTCTTTTTGGAATCAGTGACAATTAACCAGCCGCTTTCTTTTGAGCAAACTTGAGCATCTTGACTGCTTCTGCGAAGTCCGGGTTGAGGTCAACAGCCACTTGTGCTGATTGAGCCATTTTTGCCCACTTTTTCCAGTCGAAGTAGAGGCGTCCCATATTGTAATGGAGATACTCATCTTCGTTGGTGAGTGTCAGCGCCTTGAGATAGTACTTTTCGGCGGTTTCGAAGTCCTTCATCTTGCGCAGGACCATGCCTATTCTGTTATACAGATGAATGGCGTTGGGGTCGTCCTTGAGAGCGTCATCCAACATTTCATAGGCTTCTTTATACCGTCCTGCATTGAGATAGCGGTCTGCTATATCTGCCTTGAGGTCGGTATCACCTCCGAAATCCCGGACGAGTTGGTTGAAGGTCGCCGTGGCCTTATCCCATTCCTGGTCGTCAAGATGCTGTTGCCCTTGTTCAAGGGCGGCTTTCTTTTGGGCAGCAATGGCCTCCATGTCGCCTTGAACCGATTCGTTGAGCGCTTTTTGCAGTTCCTGCAACAATTCACGCATGGCGTCCAGGAGTGCACGTTCCTGTCCCGGCTCGTAACTGATGACTAGCGGATAGATCTTGCGAAGTTCGCCGTCCGAGTTGAGCGCGTAGGTGACTTTCCGCAGGATATCTTCGAATTCTTCCCGTTCATTTTTCATGACCTGATTCTTGAGAAAAAGGATAAGGCCGTCATGAATAGACTGAACAGCTGTCATATATTTACCCTTTTTAAGAAGGGTAGGGACGGAATTCATCTTTTTGCGTGATTTGATCAGATCAGTGGACATAATGTGATCCTGTTTGAGTTCTATATTCCGGTACTAGTTCGAACCATATCACGAAATCTTGCAAAGAAATAGCGGCTGTCATGAGGACCTGGACCGGCTTCGGGGTGGTGCTGGATGGCCAGAAGTGGTCTTTCCTTGTGCCGAAAGCCCTCTAACGTATTGTCATTGAGATTCTTGTGCGTGGGTTCCAGAAAATCCAACCCTTCAATGTCCACGCAGAAACCATGGTTCTGCGAAGAAATCTCAATTTTCTCTGTGTGCAGGTCAATAACCGGATGGTTGCATCCGTGATGACCAAACTTGAGCTTGAACGTCTTGCCGCCCATGGCCAGACCGAGAATCTGGTGGCCAAGGCAAATGCCGGCGATGGGGTATTCTTCGTACAGTTCCTTGGCCGCCTGCACAGCGGAGGTCACGGCAGCCGGGTCGCCGGGGCCGTTGGACAGGAAAACAGCATCAGGACGAAGTTCACGAACCTGTGCTGCCGTATAGTTTGAAGGCAGTACAATCATGTCAAAGCCTTCGGCAGCCATGAGGCGCAGGATGTTCCACTTGATGCCGAAGTCGTACACAGCCAGCTTGGGGCCTGTGCCGGACCATGCAAAGTTTTTCATGTCGTCGATGAACACGGGCTTGGTCCCGTCCCATGTATAAGGGCGGTCACACGATACGCGGTCAGCCAGATTCAGTCCTTCCATGTTTTCAATGGACTGGGCTTTCCTGACGAGTTCTTCAGGGTTGACGTCGCCAGTGGCAATATAGCCGCGCTGTGCGCCGTGCAGTCGCAGGTGGCGAGTCAGGGCGCGGGTGTCGATGCCTTCAATGCCCATGACGCCGACCTCAGTGAGATAGTCGGGCAGGGACATGGTTGATCGCCAGTTACTGGGGCGTTTGCAGCATTCCTTGACGATGAATCCGCCAACCTGGATCTTGTCGGATTCCACGTCTTCGGGGTTCACGCCGTAGTTGCCTATGAGCGGATAGGTCATGGTGACCATCTGACCTGTGTAGGAGGGATCGGTCAGAATTTCCTGATATCCGGTCATGCCGGTGTTGAAGATGACTTCGCCGCTGGCTTCGCCCTGTCCGGTGAAACTCGTCCCCTTGAAAATTGTGCCGTCTTCGAGGGCAAGTATCGCTTTCATCAATCGTTCTCCAGAATGTTCTTTACAGTTGCGAGATCATCGGGCCTGTCCACGCCGTGGCAGGTGTGTTGTGTCTCAGTCACGTAAATATCGATACCGTCTTCAAGCAGACGGAGTTGCTCCAGCTTTTCGCGTTGTTCCAGCGGGCTTGGTTCGAGGCTGCCAAACCGTTCCAGAGCCTCCATACGGAATGCGTACAGTCCGATGTGAAGGAGGAATCCGTGCATTTTTTCATCGCGGTCATAGGGGACGAGTGAACGTGAAAAGTAGAGTGCTCGTCCGTTTTTGGCCCGAACCACCTTGACCCGATCCGGGGAAAGGGCTTCCTTTTCGCCTATGGCCGTTGCCAGAGTAGTCACGCGAACCTCGCACTCGGCAAACGGTGTTAGCAGTTCGGTCAGCATGGTCGGCTCCAGGCATGGTTCGTCGCCCTGAATATTCACCACCACGGCCTCTGCATCGATGCCGAGCTTCCGAGCGGCTTCCAACACTCGATCCGTTCCGCTGGAATGGTCGGTCCGGGTCATTATGACCGGGACGTTCAGTTTCTCTGCCGCATTGAAAATACGCACGTCGTCTGTAGCCAGGGTGACGCTTGTCATCTGCGGACACTGTATGGCCCGGGAGTAGACGTGCCAGAACATGGGCATGCCCTTGATCTCAATCAGTGGCTTGCCTGGGAAACGCGAGGATTCATACCTCGCCGGGATTATGCCGTGGCATTCGGGAAATTCGTTCATCGTGTTCCGTGGTGCGTTCTTAATCTTTATTGAAGAAATCGGCAACCCGTTTGCAGACGGCTTTTGCGCCGCCTCTACGGTCTTCAATATATTCTCTTGCCTGTTTGGCAATACTGCGGCGATCCGCTGCTTTATCCAGTATAGATAGTAATGCATTTTGCGCAGATTGCCAGTCTTGTGCTTCCACAGCCAATCCTGATTCAAAGATATCTCGACCAACCCAGGCAAAGTTTTTCCAATGGGGGCCAGTGACCGGGGTTACGCCGCAGGTCAATGGTTCCAGGAAGTTCTGTCCGCCCAGTGGAGCAAGGCTTCCGCCCACGAAGGCCGCCTGCGCCAAACCATATGCAGGGACCAATTCGCCGAACGCATCCCAAAGGACGACTGTACCGGGCTCGGCCGGCCCATTGAGTCGTGATCTGTGGGTCCAATTCAATCCAGCGGAATTCATTGCTGTTTCCCATATTTCCATATGATGCATGTGGCGTGGAAACAAACCGAGAATCGTCTTGGGGCGTTTGCGCATCAGGCCTGCGGCCAATTTGGTGATTTCCGCTTCTTCCTGTCGGCGTACGGAGCCAAAGACGGTGAAAGTGCTGTTCTGTGGTATGATATCTTTAAGCGGATTGTTGTTTCGGTCCATGGGCGCGGCATCAGCCATGCGGTCAAATTTTATGTTTGGCATGATCCAAACCTTTTCGCGACCGAAAAGGGTGCCGAATCGTCTTCCGTCAGCCTCGGAAATTGCCATGACCGTATCGGGTGACAAATCTCGAAACAGGCCGGGCCAGGTCAGGTATCCGGCCAGACTTTTGGTGGACATGCGACCATTGGCAAGCAAAATGTTCACGCCGGACTTTTTGCATGCATTCAGGAATCCGGGCCAGATTTCCGTTTCCAGGATCAAGGCCAGTTGAGGCCGTATTTGGCAGACCATACGGTGCATGAGAACAGGGTCGTCAAAAGGGAAATACCATGGCTGAATAGCGAGTCCGGATTTGCGGCCATTGATGTCATTGGCTGCTCTGGTCAGAGTCTCGTAACCCTGGAGTGTATTGGTCGTGACCAGTACTCGCAGGCTTTCAGAAAAGGGCGATTTGAGATTCTTGAGGACCTCCCACGCCAGATACGCCTCTCCGCCACTGGCCGCCTGCATCCATATATGGGCCGGAGCGGGCAGACCGTCGGTCAGCGTGCGCTGTCCCCAGCCTTCCTTGAGACGGGAATTCAGCTTCAGGAACGGTGTCGCACACTTCCAGCCCAGTCCATAGGCTTTCAGAGCCATGTTTACGGATGATCGGACCATACTACCGTGTCCTCGTTTCCATGCCCAGTCGGATGAGTTCGGCTATGAGATCTGTAAAGGAAAGGCCGATATTTGCGGCAGCACGGGGCAGCAGACTGGTTGGGGTCATGCCGGGCAGGGTGTTCACTTCCAGCAGGAAGGCCTCGCCTTGTGCTGTGACCATGAAGTCTCCTCGACTATATCCGCTGAGGCCGAGCGCGGTGTGTGCCGTCACCATCTGTTGCTGGATGGATTTGGTGAGCGCATCGTCGATGGGAGCGGGACAGATTTCTTCTGCTCCGTCTGCTGCGTATTTGTTTTCGTAGTCAAAGAAGTCGGCACCACTTTTGGGCTTTATCATGATCAGCGGGAGCGGCCGATCCCCGAGTATGCCGCAGGTCAGTTCTACGCCTGGAATGAATGTCTCGATCAATGCGGACTGACACATGGCGAACACCTTGTCGAGCGCGGCCGGAAAGTCCTCACTGCGTTTGACCAGAGACATGCCGAGGCTGGAGCCGCCCTTGTTCGGTTTGACGAAAACCGGAAGATCCAGTTCCAGCCGGGCATTTCTTCCTTGCGTGGGCGTTACGAGCTGCCACTCCGGGGTTTTGATGTCCTTGTCCTCAAAAACTTCCTTGGACGCGGCTTTGTTCAACGCCAGATATGAAGCAGCCGGACCGGCTCCCTGATATGGACAGCCCGCCTTGTCGAGCACGGCCTGAACCAACCCGTCTTCGCCGGGAGTACCGTGCAGGTTGATGAAGGCAAAATCAGCCTGTTTGGCTGTTGCAAGCAGGTTCTTGAAATCATCAGCAGGGTCGAAAAAAGAGACCTCGTGACCGAGTTCGTCCAGGGCTGTTCTAATCTTGGCGGCGCCGGACAGGGAAACTTCCCGTTCGTCAGACCAGCCGCCAGCTATCAAAATCACATGCATTCAAGTCCACCTTGAGCGTATCGCATAAAAGTTTTTCCAGGGTGAGGGCCTGCTCTTCGGTGGCTTTGATCCTGTCACTGAGATTCAGGGGTATGCCGTACCGTTTGATCAGGTCTTTGAACCGTTCTTCAATGGAGACAAGATCGGTATGGTTAACGCGCTTGTCCGCATAAATCACGGCCAGGGGTGTGAAGTATTTTTCGAGATCCAGAGCGAAAGGCCAGTAGACATGGTGGGTAACCCCAGAGGCAATGGCCGGGTTTCTGGTCAGTTCCATGGTCCAGGCTCCGCCGAGCTGACTGTGGTTGCCGCCGTGCAGGATGCAGTAAGTCTTGGCGATATCATGCAGCAGAGCCGATGCACGCACTGTCGCGACATCGACAGGCAGGCCGACTTCTTTGGCTCGATGGGCCATGAAGGTCGCTATGTTTGCGACCTTCATACTATGTTCAGCCACGTTTTCCAGCATACCATACTGTGCCCAGTACTCTGCGCATCGTGCATCGTCGGGGACAGGGAGTGCCGGATCGAACACGATACCCGGAGGCGGCATGAGTGGTGAGCCATATTGTTCGGTGGCGATATCGGAGGTGTCTTTTTCGCTCATGTTTCAGCGGCGTGAAAATGGTTTCGGTTGGGGGATGCGTCAGTGCAACCTCTCGTAATCATCTACCAGTCCGTTGGGAAAAAATAAAGCTGCTGCACAGAATAAAAAAAAGGGATTGCCATGCAGGGAACGTCAAAACAAAACAGGCTCTCTCGCAATGTTTTACATGGTGTGATATGTAACTAATACATAAAATCATAAGTTGGTTGTGATGCTCTATTTGCAGATCGTTTTTGTCCTGACATTTGTGTGCTTCACAAGTATCAGCTGGCTGATGTGGCGATCGTATCGTCGACACAGAGTGCCGGGTGTTGACTGGTGGGCTTATGGAAGTGGAGCCATTGCCTTGACGACTTTGCTGGCTGCGACCAGTGACTATGTCGGCGAATGGTCAAGGGCGGTTCTCGCTCATGTACTGCTGGTCGGTGGCTTCGGTGCCATTTGGATTGGGACGCAATTGTTTTTTGGCAAGAGGATTGTGCATTGGTATCTTGTAATATTCGGGCTCTCACTTGTTGCTCTCGGTGTCTTTTTTTATTGGTATTGGATCGTCAACCCGGCGTATCAGTTTCGTCTTGCAATGGGGTGCGTATTGCTCCTGTTGTTATCCTTGGGGATCTCCCAAACTTTTTTTGCTTACAGGGTCGGGCAGGGGGCTGTTACAGCGGCAGGAGTGTTTTACAGCATTTTTGGGTTTATCAATGGCTTGCGGACCGTTCATATCATTCTTTTCCCCGATTCTCACGCCTACTTCCTGTCGGGGGTGATCGCGAAAACACTCACCTCATTGATGATTCCGGTACTTATTGCCGCCATGATCTCCCAACTTGCCATCCTCCGTCAGGAAAATCGTTTTTCCGACGAAAGTGATGAGTGACCCTGCATGATTCGCAATTGTGATTCTTCTTTCCGTTGGTCATTCAAGAGAGTTGGTTTTTCATTTGCCCCCATCTTTGAGAAGGTATATGACTGTCGCTAATCTCTATGAAATTGACCCACCACTACCATAAAGGATCATGATTTGAGCTTCGAATTCTTGGAAAAATTCCGCGACCCTGAACTGTGTAGAAAAATGCTGGACAGAATGGAGGCCGAGCTTGAGAGCGACCTTCGTTTCATGGAAGTCTGCGGTACGCATACTGTGGCTATTTTCCAGAGCGGACTGCGTTCGCTCCTCCCTAAGAAAATCGTGCATCTGAGCGGCCCCGGCTGTCCGGTTTGCGTGACCCACGAGTCCGAGGTGAATGCCTTTCTGGACCTCGCGGATACAGATCGCGTCATCATGGCGACGTTTGGCGATCTCATGCGCGTGCCCGGCAACAACGGGCGCAATTTGAAGAAAGCCGTGGCTGACGGTGCACGGGTGAAGGTGGTTTATTCCCCCTTCGATACCCTCAAGCTGGCAAAAGAGAATCCCGACGATACCGTTGTTTTCATTGGTGTTGGTTTCGAGACAACAGCCCCGACCATTGCGGCCACCATGAAGATGGCTCGGCAGCAGGGCATCAAGAATCTGCGCATTCTGTGTTTTCACAAGACCGTGCCTTTGGCCTTGGATGCGTTGTTGTCTGACGAAGCCATCAACGTGGACGGGTTTATTCTGCCTGGTCATGTCTCTGCCATCATCGGGACTAAGCCATATGATTTCATCGCAGAAAAATATAACAAATCCGCAGTGGTGACAGGTTTCGAACCGCTGGATATCCTTCAATCCCTGAACCAGATGATCGATTGGCGCAAAAAGGGCGAAGCCCATGTGGTCAACAATTACACACGCATCGTGGGTGAAAACGGCAACCCCAAGGCCGTGGAGATCATGTACGAGGTCTTTGAACAGACTGACGCATTGTGGCGTGGAATCGGCCTTATTCCCGGTTCCGGCTTAGAGATTCGGCCCGAGTGGGAAGAGTTCGACGCCAAGAAGGAATTCGGCATCACCATTGAGGACTGTGCCCCTCTCAAGGGATGCAAGTGTGGTGACATACTTAAAGGTATCAAGCAGCCTGATGAATGTCCGCTTTTCGGTAAGGCGTGCACTCCGGCCAATCCGGTCGGTCCGTGCATGGTTTCCACCGAGGGCAGTTGTGCTGCATATTACAAATATAAACTGGATTAACCATGTCTGATAAAGTACTTCTCGATTACGGTAGCGGAGGACGCGCTTCACAGCGTCTCATTTCCCAGCTTTTTCTGGGTCATCTTGGCAACGACGAACTGAATCGTCTCAATGATGCGGCTGAATTGTCCATGTCCGGTCGGCTGGCTATGTCCACTGATTCCTTTACCGTGGACCCCATTTTCTTCCCCGGCGGGAACATAGGTTCTCTGGCTGTTCACGGGACGGTCAACGACGTTGCCATGATGGGAGCCATCCCTCGATACATGACCTGTGCATATATCATTGAAGAAGGATTTCCCATGGATGATCTGGAAAAGATCGTTGCTTCCATGGGTGAGGCCGTGCGGCATGCCGGTGTATCCATCGTTTCCGGTGATACCAAAGTCGTCCCCAAGGGCGCGGTAGACAAGATCTTTATCAATACAACTGGTATAGGCGACATCATTGTGGACCCGGCTCCCAGCGGTGACGCTGCCCGGCCCGGCGATGCCGTGCTGATTTCCGGTACTATCGGCGATCATGGTCTGACTATTCTCGGCACTCGTGAAGGTCTTGAATTCGAGGCCGATGTCCAGTCTGATTCCGCCGCCCTGAATCATCTGCTTGTCAAGTTGGTGCAGGAGCTGCCTGAAGTGCACGTTATGCGTGATCCCACTCGCGGCGGTCTGGCGACAACGTTGAACGAAATAACTGTCAGTTCCAACGTCTGTTGTGAATTGCAGGAAAATGCCATTCCCGTTCGACCTGAAGTCAAGGGCGGCTGTTCCATTCTCGGTCTTGATCCGTTGTATCTCGCTAACGAAGGCAAGTTCATCTGTATTCTGCCCGAGGAGCACGCCGAAAAAGCTCTCGAAATCATGCGTTCCGATCCGTTGGGTCAGGATGCCTGTCGTATAGGTACCATGACTGACGCCAATCCCGGTAAGGTCGTCCTCGTCACCCAGCTCGGCGGCAAGCGCCTGCTCGGTATGCTCGAAGGCGAGCAGTTGCCGAGAATCTGCTAGTTCAACAGCGAATTAATGAATGAAATAAAAAAGGCCTCCGGAAAACCGGGGGCCTTTTCATTTGGATACCTCCGGCAAAGGCCATGCGGTGTGCTGGGTGGAGTGGCGTGAATACCGGAAAGAAGGTTTGCAGCAGGAATATTAGCTTTAAACAACATCAAGGCGTCATGGCTTTACATAATAATACTAAAATCTATTGTTTGAGAAATACTTGGGTGTGCAGCTGTTGTTTGGAAGTAAGAATTGCCCTTTTAATTCAACAACAAACCTAGGTGAGGTGCTGAAATGGCTACTGAAAAAAATCTTATCAAACTGTCTATTAATGTGTTTGATTTTAAAACAAAGAATGTGGCCAATGTTCTTATCCGAATTGTAGATACCAAAAAGGTTATTGGGGTTTATCGTTGCAACCCACTATCGTTGGAACTTCCCCAAGGCACTTATGGCTTTTACATTTCAGGTGAAAATTATGACACTGCATTTAGAGCTGTTAATGTATACGCGGATAATAATGTTAGCCTCGAATTGCCGATATATCCTGTAGGCACCATGCCTCCAGCCCCTGCAACGCCGCGAGATATGCCTGTCCATGCAAAGGGTGCCGATATGAGAACAGTGTCAAAGATTGTCGGTATTGACATACCAACCAAGAGTATTGCCGAAGAAACAATTGATGGGCCAGTGTTCATGGATTATAGAAATAAGGATGGATACATCTTTACAACAAAAATTAACGTAGAAAATGAACCTATTATGTCCATGAGATTTGGAGAGGTTCCAACGGTTATTATGGCGTGGTGCGGGAATAACACGTGGAGAGAAATGGGGTCGCCGAGAAATTAGTAACTTCTCATTTTTTCGTACAGGTTCCGAATAAGGAACTGTTACCTTCAAGCAACGCTGCATCTCGATTCGATAATTTTTTGAAGTTTATTAGTGAGTTCTTCCTGTCCTTTCCATTTAGAGTTAGTTGAGTTGTGCTAACGACGGTACAAAATAGTTTCGGAGGGGAGATGGTGCTGGAGACTGAGGGAAGAAAAAGAGGGAAGCCCTTTTCAAAGGGTATCCCTCTTTTTCTTCCCTCAACAGCCGGAGGTATGCTTGTCTTCTAGCGCAATGCCTTTTGGCGTTCTAAGATGAGCGATGCGGCTTTTTGGGCGAGGTAGGTGATTTCTGGCTTGGAAACCTGATCATCTGCGCCGACGGTTTCACCTCTGTGCCGGAGCTTTTCGGTGATGAGCGAGGAGAAGAGGATAACCGGCAATACGTGGAGAACCGGGTCTTCTTTGATCTTTTTGGTGAGATGATGACCGTCCATCATGGGCATTTCGATATCCGAGACTATGACTTGCACGTAGTCTGTGATGGGTCGGTTGTCGACAGCAGCCAACCGCTTGTACTCTTTGAGGCGTTCCCAGCATTCTCGACCGTTGTTGGTCTTTTCGACGCGGAAACCGGCCTGACCGAGCATGTCACGGATCATTTCACGAATGAGTGGGGAGTCGTCGGCGATAAGGGCCTTGTATCCGGCGTTGCCGTCGAATTCTACGTTGTCGTCAAATCGTAGGCGCATGTCCGGGTTGAGCTCGGAGACAATGCGCTCCAGGTCGAGGATGAAAACGATGCGGTCATCGAATTTGACCACACCCGTAATGGAGTCCGAGGAAAGGGCTGATACATATTTGTTGGGAGCTTCGACGTCTTCCCATGAAATGCGGTGAATGCGGGTGACGCCAGAAACCATGAAGGCCGATGTAACTTGGTTGAATTCAGTGACAATGATCTTGGGCGGCTCGTTTTCCACACGTTTTTTCTTGAGCCATATGCAGAGGTCAAGCAGTGGTATGATTCGGGAGCGGAGATTGAATGCCCCAAGCACTGAAGGGTGGGACGTTTCGGGCATTTCGGTGATGTCCGGTTTACGGATGATTTCAAGGACTTTGGCGACATTGACGCCGTAGTAGCCTTTGCGGCTTGGTATCTGTCCTTTTTCGTGTTGTATGTCTTCCTGATTCAACTCGACTTGATCCTCTTCCTTGAGCTCTTCCTCAAGGTAGAATTCCACGATTTCGAGTTCGTTGGTTCCGGCCTCTAGCAGAATGTCGGTCGACTCAGTGGCCATGAAGATACCGCTTCCTTGTCAAAAGTATGAAATTATTCAGGACTGTGGGGATTGTGTAAACCCTATTGGCAAATTTCGTCAACTTCCGGTTTATCAGAAATATTGCTTGCCTGTTCCATGTCTGCGATGACGCTGGCCGCATTTTCCAGATCTTCCCAGTTTTCGCATTCAAGCAATGAGGCTCGGAGGACTCGAATGCCCCGGAGTCCCTTGGCATAGCGTGGAATGATGGATCGGATCTTGCGGAAAGATCGTCCGTCGCCTTCATAAAGGCGAGTGAGGCGGATGTGCTCCCGGACGATTCCGGCCAGGAATTCGCCGTCGCGTACTGGGAGTTCCTTGCCCTGTCGCAGGGCGACGTACCTAGCGAATATGGATGGATCGTAGAGTGCTCCTCGTGCGAACATGATGGCATCAATGCCGGTTTCTTCTATGCAGCGCACGCCATCTTCTGCCGTGAACAGGTCGCCTGAACCGACGACTGGGATGGATACGGCTTTTTTGAGCTCGGCGAGTTTTGTCCAGTTGGCTGATCCTGCGAACATCTGCTTGCCGTAGCGCGGGTGCATGGTCACCCAGTCCACGCCGATATTCTCCAGCCGTTTGGCGAGATCAATGAATACTTCTTCACCTTTATTGAAGCCGAGACGAAATTTGACGCCCACCCTGCCGCCGCTTGGATGTTCTGCCGCTTTTTTGACCATGATGTCTGCCAGGTTGACCAGCTTGTCGAGGTCTTCCATGAGTTTGACACCGGAACCGGATTTGAGGACCTTGCGGACAGGGCATCCGGCGTTGAGATCGAAATTGCGATAGCCCATGCCGACCAGTTTTTCCATGACCGGTTCAAAGTATTCTGCTTCCGCTCCAAAAAGTTGGAGGACCATGGGGTCGTCCTCGGGACAGGTGGCAAGCAGCCGACGGGTTCCGGCATTTTTAAAGGCCAATCCCTTGACTGAAACCATTTCAGAGCAACCGACGCCGCAGCCATATTGTTTGGACAGCAGACGGAAGGGAAGGTCGGAATAACCGGCCAGGGGTGCGAGCCAAGGAGAGTCGGGAGTGATGGTGAACATATTCATGATGAAAGGCAGATAAAACCTGATGCGCCGAGAGTCAAAGGAAAAGCGGCGGTGACTGTTAATTGGGGTTGAAATAGAGTCCGAACAATCGAGTATATGCTCCGGAATAGAGCATGGTATCAAATGCGTTTTGCCATTGGCTGATAACTACATCATTTGTGTCCGGTGAAAAGGCGATATATCCTTCTGATTGAAGGAGGACTTCCGGCACTCTGTGAATAGCGGACGGTTGTATGTGCGCCTTGGCGAGTGTGGCCTCTAGAGCCAATTCTGATAAAGCGGCAAGGTCAACTCGTCCATTTTTCAACATTTGGAAACAGTTTTCGTAGCTGTTGTTGGTGACGACATTGGTGAATCCCATTTGAAAGAGGCGCATGTGTTGTGCGTTGCCATTAACTACGCAAATTGAACGGACGTTTCGTGCTGCATCAAGAGTGTGAATATTGGTCATTTTCTTAAGACCATATAAATAGTCAACTTCTGACTGAAGCGGACCAACCCATTTATAGAGAGAGCGACGCTCTGGTGTCCTGTTGACATTAAAAAAGGCAACACTTTTTTGTGTATTCAGTATTTCGAGTCCTCGGGCAAATGGGACTTGTGTAATTCGAGTCGTGTTGCCCATCATCTTTTTCATCTCAAGGACAACCTCGAGATTGAACGAACGTTTTCCTGCGTGCTTGATCCCTCTTATGTTTCCAGTCTTCATATCGAGGTAGGTCTGACCCTGCAGGTTATGTGTCATGAAGCGAATTTCTTCGGCTTCGACAGGGGAAGGGAGGAGTAGATTGATACAAATTATAATGAAAATGATTAATCGCATAGTATCTCTTGTGAGTGAAATATTGCTATGCATCAGGATAAACCAATCTGAACTTTTGAAACCATTATAAAAACTTGAAATGAACAGAATCAAACAAGAATCGCGGAATAACGCGATAAAACGGGGATTAGTCGCCTGGACGTTTCGAGGGACTCTCGTGAATATTGAGAATTAAAATAAAAAAAAATTGGAATAGGGTTGACAAACATAGAGAATTAAAATTAAACCGGCCCGTCCTTGAGCGGAAGAAGTCCTTGTCCAAGCGGATTGCAAAAAGGTTTCGAAAAACTCTTGATTTTTGAAATAGTGGCGTATATAGACTTTCTTCCCGTGAGCTGGCGTAGCTCAATTGGTAGAGCAGCTGATTTGTAATCAGCAGGTTGCGGGTTCAAGTCCCATCGCCAGCTCCAAATATAATGGTGGGGTTCCCGAGTGGCCAAAGGGAACAGACTGTAAATCTGTCGGCGTTCGCCTTCGGAGGTTCAAATCCTCCCCCCACCACCAAATTTTTCTTTCGAATCACACTGTAGGAGGCCGGCCAAGAGCCGCTGATGGACTACAGAGAGTGAGCGGGAATAGCTCAATTGGCTAGAGCATCAGCCTTCCAAGCTGAGGGTTGCGGGTTCGAGTCCCGTTTCCCGCTCCATTTAGTCATCTCTCCTCCATCATCATTATATACGGTGTGTTTTATTCACTAGCTCGGCTGATGAACTCATCCTTGATAAAGGGAGAAATCATCTGTACAAGTCGAGTAGTGGACTCCAGGACGGATGTTTTTGTTGGTAATGAATTGTTAGAAAGTATTTAGAGAATAAAACCTACACAACTTTATGATTAGGGGGTTACTGTAATGGGTAAAGCTAAATTTGAACGGAGCAAGCCTCACGTCAACATTGGTACCATTGGCCACATTGACCATGGTAAAACCACTTTGACAGCTGCCATCACCAAGCTGGCTGCTATGGCTGGCAACGGCGAGTTCATCGCTTTTGATGAAATCGACAAGGCTCCTGAAGAAAAAGAGCGTGGCATCACCATCGCTACCGCTCACGTCGAATACGAGACCGACAACCGTCACTACGCACACGTAGACTGCCCCGGTCACGCCGACTACATTAAGAACATGATCACTGGTGCTGCCCAGATGGACGGCGCTATCCTGGTCTGCGCAGCCACTGACGGTCCCATGCCTCAGACTCGTGAGCACATCCTGCTCGCTCGTCAGGTTGGTGTGCCCGCCATGGTCGTTTTCATGAACAAATGCGACATGGTCGACGACGAAGAGCTGCTTGAGCTGGTTGAAATGGAAATTCGTGAACTGCTTGACAAGTACGAATTCCCCGGCGACGACATTCCGGTCATTCAGGGTTCCGCTCTGAAAGCCCTCGAGTGCGAATCCGTTGATGATGAAGCTGCAAAGCCCATTTTCGAGCTGCTCGCTGCCTGTGACTCCTACATCCCCGAGCCCGAGCGCGACATTGATATGCCGTTCCTCATGCCCGTTGAGGATGTCTTCTCCATCTCTGGCCGTGGTACCGTTATCACTGGTCGTGTAGAGCGCGGTGTCGTCACCGTTGGTGAAGAAATCGAAATCGTCGGCATCAAGGATACCATCAAGACCACCTGCACTGGTGTCGAGATGTTCCGCAAATTGCTCGACCAGGGCCAGGCCGGTGATAACGTCGGTCTCCTGATTCGCGGCGTGAAGCGTGAAGAAGTTGAACGTGGACAGGTTGCTGCAAAGCCCGGTTCCATCAACCCGCACACCAAGTTCAAGGCAGAGGTCTACGTCCTCTCCAAAGACGAAGGTGGACGTCACACCCCGTTCTTCTCCGGCTACCGTCCGCAGTTCTACTTCCGTACAACTGACATCACCGGCGTTGTCACTCTTGACGACGGTGTCGAAATGGTTATGCCCGGCGATAACGCCACTTTCAATGTCGAGATGATCGCACCCATCGCCATGGAAGTCGGTCTGCGCTTCGCTATTCGCGAAGGTGGCCGTACCGTCGGTGCCGGTGTCGTCACCGAAATCGTGGAGTAATCATGCGCGTCAATATTCAGCTGCAGTGCACCGAGTGCAAGCGTAAGAACTACGCAACGCAGAAGAACAAGAAGAACACTACCGGACGTTTGGAAGTGAGCAAGTATTGTCCTTGGGACAAGAAGCACACTGTCCACAGAGAGTCCAAGTAGTTTCGATAGAGCAGGGGTATAGTTCCAACGGCTAGAACGCCGGTCTCCAAAACCGGATGTTGGGGGTTCGAATCCCTCTACCCCTGCCAACTAAGTCTTTGATAGCGGCGCGGGGTCTTGCTTGAAACATGGCAAGGCCCCGCAACCCGCTCAATAATTTGGGAAAGTGATATGGCCAGGAAAAAAAGCAAAAAGGTCTCTGAAAAGCAGGCCGCACAGGCTCAGGCAACCGGTCCGATGGGCAAAATCAAAGAGCTGATTCAGTTCTTTGAAGAGTCCAAGGTCGAGATCAAGAAGGTAGTCTGGCCCTCCCGCAAGGAGACAGTCACCACTTGCATCGCGGTGTTGGTCGTCTCTGTGGTCATAGCTATTTACCTGGGTGTGGTGGACTTGGCGTTTTCCAAGATCGTCGAGACCGTCCTGTCCTAGGACCAAAGCTACTTGCAAAGGCTGGAACATAATATGGATGCCACAATGGAAAACGCTTCTCCTCGCGGTCGCTGGTACATAGTTCATACCTATTCAGGGTTTGAGCAGCGTGTTGAGCAGACTGTTCGCGAGATGATGCGGACCGGACAAGATAAGGGCCTCATTGAAGAGGTCGTCATGCCTACCGAAAAGATCGTCGAGATGGTCAAAGGTGAGCGCAAGACGTCTACCCGAAAGTTTTATCCGGGCTACATCATGATCAAGATGATCCTGACTGACGACTCCTGGCATCTTATTCAGTCCATTCCGCGTGTTACCGGGTTCGTGGGCGGCAAAAACCGGCCCACTCCTATGCGCGACAGTGAGGCGGAAAACATCCTCAACATGATGGAAAGCCGCCAGGATAAACCCCGTCCCAAGTTCAACTTCGAGCGCGGAGACGAGGTTCGGGTCATTGATGGCCCGTTCAGCGGCTTCAACGGTGTTGTGGAAGAAGTCAATTACGACAAGGGTAAGCTCAAAGTCTCCGTCTCTATTTTCGGGCGTCAGACTCCTGTGGAGCTCGACTTCGTCCAAGTGGACAAGGGATAGCCCGGATATAATCGCTAACAGCGAATTTCTCATCGAGGAATACAATGGCCAAGAAAGAATTAGGAAAGATTAAACTGCAGATTCCCGCTGGCAGTGCAAACCCCTCCCCGCCGGTCGGTCCGGCTTTGGGTCAGCACGGCGTCAACATCATGGAATTCTGTAAGGCGTTTAACGCCAAGACGCAGGACCAGAAAGGCCTGATTATCCCGGTTGTCATTACCGTATATCAGGACCGTTCCTTCGACTTCATCACCAAGACTCCTCCTGCAGCAGTGCTGCTGCTCAAGGCCGCAAAGCTGGAGAAAGGTTCTGGTGAACCCAACAAAGAAAAGGTCGGCAAGGTCACCAAGGCTCAGATCCAGGAGATCGCCGAACTGAAAATGGTTGATTTGAACGCCAATGACATTGAGAACGCCATGCTTCAGATCGAGGGCACAGCCCGCAGCATGGGTATCGAAGTCAAGGGTTAATGAGGAAATACACAATGCCTAAGCATGGAAAAAAATACCGTAACGCCGTCGGTGAACGTGACACCGCCACGCGAGTCGGTGTCGAGGAAGGCGTCAAAGTTGCAGTCGAAGGTGCATTTGCAAAATTCGACGAAACTGTTGATGTCGCTATCAACCTCGGCGTTGATCCCAAGTACTCTGATCAGATGATCCGTGGTGCAGTCAGTCTGCCCAACGGACTCGGCAAGGATATTCGCGTTGCCGTTTTCTGTAAGGGTGAAAAGGAAAATGAGGCCAAGGAAGCCGGTGCTGATTTCTACGGTTCCGATGACTTGGTTGAAAAAATTCAGGGTGGCTGGCTTGACTTCGATAAAGCTGTCGCGACTCCTGACATGATGGCTGTTGTCGGTAAGATTGGTCGTGTGCTGGGTCCTCGCGGACTTATGCCTAACGCCAAGACCGGTACTGTCACCATGGATGTAGCCAAGGCTGTCACTGAACTCAAGGCCGGTAAGGTCGAGTTCAAGGTTGACAAGGCCGGTGTGCTGCACGCTCCCATCGGTAAGGTCTCTTTTGGACCGGAAAAGCTTCTTGAGAACCTCAAGGCGCTTTTGGATGCCGTCATGCGCATGAAGCCGTCCTCTGCAAAGGGTACGTACATGAAAGCACTGGCTGTTTCCTCGACCATGGGACCTGGTATCAAAATCGATCCCCTGACTGTCAGGAAATTCCTGGAAGTCTAACAATAGTAGAATGCCGGACTCCAGTTTATTCGGGAGTCCTGTAGATAATCGCACGGAAGGTTGAGTCAGAGACGGTAGGTGAGGGTTGTTACCTTCTTAATATCCTGCTTAGACAACGCTTTGACCTGCTTTCCGGGCCGAACGACGAGGAGTGGTAGATGAAAAGGCAAGAAAAAGCCCAGATCATCGAGCAGCTGCACGAAAAAGCTTCGCGCGCCAGCATCGCCGTCGTCACTGACTTCAAAGGTCTTTCTGTTGAAGAAATGACCATATTGCGCGCTAAGTGCTTTGAAGTTGGCGTCGACTACCAAGTCGTTAAGAATACCCTGGCCCGGTTGGCTCTCAAGGATACCGATCACGGTGAATTGAGTGAACACTTGAAAGAGAACTGCGCAGTAGCGCTTGGGTACGACGATCCAGTCGCCCTTGCTAAAGCGTTGGCCGATTTTGGCAAGGGGAACAAAAAGTTCTCCATGCGTTTCGGTACTCTGGAAGGCCAGTTTCTTGACAGCGACGGCGTAAAAGAACTCGCGAAGATGCCCAGCAAGCCTGAGCTCTTGAGTTCTGTACTTGGCACAATGCAGGCAGTCCCCCGCAATTTTGTGTGTCTGTTCGCAAACATCGAACGCAAGTTCCTGTATGCCTTGACTGCGATCAAGGAACAGAAAGAAGCTGCGTAAACACGGTTCAAAGCGAATCAATTTTTAAGGAGAATTTATCATGGCTGATATCACCAAAGAACAAGTTGTCGAATTCATCGGTAACATGACCGTACTGCAACTGTCTGAATTCATCAAAGAACTGGAAGACGTCTTCGGCGTAGAAGCTGCTGCTCCTGCTGCTGCTGTCATCGCCGCTCCCGCAGCCGATGGTGCTGCTGAAGCTGACGAGCAGACTGAATTCGACGTCGTCCTGAAGGGCGCTGGCGGCAACAAGATTGCCGTTATCAAGGCTGTCCGCGCTATCACCGGTCTGGGTCTGAAAGAAGCTAAGGCTCTTGTCGACGAAGCTCCTAAAGCCCTGAAAGAGGGTGTTTCCAAGGACGAAGCTGACGAAGCCGCCAAGCAGCTTGAAGAAGCTGGCGCCGAAGTTGAAGTTAAGTAACTTCAGCTATTTAAGCTAATATAGCAAAGAGCGCTCGCCCTTGCATGAAGGGTGTTGCGCTCTTTGCTCTGTATGTATATATACTGGTTTAATAGTCTTTATACTTTTGGGTTCACACGCTGTAAGACATAATAGTCTGCTCCTCGTCGCAGTGCCGGGGTTTTGGTTCCGGCTACAGCTTATCTACCCGTTTTCCCGTATCAACCGCATCATTTCGATGCGTGGTACGCCTGACAGAGGGTAAGGGTCTCCCATAACTCCGCGCCCCAACCATCAACCGCTCATGCATGAGGGTACAATGGGTCAACTGAGAAAAAAATTCGGCAAAATCGTCAACACGCTCCCCATCCCGCACCTGCTGGAACTCCAGGTGGATTCGTACAATCGTTTCCTCCAGGTGGATACCCCGCCTGCCAGTCGCGGAGACTTTGGACTCGAGGGCGTGTTCCGTTCCGTGTTTCCCATTGAAGATTTCAACAAGACCGCTAGCCTTGATTTCGTATCTTATGAAATCGGCGAACCAAAATACGACGTCGATGAGTGCATCTCGAAAGGCCTGACCTACGAGACACCCATACGTATCACCGTCCGTCTCGTAGTTTTTGACGTGGATGAAGAGACTGACAACCGTACGATTCGCGATATCAAGGAACAGGACATTTACTTCGGAACGCTTCCGCTGATGACTGAAAAGGGAACGTATGTCATCAACGGCACTGAACGTGTCATTGTCAACCAGCTTCAGCGTTCACCTGGTATCATTTTTGAACATGATTCCGGTAAGTCTCACTCCAGCCGTAAGGTGCTTTATTCAAGCCGTATTATTCCCATGCGCGGCTCCTGGCTGGATTTTGATTTCGATCATAAGGACATTCTGTATGTCCGCATCGACCGTCGCAGGAAGATGCCAGTCACCATACTGCTCAAGGCTATGGGGCTTTCGCGTACAGATATTCTTGACTATTTCTACGACATTGAATCCTACACTTTGCTCAAGACCAAAGTGCAGCGCAAGGTCGTGGACGAGCAGTTCCGTAAGGAAGAAGCTTTTGCCGATATCAAGATCGACGACAAGGTCGTGGTCAAGAAAGGCACCAGTATCACCAAGGGTGCATGGAAGAAGCTTGTCAAGCATGATGTCAAGACAATTGAGGTTGATCCGGTTTCACTGATCGGACTGTACTTGGCAAAGGATATCGTCGACAAGAATGGCGAAGTTCTGGCCGAGGCAGCTGAAGAAGTGACTGTGGAACTCCTTGAGAAGCTTCGCGATGCAAAGATCAAAGAACTCGACGTGCTGCATACTCGCGGCCTGGATGTTTCTTCGGCATTGCGCGATACGCTTCTTCTCGACAAGACGACGGATCTGGAAACTGCACAGATAGAAATCTATCGTAGGTTGCGTCCCAGTTCTCCTCCCACGCCCGAAATTGCGTCCAACTTCTTTGAGAATTTGTTCCGCTCTTCCGATTATTATGACCTGTCCAGCGTGGGACGTTACAAGCTGAACTCCCGACTGAACCAGGAAGTGGATCTGTCCACTCGCACTTTGACCAACGAGGATATCCTTCTCGCAGTCAAGGAACTCATGCGACTCAGAGACACCCACGGTCCGGCTGACGATATCGACCACTTGGGCAACCGTCGTGTTCGCCCTGTGGGCGAGTTGGTTGAGAATCAGTATCGCATCGGTCTCGTCCGCATGGAGCGCGCCATTAAGGAACGCATGTCCTTGCAGGAAGTTGCCACTTTGATGCCTCATGATCTGATTAACCCCAAGCCTGTCGCCGCAGTGCTGAAAGAGTTCTTTGGAACCTCTCAGCTCAGTCAGTTCATGGACCAGACCAACCCGCTTTCCGAAGTCACGCATAAGCGTCGTCTGTCCGCACTTGGACCCGGCGGCCTGACTCGTGAGCGTGCTGGCTTTGAAGTACGCGATGTGCACACCTCTCACTACGGTCGTATTTGCCCCATTGAAACGCCTGAAGGACCGAACATTGGTCTGATCGTTTCATTGACCACTTACGCAAAGGTGAACGATTACGGTTTTATTGAGACTCCGTATCGTAAGGTCGTGGACAAGCAGACTACCAATGAAATTACATATATGGACGCTTCTAAGGAAGCCAAGGAAGTGGTGGCCCAGGCCAACGCCCCCCTGGATGACAAGGGTGTGTTCATCAATCCGCGTGTCAACGCACGTTTAGCAGGTGATGTTCAGCTGACCGCAGCCGAGGAAGTCACCTGCATGGACATCAGTCCGAGCCAGACGGTTTCGATCTCGGCTGCGCTGATTCCCTTCTTGGAACACGATGACGCCAACCGCGCGCTCATGGGTTCCAACATGATGCGTCAGGCTGTGCCTCTTCTTCAGGCTGAGGAGCCTCTCGTCGGAACCGATATGGAAGGTCCGGTCGCCCGCGACTCTGGTGCCTGTGTATTGGCCGAAGAAGACGGTGTTATCCATTTTGTGGATGCCGAACGCATTATCATTAATTATGACAAGAAAGTTTACCCGAATTCCGGTGGTGCCAAGCATTACGAATTGCAGAAATGGCACAAATCCAACCAGAACTCCTGCTTTGGTCAGACTCCCCGCGTACAGGTGGGGCAGCGCGTCAAGAAGGGTGCAGTTCTGGCGGACGGTCCCGGAATCGATCATGGTGAACTCGCTCTTGGTAAGAACCTGCTTGTCGCGTTCATGCCGTGGTGCGGTTTTAACTATGAAGACTCCATCCTCATTTCCGAGCGTATGGTTAAGGAAGACGTGTTCACCTCGATTCATATTGAGGAATTCGAATTGGTCGCCCGTGACACCAAGCTTGGACCCGAAGAAGTGACCCGTGATATATCCAACGTTTCTGAAGAAATGCTTCGGAACCTGGATGAGTGCGGTATCATTCGCATCGGTGCGCGTATCAAGCCTGATGACATCATGGTTGGTAAGATCACGCCCAAGGGTGAGACGCAGCTGACCCCGGAAGAAAAACTCCTTCGTGCTATCTTTGGTGACAAGGCTCGCGATGTGAAAAACACCTCTTTGAAGGTGCCGCCGGGAATCTCCGGTACCATCGTTGACGTCAAGGTCTTCAACCGTCGCTCCGGCGATAAGGATGACCGCACCAAGGCGATTGAAGATGCAGAGCTTGCAGCCTTCGATGTCAAGGAAATGAAGCATATCGCTTCCTTGACGACTGCTACCCGCGATAAAGTCTGGGCTGCCTGTGAAGGTGGAAAGCTCAGGAAAGAACTGATTGGTTCCAAGAAGACGAAGCTTGGTACAGTCGGTGAGGTGGTAGAACGCGAAGCAATCGACTCACTCCCCATAAAGAAGATGATCGGTATATTCGACAAGGATATTAATGATCAGATTAAGCTGATCGCTGCCGATTACGAGCAGCAGGTCGCATTTATAAAGAATATCTATGATGTCAAGCGCGAGAAAGTCACCGAAGGTGACGATCTGCCTCCGGGCGTCATTAAGATGGTCAAGGTTTATGTCGCCGTGAAGCGTAAGCTGAGCGTGGGTGACAAAATGGCTGGCCGTCACGGTAACAAGGGTGTCGTGTCCTGCATTCTTCCTGAAGAAGATATGCCGTTCTTTGACGATGGCACCCCCATGGATATCGTTCTGAACCCGCTTGGTGTTCCCTCCCGTATGAATATCGGGCAGATCATGGAAACCCACCTGGGTATGGCTGGTCGTAAACTCGGTCAGCAGGTTACTCAGATGATGGAAGAGAGCGGCAACGCACTCAAGGACATTCGTGAGGACGTCAAATCCATCCTTGATACTGGTGACATGAATGAACTCATCGACACTATGAGTGATGAAGAGTTCGTGACAGCGCTCAAGAAACTGAAGAATGGTATCGTCGCCAAGACGCCTGTTTTCGACGGCGCCAATGAAGACGGTATCTGGGGCTGGCTCGAAAAGGCCGGACTCGCTTCCGACGGTAAGTTCATCTTGTTTGATGGTCGTACCGGCGAACCGTTCCACAGCCGTGTCACTGTCGGCATCATGTATATTCTGAAACTGCATCACCTGGTTGACGAGAAGATTCACGCCCGGTCCACTGGCCCTTACTCTCTCGTTACGCAGCAACCTTTGGGCGGTAAGGCCCAATTTGGTGGCCAGCGTCTGGGTGAGATGGAAGTCTGGGCACTTGAGGCCTATGGCGCCGCCTATCTTCTGCAGGAATTCCTCACCGTCAAGTCTGACGATGTGCAGGGCCGCGTGAAGATGTACGAGAAAATCGTCAAGGGCGATAACTTCCTGGAAGCCGGTCTGCCGGAATCCTTCAACGTTCTGGTCAAGGAACTCATGTCGCTGGGTCTGGATGTGACTCTGCATTATGAAGACCGCAAGCGTCCTACATCGGCTCCCGTTGCTCCTGCAGCGATGAAGCCTTTGGTGGACTAAGACCGAACTGTTACAAGGTAAATAGCCCGGTCGGTCGCAAGACCGACCGGGCATGAAATAACTTTTTACGATAGGGGATATCCATGACGTTGGACGATCTGTTCACATTGCGTGGAGCGCCGAATGCTGCTGCCCAAGGGCGTAACCTGAAGGCTATCCAGATATCCATTGCTGCGCCTGAGACCATTCGCGAATGGTCTTTTGGTGAGGTTAAAAAACCGGAAACCATCAACTACCGTACCTTCAAGCCGGAGCGGGATGGCCTTTTTTGCGCCAAAATCTTCGGCCCTGTAAAGGATTACGAGTGCAACTGCGGCAAGTACAAGCGCATGAAGCACCGTGGCATCGTCTGCGAAAAATGCGGCGTTGAGGTCATTGCCTCCAAGGTTCGCCGTGAGCGCATGGGCCACATCGAACTTGCTGCGCCTGTTGCACATATTTGGTTTCTGAAGACTCTGCCTTCCAAGATCGGTACACTGCTTGATATCACCATGGCCGATCTGGAAAAGGTCTTGTACTTTGATTCATTCATCGTTCTTGATCCGGGCGAAACCCCGCTCAAGACGCATCAGGTCGTGTCTGAAGATCAATACTTCCAGGTTATCGACCACTTTGGCGAAGATGCATTGACCGTTGGCATGGGTGCAGAGACTGTCCGTACCATGTTGCAGGCTCTCGATCTGCCGACTCTGCGCGCTGAATTGCGTGAAGAATCTCAGACTACCCGGTCCCAGACCAAGAAAAAGAAAATCACCAAACGACTGAAGATCGTCGAGGCTTTCCTCGAGTCCGGCAACAAGCCGGAGTGGATGATCATGGAAGTAATTCCCATCATTCCGCCCGAACTTCGTCCTTTGGTTCCGTTGGATGGCGGTCGTTTCGCTACATCCGACCTTAATGATCTCTACCGTCGCGTTATCAACCGTAACAACCGTCTGAAAAGACTGTTGGAACTGGGCGCTCCCGAGATCATCATCCGCAACGAAAAACGCATGCTGCAGGAAGCCGTTGACGCATTGTTCGACAACGGTCGGCGTGGCCGTGCCATTACCGGCACCAACGGTCGTCCGCTGAAATCCCTGTCCGACATGATCAAAGGTAAGCAGGGCCGCTTCCGTCAGAACCTTCTGGGTAAGCGTGTTGACTATTCCGGTCGTTCCGTTATCGTCGTCGGTCCCAAGCTCAAGCTGCACCAGTGCGGCCTGCCCAAGAAGATGGCACTCGAACTTTTCAAGCCGTTCATTTATTCCGAGCTTGAAAAGCGTGAGCTGGCCACGACTATCAAATCCGCCAAGAAAATGGTCGAGCGTGAAGATCTGGTCGTCTGGGATATCCTGGAAGACGTGGTCCGCGAATATCCGATCATGCTCAACCGCGCACCAACCTTGCATCGACTGGGCATTCAGGCTTTTGAGCCGTTGCTCGTTGAAGGTAAAGCCATTCAGCTGCACCCGCTCGTTTGTTCCGCTTACAACGCGGACTTTGATGGTGACCAGATGGCCGTACACGTTCCACTTTCCGTGGAAGCGCAGATCGAGTGCCGCGTATTGATGATGAGCACCAATAATATTCTCAGCCCGTCAAACGGCACGCCCATCATCAACCCTTCCCAGGACATTGTCCTTGGACTGTACTATCTGACGACGCAGCGTTCTTTTGAGAAGGGCGAGGGTATGATCTTCTCCGATCCGGCAGAAGTCATCTCAGCTTACGACTTTGGTGTCGTGGGTATTCACGCTCGTATCAAGGTGCGCATTGACGGCGAGATAGTCGAGACCACCACTGGTCGTATCATTGTTGCTGAACTGTTGCCCGCAAAGGTTCCCTTTGATCTGGTCAACTGCGTTCTCAATAAAAAGAATATTGCAGCCCTGGTTACCGGTGCCTACCGTTTGGCAGGCACAAAGGCCACGGTCATTCTGTGCGACAGAATCAAGGATCTGGGTTACGAATTCGCAACCCGCGCTGGAGTGACCATCGGCGTGAAGGATCTCAAGATTCCTGATGCCAAGGCTGGTATGCTTGCTGCCGCCAACTCCGAAGTTGACGAAATCGAGAATCAGTTCCAGGACGGTATTATTACCCGTACTGAGAAATATAACAAAATCGTTGACGTTTGGACCAAGGTCACAAACGACATCTCGAATGAGATGATGCAGGAGATGTCTACAGACATATTGACCGATCCCAAGACCGGGAAAACCGAGGTCAACTCCAGCTTCAACCCAATCTATATGATGGCGACTTCAGGTGCTCGAGGCAACCAGGACCAGATGCGTCAGTTGGCTGGTATGCGTGGTCTGATGGCTAAGCCTTCCGGTGAAATCATCGAGACTCCCATTACTGCATCCTTCCGCGAAGGTCTGTCGGTTCTCCAGTACTTCATCTCCACTCACGGTGCACGAAAAGGCTTGGCCGATACTGCACTCAAAACGGCAAACTCCGGTTACCTGACTCGTCGTCTTGTGGATGTTGTGCAGGATGTAACTGTTTCCGAGCTGGACTGCGGCACTGTTGATGGTCTTGAATTGACCCATTTCATTAAGGGTGGTGAAATCAAGCAGCGTCTTGCAGAGCGTGTCCAGGGTCGTGTGACAATGTTCGACACCTTTGATGAAGATTCCGGGGAACTGGTCATTCCGGCCAATACCGTCATTGATGAAAACTATGCCAGAAAGCTCGATAAGTCTGGTGTGAACTCCATCATCATCCGTTCCGGCCTGACTTGTAAGTCCAAGCAGGGCATTTGTGCCATGTGTTATGGTCGAGACCTTGCACGAGGCCATCTTGTCAACGTCGGTGAGACGGTCGGTATTATTGCCGCACAGTCAATTGGTGAGCCTGGTACTCAGTTGACCATGCGTACCTTCCACATCGGTGGTACCGCATCCAAGGAAATTGAATCTTCGAACATCGAATCTCAGCATAACGGTCGAGTTGTTACGTCTCGTATGCGTACCGTTGTCAACTCCGAAGGGCACAAGATGGTGCTCGGTAAGAGCTGTCAGGTTGGGATTGTTGACGAGCAGGGGCGTGAGCGTGAAAAGTACACGCTGCCTTCCGGTTCTCGTCTGTTGGTGGACGAAGGACAGGATATCAAGAAGGGCACCCCGTTGGCTGAGTGGGATCCGTACATGGAACCATTCATCGTTGACGTCTCCGGTGCCATTAAGTTCAAGGATATCATCGAAGGCAAGACCGTACAGGAAGACCGTACTTCCAAGGCCTCCTATACCATTATGGAATACCGTACTACCAACTACCGTCCCTCGGTCGGTCTGTTGGGTGAAGACAAAACCTACGTCAAGCGTCCCGGCACCGATATCGATGCCAACTTCGCCATGCCTGTGGGTGCCATTCTGATGGTCAAGGACGGCGATCAGGTCCGGGCTGGTGACGTTATCGCCCGTAAGCCTCGTGAGTCTTCCAAAACCAAGGATATCGTTGGTGGTCTTCCTCGAGTCGCAGAGCTGTTCGAGGTTCGCAAGCCAAAGGATATGGGGGTTGTTTCCTCTATTGATGGTATTGTCACCTTCGGTGCTGAGACCAAGGGTAAACGTAAAGTTGTTGTCACGCCGGAAACCGGAGACGTTCAGGAATTCCTCATTCCCAAAGGTAAGCATATCACGGTTCAGGAGGCCGACTTCGTTGAAGCCGGTGACCTGCTGACTGAAGGCAACCCCGAGTTGCATGATATCCTGCGCATCAAGGGCGAGAAGCACCTGGCCCGCTACCTTGTTGAAGAAATCCAGGATGTGTACCGCTTCCAGGGCGTTAACATCAACGATAAGCATATTGAAATCATCGTGCGCCAGATGCTCAAAAAGGTTTCCATTCTTGAACCCGGTTCGACTTCTTTCCTTATTGGAGAGCAGGTGGATAAACTTCGGTTCATGGAAGAGAATGCCAAGGTTTCTGCCGAAGGCGGCACTCCCGCTGTTGCTGAGACTTTGGTTCTGGGTATTACTCAGGCTTCGCTGTCTACGGATTCCTTTATATCTGCTGCTTCCTTCCAGGAAACGACCAAGGTCCTGACCGAGGCTTCCATGAAGGGCAAATGCGACTATCTGCGCGGCTTGAAGGAAAACGTCATTGTTGGTCGTCTTGTACCTGCCGGTACCGGCTTCCGCAAATACACCGAATCCGGTATTTCGGTGCCTGAACAGACGGAACGTCCTGACAAGTTCCTTGAGGAACTTGAAGAGAGTCCGTTGTTGGTAGACGTTTCCCAAGCGTAAGCTGGTAAATATAATAACACGGTATCAACTGTGTCTAATTGATTGAAAAGATTGGAGAGGTTCGGCCTCTCCAATCCTTTTTGGTAAGATAACCGAAAAGTATCTGAGAAGTTCGGGGCGATTTACTTGACAAGCCCGGAGTTTTTGGATTACTTGCGGTCCTCTTTGCGCAAATTTTGCGCGTGGGTAATCTATTAACTATTGATTGGAGGATGAATGCCCACCATTAACCAACTCATCCGTAGCGGCCGCAAAGCGCAGCCCAAGCGGAAGAAAACCCCGGCTCTGATGGAATGCCCTCAGCGTCGTGGTGTTTGCACCAGGGTGTATACCACAACCCCTAAGAAGCCGAACTCCGCGCTTCGTAAGGTTGCTCGTGTTCGCCTGACTAACGGCATGGAAGTAACTGCCTACATCGGCGGTGAAGGCCATAACCTGCAGGAACACTCCGTGGTTCTGATCCGCGGCGGTCGTGTAAAAGACTTGCCCGGTGTCCGTTACCACATTGTCCGCGGTACTCTTGACACCTCTGGTGTTGATGATCGTCGTCGTGGTCGTTCCAAGTACGGCACCAAGCGTCCTAAATAGGTTAGCCTTTTTCTAAATGCCCGGGGTGGGATGACAAAGTAGGGCGGAGGCTGCCCAAAATAATGTCCCCCCGGCGGAACTTCAAGGAGAAAAAAATGCCTCGTAAAGGTCCTGTCCAAAAGAGACAGATCCTGCCGGATCCTGTATACGGCAGCAAGCTCATCACTCGCTTTATCAACCGGCTGATGCTGGATGGTAAGAAGAGTACCGCTGAAAGAATTTTCTACCAGGCTATCGAAACCCTGGCCAACAAGACCAACGAAGATCCGTTGAGAGCCTTCGAAAAGTGCCTGGACAACATTCGTCCTGCACTGGAAGTCAAGTCTCGTCGCGTCGGTGGTGCCACTTATCAGGTGCCTCTGGAAGTTCGTCCTGACCGTCAGACCGCTCTCGCCATTCGTTGGCTGATCGGCTATGCGCGCGGTCGTGGAGAGAAGGGCATGGTTGCCCGTCTGTCCGGTGAACTCCTGGATGCCTTCAATAACCGTGGCGGCGCTGTCAAGAAGCGTGAAGATACCCACAAGATGGCTGAAGCTAACAAGGCTTTTGCTCACTACCGCTGGTAGTCACGGAGTATACAGTGGCGAGAAATATACCCAGAGATAAACAGCGCAATATCGGCATTATGGCCCACATTGATGCGGGCAAGACTACGACGACAGAGCGCATTCTGTTTTACACCGGCGTTTCCCACAAGATCGGTGAAGTTCACGACGGCGAAGCGACCATGGACTGGATGGTTCAGGAGCAGGAGCGTGGTATTACCATTACTTCTGCTGCGACCACCTGTATGTGGCGCGACCATCGTATCAATATCATTGATACTCCTGGACACGTCGATTTTACCATGGAAGTTGAGCGTGCTCTGCGCGTGCTGGACGGCGCTGTAGCCGTCTTTGACTCCGTTGCCGGTGTCGAGCCTCAGTCTGAGACTGTCTGGCGCCAGGCGGATCGTTATCGCGTTCCTCGTATGGCGTTTGTCAACAAGATGGACCGCGTCGGTGCGGATTTCTTCCGTTGTGTTGACATGATGAAGACCCGTCTTGGTGCCAAGGCCGTGCCCGTTCAGCTGCCCATTGGTGCAGAGGATGAGTTTGAAGGCGTTGTCGATCTTATCGAAGGCAAGGCTTACATCTTTGATCATAAAGATCATGGTGCAAGCTTCTCTACCGTCGACGTACCCGACAATCTTCAGGATCAATATGAATTGATGCGTGCCGAGATGATCGAAGCCATTGCCGAGGAAGACGAAGCTCTCCTCGAAAAGTACATGGCAGAAGAGGAACTGACAGCTGAAGAGCTCCGCGAAGGCGTGCGCAAGGCTACCAATAGCCTGACCATATGCCCCGTGCTGTGCGGCACTGCTTTCCGTAACAAAGGCGTCCAGCCCCTGCTTGATGCTGTTGTGGATTTCTTGCCGTCTCCTCTCGATATTGAGATCATGAAAGGTATGGATCCTCATACCGAGGAAGAAATCGAGTGCCCCTGCGACGACGACAAGCCGCTCGCAGCTCTTGCTTTCAAACTTATGACTGACCCCTTTGTCGGTCACTTGACCTTCCTGCGCATTTACTCCGGTAAGATTGTCAGCGGTGACACTGTCATGAACGGTGCCACCGGCAAGAAAGAGCGCATTGGTCGTCTTTTGAAAATGCACGCTAACAAGCGTGAAGAAATAAAAGAGGCATACGCCGGTGACATTGTTGCCGCTGTCGGCCTCAAATACGTAGCTACTGGCGATACCATGTCCGATCTCAAAAACGCTGTCGTTCTTGAGTCCCTGGATATCCCCGATTCAGTTATTGAAGTAGCTATCGAACCCAAGACCAAGGCAGACCGTGACACATTGTCCGCGGCTCTTGTCAAGCTTGCCAAGGAAGATCCGTCTTTCCGTGTCAAGGGTGACGAAGAAACCGGACAGACCCTGATCGCCGGAATGGGAGAGTTGCATCTCGAAATCATCGTTGACCGTCTTCTCAGAGAGTTCAACGTGAATGCAAATGTGGGCGCACCCCGCGTTGCGTACAGAGAGACCATCTCCGCGTCGAAAAAGGTTGATGTCAAACACGCCAAACAGTCTGGTGGTCGTGGTCAGTATGGCCATGTTGTTCTCGAAGTCGAACCCAATCCTGAGAAAGGGTACGAGTTTGCGGACGAAATCAAGGGCGGCGTGATTCCCAAGGAATACATTCCCGCTGTTGATAAGGGCATTCAGGATGCCATGAAGAACGGTATCGTCGCCGGTTTCCCGGTGGTCGATGTAAAGGTCAAGCTTGTTTTCGGCTCCTACCATGAAGTCGACTCCAGCGAACAGGCCTTCTACATTGCCGGTTCTCAGGCAATCAAGGAAGCCTGCAGAGGCGCCAAGCCGGTCCTGCTCGAGCCGATCATGTCGGTGGAAGTTGTGACCCCCGAGGATTACCTCGGTGATGTCATGGGTGACTTGAACGGTCGTCGTGGACGCGTGGGCGAAATGGAAGCCCGCACTGGTGTCCAGGTCGTTCGGTCATTCGTCCCGCTGTCCGAAATGTTCGGATACGCCACAGATCTTCGTTCGAAGACCCAGGGCCGCGCGACGTTCACCATGCAGTTCGATCATTATGAAAAACTGCCGAACAGCTTGGCTGAAGAATTGATGAACGGAAAAGATTAACGTAGAGCCGAGGATTTTCCCTTTGCTTGACACTGCGGCGAGTCGGGTGTAATCAACCCGACCGCTGCAATGAACCGTGCCATTGTCAATTTTGGTACGAGCAAAGATAAATCCTTTGAGGAGAAAGCACTATGGCTGCTTCGATGGCGAGCGATCGCATCAGAATTAAATTGAGATCATACGATTACCGTATTCTGGACAAGGCTGTCACCGAGATCGTTGACACCGCCCGGAATACGGGTGCGGCAATTGCCGGCCCCGTGCCGCTGCCCACCGACATTCATCGTACTACTGTTCAGAAGTCTGTTCACGTTGACAAAAAGTCTCGTGAGCAGTTTGAAATGCGTATTCACAAGCGTCTTCTGGATATTCTTGAACCCACTCAGCAGACTGTTGACGCCCTTGGCAAGCTTTCCTTGCCTGCCGGCGTGGACGTCGAGATCAAGCTCTAGGAGTATAGTTATGGCTAAGACTCTCGGATTGCTTGGCAAGAAGCTGGGCATGACACGCATTTTCAAGGACGATGGTACAATCTGTCCAGTAACCGTTATCGAGGCTGGTCCTTGCTCGGTTATGCAGATTAAGACCACGGACAAGGAAGGCTACAACGCATTGCAACTCGGTTATGATTCCATCGCCGAACGCAAGGTGAACAAGCCGATGAAAGGCCATATGGCCAAGGCCGGTAAGGATCTCTACCGCAACCTCAAGGAATTTCCCCTTGAAGTGGTTGAAGGGTACGAGCTGGGCCAGG
This sequence comes from uncultured Pseudodesulfovibrio sp., assembly GCF_963675635.1. NCBI lineage: Bacteria > Pseudomonadati > Thermodesulfobacteriota > Desulfovibrionia > Desulfovibrionales > Desulfovibrionaceae > Pseudodesulfovibrio > uncultured Pseudodesulfovibrio sp. The sequence continues at coordinate 1,575,397 of NZ_OY776488.1, read as the reverse complement.
AAATTACCGTCGACATCTTTGCCGCCGGTGAAAAGGTCAAGGTTACCGGTACCTCCAAGGGTAAGGGTTTCCAGGGTGTCATGAAGCGTCACAACTTCGCTGGCTCCCGCGCCTCCCACGGCGCTGAGAAAGTACACCGCGTTCCCGGTTCTGTCGGTAACGCCACTTTCCCGGGCCGCGTTTGGAAGGGCAAGAAAATGCCCGGACAGATGGGTAATGCACGTGTGACCTTGAGCAACGTGGAAATCGTCGATGTCAGGCCCGAGGACAATGTCCTGTTGGTCAAGGGCCAAGTGCCCGGTCCCAACAACGGCCTCGTGATGATCCGCAAGAACGGCTAAGAGGTATACGTCATGGCTAAAATACAAGTTGTAGATCAGAATAATATGAAAGTGGGCGACTTTGAGTTGGCTCCTGAGGTTTTCGAGGTAGAAATTATGCCCGAGATCCTCAACCACGTTGTCCGCGCCCAGCGCGCTTCACAGCGTCAGGGCACCCACGCTACAAAGAATCGTGCTTTGAAGACCGGCGGTGGTCGCAAGCCCTGGCGCCAGAAAGGCACCGGTCGTGCTCGCGCTGGTTCCGTCCGTTCGCCCCTGTGGCGTGGTGGTGCAACCACCTTCGGCCCGCAGCCTCGCGATTACTCCTTCAAGGTGAACAAGAAAGTCCGCAAGCTGGCCCTGAAGATGGCTTTGTCCTCCCGTGCTTCTGAAGAGAAGATCACTGTGGTCAATTCCATCGATCTCGCAGAGATCAAAACCAAGGCCTTTGCTGATATTGCTGAGAAGCTCGGCATGACCAAGACCCTCATCGTCGCAAAGGGCGTTGACAAGAACCTGGAGCTGTCCGCAAGGAACATGCCTCATATCAAGGTCATCGAAGCCGACAAGCTGAATGTTTACGACGTGCTGCTGTACCCTGAGCTGGTAATGCTCGAGGCCGCCGCCCAAGACGTTCAAGAGAGGTTGAAGTAATGGATTATTCGCAAGTTCTGCTCAAGCCCGTTGTTTCTGAGAAGGCCAACGAAGCCAAAGAGCAATCCAATCACGTCTCTTTTTACGTTCATCCCGATTCCAATAAGATCGAGGTGAAGAAGGCCGTTGAGACTGCCTTTAACGTCAAAGTCGAGTCTGTGAACATTGTCCGGAAAAAAGCTATGCCGCGCATGAAGTTCGGCCGTGCCACCGGTGGTCGCATCGCCGGTTACAAGAAGGCATACGTCAAGCTTGCTGCCGGTGACAAAATCGAAATATTCGAAGGAGTGTAACCATGGCAACCCGTAAGTTGAAGCCTACTTCTCCGGGCCGCCGGTTCCAGACGATCTCCGATTTCGCTGAGATCACTCGGACCACTCCCGAGAAGTCGCTGACCAAAGGACTGACAAAGAAGTCCGGTCGCAATAATAATGGTCGTGTCACCATGCGCCGTCGTGGCGGAGGGCACAAGACGCTGTACCGCGTTATCGATTTCAAACGCAACAAGCTTGGCGTTCCCGCCAAGGTTGCTGAGATCGAATACGATCCGAACCGCAGCGCCCGTATCGCACTTCTGCACTATGCAGATGGCGAGAAACGCTACATCCTGGCTCCTGTCGGTCTGAATCAGGGCGATTCCATCGTCGCTGGTGAAGGCGCTGACATCAAGCCCGGTAACGCCATGGATCTGACCAAGATTCCGACTGGTACCATTGTGCACAACATTGAGTTGCATCCTGGAAAGGGTGGCCAATTCTGTCGTGCAGCAGGTACATATGCACAGCTGATCGCCAAGGAAGGTAAATACGCCCTCCTGCGCATGCCCTCTGGTGAAGTCCGTAAGGTCCTGGCCAGTTGCTGCGCCACTGTCGGTCAGGTTGGCAATATCCAACACGAGAACATCAAGATCGGTAAGGCTGGCCGTAACCGCTGGCTCGGTCGTCGCCCGAAGGTCCGTGGTGTGGCAATGAACCCGATCGATCACCCGCTGGGTGGTGGTGAAGGTCGTAGTTCCGGTGGTCGCCATCCGGTGTCCCCATGGGGTACCCCGGCTAAGGGTTATAAGACCCGGAACAAGAAGAAGGCTTCCTCGAAGCTCATCGTCAAACGCCGCGGCCAGAAGTAGGAGTATAACTAATGCCTAGATCTCTTAAAAAGGGCCCGTTCCTTGACGGTCACCTGATCAAGAAAATCCAAGTGGCTGCCGAAAATCAGGATCGTCGCGTGATCAAGACTTGGTCCCGCCGTTCCACGATCGTCCCTGAGATGGTCGGTATGACTTTCGCTGTTCATAATGGTCGTAAGTTCATCCCTGTGTTCGTTACCGAAAACATGGTCGGACACAAACTGGGTGAATTTTCCCCCACCCGTACCTACTTCGGCCACGTTGCCGATAAGAAAAAGTAGGGTAGGAGGACATCATGGAAGCTAAAGCAGTCTCTAAGTTCATTCGCGTGTCTCCGCGCAAGACTCGTCTTGTTGCCGAGAACATTAAAGGCAAGGGTGTCGAAGACGCTCTTAATATTCTTCGGTTCACTCCGAAGAAGGCCGCGAAAATACTCAGCAAAGTGCTCTTTTCCGCTATTTCCAATGCGGAACAGATGCCCGGAGTTGATGTTGATTCCCTGATCGTTGATACGGTCATGGTTAACGAAGGTCCTACCTGGAAGCGTATTCAGCCGCGTGCCATGGGCCGCGCTTACCGCATCCGGAAGCGCACCAGCCACATTACAATCGTAGTGAAGGAACAATAGTATGGGACAGAAAGTACATCCTTACGGTTTTCGTCTGGGGTATAACAAGAACTGGCTGTCCCGCTGGTACAGCAAAAAGGACTACCCTGCGTTCGTTCTTCAGGACGACCTGGTTCGTAAGTTCGTTAAGAAAAAACTGTTTCAAGCTGGCGTGTCCCGCATCGAAATCGAGCGGGCCGGCGGCAAGATTCGCCTGATCATCCACACCGCGCGCCCCGGTATTGTTATCGGTCGCAAAGGTGTTGAGATAGAAAAGTTGCGTGAAGAATTGCGCAACAAGTTTCAAACTGAATTCACCATTGAGGTCAACGAGATCCGTCGACCGGAGGTTGAAGCTCAGCTCGTAGCTGAGAGCATTGCCCAGCAGCTCGAACGCAGAATTGCCTTCCGCCGTGCCATGAAGCGTACGGTGGGCCTTGCCAGGAAATTCGGCGCCGAGGGTATTAAAGTTGCGTGTGCAGGTCGCCTAGCTGGCGCCGAAATCGCACGCGGCGAGTGGTACCGTGATGGGCGTGTGCCTTTGCACACTCTCCGTGCCGACATCGACTATGGTTTCGCCGAAGCATCGACTACGTACGGCGTTATCGGAGTCAAGGTCTGGATCTTCAAGGGTGAGATTCTGGACAAAGAGGTACAACAGTAATGCTTGCTCCAAAAAGAGTAAAATTCAGAAAGCGGCAGAAAGGCCGCCTCAGAGGCAAGGCCCAACGGGGTAACAGTGTGTCCTTCGGCGAAATCGGCCTGAAGGCATTGGAGCACGGAAAGATCACAGCCCAGCAAATCGAATCCGCTCGTGTCGCTATCATGCGTCACATCAAGCGCGGCGGTAAAGTCTGGATCCGCATCTTCCCTGATTTCCCCGTCACCTCCAAGCCCGCGGAAGTCCGTATGGGTAAGGGTAAAGGCGCACCCGATGGTTGGGTCGCGCCGGTGAAACCGGGTCGTATCATGTACGAAGTTAAAGGTGTTGACATCGAGTTGGCTAAAGAAGCACTGAAGCGTGCTTCTTACAAGTTGCCGATCAAGACATCCATCGTTGTGAAGGAGGGTATGTAAATGCTGACTTCCAAGGAACTTCGTGAACTGGATGACGCTAAGTTGACCGAGAAACTGACTGAGTCTCGACAGGAGTTGTTTGCCATGCGTTTCAAGCATGCAACTGCTCAGCTCGAGAACACGCAGACTCTCTCCGGCGTCAAAAAGACTATCGCCCGTATCCTGACTATTCAGCGGGAACGACAGGGAGCGTAGAGAAATGGCTGAGTTTAAATACCAAGGCAACAAGCGCGTGCTCACCGGCCTGGTGATCTCCGACAAGGCAGACAAAACCATTGTCGTCCGTGTCGAGACCCTGGTGAAGCATCCGCTGCTGAAGAAGTACATTCGCCGCCGCAAGAAATTCATGGCCCATGATCCGGCTAATGATTGTGGTGTTGGCGACAAGGTGCAGATTGTCGAATCGAGGCCCATGTCCCGCCGTAAAAGGTGGCACCTGGTGCAAATCCTCGAAAAGGCCGTCTAGGTTTAGGAGGAAACATGATACAAGTTGAATCCAGACTCGACGTTGCTGACAACTCCGGGGCCAAGCAGGTCCTGTGCATCAAAGTGCTTGGTGGTTCCAAGCGCCGTTACGCCAGCGTCGGTGATATTATTGTAGTGTCCGTCAAAGAGGCCATGCCCCATTCCAAAGTGAAGAAGGGTGCGGTCATGAAGGCGGTTGTCGTTCGCACCAAGAAGGAAATCGGTCGTCCCGACGGTTCCTACATCAAGTTCGACAACAATTCCGCTGTGCTGCTCAACGCTAACATGGACCCAGTCGGTACCCGTATTTTCGGACCCGTGGCTCGTGAATTGCGTGCAGCCGGTTTCATGAAGATCGTTTCCCTCGCCCCCGAGGTCCTGTAAGGATATGATGATGAAGACTAAAATTCGTAAAGACGACAAAGTCATGGTCATCGCTGGGAAGGACAAGGGTAAGATCGGCAAGGTGTTGAAGATTCTCAAGAAGCAGGACAAAGTCCTGGTTGAGAAGGTGAACATGGTCCAGCGCCACACCAAAGCCAACCCCTATGCCCAGCAACCCGGCGGTATCATCGAGAAGGAAGCCCCGATCCATGTATCCAATGTGGCTGTTGTTTGCGATGCATGCACCAAGCCCACGCGGGTCGGGTACAAGAAGACTGAAGATGGAAAGAAGGTTCGCTTCTGTAAGAAGTGCAACGAAACCTTCAAGTAGGTATCAGTATGACACGTCTCGAGACAGTATATAAAGAAAAGGTCGTCCCCGAGCTCCAGAAGGAGTACGGTTATTCCTCTTCCATGGAGATCCCCCGTTTGACGAAGATCTCTTTGAACATCGGACTTGGTGAAGCAAGCCAAAATAGCAAGCTCATCGAACCCGCTGCTGAGGAACTGACCGCAATCGCAGGCCAAAAGGCCGTTGTCACCCTGGCAAAGAAATCCATCGCTCAGTTCAAACTGCGCGAAGGTATGCCGGTCGGCACCCGTGTTACTTTACGCGGCGATGCAATGTGGGACTTTTTTGACAAGCTCGTGAGCTTTGCTCTGCCCCGTGTCCGCGATTTTCGCGGTATCCCCGATCGTGGTTTTGACGGTCGTGGTAACTTCACTATGGGCATCAAGGAACACACCATCTTCCCTGAGCTTGACATCGATAGAGTTGAGATGGTGAAGGGCATGAACGTGACAGTGTGCACGACCGCTAAGACCGATAAGGAAGGCAAGACCCTCCTCGATCTTCTCGGTATGCCCTTTAAAAAGTAGGAGGACGGAAAGTGGCCAAAACAAGCTTACGTGTTAAGGCACGCCGCAAACCCAAGTTCAAGGTCCGCGCATATAATCGTTGTCCGATTTGTGGCCGTCCTCGGGCTTTTCTGAGGCGCTACGGCATTTGCCGTATCTGCTTCCGTAACAAGGCTCTCGCCGGTGAACTTCCTGGCGTCCGCAAGGCGAGCTGGTAATTAAGGAGAAATGAAATGGCTGTTGTTGATCCTGTAGCCGACATGTTGACCCGCATCCGGAATGCGTATGGCGCATATCATAATGATGTCGCTGTTCCGACTTCCAAGATGAAGTCTTCCATCGCGGGTATTTTGAAGGAAGAAGGTTATATCACCGACTACGCTGTCGAGGACAGGGACATCAGTATTACCCTCAAATATGTTGACGGAAAACCGCTTATTACTGGCCTGAAAAAGGTCAGTAAGCCCGGTCGTCGCGTATATGTAGGTGCTTCTGATATCCCCCGAGTCCAGAATGGCATCGGTATTTGTATCGTGTCCACATCCAAAGGGTTGCTCGAAGGCGCCAAGGCCAAAGAGGCCAATGTCGGCGGCGAGCTTCTCTGCGAAATCTGGTAAAGAGGTTCCACTATGTCTCGTATAGGAAAGAATCCCATCGACATCCCCTCGGGTGTTGAGGTATCTATTGGAGCCTCTGAGATCCAGGTTAAGGGCCCTAAGGGGAACTTGCAGACTCCGGTCGATCCGACCGTTGAGTATAAGATCGAGGATGGCAAGGTGTATGTCTCCCGCATTGATGATTCCCGCCAGGCGCGCGGTCAGCACGGTCTTCGTAGGACTTTGCTTGCCAACTGCGTCGATGGTGTGACCAAAGGCTTTACGAAGACTTTGGAAGTTGTCGGTGTCGGTTACAAGGTGTCCGTGCAGGGCAAAAAAATCGTTCTCAACGTCGGATATTCTCATCCGGTCGAGTTCGATCTGCCTGCCGAACTCGACGCTAAGGTGGAAGGCTCTAAGCTGACCATCGAAGGCATCGATAAGCAGCTTGTCGGAGAAGTCGCGGCACAAATACGCCGTGTGCGTCCGCCGGAACCCTACAAGGGCAAGGGCATCAAGTACGCTGACGAATTCATCCGCCGCAAGGCTGGTAAGTCCGGCGCTAAGTAGGGGGATAAGTCATGAGTAAAAGCAAAAATGCACAGAGGCTTCTTCGGAAGCCCCGCATCAGAAAAAAAATATCCGGTACTGAAGTTCGGCCACGTTTGGTCGTCTATCGTTCCAACCAGCATCTTTATGCCCAGTTGGTCGATGACGTAAACGGTGTGACTCTCGCTTCCGCCAGCACTCAGGTGCTGAACAAGGATGGCGAGACCCTCAAGGCCAACAAGGATTCTGCAACCAAGGTCGGCAAGGCTATCGCCGAAGCCGCCTTGGCCAAGAAAATCGAATCCTGTGTATTCGACCGGAGTGGTTACATCTATCACGGCAAGGTAAAAGCTCTTGCCGACGGCGCCCGTGAAGCCGGGCTTAAATTCTAGGTAGCTAGGAAAGAACAATGGAACAGAATGAAAGTGGATTGATTGAAAAAATCGTCTACCTCAATCGCGTCGCCAAGGTTGTCAAGGGTGGCCGCCGTTTTAGCTTCAGCTGCTTGGTGGTCGTCGGAGACGGTGAAGGTGGAGTCGGATACGGTCTGGGTAAGGCTAACGAAGTGCCTGAAGCCATCCGTAAGGCGTCTGAACGCGCTAAGAAGAACATGATCAATGTTCCTCTGCTGGACGGTACCCTTCCGTATGAGGTTTTGGGTCACTACGGTGCAGGACGAGTTATGCTCAAGCCTGCCAGCCGTGGTACCGGTATTATTGCTGGTGGTCCTGTCCGTGCGATCATGGAAGCCGTTGGCGTCCATGATATCCTGACCAAGGCTATTGGCACTAATAATCCGCACAACGTGCTTCGTGCCACCATGGCCGGTCTGGAGTCCCTGCGGAGCGCCGAGGAAATGACCGCCCTGCGCGGTGTCCCGGTGTCTACGCCGAGAAAGTAAAGGAGATCGCCGTGATTAAAGTAAAACAGATCAAAAGTAAGATCGCGTGCAAGCCTGACCAGGTTAAGACCTTGGAAGCATTGGGCTTGCGCCGTATCAGTCAGGTCAAAGAACACGAGGACAACCCTGTCATTCGTGGTATGATCTATAAGGTCAGACACCTGGTGGAGGTAGTGGAATAATGAAACTGCATGAACTCTACGCCTTCCCGGAAGAATACAAGAATCGCAAGCGTATTGGTCGCGGCTCTGGTTCCGGCTGGGGTAAGACCTCCGGTAAAGGCCACAAGGGTCAGAATGCCCGCTCCGGCGGTGGTGTTCGTCCCGGCTTTGAGGGCGGCCAGATGCCTCTGGCTCGTCGTCTGCCCAAGCGCGGATTCAAGAATCCCTTCCGCGAAGAGTACCAAGCTGTGAACGTCGGTCGTCTTATAGCCATGTTTGAAGGCAAGGATGAGATCACCCTGAGTGATATGTATGAGCGCGGCGTTGTCAAAGACAACGCCCCGGTCAAAATCCTCGGTACTGGTGATGTCGCAAAGGCAGTGACCATTGAAGCTCATCGTTTCAGTGCGTCTGCAGCCGAGAAAATTGCCAAGGCCGGCGGTACCGCCAAGGCCATTGAAGCTTAACTCTCTAGTCGAAGGGTATTGATACGATGTCAGGAGTTGATAATATTGCCCGATTGCCAGAGCTGCGTAACAAGCTCCTCTGGACGTTCGCACTGCTTGCTGTCTACCGGATGGGCATTCATATACCTATTCCCGGCGTCGACAGTGCGGCTCTGACGGAGTTTTTCGCCCAGGCGCAAAACACTCTCTTCGGCGTATTTGACATGTTCTCAGGTGGTGGACTCAGTAAGATGTCCATCTTCGCCCTGGGAATTATGCCATACATATCGGCCTCGATTATTCTTCAACTTCTGACTGTTGTCAGCCCGGAGTTGAAACGTCTTCAGAAAGAAGAAGGCGAGGCCGGACGCAAGAAGATTACCCAGTACACCAGGTACGGGACAGTACTCATTACCGTTGTGCAGGGTTTTGCCATTGCCACTGGTCTTGAATCTATGAGCAGCCCTACTGGGGCTCCCATGGTGCTGTTTTCCGGAATCGGGTTCAAGTTGATGACCATCTTGACCCTGACTGCTGGAACCGTTTTCCTGATGTGGCTGGGAGAACAAATGACCGAAAAGGGGATCGGAAATGGTATCTCCCTGATCATCTACGCTGGTATTATCGCAGGCCTTCCGTCTGCAGTGATCAATACCATCCAGTTGATGACAGTGGGTGAAATCACCCTGTTTATTCTCCTCTTCCTCATAGTTGTGATGATTGCCACATTGGCTTTCATTGTCTTTATGGAAAGAGGGCAACGCAGGATTCCGATCCATTACGCTAAGCGTCAGCAAGGGCGTCGCATGTTTGGTGGGCAGACTACGCATCTGCCTTTGAAGATCAACACCGCTGGTGTTATTCCGCCGATCTTTGCGTCGTCCATTCTGATGTTTCCTGCAACGCTTGCTCAGTTTTCGAGCAGTGAGTTTTTGCAGGATTTTGCAGCCATCATGAGTCCGACTTCCATTGTTTATAATTTATTATTCATTGGAATTATCATCTTCTTCTGCTACTTCTATACGGCGATCATGTTTGATCCCAAAGGAATTGCAGAGAATATTCAGAAGCAGGGCGGCTTCATTCCGGGCATTCGTCCGGGTGTCCGTACCCGTGAGTACATCGACAGAGTACTGTCCCGCATTACCTTGTGGGGAGCCTTTTATGTCTCCGCGGTGTGTGTGCTCCCAATGTTTCTGATTAGCAAGTTCAGTGTGCCGTTTTACTTCGGCGGAACTTCGCTGCTGATCGTGGTCGGCGTGGCCATGGACTTCATGGGGCAGGTCGAATCCTATCTTATTTCTCGTCAATACGAGGGACTGATGGGCAAAGCCGGCAAGTTGAAGGGTAGGCATTAGCCTTGAAAAAGTTCAGGGGTGTCTTCCTCAAAAATGATAAAGAGATTGGCCTCATGCGTGAGGCCAATCGCATTGTTTCCACCATTCTTGATGAGCTTGAAGAGAACGTCAAACCTGGCGTTTCAACCATGCTTTTCGAGGATATATGCCGGTCGATGTGCGACCAGTACGACGTCCGTCCGGCATTTTTAGGGTATCAAGGTTTTCCTTTTGCTCTATGTTGTTCTGTGAATGACGAGATTGTACACGGCTTTCCTTCGAAGGAGCGTTTCCTGGAAGAAGGTGACATTGTCAGTGTTGACATGGGTGTCGTGTATGAAGGGTTTTACGGAGATTCCGCCCGAACCTTCGCGGTCGGGCAGGTTTCTGACGAAGCAAAAAAGCTTATGGACGTAACCCGAGAGTCTCTTTATAAGGGTATTGATAAAGCCGTTCCCGGAAACAACTTGTATGACATCTCCGCGGCAATACAGTCATACGTTGAAGGGTTTGGTTTTGGTATAGTTCGTCGTTTTGTAGGACACGGGATTGGCAGTCATCTCCATGAGAAGCCTGAAATCCCCAACTTCGTCCCCAAGGGCATCGCTGGTCTTCCTCTTAAAGCCGGTATGGTGCTTGCCATTGAGCCGATGGTCACGGTTGGGAGTCACGAAGTTGAAGTTCTCGAGGATAAATGGACAGCGGTGACAAAGGACAGGAAACTGTCTGCTCATTTTGAGCACACCGTTGCAATTACCTCCGATGGACCGATGATATTGAGTTTGTCCGACTAGGTCCCATGGAGATGGACATTTAGGACTTGCTTATTGTCGTAAAACGCTGTAGTAAAATCAGCTTCGTTTAAAAGGCCACCCCCGGAAGGGGGCACGGGCATTATTGTATTCAGACAATGGAGATGGTCATGAAAGTAAGACCTTCTGTTAAGAAAATGTGTTCCAAGTGCAAAGTAATCAGGCGCAACGGTGTCCTGCGGGTAATCTGTGAGAACCCCCGTCACAAGCAGCGTCAAGGATAGAGGGAAATAACTATGGCACGTATTGCTGGTGTTGATCTGCCGAAGAACAAGCGCATTGATGTTGCGCTGACGTACATTTACGGCATCGGCCGGACCATGGCCCTGCAGATTCTCGATACTACGAAAGTGGACTGGAAGACCAACAGTGACGACCTCACTGCTGATGAAGTCAGCCAGATCCGCCTCGAGATTGAAAACAACTACAAGGTTGAGGGTGACCTTCGTCGTGAGATCACCACCAACATCAAACGTCTGATGGATATCGGCTGCTACCGCGGCTTGCGCCATCGTCGTGGTCTGCCCGTTCGCGGACAGAAGTCCAAGACCAACGCACGTACCCGTAAGGGTCCCCGTCGTTCCGTCATGGGCCGCAAGAAGAAATAAGCACGCGACATCGCGAAATATCGCTTTCTGCCTGTAGGCAGTGAGCGTTTTATAGACATTTATTCAACGGAGATTAAGGCAATGGCTAAACCCCGTCGATCTGGGAAAAAGAAAGAGAAGAAGAACATTCCCGTCGGTATTGCCCACGTCAAGGCCACGTTCAACAATACGATCGTGACCTTTACAGACGTTAAGGGTAATGTCGTCAGTTGGGCTTCCGCAGGCGCTCATTTTAAGGGCTCCCGCAAGTCCACTCCTTTCGCGGCACAGATGGCAGCTGAATCCGCCGCCAAGCGCGCTCAGGATTCTGGCATGCGTACAGTCGGCATCTACGTCAAGGGCCCTGGCTCCGGACGTGAGGCCGCAATGCGCGCCATCAACAACGCAGGCTTCAAGGTTACCTTCATTCGGGACATCACTCCGATTCCCCACAATGGTTGCCGTCCGCCTAAACGCCGCAGGGTCTAATTAAGGAGAAGTATCGTGGCAAGATATACTCAAGCTAAATGCAAGCTGTGCCGTCGTGAGGGAGAGAAGCTCTTCCTCAAAGGCGATCGCTGCTACACTGATAAGTGCGCTTACGAAAAGCGCCCCTACCCACCGGGACACTCCGGCCGCATGCGCCACAAGATGAGCGATTACGCCATCCAGTTGCGTGAAAAGCAGAAAGTCCGCCGTATGTATGGCGTTCTCGAAGGCCAGTTCCGTATGTACTACCATCGTGCCGACGGTATGAAGGGTGTCACAGGTCACAACCTGTTGATCCTCCTCGAACGTCGTCTGGATAACGTGATTTATCGTCTTGGCTTTGCCAACTCTCGCGATCAAGCTCGTCAGTTGGTACTGCACGGCATCTTTAAACTCAATGGCCGCCGCGTGAACATTCCGTCCATGCAAGTGCAGTCTGCTGACGTCATTGAAGTCCGCGAAGAAGCCCGCAAGATCCCCGTGATCAATGAAGCCCAGGAAGTCATTGCCCGCCGCGGTTGCCCTGAGTGGTTGGAATCTGACGGTGCCAACTTCAAGGGCACGGTTAAGGCCATGCCGAACCGGGAAGATATACAGTTCCCGATCAACGAGCAGCTTATTGTCGAATTGTACTCCAAGTAAATAGGGGACTTCATGCTTATTGAGAACGGCGACAAACTCATCAACACCCGCAATTGGAGCGAACTGGTCAAGCCCGAGAAATTGGTGCGTGATCCCAAGTCCTCCGAGATGTACGGTAAATTCATCTGTGAACCTTTGGAGCGTGGTTATGCCACTACTATTGGCAACGCCATGCGCCGGGTTCTTCTTTCCTCCATGCAGGGGTGTGCCATTGTGTCCGCCTCCATTGAGGGAGTGCAGCATGAGTTCACCACCGTGCCTGGTGTTCTTGAGGACATGACCGAGGTCGTGTTGAATCTGAAACTTGTTCGTATGGCAATGACCACGGACGAGCCTCAGCGTTTGACACTTGAAGCCAACAAGATGGGCCAGGTTACGGCCGGCATGATTCAGGAAAATCAGAACGTTACTGTTTTGAACAAGGATCAGCTGATTGCCACCCTGACTGAGAACCGTAGCTTCAAGATGGAGTTGGAAGTCCGCATGGGTAAGGGGTATGTCCCTGCTGACATGCACGAAGGGCTGACCGACGAAATCGGCTCCATGATCCTCGACGCCAGTTACTCCCCAGTCAAGAAGGTCGCATACTCTGTCGAACAGGCGCGTGTCGGCCAAATGACCAACTACGACAAGCTCATTCTCGAGGTCTGGACCGATGGTTCGGTTTCCCCCGAGGATGCCTGTGCATACAGTGCCAAGATCCTGAAAGAGCAGTTGTCCGTCTTTATCAACTTTGATGAACTCTCTTCGGAGACTCACGAAGAAGAAGATGATGCAATTGATCTGAACCCGAACCTCTTCAAGTCCATTGATGAGCTCGAACTTTCTGTTCGTGCCACCAACTGCCTGAAGGCTGCCAACATCCAGTTGGTTGGTGAACTGGTTCAACGTACCGAGCAGGCCATGCTGAAGACCAAGAACTTTGGTCGTAAATCCCTGGACGAGATTCGTCGCGTTCTGGATGCCATGACCCTGAAGTTCGGTATGTCGGTTGAGGATTTCGACAAGAAATACCAGGAATGGTTGAAGAGGAAAGAGAAAAATGAGGCATAGAAAGTCAGGCCGCAAACTGAATCGGACCAATACTCATCGTGCCGCCATGTTCAAAAACATGGCACGCGCACTGCTGACTTATGAGCAGATTCGCACCACTGAACCCAAGGCCAAGGAGCTTCGCAGCATTGTAGACAAGCTTGTCACTTTGTCTCTGCGTAACGACTTGCATGCTCGCCGTCAGGCCTACAAGGTCCTCGGCAGCCATCAGCTGGTCCAGCGTCTCTTTGACGAAATTGGTCCTCGCTTTGAAGGCGGCACGGGTGGTTACACTCGTATCATTAAACTTTCCCAGCCCCGTAAGGGTGACTGCGCGCCCATGGTCATTATTGAATTGACCAAGAAAGCAGCAGAAGCTCCGGCTGAGAAAGAAGAAGCCAAGCCTGCCAAAGAAGAGAAGAAGGCCGCTCCGAAAAAGAAGGCCGCTCCTAAGAAGGACGCAGTCAAGAAAGAAGAAAAGGTAGAAGAGAAGCCTGCTGAAGAAGCTGCTTCTGAAGAAGCCGAAGAAAAGTAATGTTAAAAAGGGCAGGTCTATGACCTGCCCTTTTTTTATGACTTTCTATAGATAATCTCAATATCAAGGATAGATTTTGCCATGGACGTCAGGAAGCTTGAAGCCTTTTGCAGAGTGTATGAATTGCAGAGTTTCTCCAAAGCCGGAGATGTCATGTTTCTCTCGCAGCCGACCATCAGTTCTCATGTTGCCAATTTGGAAGAGGAACTTGGCGTAAAGCTTTTTGATAGGCTTGGGCGAAAAGTTATTCCGACACAGGCTGGTGATGTCCTTTATGAAAATGCAATCAAGGTTTTTGCCAATCTGGATCGTGCGAAAGCATCAATTGAAATGTTGCGAGACAGGGTTGTAGGTGATCTCGGTATCGGGTGCAGTACTATTCCATCATTGAGTATCTTGCCGGGGATGCTTGCTGGTTTTTCCAAGAAATATCCCGAAGTAAGTTTTACAATCCATACACACGATTCTTCCGAAGTTCTGAAGCGTGTACTTTCTGGGGCGTGGCCGGTTGGGATAGTTGGACAAAAGCCTGAAGATGCGGAAGTTGTTGCACACCATCTTGTTGATGACGAAATAATGGTTGTTGCAGCTCGTAATGCATCGTGGCTGCCTGAAAGCGGCGCTCTGTCATTGGCTCAGGTTGCTTCTTTGCCCTGGATCATGCGTGAACGAGGGTCAGCGACGCGTCTAGTGCTGGAAAGAGCGCTTGAGGGCTCTGGGCGCAGTATTCAGGACCTCACAATACGTTGTCGCGTCGAAGGGACTTCCGAAAGCCTTGCTCATGCTGCCAACGGCGTTGGGATCTGCTTTACTTCGCGGCTGGTGGCAGAAGATATGATCGCCAGGGGTGTGTTAACCGCTTTGGATATACCCGAGCTGTCAGGAACAAGACAGTTCTATCTCGTGTACCATAGCGGACGTCACATGTTTCCTGCGTTGAAAGCTTTTGTTGATTTTAATACCAAGTAGCGAAAAATGGCTACGGGATAAAATGCAACTCTGGAACACGTTCAATCAGCCCGTGTTTTTTGAGATGTGTGTAAAATAGAGTAAGACCGTTGATCTCTTCTTCGGCCAAGTCATAGACTAAGCCGTCAAAATATGAACACATCTCATCGTCCGACAAGCAGCTTGAATCCGCTGCAAGAATGCACATTTTTTTTATGTTTTCAACGCCCCAATCCTTGGCCTCAAGCAACTTGCTGACAGCTTTAGACAGTTTGCTTTCTGATTTCTTCCAACTCTTTCGTTGAATTATCCAGACTCCGAAAATGAAGGGCAGCCCTGTGAGCTCTCGCCATGCCTCACCAAGATCAATGCGGTGTGTATAATCAGGATGAAAGCGTAAATTCAAGGCTTCATCGCCGATGGCCAGGATAGCGTCTGGGCGTTCTCCCTTCTCAAGAGTGACTGTGGCATTTCCAGTGCTGTACGTCGTTTCGATTTCCCAGAGTTCCTTTTGCAGGACGGAAAGGAGAGCTGCGGAAGTGTGCGTTTGAGAACTGACCAATATGGTTTTCCCTTTGAGCTCTTCCACAGGATATCGACTCAAAAGCAGAACGCTCTGTACCGGGCCGCGACTGCCAATGGCTATGTTCGGTACGAGATAATATTTGTCTGGATGACGAGCATATTCAATGGAAGAAGCAGCTGAAATATCCAGTTTTTCAGCATCCATGAGATTGTTCAATGCCGATGGCGGCCCGGAGTGTATCTGGAAGTCGTTGGCGATCAGTCCTGATTCCAGCGGGTGGTAAATGGGTAGGACATTAAGGTAGCCGATTTTTCCAAGTTGAATAGCCATTAACGATTCTCCAAAATGGTGTAATCCATGGATCGCTGTTTAGGGATGAATCCGGCAGCCGTGACCAGACGGTCGATTTCTTCGCGTGAAAGCCGAAACGAAACACCGGCAGCCTTGACGACATTTTCTTCAATCATGGTGGAGCCAAAGTCATTGCCTCCAAAATAGAGGGCTAACTGGGCTATTTTTGGCCCCATGGTGACCCATGAGACCTGCACGTTGTCTATGTTGTCGAGTACGATGCGGGAGACAGCAAGCAGGCGGAGGTATTCAACACTGGTTAGTTTGCGGCAGTGGGGTAAATCCGTGTGGTCAGGCTGGAAGGTCCAGGGAATGAAAGCAGTGAATCCTCCGGTGCGATCCTGTGTATCTCGCACAGCAAAAAGATGTTGCAGTCGCTGAGCGGGTGTTTCTTCGTGTCCGAACATCATGGTGGCAGTGGTACGCAGACCTTGATTGTGAGCTTCCTCCATGACACCGAGCCACTGATCGGCCGGACACTTGTTGGGGGCTACCTGAGACCTGACTTTGTCTACCAATATTTCAGCACCGCCACCGGGAATGGAGTCTAATCCAGCCTTGTGCAGGCGACTGACAACCTCGGCGACTGGAATACCTTCCATCTCGCTCCAGAAGACGACTTCAGGAGGCGAAAATGCGTGGATATGGACTGTATAGTTTTTTTTGATGTATCGAAGCATATCTTCGTACCATGTGAGCGGCAGATCCGGGTGATGTCCGCCCTGCATGAGAATCTGAGTGCCTCCGAGATCAAGGGTTTCCTGAATCTTGTCTCCGATTTCTTCATACGTCAGCACATAGCCGCCGTCTTCGCCTGGTTCGCAATAGAACGCGCAGAATTTGCAGCAGCACACGCAGACATTGGAGTAGTTGATGTTGCGGTCCACAACGTATGTGACTATCGGGTCAGGATGCTTCGCCAGTCTGACATGGTGAGCTAATCTCCCAAGATCATGGAAATCAGCTTCTTCATAAAGATGTTGGGCTTCATAAAAATCAATACGTTCGCCACCCAGGACTTTCTCAAAAATATTTTCAAGCGTGCACATATTCTCTCTCACATGGCTCGTAATTCGTTATCCTGCTCACTGCGCGACTGCGCTTCCAATTTATTTTGAAAAAGAGAAGGGGAGGTGCTTATACCTCGTTAAAAAAACCGTCACGTTCTACAGGTGTGCAGCCACAGCCTGTGATCATTTCGGTCAGTTCAGTCCGTGTCATGCCCTGCTCAGAGGTGGCTCCGGCCTCATGGCCGATTTTTTCCTCGACGACCGTACCGTCAAAATCATCCGCGCCGAATTTGAGGGCCGCCTGTGCCTGCTTCACACCGAGCATCACCCAGTACGCCTTGATATGCGGGATATTGTCGAGCATGAGGCGGCTGATGGCGATAGTGCGTAATTCTTCCAGGCCGGTTAGAGGCTTCTCAATGGTTAACTGACTGTTCTCGGTCAGGAATGGGAGGGGGATGAAACAGGTGTATCCGTTTCCCCGGTCCTGTGATTCTCGTAATTGAACGAGATGGTCTATACGATCTTCCATGGACTCAATATGCCCGAACAGCATGGTACAGTTGGTTTTCATGCCCAGTGCATGGGCTTCTTCGTGAACCTTCAGCCATTCTTCGGCTGTGGATTTTCGAGGACATATCTGTTGCCGTATAGTGGGAGCGAAAATTTCGGCACCACCACCAGGCAGCATGTCCAGACCTGCTGCCTTAAGCCGGGTTAGTACTTCTGTAGTGGAAATGTCTTCAATACGTGCGAAGTGAGCGATCTCAACAGCTGTGAAGCATTTGAGGACAACCTTTGGCAAATGCTTCCTGATGGCACTGAGGATGTCCTCGAAATAGCTCAGTCCCAGCTTGGGGTGACAACCGCCCACAATGTGAATTTCGCGTGGGGTGAGTGCTGCGCTGTCGATTTTGGCAATGATATCCTCTTTGCTCAGGACAAAACCGCCGTCCTGTCCCTCTTCGCGTTGATAAGCACAGAAAATGCATCCGTTGACGCACACGTTGGTGTAATTGACGTGCTGGTTGACTACATAGAAAGCCTTGTCTCCGTGCAATCGGGTGCGGACCATGTGAGCCAATGCGCCTACGGCTAACGGTTCGGGACATTCAAAAAGTTTGATGCCGTCTTCGAAGCTCAGCCTTTCGCAGACCACAACTTTGTCCCTGATTTCGGCAAGGCCCATGTTCTTATAATAATCACTGTTGAATAGACGCATGTCATCTCCCGTCTTCAGGATGGATTACCTAGCCCACTACGGAGGAAGTCCGTTATGGCGCGGGCCTTGTCTTCAGTTGTTTGTCTATCTGCACCGTAGAGGCTTATGGGGCCGTCCAGATATGGCACGGCGTGGGCCTGAAAAAATCTGTCCAGGATGGAATCCAGATGGAATACTACCATGTCCGGGTCCAGTTCTTTACGTATTTCACCTGATTCCATGGCAGCCGTGACCAAAGGACGAAGATATTTAGTCGATCCTCGGCGTACCTCACTGAGGAACTTGTCGCGCATGGGAAAGTTCTCTTGGAAAAGCATTTTGAGGTAGATTCGATAAATGTGCGGGTGCGTCTGGATAAAGTCCACACCGGCCAACAGACTTTTTTCTATGCGTTCGAAAAAATCCTTGTCTGATGTAGTTTCACGGATATGTTTGAGTGGCTGTTTGAATTGATTGACCGCATGACCGAACATATATTCAAACAACCCTTGCTTGTTACCGAAGTATTTGAACAACGAGCCTTTAGCTATGCCGAGTCGATTGACGATTCGGTTGATACTGGCCTGATGGTATCCGTGTTCGGCGAATTCGGACGTGGCTTCGCTCAGTACACGTTCCCGTTTCTCGTCAGGGAGATTTTCAAATGTTTTTGGATTCTGTGTCATGTTGTTACTCTTGATTTCACCGCGGGGTTCGACTAGTGGTGACCGGGTGGTCACTATTCCTATAAGCGGCGGTTCTGTCTGTCAATAGGAGTGATGCGAATTTTATATGCAGGAGGTTTACATGCACAGGAAATTGACGATGGGATATTCACCATGTCCCAATGATACCTACATTTTTCACGCTCTTGCATCGGGCATTGTCAGTTGGCCGGAAGGTCTTGAAATTACTCTGGCAGATGTCGAGGAACTGAATGGCTTGGCAGCGTCCGGGGCGCTTGATGTGGTCAAGGTGTCGGTTGCAGCAGCAGCGGATATTCTGGATGACTATGTATTGCTTCGGGCCGGGGGCGCCATGGGATATGGCGTCGGGCCTCTTCTTGTTGCCGGAGAGGCGTGTGATCTTGCCGCTCTTGATGGCAGGAAGGTGGCTATTCCTGGGCGGAACACCACGGCAAATCTGTTGTTTGGGCTTTGTTGTCGAGAAGCAGGAATTGAGGTCGAACTGATTGAGATGGTGTTTGATGAAGTAATGCCTGCTGTTGTTGCCGGGGATGTCGTGGCTGGCGTTGTTATTCATGAGGGGCGTTTCACTTTTGCCCGACAGGGGTTGACGTGCGTGCTTGATCTTGGTGCATGGTGGGAAAACCATACCGGCATGCCAATCCCCCTTGGTGCGATAGCCATCAAACGTTCTCTTGGTCTTGAGGTAGCCGCTCAGATGAATGAAGCCATTCGTCAGAGTGTATTTGCAGCAAGGGAGAATCCTGCGGCCGGACGAGAATATATTAAATCACATGCGCAGGAAATGGATAATGATGTTATTGCAACGCACATCAATACCTTTGTGACGGACTACAGTCTTGATGTGGGGGACGGCGGTGTTGAGGCCGTGTCACGACTTTTGAAGGAAGCAGGCTGCAAGCGGGAAGATGTTTTTATTACGTCAGAATAGCGTTCTGCCTGGTTAATGATCCAAACTGGCGGACGGGAACGTATTATGCGTTGTCGTCCGTTTGTTTTCCGCCCTGGCTGACGTAAACTCCGACAATAACCAGTACCGATGCTCCGTATTGTATCCAGTTAAGTCGTTCTTTGAGGAACAATGCACCAAGAATGAGTGTAATGACCGGAATAAGGTTGATGAAGGATGAAGCCTGACCTACTGGAATTTTCGACATGCCGTAGTTGTAGAGTCCGTAGGCCAGGATGGTGACCATTATGCCAAGATAAACAATGGTGGAGATGCCGAAAAGGTCAAATGAAGTTGGTAAGGTGGTTGAGGGCAGGAACAGGAGCGGGAAATAGAATATGGCGCCGATAAATGCCTGAATCATGGTAAGGAACCACGGATTATAGCGCGGAGTGAGTTTCTTGAGACTGATCATGTAGCCGACTGCGCAGACCATGGCCATGAATTCGAGAAAGTTGCCAAGTATGGGGTTGGATGCGGTAGCGGTGGGATCGGCTGCTGCGGAGAGAATAATTGCTCCGACAATCGCCAGCCCGAAACTGACAACCATTCGACGGGTGAATGGCTCTCCTAAAGCAAAGCGGGCAACCACAGCCACCATGAGCGGCAGCAGCGCGCAGATCATGCCTGCCTGGGATGCGTCTGTGTACGTCAGGGCCATGGCCTCAAAAATGAAATAGAAGCCTGGCTCACAGATGCCCATGAAGGTCAGGAGTTTCCAGTCGCCTGGCCGATAATCAATGTTTTTCAGGTTCTTGAAAACAAGAAGGAAGCAGAGGCTGGCAATGAACATGCGTCCGAAGATAACCACCATCGGATCGAAATGTTGGAAGGCGAATTTGAGGACGATGAAGGAGCTGGACCAGAGCAGAACTGCTACGCCGAGTGCCAGGAATGCCTGCGTTTTCCCTGTTGTCTTGAACACTGTATGAACCTCGTTTGCAAATTGTGTCCTGATCTATCATTGATCATATGGTATGGGAACAGGATTCGGTCCATGAAACGTGAAAAGGGTTTCGCATAACGAAACCCTTTTCACGGTGTTCTATGAAAAAAAACTAGTGAGGGCAGACGGCAAGTACGTTGACCGGTTTGAATCCGTTTGCGGGATCTTCGGCGTAACGGCATCCCAGATGGGAGTCTTCGCGTTTGTGGAGGATGTCATCCTCGGAACCGAGGTAATGCTGACAGCTGTTGTTGTTGCAGATCAGAATGACATTCCACCCGGTTTCAGGCGGTGCGAGCCACGCGTCCATTGTTTTGCCGCAATGCGGGCACTCTCTGTCAGGTAACTCTGTGACGATTCCGGCATATTCATGAATGACCATGGGTATCTCCTTGCAGTGCGGCGGGAAATGCCGCCGATCATGTTTAGTTTGTAATAGATAAACTCGTATCGGCCTTCGTCAAGGGGAAGGCTGCTATTTGTCTTCGTCAAAGTGCAATGTGCGGAGAAATTTGAAGAGCGCGCGAGCGTCCTTGGGTGGTTTTTCTTTGGCTTTTTCCCGGCGTGCACCCAGTGTGAGCTGGCGAAGTTTTTGCCCATGCTCAGGGTGGCTTTCGAAGAGTTCCTGCAAGATGTCATCGTCTCCGTCAATCAAACGATCTCTCATGATTTCAAGACGATGAAACTCTGCCGTTTTAATCGACTGTCCTTTTTTTGCCGCTTCCACTATTTCTCTGACATGACTGGTGTCAAAGGTGCGCATGAGCTTGCCCACATACTGCATATGCCTGCGACGCGCTTCGTGTTTGGTTATTTTCTTGAAGAGCAACAGGGCTTTTTCCACTTCCGGGGGGAGCCCTGCTTCTTTGACTGTGGAGTCGCCAAGGGCTGCGAGATCGGTGCCGAGCTTCTGCAAGTCGATCATATCCCGCTTCAGTTGGGAACGACTCGGGCTTTCATCAATTTCGTCAAATTCCTCGGGTCGATATATTTTATTTTTCTTTACCATTATTACTTCAGGCCTGCGGCTGCCAGGTCGGTTTCAAGATTGGTGTAAATGGTCTGTACCCCCTGTGTCATGGCGTTGACCAGGGACGTGGCCGTGGATTCGGGCATGGGGATACGCTCGGCATAGGTGCTGGAAAAGACGATTTCATTATTTGTCGAAGATTCGTCGACCACGAAGAACTGCATTTCCACCACTGCGGCGGGTGTGTCAAGGGAATAGTCACCATACAGCGAGTTGACCACGCCTTCCAGTGTCAGTCCCGGCACCACCATACTGCCGGGTTCGATGATGTGGCTAAAAAGGTTGGAGCCTCTGAGCCACAGGCGGAGTTCGGAAGTCAACATGGCCGCTGGGGGGACAAAGAACATGTTGTAGAAATCCGATTCAATGCGTCCATTCTTGCCCCGGTAAACCAGTTCCCGAGTGTTATAGAGGTTTGAGATGGATAGTCTTCTGACCTTGAGCACGAAGTCGTACTGAGTTTGGACCTGCGCTGTCGAGCGCGTCGGATTGATCTGGAAATACCGCTTGTCCAGAGGCTTCCCGCCTAATTTGACGCAGGCTGCCATGGTCAACGTTACGGCCAGTATAAGGAAGAGTAGTATGTGTCGTTTCATGACGTTGATCCCGGTTATTGTTTTTCAGGATTAGGCTTGCTCGGCGGAGTGCCAAAAATCATGCCGGAGGGATATCGCTTGGCATCCCCCGTGATTTCCTTGACGTTCTGCATGACCTCGCGTGTGTCGCCGATAATAGCATGAATATTCGCTTCTTCAGAAGCGACAACGCCGTTCAGACGATTGACCAGAGCATGGACCTTGGACACCGCCGCGGTCAGATCGGCCGAGGCCTGGGAGATGTTTTGCATGGTCGGTGCGATTTGACTCATGGCTTTGTCCATGCGCGGGTCGTTGAGGGTCTTGTTGAGAACGTTTGCAGCCTGCTTGAAGCTGATTATGGTTACCTTGGCTTCATGGGTTGCTGCGATAATATCGTCTGCTGATTCCGTAATGATCCGATTGACCCCTTTCATCGCGCTCGCGGTATTGGGAATGAGTGTATCCAATGCCGGATCAGCCATGAGTGTGTTGGCTCTGGCCAGAATGCTGCGGGTGTTTTCCAGGACTCCCAACATTTGTTTACCAGCTTCTTTGCCACCTTCGGTTTTCATGAAATTGTCGATGGAATCAACAATGGATTTGACATCACTGATGATGGATTCAAGGTCTTCCTGTTTGAGACTGCTCAGCGTTTTGCTGATAGTGGTGATGGCCCCTTCAACTCGGCTCAGTGTAGAGGGAGCGGACGGAATATAGGCGTGTGCCGGTGTCCACTTGAGGGGCAGAGGCGGATTGGTCTTTGGGTCATCATAAATAATATTCAGGAAAAGCTGTCCAGTCAGACCGAGTGACGTGGGACGAATGCGAAGTCCCCGGGCAACATCCTTTTGCAGAACCTCAATAAATTTATCTTCGGAGATGAATTCGAAGAGGTCGGGATTAATGTCACATTCGACATAAACATAGCGGACTTCACCCATGTTTGCGGGGTCATACTTGTTTGACACGAAATTGATTTCTGCCACACGGCCGACATCGACGCCACGGAGTTTGACCGGCGATCCCACGGCAAGGCCGTTGACCGATTCGTCAAAGTAGGTTTCCAACGTATAGGTTGTCTGGAAGTATCTTCCTGCTCCAAGGACGATGATCATCGCGACAAGCATAGTTGCCCCTGTGATGATGAACATGCCTAATTTGAAATAATCTCTTTTTCGTATCATTCCGTATCCTTACTTAGCCGTGTGGGCGTCTGTGTCTTCAACGGCTTCCAGTGTCGGTTGGCGGAGGAAGAAACGTCTGACAAATTGATTTTCCGAAGTGTCTCGCAATTCCTTGGGGTCACCTTCGGCAACAATGGATTTGACGTCCTTGTCGAGCATGATAACCCGATCCGCGATTTTGTAAATGGATTCCAGTTCGTGAGTGACAATGACAAAGGTTATGCCGAGGTTTTGCGACAGGTCGAGGATGAGCTCATCGAGGGCCGCACTGGAAATAGGGTCAAGCCCTGCACCTGGTTCATCCAGAAAAAGAATGCTGGGGTCGAGTGCCATGGCCCGGGCAATAGCTGCCCGTTTTTTCATGCCACCGGACAAAGCTGCGGGCATTTTGTATGTCGCATTTTCCAGATTGACCATGGCGAGTTTGGATTTGGCGATGAGGGTCATGGCTTCTCGCGGCAAGTCGGTGAATTCTTCAAGCGGCAGCATGACATTTTGCAGAAGTGACATAGACCCGAACAGAGCGCCCATTTGATACATCACTCCGAATTTGCGGATGATGCTGTCGCGCTTGGCTCCAAAAGCAGTGGTCAGTTCATCGTCCCCGTAAAAGACTTGACCGGCCATGGGTTGTATGAGTCCGATCATGTTTTTTAACAGCGTGGATTTACCGCAGCCCGAACCGCCGAGAATGATGAAGATTTCACCCTGTTTGATGTCGAAGCTGACATCTTCCACGATGACGGTGTCGTCGTAGCCGCAGGTCAGGTTCTGAACGCTTATGACGGTATTTTGTTCGTTCATATCTTAAATTCCCAGATAGTAGAAAGCCATGGCGAAAATACCGTCAGCAAAGGCGATGAGGATTATGCCGGATACAACTGCGCTGGTGGTGGACAAGCCGACCGCGCTGGCACCGGATCGGGTCTGTATGCCGCGGAGGCAACCAACGCCTGCGACCAGAAAGCTGAAAACCAGCCCTTTGCCCATGCCGCTCCAGAAATCTCCGTAATCAAGATATGAGAAAACTCGGGAGGTGAAGGTGACGAGAGGGTATCCCATTGAGAGCATGACAACAGCTCCGCCGACCAGAGACGCCAGATTGAAAAACATGATCATCAAAGGAACAACAATCATGGTGGCAATGATTTTCGGTACCACGAGAAAACGCATGGGTGACAATCCCATAGTGGTCAGGGCGTCCAGTTCCTCATTGATCTTCATGGTGCCGATTTCGGCGGCAAAGGCCGAGCCTGATCGTGCGGCCAACAGGATGGACGTGACCAGTGGCCCCATCTCGCGGAACATGACCAGACCAAGCATGTTGGGGACGAAAATTTCGCCGCCGAATCGTTGCAGGCTGATGGCGGATTGAAATGACATTATCAGCCCCATGAGAAAACCGATGAGGGTGATGATGAACAGGGATTCAACACCAACGTTGACGCAGGAGAGCAAGACGTTCTTCCAGCGAACCTGACGCGGATGCAGGGCCGCTTCAGTGAGTAGTGCCGTTGATTCTCCTACAAATGCGATCAGTTCTCGGATTCCGAACCACAATTCTCCGGCGGCTTCGCCCACAGCTGATGCAAGTCCGCGTCGATCTCGTTTAGTTGACTCCCATGCAGGCAGTGAGCTGTCCCAGGTCAAACCGATAAGCTTGCGATCTTCATCCCGGAGGTTGTTCAAGGTGAGAGGGGCCTCTTTCTGGGCTGCGAGTTCCTTGATTTTGAGCAACAGGGCGACTCCGGCTCCATCAAGATAGGAGACGCCAGACATGTCGGTCTCAAGGGCCGTGAACGATGCAGAGTTAATCGCCTTGACTGCCCGGTCCCAAATGCTGGTGATTCCAAGGGCATCGAGACGGCCTGCGAGCGTCATGACAAGAGTGCCGTTTCGGTCGGAAACGGAAACCGTGGCATCAGAATATTGAGTTGTCGGCAGTTGGTTTTTCACACCATGTCATCCTGATTGAGAGCTCTGCTCAAAGTTAATCGGCTACTTTAAATAACTGAGGATTTAAAAAAATGAAAGCTGGTTATGTGGATTAATCATGGTGTGTTCCCAAGGGGATTGACAGAAAGTGAAAAGAATATTATTCCTTTAAACTATGAATAACAGAAAGATCGACAATTTGGACTTGGAAATCCTGAACATCCTTCAGGCCGATGGTAAAGTCTCCAACGCAGAGATTGCCCGTAAGGTGGGCAAGGCGCCGTCTGCCGTTCTTGAGCGTGTTCGCAAGCTTAAACAGAGCGGTATTATTATGGGCTATGAATGTATTGTGAGCCACAAGTCTCTTGGACGGGGGCTGACAGCATTTACCTCCATACGCGTCGAAGAAGGAGTGGGTGCCACTGACGTGGGGAAAAAACTTGCCGCATTCCCCGAAGTGCTTGAAGTGCATTATACAGCCGGTCGTGATTCCTATCTGGTGAAGGTGCGCGTTGAGGACACCGAGGCACTACAGGCGACATTGGCAAAATTTGGAACAATCGGTCCTGTGCGTGATACCAATTCTACCATTGTGCTGACTACGGTCAAGGAATCTCGTGTCATTCCACTTCCTGTTGAAAACGACTAACTTTCGAGGAGCCCCTGATGACAGTCGACATTACCTCCCTGGACCCGCAGATCATTGCTCGGGGCAGGGAGTTTTTTTCATCCATTTCCGGTGAGTCCCCTTCGGTCTTCAACAAGGGGTGGTGGACAGGAAAGGTCATGGATTGGGCCATGAAGAACGAGGACTTCAAGGTCCAGATGTTTCGTTTCGTGGACGTACTGCCATATCTCAATACGTCCGAATCTTTGTCCAGGCATATTGAAGAATATTTTTCAGGTGAAGACTCCAACATCCCGGACGTTCTCAAATGGGGGGCCACCAAGACCAAGATCGGCGGTGGGTTGGTCGCCAAGGTACTCAATAAGACGATTCGTTCCAATATCGAATCTATGGCCCGCCAGTTTATTATCGGTCAGGTTTCCAAGGAGGCGGTCAAAGGTATAAAAAAGCTCCGCAAGGATGGATTTGCCTTTGTACTTGATCTGCTCGGAGAGGCAACGGTGTCCGAAGTCGAATCCGACGCCTATCGTGATGGATATCTTGAAGTGCTTGAAGCTATTCAGAAGGAACTCGGCAAGTGGAAGCCGCTTGATGATGGGGGTAATGATCTTGATTGGGGACATGCCCCCAAGGTCAATGTGGCTGTGAAACCGTCCGCATTCTATTCCCAGTCAAAGCCGGTGGATATCGAGGGTACTGTCACGGGAATGATGTCTCGTATCGAACCCATTTACAAAAAGACCATGGAAATGGGCGGGTTCATGTGCATCGACATGGAGTCCCTCAAATACAAGGAAGCCACAGTCGAATTGTATAAGCGACTGCGCCGCAAGTACCCTGACTATCCGCATCTCGGTATCGTTTTTCAAGCCTATCTGCGTAGTGTGGACGACGATGTCCGCCACTTGCTTGAATGGGCACGTGCGCAGAATCTTCCGATTTCCATCCGCCTGGTTAAAGGAGCCTATTGGGATTATGAGACTGTCATGGCCAAGCAGAATGACTGGCCGGTGCCGGTCTGGACCCATAAACCCGAGTCCGACATGGCTTTTGAACGCGTTTCCAAGATGATTCTGGAGAACAGCGACATCTGTCATTTTGCCTGTGCCTCGCATAATATACGCACTATTTCTGCCGTCATGGAAACGGCCTCTGCCTTGAAAGTGCCTGAGGACCGTTACGAGTTCCAGGTGCTCTACGGCATGGCTGAACCTGTGCGTAAGGGGCTTAAAAATGTAGCCAAACGCGTGCGGCTCTATTGTCCCTACGGCGATCTTCTGCCCGGCATGGCATATCTTGTTCGTCGCCTGCTCGAAAATACGGCCAACGAATCCTTCCTGAAACAGACTTTCGCCGACGAGGCTGACATGGATCGTCTTTTGGAGAATCCCGAAACGACCTTGAACCGTCAGCTCGACGACAGGTGTGTGCCGAAAAAGGAAGAGCATGATGGTCTGTCTCGTTTTTCAAATTTTCCGGTGGTCGATTTCACTATCGAGGCTGAGCGTAATGCCTTCCCGGATTCCATTGCCAAAGTGCGTCAGCGCATGGGTGGAGAAGTTCCGTTGTTCATCAATGGCAAGGATGTTGTTACGAGTGACAGGCTGGAATCATACAATCCGGCCAATCCGTCAGAGAGTATCGGTAGTGTGTGTCAGGCCGGTGTGATCGAAGTTGATATCGCCATTGAAGCCGCATCTCAGGCGTATCTTTCCTGGCGTGATGTGGCGCCTGAAGATCGGGCAGGTGTTCTCCTCAAGGCTGCAGACTATCTGAAGGACAATATTCACGACCTGTGCGCTCTTCAGGTGTTGGAAGTGGGCAAACAGTGGGATCAGGCCCATGCTGATGTGGCTGAAGCCATTGACTTCCTCGAATACTACGCCCGCGAAATGATCCGGCTCGGCAAACCACGCCGTATGGGACGTGCACCCGGGGAAATGAGTCAGCTCTTTTATCAGGGCAAGGGTGTGGCCGCGGTTATCGCCCCGTGGAACTTCCCGCTGGCAATCTCGGTGGGTATGGTGTCGGCGGCTATCGTGTCCGGGTGTTCTGTTGTCTACAAGCCCGCAGGCATTTCCTCCTGTGTCGGGCATAATCTGGTTGATATGTGGAAGGCCGCCGGTCTGCCGGACGGCGTTTTCAACTACTGTCCTGGCCGTGGTTCCGTTATGGGCGATCACCTTGTGGATCATCCTGATGTTTCCGTCATCGCCTTTACCGGCTCCATGGAAGTGGGGCTTCGCATTCAGGAACGTGCTGCCAAGGTGCAGCCCGGACAGCAGCAGTGCAAACGGGTCATTGCAGAAATGGGCGGCAAGAATGGCACCATCATTGATGATGACGCTGACCTTGATGAAGCCGTGCTTGGCGTGCTGTATGCCGCCTTCGGGTTTCAGGGTCAGAAATGTTCGGCCTGCTCCCGCGTCATTGTGCTTGATTCCATTTATGATCGCTTTGTCGAGCGGCTGACTGAAGCCGCCAAATCGGTCAAGCTCGGACCGCCCGAGAACCCGGCCAATTATATGGGGCCGGTTGTGGATAAGGCCGCGCAGGACAATGTGCTTCGATATGTGAAGATTGCCGAGGAAGAGGGCAACGTGCTGGTCAAGCGAGAGGTCTCCGATGATCTCAAGGCCACAGGCGGCTGCTATGTTCCTCTGACCATCGTGGAAGGTATAACCAGGGATCATCGTATTGCTCAGGAAGAGGTCTTCGGGCCGGTCCTGTCCGTTATGCGCGCCAAGAATATGGACGAGGCCCTTGATATCGCCAACTCTACCAGATTTGCCCTGACTGGTGCCATCTACACACGCAGTCCGGCCAACCTGGAGCGTGTTTCAAAGGACTTCCGCGTCGGCAATCTGTATCTGAACAAACCGTCGGTAGGCGCTCTTGTCGAACGGCATGCTTTCGGCGGATTCAAGATGTCCGGCGTTGGGTCCAAGGCTGGCGGACCTGATTACCTGCTTCAGTTCATGGACCCGCGTTTGGTGTGCGAAAATACCATGCGTCGAGGATTCGCCCCAATCGAAGAAGATGACGAGTGGATTAGCTAGACGAATACAGTACATGTAATAAAAGCCCGGTAGAATCATTCTACCGGGCTTTCTGGTCTTTATGTGCAGATTTTCAGCAACTCTGTGTCGTTGGAAATCGTGTTACAGTGCTAATGCCATTTCGTGCCACGTGGCTCCACCATGGTTGGACTCGGAGATACCGCTGTCCGTGAATCCGTGGCGGGAATAATATGGGATGAGATTGTCCTTGCACAACAGCAGAATGTTTTTTTTGTCGAGTTTGCGAGACTGCTTGATGAAAGTAGTCATCATCTGATCTGCGATACCTCTGTGCTGAAATTCCGGCAGGACTGCCAACGAGAATATGACGATATTCTTGCCCTCCGGGTCGTGCCCGATGAGTTGCTTGAATTCTTCGTCGGTAATATCGTCTTTGTCCGTGGAACCGGAGTTGAGCTGTCCCACGACGCGACCATCGAGTTCGGCCACGAAGAACCCTTCAGGATATTCAATGATGCGTTGTTCAAGGGATGATGTCAGGGCTGCTTCAGCAGCCGGAAAACAGTTGCATTCGATGGTGTGACAGGCTGTCAGATCGTCAAGCTCGGCAGTACGGATGGTCAGATTCGTCATAGTCTAGTCCAATTCAACGCCTTCGAGGGCGGTTTCGAGTTCTTCCCAGGTTTCATAGGCGATTTCGAGTTCGGCCTCAACAATCTCAAGGCGTTTCTGGTCATCGGCCATGGCCTGGGGTGTGTTTTTGAAATAATCGGGCTGCGACATCCCTGTCTGTAGGTTGTCGAGCTCGGCTTCCAGCTTTTCTATGAGTGCGGGTAAGGTTTTGAGTTGCTCCCGCTTCTTTTCCAATTCGAATTTTTCCTTGTAACTCAGCTTTTGTTTCGCTGCCTTGACAGGCTTTGGCGCAGGCTTCGGTTTACACGCCTTGGCTTGAGCAGTGGGCGTGTCCGGCCGTTGTCTGAGCCAGTCGTCATAACCGCCAACGTATTCTGCGACTATACCGTTGCCTTCAAAACCGATGCTTGAAGTGACCACGTTATTGAGGAACGCACGATCATGGCTGACCAGCAATAGGGTGCCTGGATAGTCCATGAGCAATTCCTCAAGCAAGTCGAGTGTCTCGGCATCAAGGTCGTTGGTCGGTTCATCCATGACCAGAACATTGGAAGGCCGGGTGAAGAGACGTGCCAGCAGCAGGCGATTGCGCTCGCCGCCAGACAGAACAGACACCGGCACTTTGGAACGGTCAGGAGTGAACAGGAAATTTTTCAGGTGCGACATAACATGTCGCTGGTGACCGTTGATAGTCACGAAATCATTGCCGTCGGCTACGTTGTAACGGGCCGACTGGGTTTCGTCGAGCTGTTCTCGGAGCTGGTCGAAATAGTTGATCTGGAGATTGACGCCGCGCCGGATGGAGCCGCTTTGCGGTTCTAGTTCACCTAACAGGATTTTGAGCAGGGTGGTCTTGCCCACACCGTTTGGACCGATGAGACCGACCTTGTCTCCGCGCATGATGGCGGTAGAAAAATCGGAAATGAGCGGGGTCTCGTCGAATCCAAAGCAGATTGAGTTGGCTTCAACGACCAGTTTTCCAGTACGTTCGGCTTCTTGGATGACCATGTTCACAGTGCCGACGCGGTCACGGCGGGCCTTGTGCTCTTCACGCATCTTTCGCAGGTCGCGGACACGCCCCATGTTACGGGTGCGGCGAGCCTTGATGCCCTGGCGAATCCATGTTTCCTCTTCGGCCAGCTTTCGGTCGAAATTATGGTTTTGTTTGGCTTCGGCGTCGAGAGCCGCCTCCTTGCGCTGGAGATATGTGGCGTAGTCGCAGTCCCAGTTGTTGAGCTTGCCCCGGTCCAGTTCCACAATCTGTGTGGCGACTTTTTTGAGGAACGTCCGGTCATGGGTGACAAAGAGCAGAGCCGTTGTCTGGCGTAGCAGAAAGTCTTCGAGCCAGGATATGGAATCGATATCCAGATGGTTGGTCGGTTCGTCAAGAATAAGCAGGTCGGGCCCGGATACGAGTGCGCGTGCAAGCAGGGTTCGGCGTTTTGTGCCGCCGGACAGAGAGGAGAATCGTTCATCTCCATTGAGCTTGAGGTGGGACAACACGGTCTCAATGGTCTGATGATGCGGCCAGCCGCCCGCTTCTTCCAGGGCGTGCTGTGCGTGTTCCAATCGGGCCACCACCTGGTCATTGTCGACATCCGTTGTGTCGATCAGTGCCCGGGATGCATCATGGTAGGCTGTCAGGTGTTCGCCAATTTTGCCGAGTCCTTGTGCCGTGATGTCATAAACGGACCCTTTCAGGTCTTGTGGAACTTCCTGCGGGAGCATGGCAACGCGGGAGCCTCGGGCATAATCCACACTGCCTGAATCGGGGTTGGTTACGCCTTCGATGATGGAGAGCAGGGTGGACTTGCCTTCCCCGTTTCTGCCCAGCAGGCAGACGCGCTCACCCGGTTCGATCTGCATGGATATTTTATCCAGCAGGACCGTTCCGGTGAAATTGATTGATATGTCGCGTAGGGAAACGAGGGCCATGATACCTGTCCATTGAAAAGGGGGCTGATGGACCAGCCCCCGGGATTATTGCCGTTATGGTGCAGTGTTACTTGCAGATGTCCTGAAATGCATGGTGCCGTTCGCCGTAGGGCGGGTAGCCGAAAAATGCTGAACCGGAAACCAGAACGTCAACGCCGGCTTCAGTCAGTTCGTGGGCGTTTTCCAATGTCACGCCGCCATCGATCTGAATGAGGGTGTCGGCTCCGGCTTCGTCGATCATGGCGCGCAGTTCGCGAACCTTGTCCAAACAGAAAGGAATGAATTTCTGGCCGCCGAATCCCGGATTCACGGACATGATCAATACCATGTGCAGCTGCGGGATGAGATATTTGATCACTTCCAACGGAGTGTGCGGGTTGAGCGCAACTGCCGGTTTGGCGCCGGTCTCGGCTATCTGTGTACAGACGCGTTCCAGATGATCGCATGCCTCGGCATGGACGCAGATGAGGTCAGCCCCTGCGTCGGCGAAATTTTGAATGTAACGGCCCGGATCCTTGATCATCAGATGGCAGTCGAAAAAGAGGTTTGACTTTTTGCGCATGGCTTTGATGATGGGAGGCCCGAAGGTTATGTTGGGCACAAACATGCCGTCCATGATGTCGAGGTGGACCCATTTGAGTCCGGCGTTTTCCAGAGCCTTCAGTTCGGTTTCCATGTTGGCGAAATCCGAAGAAAGCATAGAGGGTGATAAAATCATCTTTTCAACTCCGCTTGATCGATTAGGATAGGGGGATGTGTACCTGCTCCCGTGTCGGACCGCAAGTTTTTCGATGGAAGGGAATGCAGTCTCCGTACTGGAGAGAGGACAATGCGCTGGTAAGGTGTGGGTATGCCGTGAAGGAAAGAAAAACTCCCGCAGCCTTACGCTTGCGGGAGTCCTTTATGGCATATTGTTGATAAGCCGGTCTGATGTGTAACCGAGAAGCCCGCCGAGGACCGTGGAGAAAATAATGATCGGGAAAACAGATATGGGGTCAGTCGGATACGCGAGAACCGCAATGGGTATACCTGTGAGTAATGCGATAAGCATGCCCGATGCCCAACTGGTCAAGGGCAGACGGGCGAAAGTGATGATAATGCCGAGTCCCAGCCAGTGGAGTAGCGCGGATATGTTTGCTTCCCAGCTGAGCCCCTGAAAGATCATGGGGATAATATCAATTATCCCGGCAGCCAGACCGAGTAGTAATGCCTTGAATATTTTATGCATTTTTTTGGGAGGCTACTTGTCCATCTTGAAGTCGACTTTGATCTTGAACAGCTTGTCCGCAGGAAGATTCAGCACCTTGATACCTGTAGCCTCGGTGATGGAAGCGAGGATGGCTTCAACCGCGTCCATGTCCGGTGCGATGAGCGCAAACCAGATGTTGAATTCATTTTCTCGCAGGTAATTGTGTGTGACACCGTCATGCTTGTTCACTTCGGCCACAAATGCATCAATTTTGTCTTCCGGACAGGATGCGGCGCACAAAGTGGACTGCCATCCCAAGGTGTTGGAGTTGAAGTTTGCGCCCATGCGACGGATGACTCCGGCTTTCTTCAGGTCGCGAACACGCTCCAGTACTTCTGACTCCGGCAGCCCGACCTGTTTGCCGACTTCTTCATACGGACGGGAAACCAGGGGGAAGTGAGATTGGATGATGTCGAGTATCTTCTTATCGTAATTGTCCATAATGTGCCTCCGGCTGTTCAAGAACCTTTTGAAAAAGGTTCTTGAACAACTCCCAAACTATTTATTGTGCAGCTCCGTAGGAATCAAATCCCTTCCAAATCCCCTCACTCTCGCCATAGGCGACCGAAAAGAGGGGCCGGAGGTTTTTACTTCTTGGCCTTTTTCTTCGGTTGGTAGGAGCAGAGCGGTTCTTCTTTCAAGTAATGACCGTTCATGGTCTGTGCTCGTGCACGGCATCCGCCGCAAACTCGTTCGTATTCGCAATGTCCGCACTTGCCGTCATAAACGTCCGGGTTGCGCAGATTGAGGAACTGCTGTGACTTTTTCCAGATGTCAGGGAAATGCGTTTCGCGAACCTGTCCACAGTCGAGTTCAAGGTAGCCGCAGGGCTGCACCTGACCGCGATGGGAGATGAAACAGAATCCCACGCCGCCGAGACAGCCGCGAGACACGGCGTCCAGGCCGAAGTTCTCGAAGTTGACCGGAACGCCTTCTTCCTTAGCACGCTGGCGCAGGATGCGATGATAGTGCGGAGCGCAGGTCGCCTTGAGCTGCATGTCCGTGGTCTTGCGGAAATCATAGAACCAGTTGAGCACGTCTTCGTACTCTTCGGCTGTGATGACTTCTGTC
The DNA here is from genome assembly GCF_963675635.1 of uncultured Pseudodesulfovibrio sp. Lineage (NCBI taxonomy): Bacteria > Pseudomonadati > Thermodesulfobacteriota > Desulfovibrionia > Desulfovibrionales > Desulfovibrionaceae > Pseudodesulfovibrio > uncultured Pseudodesulfovibrio sp. The sequence goes on along the minus strand of NZ_OY776488.1, from coordinate 1,541,918 downwards.
CCGAGTTCCACGGCCCGGCCGGTCGGCACGAGCAGGAATATGTGCCATGCGGATGCGCCGATTCTTTCGCACAGATCAAAGATGTTCTTGAAAAGGTGAAGGTTGTTCTTGGTCACCGTGGTGTTGATCTGGAACTCGATACCCACGTCTTTCAAATACTGGATGCCGCGCATGGAAGCGTCGAATGCGCCGACTTCACCACGAAATTCATCGTGCTGAACCGCTTCGGGTGCATCAATGGAAATTGAACACCGTTCGATGCCTGCGTCTTTCATTTTCTGGGCGGTTTCGGGTGTGATGAGCGTCCCGTTGGGCGCCATGACACAACGTAACCCTTTGGCTTTGGCATAGGCGATCAGTTCGTAGACGTCATGCCGCATCATGGGCTCGCCGCCGGTAAAGATGATGATCGGACTGCCAACGTCCGGAAAGGTGTCGATGAGTGCTTTTGCTTCATCGGTGGACAGCTCACCTTCGTAAGGCTCGGGGTGCGCCTCGGCCCGGCAATGTTTGCAGGCGAGGTTGCAGGACCGGGTTACTTCCCAGGCTATGAGCCTGCAAATGGGGGTGACGCCGTCGTCGAGGAATCGCTTGGGTGCATTTTCAGCACCGGGATGACCTTTGCCATGGGGATGACCGCCGGGGTGGCCGCCTGGATGACCTTCGGGAGGACAGCCGCCGGGATGGCCTTTGGGATGTTCGCTCATATTATTTCAATGCCTTTAAGACGTCTTCAGTGAAGTATGTGAGAATGAGATCAGCCCCGGCGCGCTTGAAGGCGACCAGGGATTCCATGACTACGCCCATTTCGTCTATCCAGCCGTTCTGTGCGGCTGCCTTGATCATCGAGTATTCGCCGCTGACCTGATAGACGGCCACTGGCGTATCGAAAGTGTCACGCACCTGACGGACCATATCGAGATATGGGAGGCCGGGTTTGACCATGAGAATGTCCGCACCTTCTTCGAGGTCAGCAACGGCTTCGCGCATGCCTTCGCGGGCATTGGGCGGGTCCATCTGGTAGGTTTTGCGGTCCCCGAATTGCGGGGTGGATTCAGCGGCTTCACGGAACGGACCATAGAAAGCCGACGCGTATTTGATTGCGTAGGACATGATCGGGGTGTTGATGAACCCGGCATCGTCCAGTGCCGCACGGATGGCTGCAACACGTCCATCCATCATGTCGGACGGGGCTACCATGTCGGCTCCGGCTTTGGCCTGGGCCACGGCTGCCTTGGCAAGAAGATTCAGGGTGGGATCGTTCTGAACGTATTCGTTCTTCACCATGCCACAATGACCGTGAGAGGTGTACTCGCACAGGCAGGTGTCAGCGATGACCACCAAATCGGGGAACGTGTCCTTGAGCAGGCGAATTGCCTTTTGAACAATGCCCATATCATCGTATGCACCGGAACCGACGTCATCTTTTTCGGCAGGAATGCCGAACAGGATGCACGCCTTGAGACCATCGGCTACTGCTTCGGCTATTTTGATTTCCAGTTGTTTCAGGGAAAGTTGATACTGGCCGGGCATGGACGAAATTTCTTTCTTGAAGGAATCGTCATTCGTTTCGACCACGAAATACGGCATGATCAGATCATTGGCAGTGACCATGTTTTCACGGACCAGTTCACGCATGGCGAGACTGGTGCGAAGGCGGCGGCCACGAAAAAAATCAGAGGGAATCATAGGCACTCCAGATGAAGAATTTGTCTTTTGAGTATTTCTATACCCATTAATCCAAGCTTCGCAAACTCGTGCAAAACTTGGTCCCGTTAAAACTCGACGCCGAAGGCGGAGCGACAAAAAATTCTGGAAGGGCGGCCTGGGGAAACTTCCTTCAAGAGGTTTCCCCAGGCCGCCGGAGGCGAATCTCGCTTACAGCTTTTCGCCGGTGATTTCTTCGTCGGTGAGGTAGCAGGCGGGGTCCTGTGCCCAGAAGTCATCATAGTAGGCTTCTGCACGGGCGCGGAAGTTGCCGCCGCAGATATTGAGGAAGCGACACTTGGCGCAACGGCCGCCAACGTGGGGACGCTTGTCCTTGAGCTTGTGCAGCAGTTCGATCTTGGGATCGTTCCAGATCTCGGAGAATGGACGTTCCAGGATGTTGCCGAAGGTGTGATGGCGCATGAACTGGTCAGCGTGAACCTTGCCATCCCAGGAGATACAGCCGATGCCGCGTCCTGTGGAGTTGCCTTCGTTCATCTTGAGCAGTTCGAGTACTTCCTTGGCACGTTCAGGGTCTTCTTTGAGGAGACGATAGTAGACATGCGGGCCGTCTGCGTGGTTGTCCACGGTCAGGACTTCCTTGGGCTTGCCCTTGTCGAACAACGCCTTGGTCTCGTCCATGATCAGGTCGACGACATCACGGGTTTCCTGATGGTTCAGGTCTTCCTTGATCAGTTCGGAACCACGGCCGGAATACACCAGGTGGTAGAAACAGATACGGGGGATTTCCATGTCTTCAATGAGACGGAAGAGATGCGGGATCTCGGGGGCGTTGCGTTTGTTGATGGTGAAACGCAGACCGACCTTGAGGCCCTCTGCCTGACAGTTTTCAACGCCTTTGAGTGCCTGCTTGTAGGACCCGGGCACACCGCGGAATTCATCGTGGACTGCTTCGTTGCCGTCGATGGATATACCGACGTAGGAGAGACCGACTTCCTTCAGCTCTCTGGCCTTGGCCTTGGTGATGAGTGTTCCGTTGGTGGAAATAACCGCGCGCATCCCCTTGGAGGTCGCGTGCTTGGCCAGATCGACCAGATCTTCACGCACCAAAGGTTCGCCGCCGGAGAAGAGCATGACGGGAGCGCCGAACTGGGCGAGATCGTCGATCATCTCTTTGGCTTTTTCGTTGGAAATGGGGTCCTTGTGCGCGCTGACTTCAACAGCCTGTGCGTAACAGTGGACACATTTGAGGTTACACCGCTGGGTCATGTTCCAGACCACGACGGGCTTCTTGTCCTTGGAAAACTGAAGAAGATGGGAGGGCAACTGCCCGGATTCGCGACCGTAACGCAGTGCGTCAGAAGGTTCTACTGCTCCGCAGTAGAGTTTGGATATACCAATCATTTAAATAAACCTCTCAGCTGAAATGAAGGTCTCAGGTATCATATAACGTTATGAGTGAAAAGAACGAAAAAAGAGGGCCCCGGAAAGGCCCCCTTCATGCGTTTCCGAAAGGGAAGATAAGAATTATTGCCAAAAAGTCAAGAAATCATCCGTGGACCTACCCGGCGAGGCGGATTTCGACACGGCGATTTTTCTGCTGTTCCTCGGTGGTAGTTCCCTGATTGAGCGGTCTGGACTTACCGTATCCGACTGTTTCAATAGAGGATGGGGCGATGCCACCTTTGTTCACGAGGTATGTTTTGACTGCATCAGCCCGTTTTTTTGAAAGGGAGAGGTTGTATGTCTCGTCGCCCTTGGCGTCTGTGTGACCACCGATGATGACCTGCTTCCCCTTGAGCTCCGGAGAGTTGAGTGCTTCGCTTAACGCGTCAAGCAGGGGATACGATGATTCCTGAATCGTCGCTTTGTCAAAATCAAAAAGAATATTCAGATTCACGCCCGGTACGTCGGGACGAACCATTGTGCTGTCATCTGCGTCTGGCGGCAGTGTGACTCCCGGGCCGGGATCTGTGGCAGTCGGTGTCGGCGACTCAGCCTGTTGCATGAGACTTGATTTTACCTGAGCCGGGTTGTCGACGTATTTAAACTGGGCATCCGGTGACGGTAACCATGCCTTGAGCGGGATAGTCATATCTTTGGCGATTTCACGAATAATCTTGTTGAAGGGTGCTTCGCTCATGCGGAACTCATGTTTGAAATAGAAATAATCATCTGGCGGACGTTCTTCGAGGCGCCCTGACTGCATCATGGTCCAGAGCAGGACGCCGCTGCCTGCCGCGTAGATGTCGAGCTGGATGGTGATTGCGGTGTCGTCCAGTGTATGTCCTGCATAGAAATAGGGGACTTTGCCAAGAATGAGCAGGTCGGCTCCTCGCCTGCGGGCGGTATCCAAAGCAGTGGAAAGCCCTTGGTAGCGGGTGCCAGGTTGCAATTCCATAACCGGGAAGAGGCGTTCCTCTGTCCAGGCTGAATAGAAAATCTGTGCAAAGGCATCAGACAGACTTGCATGGTCACTGGTTCGCTGTTGGATGACAAAGGGATGAAAGTAGGCCGTGAGTGGGCGGTACTGCTTTCCCTTGGGATGGACCGAAACCTGAAGTGGCGATTTCCTGACAGTTGGATCTGAGTAGACTTTAGTCTGATCCGTCAAGGAAAGGTCCACGTTTGCGCACGCGGACAGTATGAGTAACAACGCGAAAAGTAATACTTTTTTCATGACATTCACCGGCTTGTGGTTGCAACCGTTCCGCTCCATGCGCCAAGTGCGTGACAGGGGCGGAATTCAATGGCTCAATCAAAGCAATATGTATGCCGGGAATGCTATTGAACGGTTTGCGTGGGAGCTGGAGCGGACTCGATTGTTTCCAGTAACTGGTCGCGGGATTCCTTGAGACCTTGCCGTAACAAAAGTCGCTTGCCCGTGGAGAGCCGCTTGAATTCCGGCCGGTCAGCCAATTCGGACAAGCGGTCCATCTCCACCAGAACGTTGCGGATCAGCTTTTGAATATCCCGTTCTTTGGGATTGAGCTGGGCTGCGAGTGCGGCCAGATCTCGTATTTCCAGCGCCATCGCCTTGAGTCGGCGCGGATCTATCTGGCGGGCGAGTTTTCGCTGTGCCTTGAGTTCCTCAATTTTTCTTTTAAACCAACCAAACATAGTTCCTCCTACATCGTGGGCATTTGTCCCTGCATGCTGACGACTGCGAAGATCATGCCGACGAGCAGTGGCATAAGCAGAACCGGAATTATGATGATATAGGATATTTTGTGGATGTACTTGAGGCCGATGGCTGTCAGGACCAGTCCCCAGATGGCGTTAAGGAGCATCCATACGCCGACTACTTCCAGAGTCACCAGCGGGATTATGCCTGTGATCATTGGAGCATACGCGTAGGCTACAGCTCTGAAAGAACCTTCGAAGCCCTTGGTGTCCGCACGGAAGAGTTTTAGGATAAGATGGTAGAATCCGGTGATGAAGTATATGGACATGGCCGCAAACGCCGGTGTGACAAGCAGTTCAAACAGGCCGTTGGTGGTGTTGTATGCTACGACTTCAAAACCGTTCGATGTGATATCAATGCTGGGGGTCAGCCCGGCAACACCCCAGGCGAACTGAGCCAGAGCCTGAATCATTGCTACGAGAATGGCAAAGGTCAGGGGCTTGGACAGGCCGCCGCCAACGGGCATGACCGAGAAGAATAGACGCGGAGAGAACAGGGCCAACTTGATAGTCATGAACAGGCCGCTGAAGAATCCATACCGATCCAACTGCTCAAAGGGCGGCGGAACTTCCATGGAATGTTCTGATTCGTCTGATTGATGACTGTCAGCCTGCATGGGATCGGGAAAGTCTTCGTTAAATTCTCCGGTCCAACCGTCCACGGGCTGCTTTTCGTCGTCCTTCGGTGCCTGGCCGGAAGGATAGATTATCTTTGGCTTTTCCAGTGGTTCGGGGAAGTCTGCATTGAACTCACCATTCCAACCCTCGATAGGTTCTGTTCCGTTTTGATGGGCGGGCGGATCGACTGGTGCTGATTCAGTGGTCGCGCCGGCAGCTGGCTTTTGTGTGGGCGGAGCCATTGCGTCCAGCCGTTTCCACAGGTCTTCTTTGGGATTCTCTCCGGGCGCGGGCAGGTCCGGGAATGTCCGTTCAGGGGGTTCCGTTTCCGAAACGTGGGTCGGTTGTTGTGCCGTGACGGTTGATTCCTGTGCCGGAGCTTCCGGTTCTTCGATGACAAAGTCCATTTCCGGTATTTCGCGGAATTTAAATTTTGTCTGACATTTCGGGCAGGTGGCAACCTGCGAACGAGGGGGTATTTTGCTTTCGTCCACTTCGCGGGCGAATTTGCATTCGGGACATATTATCTGCATTGCCGTTCCTTGAATGACATGAATGATGACGTTGAGTGGTCCTAGCTATTTTGTACGCAACAATCAAGTCATCTGCAAATCACTGCACGATTAAGCAGGATTTTTTTCTAGTAGGAGCATCTGGATTGCTCCCATGATGAATGACGCTTCGGCGAAGAGTGAGCGTTCCACATTGGGATAATCTTCGTTCAAAACATGGGTCAGGACATCTCCTCCGGCTTCATCGAAGCGTTTCAGCTTATCGGCCAGAACTTCCGGGGACTTGCGCAGTCGGCTGTAGTGCAGGATGGGAGCGTCCAGCGCGAGGGCAGTGCGTCCTTCAATACCTGTCAGTTTTTCGTGGATGGGGCGTTCGAATCGGATGCCCGCATTGTTTTTGAAAAGACGCAGTTGGAGGTCGGGCCAAAGGCCGTAGCCCACCTTGGAATGCTTGTCGTCTGGGTAGAGCGTCATTCTCGGGAAATAACAGGCTTCCAGCCTTTTCACGAGCATACAGGCTGGGAACAGGCTCCATACGTCTTCGCTGAACATTTCGTCGCCGTCCAGATAGAGAATCCAGTCGCCTTCACACTGTTCGAGCATGCGGTTGCGCTGGGAAGCGAAATCATCCAGAGGGTGGGCGAAGTGACGGACCGGTACAGCACACGGATAGTCGGCTTCAGGGACGGTTTCACTATCCCAGATCACGACTATCTCTTTGACCCAGTCCGGGAATTGACCGAAGTATACGTCGAGGTCCGGTTCGTTCGGGCTGAGAATGGCTCCAACAGAAAGATCGGGGGCCGCCACACCGACATGGCTCAGGTAGGAACTGTTGATGGCCTGATGCGCTTTTGTCTGCATGAAGAGTCGTTGCAGGGATTGAAAGTGTTGCCTGGCGTCATCGGTCAGGGTTGGATTGAGGACGAGAGTGGCCGTGTCCGGAGTGACGTTGGCCAAAGCAAGAAGATAGAGCTGTGCCCACAGGGAAATATCACAGATGAGGTTCACGTTCGTGGTCTCTTCTGCCCAATCCGGGTTGGCTTTCAGAAAGGCCCGGGCTGTGCCTGTATCTGTTTCGCAAACAAACAGTCTGGTAGTTTCCGGAAGCGCTGCACGGAGGGCCAGTGCGTATTCTCCGTTGCCAAGCCCAAAAAGGACCAGAGCTGTGGCTCGGCTTTTTGTGAAAATGTTGAGGGTGCGCTCGATGAAAGTCGGAGTGTCCTCAGAAGTTTTTTGGAGCACCGTATCAACTGACTCATCCTTAAAGGCAAAGTCCAGGACGGCGTCGGTATAGTGCTTTATCAATTTGCTCATGCGGTAAGTCCTTTGCGGTGGAGAAGTTCTTGATACACGGTTTCAAGCTGACGGGTGACCGTTTGTGCGCGATAGAGACGGGCGGCTTTTTTCTGCCCGACCAGCCCCATTCGCCGTGCATCGTCCGGATGGGAGAAAATGTACTTGAGTGCGTTGGCATATTCTTCGGCGTTGCGTGCCACGAGTCCGGTGGTCATGTGCTCAACCAGTTCAAGCTGAGCGTTGTCCCTGAGCCCCTCGCACGGGTGAGTGATGACTGGCAGACCGCATGCCATGGCTTCGGCAATGACCAGGCCGAAGGACTCTCCGGTGTCGTTGGCGTGGGCCAGAACTGAGACATTGTCAAGGAAAGAAGCTATTTCGGTGTCTGTCTGTACCGGATGATGAAACAGAACGTTGCGAGAAAGATTGTTGGCGGTAACGTATTCATGAGCTTCGGGGATGGCCCCGATGATGTGATATCGGAAGTCCGGGATATCGCGAACCACCAAAGGGAGAAAGTCCATGGCCAGTGGCGACCATTTGCCAGGGTCGGCCCGTGATATGCGCCCGGCTGCCGGAAGGGAAAAATCTCTGTTGATACGAGCCGTTTTCGCGAAGAAGTCCGTATCCACCGGATTATATATGAAAGAATAGCGAGGTGATTCGGTTTTGATGCCAGTGGTTGTGGCAAACCGTTTCAGGCAAAATTCCGAAACGAACAGAGTCCGGTCTATGATGGCAGCGGACGGGCTTGGGTCATATCGCCCGAAGACATTGGTTTCTACCACGACGGGGGTTCCGGCCTGCTTAATGGCTTTGAGAATATCCGGCTCAGGCCAACCGGCTCTGTGAACATGAACTATTTGCGGATTGAAACGGCTGAGAATAGTCGGGAAATCATATCCTATAAGCGTATTGATTCCATGAGCTCGAATCTGTTTACCGCGTTCTCCATCTTGCGGGCAATACACGGCCGCTTCGAATCGGGTTGAGTCCAGATTGGCAACGAAAAGCTGCATGACTTTTTCTGTGCCACCCAGAGTCAGGGATTTGGATACGTGAAGAGCACGAACAGGGGAATAAACCATGGGCGAAAGGTGACACAAGGTCGCGGCGTTGTAAATATGTCCAAGATTTGGCTGGGCGCAAAAAGACGACCCCTTGCGGGGCCGTTTTATTATCTATTGGTGGTATAGGCGTTGGCTGCCCTGAATTTTGCAGCCGCTGCCGCGGAGCGCATTTTCAGAGGCTGCGGCGGCACCGCCGGTTGTGGCTTGGCAGCGGGTTGCTGCGGTGCTGCTGAAGTCTGCTGATTTCCAGGAACGGGGGGCTTCAGTGTTTGTGTGGACATGGTTGACGGAGCTGCTTGCGCAGGTTGAGCCTGTGAAGGAGTCGTTGTTGTGGTCATTGAAGTCGGTTTGCCGTCGTATCCGGGGATGATTTGGGCATAGGCCGAGCGCAGGCCTTCAAGAATATTGATGACTTCATCAATCATCTTGTTGTCCAGGCGGATATTCGCCTTGATGAGCTGCGAGGTACAGAAATGGTAGAGAGCCCCGAGTTTTGGGGTGATGTCTCCGCCTTTTTCCTTGTTCAGGCTCTCGGACAACTCATGGATGATAGCCATGGCTTTAGATATGTATATGCCTTTCTTGGCGTAATCTTTCTTGTCGATTTCCACCTTGGCTCGCTTCAGAAACTTGATTGCTGCCTCATAGAGCATGAGGAGCAGATCACCCTGAGTCGTGGTTTCAATCTGTGTTGCGAGATATGCTTTCGCTGGGTTAGCCATCTATATATCCTCCTAGTTGCCAAGCTGTTGGATTGCTGAACTCAACTGCCCCTGCTTGAGGCTGTATTGTCCGAGCAGTGCGTCCAGACGAGAAAATTTGAGACGCATGTTTACTTCCATTTTGCTGATTCGGGCGTTCTCATAAGCGATCTTGTCATCAATGGAACTCATGATGTCATTGTAGTTGTTCTGCAAGACCGCCAGCGGCCCGCCTTCATATGTAAATTCGTTGTACGGTTTGGTCAGGCTCGTCAGTTCATCAATTAATTCGCCGGCTTTGCCTTTTTGAATAGCGACTTTTCCGGAGTGGGTTCCGGCGCCCGTATTGTCCAGACGAATGGCCATACCAAGGGCATCACCTGAGCTACCAGTGATTTCCCAGCCGGAAACAGATGCCGGTTCGCCATTGATAGTGGCACTGGTGATTTGTGTTCCGTCACTGACTATTTCAATATCGTAGAATCCGGCTTTGGTTGTCCCGTCAATCAATGATTTGAAAGTGAAGTCAGGTGATTGACTTTTGCCATCGCTTTTTGATGAAAATAATTTTGCAACAGCTGTGGGGTCGTCATCAAGGGCCTTGGAGAGCACGTCATAATCGATTTTCAGCAGACCATATGTCGGAGATCCCTGTTCTGCATCCGTAAGAATGCCGAGCTGTGATAGTGCAGAGAATTTGTCGCCGGTCAGTGTGTCTTCATCCCAGGGAGCGAATCCAAGTCCCATTTCGGCTGTAATATTCTTGAGATTCTGTGAAATGATATCAATGCCATAGTTGCCGGTGAGAATTGATCCCTTAGTGTCTTTGGGGTCGACAAGAGATTCTCCTCCCGTGCTGGTTGTCCCTTTGGTTTCATCGACCTTCGTGATGGCGATGATGTTGGCACGAACCATGTTGATCGCTTCCACGAACTTAGTGACGGCGTCTTGCATCGCCTGCTTGTCTGTGTTGACAGTAATCTGGATAGTTTCCAGCGGGTCCGCATTTTTGAGGTCAAGTTTCAAACCCGGAATGGCATCGTCAATGATGTTGGATTCACGAGAGATGAGCAGACCGTCGACGCGAATTTTGCAATCTTCGGCTTCTTGTGTCTGGGCGAAGTCTGACGCCTGAAAAATCATGCTCCCGGTGTTGGAAATAAAGAGATCATAAGCGTCTCCCTGATTGAGCCCGGCGAGTTGCAAATGGTGACTTGTCCCATCGAAAATTGTTGATGCCTGAATTTTATCCCGTGATTCAGGATGATTGTTGATGATGTTGACAAAGCCTTCCAAGGTGGTTCCTGCGGCAATGTTGTCAATGGTAAAGTTCTCACCATTATATGAAAAAGTGAATGATGACGAGGAAGCAAAAATCGAAGTACTTAATTCACTGGTGCCCGAAGCAGTGATATGCATGTCGTTTTTGGCAAGACTATACACTGTTAACGAGTGCGTTGATTCGATAGCGTCACTTGTTGCTGAAGCTGTCAAAAGATCTGTATTCGTACTCGTCACACTACGCTGCATGAATTCATTGACCGAATCGAAGCCTTCAAGTGTTGACTTGAGGGTCAGCATCTGGGTGTTCAGGCTTTTGAACTGCTCGTTTTTGGTTTCCCAAGACGTTTTCCACGTCTCCAGACGGGTGACGCGTTTCTTTTCCACATCGACGAGGCCGTCGATGAGTTTGTTGAAGTCTGTCCCGTTTCCCAGGCCGGCAAAATTGATTGCGCCGGATGTGTATGAATTTTCTGCCATGGCTATTTCCTTAATCGGAATATTTTTCCCATTACATTAGGTTGCTTTTATACTTGCAATCCTGGTGCCACAGAGCAGGGCCTCTTGCCGTTGAACACAAAGGGCCGAACCCCTGATGGAGTTCGGCCCGGATACTCACTGTAAAGCTGTTTGCTTTACGACTAGCCGATGAGGGACAGAGCCATTCTCGGCATGGAGTTGGCCTGGGCCAGCATGGAAACTGCGGCCTGGGTCTTGATCTGGTTGCGGACGAATTCGGTCATCTCGGTTGCGACGTCGACGTCGGAGATGCGGGATTCAGCAGCCTGTACGTTCTCGGCCTGGATTTCCAGAACGGTCACGGTGTTTTCAAGCCTGTTCTGCAGGGAACCGAGGTTGGCGCGGATCTTATCCTTGGAAATGATCGCGTTGTTCAGAGTTTCCAGAGAGGCCTGGGCCAAAGCCTGGGTTGAAATGGAGTTGCTTGCAGCAAGACCAACACCCAGAGAAGAGGCGGTGGAGCTGCTGATCTCAACGTAGTAGTAATCCTCTGCGCAGTCGTTACCAGTACCGAAGTGAACCTTCAGCTTGCCGGAGGACTGGAGACCGGAACCGGAGTGGGCGCCGGAAAGGTTACCGTTGAGCAGGTAAATGCCGTTGAAGTCAGTGGAGTTGGCGATACGGGTGATTTCTGAAGCCATGGCCTGATACTCGGAGTCGATGATCAAACGCTGGTCAGAGTTGTAGGTACCCGTGGAGGCCTGCATGGCCAGTTCCTTCATACGGATCAGCTTTTCATCGATAACGCCGAGGGCGCCATCAGCGGTCTGAATGAGGGAGATGGCATCGTTTGCGTTACGAACGCCCTGATGCAGAGACTGAATGTCTGCGCGCATCAATTCGCGAACTGCCAAGCCGGCAGCATCATCAGAAGCTGTACCGACACGAAGTCCGGAAGACAGGCGACGAGTTGATGTTTCCAGGGCGCTGTAGGACTGGCCCAGGTTGCGGGATGCATTCATTGCCATCATGTTGTGGTTAATTACGAGAGACATAATTTCCTCCTTGAAATTGTTTCGGCTTCCATGCCTAGGTTGAAACCCGGCGGTTGAGTTTTTACCGGGCAAACCATTCGTTTGTTGCTCTACTCATCGTCTGGGTACGGAAAAACTTTAGGGGCGATGAACGTTTTTTTTGCAATCAAAGTCAGGGAAATGGCTGAATAAAAAACTCTTTATGAGGAAATAAACCATAAGGTTTGCAAACGATTGGACGCGACGAATTGCCAGAGTATGACTGGTTGTTGCGTGATGTTGATAAAAAGCGATTAAAAACAGCGTCTTGAGAATGTCTTAGCCGAAGGTGTTTCGCATGGTTTCCAGAAGACGAGTCAAGCGGATTTCATAGGTGTGTGCTGCCAGTATTCGTTTTCTGGCTGCTGTCGCTATGAGTGATCTTTTTTTTGGGTCTGCGAGAAAGTGGTCGATGAGGTATGGAATTTCTTCCGGGTGTCGGTACACTACGGCTTCGGTGTCGAGATCAAACAGGTCTTCCATTTGTTCGCGATGGTCCGTGATGAGAAAGCCGTTGCAGGCCGGTACGTCAAAAACGCGCTGGTTAACGGCTCCCGGCATCTGGTGACTGGTGCAGTTGAAATTGATTTTGGAGACCTGGTAGAATCGTGGGAGATCCTCATAGTAGTCCAATCGTTCCAGCCGTCGGATAGTAATTCCCTGTGGGAGAATCGTGTCCCAGCCTGCATCGCCGACGATCAATGGCGTATAGGGGAGGATCTGTCTGATGCAATCGAGTCTGTATTGCCGGGTCGCCTCCCAGGTGAGCAGGGATTCACTGGCAAGTCTGTTCTCTTTGGTGGGCAAGGCTGCGATTGTCTTGTGCCAGTCCAAATGGTATTTTTTTAAGAAATTCGAGATCAGTTTTTCGTCTGATTCGCCAAAGTGCCGGGCCACGTTTTTATAATCCGCAGCGAAATACGCAGGCAGGTTTGCCTGTTCCAGGCAGTCGGCCACAGGGCGGACCATGGAGTTGCCCACGAATGAAACGTCAGCATGCCATTGAGCCGGTGTTTTGACTATTCCCCCGGGCATGAATTTCGCTGGGTCTGTTGCCAAGGGCAGGTAGTGAACATGAGGGAAACCCTTGTCTCGGACCGTTTCAATGCTCCCCGCGTCAAAGGAGAAAATAACTGTGTTGTCACTGCCGGGGTGAGCGTAGTCGAAGAGAATGAGATGTGGATTGTCTACGAACCAGGAAGCCAGTGGCAGGTTGAGATCAGCTAGCAGTTCGGCCAGTTTGCCTTCTCGGTCAAGTCCGAAGTGGTTGACGGTCAGGACCAGATCCGGTTTGTAGTCGATGACCGATTTCAGAATGGATTCGATGAACGACTGGTCGCCGGTTTCCCTGTTGTCGAGGGGAATGGTGCGATATTCAATTTCAAGACGGTCAAAGGCCGCGAGAATCTCTCGGCACAGAAAATAACCGGAGTCGAAAAAGAGCACACGCGGACGGGTAGATTGGAATTTGGGATAGTGTGCACGACTCCAGAAATCGACGGTGCCGGAGGATTTCACGGCTTCAATGATCGGGCCGTAATACTCTCTGTCCAGTCGGGGATACAGCGGGTGGATCACTAGGTGGAGAGGGTAGCCGCCGTGTTGGGTTTGCCAGTCCGCAATACGTTGAAAAGCTTTGGCCGGATCGTCGTCATGTATTGAAAGAATCGTGCCGTGATGCGGGATGGATCTGGTCAGGTCGAGAATGGCCTGTTCTTTGTCCACCACGACAACCGGAAATCCCTTGCTGTGCAAAGTTTCCATGCAATACCCCAGACCCGAGCCGATCAGGACTGGCAGGGTGCCCGACGGGACCGTCTCTGCAAGCGTCTGTTCCCGCTCCAAGCCTTTGCGGCCCCACATGTGCCAGGTCTTATCCTGTCTGTGGATACGGATGTCGGTCAGTTTGCCGTCAGTAGTCAGGGCTTCGGCTGTGTAAGGAGTTCGGGTCATGGGTTTTTCATGTACGTCAAATGTGGGCGCACAGGCAAGGCGTCTTATACATATATAAGAAGGCCCCGCCGTGGGTGGCGGGGCCGCATGGTGAGTGTCTAGTTGTCGGAGCCGAACAGCCCCTTGATGGCGTCTCCGGCAGAACCTGCGCCTTTGGTTACGCCTTCAACGGCTTTTCCCAGTTCTTTTTGAAGCTGCTTGCCGACTTGAGAGACAGTGCCGGTGATGTCGCCGGTCATTTCACTCAGGATCATGGCAAACGCTTCAGCCGGGGTGGTGTCCTTTTCCTTGCCGATGTCCTTGAGGTGGATGTCGGGGAGGTTAATGCCCATGGATTGATCGCCAAAAGCGTTCAGCATAGTGCCTCCGAGGTTGATGCGACCATTTTTGACAATGAAATTGTTGATCTGAATCTTCTTTTCAGCCCCGGTTTCAGTGGGCTGGGCTTCCGCTTTCTGTTCCTGCTTCTGCTCTCCGGCAACGGTCTTTTGGATATTGTTGACGATGGTCTTAAAGTTGTCGGTGTTGCCTTTCTTCTCATAGCTGATGATAGGGCCGTCCACGAAAATTTCTTCGATGATGATTCGGTCTGTGGTCAGGGAGTCGGTTACGACCGATACACGGATGGTGTCGCATTCCACAGCACTGGGCATGGAAAATCCCTTGGGATTGCCCAAGAGGAAATCAGAGAGGGAGCCGGAACCGGACAAAACGGAAATGTCTGCTGAACCGAGTTTGACTTCGGTTTGAGTAATGGGCGGTCCGTATTTTTCAACGGCGACCTTGATGATATCGCCGAGATTGAGAACGATGAGAATGACTGCTGCGATAATGGCTGCGGCAACGACGCCGATGCCGATGAATATGAATTTCTTCATGCTGTCTCCTTGATGAATGTGGAAATGATTAAAAAAGAATATGTTATTTATGGTGTCAGGGCAACCTGTTCACCGAAACAACTGGAGAAGTTTTGGAAACGGCGGATTAGCAAAGTGAAGCATGCGGTCTGCCGGTGTGCCTGGCTCGCCAGAATCCAGAGACGGACCGATTCCTTTTTGAGGGAGGGGTTTGCCGAGAAAAACGACATCTTCCAAGGATCGACAGAAAAAGCTCGCTTCTGTGGCGGCTTCATGAATCATCGTCTCTATGGATTTGCTCAGGGCTATGCCTGTGACAGGGTGGCGAAATTGGATCGGCCCCCGGATGGTTTCTGCTTGTTTCATGAGTTGCGGCGCATAGAAGAGGGTTATGATTTCTGCTGTCTGTCGAGGGAGAAACGGCGCGGCGGCGAAAAGAACTCGGGAAAGTGTTTTGTTAGGGTAGAGTCCCTGTAATGCTGCGAAGACGCTGAAGGCGTGGCGCAGTCCTATGATGAGTTCATCGTGGGAAATGTCGGCCAGCTCAGCCAAACGTTTCATGGGAAGAGCCTTGTAAAGATTGTCTCCGACATGGCGAAGGAGTCGTTTGATGGAGAAAAGTGGGCGACCGATCATATCCGGACAAATTACCATGTCCATGAGTGACTCCAGAGCGCGGTGACGTTGTCTGGCCTGTGATTTGGCTTTTTTGTCCGGGGCAAAGTAGTTGCCGGAAAGGTGCCAGACCATGGGATGCATGGATACGTCTGCATACAGATGGGAAACCATGCCTATGAAGAGCGCTGTCGCAAGATTGTTGTCTGATAGTGTAGACGCATGTTCTGCCTGGAGTCTGAGCAGGGTAAATGTGTCCTGACCGTCAACACCATGAAGCTTGTGAGCTAGTCTATCCAACGGGCCGGCATTTTTGTTGATGCCGTAGAACAGGGCGTCGTGCATGACAGACCCCAGCAGCAGGCCATGTGGCTGGCTGTCCAGACAGGAAGAAAACCGTGTGCCGGACAGTGCGTCCCCAGTCGTCAGAGCCGTTTTAAAGTGTATTAGTTCTTTTGGCATATGGTATTGTTTTCGGTTTGCCTTTTCGACACCCTACTTGATACTGTCCGCAGGGCAAAGAAAACTTCATGAAAATCAAGGGATGAATATGACGAAATATCTTATTAATGAACAATATGATGTGCAGGATGCCAATGCCAGCAAACTTTTTGGGAAGGGCGAAAAACGTGAAGACTACGCCGATGCGTGGCGGAACACCGGCAATATCATCCTGATAGGGTTGTCCGGTTCAGGTAAAAATGCATTGGCAGGTCTTTTGGGTGAAAAGACCGGGCTGGATGTTGTGATCCCGAAGGATGCAGATGGTGCTGTGCATGTTCTGGGCGCAGGACCGAGTGTTATAGTGCTTGATGATGGATTGGTTGAAGTCGCCGAGGTCCAATCGCTTATTCACGGGGCCGGTAAGGTTTTCTACCTTATGGTTGACTCCAGAGTCTTGTCGGAGCGGGTTGCGGAAAGGGACGGCGTAGAAGACAGGGAAGCCCTGTGGCGTGCGATGTCCGCACGTCTGGCCGTGATGGAGCCGATGTTTTACAGTGTGCTTCATTTCATTATGCAGGGTGTCCGGTTGCCGGAAGAGTTGGTGGACGATGCCATGGAGAAAATTAGGTATTAATTTGTTTTCATACCCTGTCGATTGATGACATGCGCTGCGGTTTGCGGTAAGCACAAAATCTCGCTTGCGACACAGACCATTCATAGGGAGCTTTACATGCCGGAAAAGAAACTCAGGGTCGAATTTATGACCATGACCCCTGACGCTTTGTCACTTATCTACGCCGCTTTTCGCCAGTGCTACCATGCTGGATTTGTGGCAGACATGTGGCCGAGACTGCTTTCCGGTGACATTGATCCCGAGGTTCAGGCTGATTTCGTATCCAAGACCATGGAGTCCGGACACGACAGCCCTGTTGAGCATGTATCCATGACCTTCGCTGTCGAGGGTATCTCCCGGGCGTGTTCACATCAGATCGTGCGGCATCGTATTGCATCATATTCGCAACAGAGTCAGCGGTACGTGGCTGAAAACGACATGGAATACATCCTGCCCCCGGCCATTGCCAAGATTCCCGAAGCCAGAAAACGTTTCGAGGCATTTATGGGAGAGGTACAGTCCGCTTACTCCGATTTGCGAGAAATTCTGGTGGCCAACGGCCGCAAATCCAAGGCCAATGAGGATGCCCGTTTCGTACTGCCACAGGCTGCGGAAACGAAGATCGTCATGACCATGAATTGTCGCAGTCTGAACCATTTCTTCCATCTGCGGTGTTGTAACCGCGCCCAGTGGGAGGTTCGAGCCGTGGCTGATAGGATGCTTGCCGTCTGTAAGGAAAAGCTTCCCGCCATCTTCATGAACGGCGGTGCACGGTGCGAACAGCTGGGATATTGCCCGGAATCGCCGAAATTTGCCTGCGGGAAGTACCCCACTCGCGATAAAAATTCAGGTTAACTTTTCCCAAGACTGGGATTTTTTCCCGTCTCTCTGACACCTTGTGCTTTTTGGCGTTTTTGTGTCACTCTTTTTTTTGCTAAAAAAAACAGCTGATTAAAGGTGTTCAAAAGTGACTTCTTTGTGTCAGTCCTTGGGGAATGGGCCTTTTTGGGGCATTGGGCCGGACAAGTAAAGATGGTTACCAAGAGTAAGAATTGTTGTTGATAAGGATATATCATGTAAATCAATGACTTATTGATTATATGGAGTTTTTTTGTCTGTTTTCTAATGAACATGACTGTCGGTAAAAATTATTAGTGTAAAAGGAATTTAATGTAAAATTGATGAATTTGATAATATTTGAGTTTTAAACTGTTTAAAACATTTTCAACAGGTGTTTATAACTGTGTTCTCTAGATAATATTGAGAGTCCGAAAACCCTTGTAACACGGCTGTTTTATGAGGGGGACGGTGAAAAGAAGGGCTGAGTGCGGGTTTCCCGTTTTTGCCTTGTTTTACAGTGGTATAGGCGATGATTGCCTTGTCGATAACCTGAGCCGATGTTCGGCCTCATATAGAATTACGAGAATTGTCTCTCGGACGGTGATAAACTATTCCCAACTTCATGCTCAATACTGCCTGGAAGCAAATTCTGCTCTCTCTTGAAAAGAGCCTTACCTCGAGTCTCTACTCTGTATGGATTAAACCCCTGCAGGGTTCTGTAGACGGGAGTAAGCTTACCCTGACAGCACCCAACGAATTCGTTGCCAACTGGGTGCGTGACCGTTTGCTTCGGGTCATTAGGGAATCTGCGGCTGAGGTCATGGGCGGGGAACCCCGCATTACCATTACTGTTGGCGCCAAAAAACCTGTAACCCGCAAACCTCGTTCCGTGCAGCGGAATCAGGTGAAACGTGTCGAGGTCGCTCAGCACCTCGGTCTGCCTTTGGATCAGTCGCCGCGTCCACTGACCATACCCAGTTGGCGTTTCTCCTTTGACGATTTTGTGGTCGGTCCTTCCAATGAACTTGCCTGTGCCGCAAGCAAGTCCATCGGGCAGACCGCGTTCAATTCAGATCATCTGTTTCTGAGTTCCGGGCCTGGCCTGGGCAAGACACATCTGTTGCAATCTGTGGGACAGCATTTGTGTAAATCTGCTCATCGAAAAAACCTGCGAGTCGCTTGCTTGTCGTCTGAAGAATTTGCCACCCGTATGGTTATGGCTTTTAAATCCCGACAGATCGACCAATTCAAGTCGCAATTTCGTGAAGGTCTTGATGTGCTTTTGCTTGAGGATGTTCATTTCTTTCAAGGAAAGGAAAAGATGCAGGATGAACTTCTGTGCACCATGACCGCTCTGCGTGAACGCGGCTGCAAAGTTGTCCTGACCAGTTCCTTTATGCCCAAGGAGTTCAAGGGCGTTGATGATCGGTTGGTCTCCCGTTTCTGCTCCGGCTTTCTGGCGCACATCAATCGTCCTGATATGGAAACACGATTGCGTATTGTGCAGGAAAAGGCGCGCAAGCTTCAGGTGGACGTGCCTATAGCGGTTTCTGAATTGCTGGCAGAGCGTATTACTACTGATATCCGTCAGTTGGAAAGCTGTCTGAACAATCTTGTGCTGAAAGCCCGCCTACTCAATCGAGCCGTGACCTTAAACCTGGCTTGGGAAGTGCTGGATAACTATGCCATACGGAATTCTACTCCCGATTTTGCGCATATTATCGAGTTCGTATGTAAAAGCTACAGCTTGTCCGAGGACGAGTTGAAATCAAAGAGCCGTAAACGTCAGGTAGTCCTTGCTCGCAACACTGCCTTTTTCCTTGCTCGTAAACACACGGAACTTTCTTTGAAGTCTATTGGTGAACGTCTTGGTCGCAGACATTCCACTGTCCTCAAGGGTATTACCAAACTGGAAAGAGAGATATCCATGCAGACGCCGCTGGGTCGACAGATAGAAAATACTGCCGAGAGGCTGACGCCCTAACAAGCCCCCCAATGTTCTCCCGGAATCGTTTAGGCATCAGTCACGTGAAGTCCATCGGTTCCGGGAGAAATTTTAGCCGACTTCGTGTCGGCTTTTTTTATGGGAAACTATGGAAGAGAAGTGTTGGGAGAGAACGATGTGTTTCGTTGTCGTGGTGTGTTCAGGGGGAGCGGGGTGTTATTGTCTGCGCAGTTTGTGCAGTCGTTTTTTGGCTTCAGCCGGGTCAAGCCCCTGCTTGACTGCGATGGTGTCAAGATTGTCTTCGGCGTCCGTGGGACGGACATAGACAGGCTCGATGGAGTCATGAGTGAACTCTGCCGCGTATGCAGCGGCAAGCAGAGTGTCCGGTGACGGGTTATCCCATTGTTTGTCGAGCAGGACATATCCCGGATTTGTAACGAGAAGCTCGTTGAAAAAATCGGGATTTTTGCGCAGGCCGCTTCCCATGAGGTAGGCCTGATCTCCGAAACTGGCCATGCGTAATGCTGCGTCTTTCAGGGAAAGTGATTCCAGCGGGGCGTGTGCTGTCAGGTTCGGGGCATCAAAGGATTGCAGATACACCAGTCCGCGCCGTGCGTAGGTCAGTACATGCAGCGTTCCGTTGATAAGAGATGCTGGACCGGATGCCAGAAGAGGCAGGTAGTCCAGACCGGCCAAAGGAAGCTCCTGCCCGGCTGCCAGTCCCTCAGCCGCAGCCAGAATGAGTCTGAGTCCGGTAAAGCTGCCGGGACCGCGTACGCAGGCGATTTTGGCTATGACGTCGACTCCCAAGCCAAAACTGTTCAGAGTCTGCTCAAGCCCGGGGATGAGGAACCTGATGGATTGTCCTGGAACGTTCCATTGGCGGGAAGTCAGCAGTTTGCAACCGTCTGGTCCGGGTTGTCCCAGCACCAGTTGCAGCCGCTCTTCGGTCCCCCCCATGACGAGAAGCAGGTCATGGGGTTCAATTCTTTTCGGTGAAGCCATACGTCGTCTCCGTTCTATGAAAGCAGTCTGCGCACATCATTGAAAATGGCCATGCTCATGAGAAGCAGGAGGACGAGCAGGCCCAACCGCATGGACATGGCTTTCCATTTTTCATTGAGTGGACGTCTGAAAACCATCTCCAGAGAGAAGAACAGAATGTGACCACCGTCCAGTACCGGGATAGGCAAAAGGTTAATAATGGCGAGGTTGATGGAGATGACAGCCATCATGCCGAGCAGATCATAGACACCGCTCTGGGCGCTTTGACTGACCATCTGGGCGAGCATGATCGGTCCACCCACCATTTCAACCGGGATGAGTCGCTCAATGATGGAGACAAAGCCTTTGACGACGACTTGAGACATGGTCCAGGTGTGGACGAGAGCTGTCTGAAGGCCGAGGCCTTCCACTGGCTCGAATCGAACCTGTCCACTTTGATTGATGCCGACCATGGGTACGGTGACAGATTCACCGAAAAGATTCTTGTGTGTCTGGATTGTAGGTGTGACATGCAGCGTCAGGTGTTCACCGTTCCGGTCCACGCCCACGCTCAGGCTTTTGCCTTCGGCCGCTCTGATGGCATCCACCATCTGGGACCAGGACTGGATGGATTCTGCGTCGATGCTGGTGACCAGATCATCTGTCTGGAACCCGGCCATTGCAGCAGGACTGTCAGGCAGTACGCCTCCAACCAGAGGCAGGATGACGGCCTGTCCCTGAGCCATTGCGAGGAACCAGTAAATGATGAAAGCAAGCAGGAAGTTGAAGAACGGGCCGGCCGCGACCACGCAGAGTCGTTGCCACGCGGGGCGTTTTGAAAAGAGTTCTTCGTCCGTGAATTCGGTCTCTTCCTCACCCTGTTCTCCGGCCAAAGCAACATAGCCGCCCAAGGGAATGGCCGCGAGTTTGTAGTCGGTTTTTCCTGAGGTGAATCCCGCCAGTTTTGGCCCGAAGCCAAGGGAAAAGGCTTTGACGCCCATGCCGAACATTCGGGCGACTGCGAAGTGCCCCAGTTCGTGAAAGAAAATCAGTCCACCGAGAACCAGTACGATAGCGATAACGCTTGTAATCATGTTTTCCTCATAGGCCGCATGTTTTGGTTGCGACTCGGATCTATATAAGCATTCTTGGAAATTTGGCTAGAGGCAGGATTGCGCTTCCTTGCGGACAACGTGGTCCAGAGCGAGGATGGCATCGCATGTGGAAACGTCTACCGTCTTGTGTCTGCCCAAAGCTGATTCGATCATGGCCGGGATGTCAAGGAACCTGATCTTTTCATCAAGGAACGCGGCGACAGCTACTTCGTTGACCGCGTTGAGTACGATGGGATGGCTGGGACCTGCATCGTACGCTTCACGAGCAAGTCGCAAACAGGGAAAGGCGTTGAGATCCGGTTCTTCAAATGTCAGGCTGCCTACCTGTGCAAGGTTGAGCTGTGGCACATCGACGGTGACACGATTCGGGAAACAGAGGCAGTGAGCGATAGGCACCTGCATGTCAGGTATCCCGAGGTGCGCAAGTTGCGAGCCGTCCACATATTCCACCAGAGAATGGATAATGGACTGAGGATGTACGACCACATCCACGTTGGCTGGCTGTACGCCGTAGAGGTGACATGCCTCGATTAACTCCAGTCCCTTGTTCATGAGTGTGGCGGAGTCAATGGATATTTTTGCGCCCATGTCCCAGTTTGGATGATTCAGGGCCTGGTCACGGGTAACGGTTTCAAGAAAAGTGGTTGCTTTGCCTCGAAAGGGTCCGCCTGATGCTGTCAGGATAAGCCGTTTGAGTTCCAGCTCGTTGTTATTGATATGTCCAGTCAATCCCTGGAAGAGTGCGTTGTGTTCTGAGTCCACAGGCAGGATAGTGGCTCCGGCTGAATGGCATGCTTTACGGATGAGGTGCCCGCCGAGAACAAGAGACTCCTTGTTGGCTAGGCCGATCATCTTTCCAGCCTTGGCGGCTGCCAGTGTCGGTTCGAAACCGGCTGCACCAACGATGCTTGACAGAACCAGATCAATGTCATCAAGACGGGCGAGTTCTACATAGGCTTTGGGACCAACACGTATTTCCGGTGCGTAATTACCGGGCAGGTTGGCCTTGAAGTCTTTGAGTGCTTTTTCTGTGAGAACAGCCACATATTTGGGACGGAATTCAGAGCAGAGCTGGGCAAGCTTTGTCCCGTTACATCCTCCGGCCAATGCTGTGACAGTGAACAAATCCGGGTGTTTTCGGATGACTTTGAGGGCCGAATCGCCAACAGATCCGGTCGCGCCGAGGATACTTATGGACCGAGGAAATCCCGGTAGGGTAGCCGTTTCGGGCCAGGGAGAAATATAGGATTTCACGAAATTCCCTGTTCAACCCTTATTTAAAGAAAGGGTGTATCATGGCGATCAAGCCGTACGTGGGGATAGCCAGCAAAAGGCTGTCCACTCGGTCGAGCAGTCCACCGTGTCCGGGAAGGATGGAACCGGAGTCCTTGATATCCAGGGTACGCTTCAGGGCTGATTCGAAAAAATCACCGAATTGGGCCGCGATATTTAACGCTATGCCGAGAAGTATCCACTGCCACCAGAGGGCGTTGCCGAATGTTATGCCATAGATTGTGATGGCCACTGTGCAAGCCGTAAGGCCGGCAATCGAGCCTACCCAGGACTTTTTAGGGCTGACGCGTGGCCATATTTTTTTCTTGCCCCAGAGAGTCCCGGCATAGAAAGCCGCAGTATCGGATATGACGGCGGCTCCGAGCACTAGAAGTATTTCAAGTGGCTGCATGATCAGGACAAAGTGAAAGTTCAGCGGGATGTATAATAAACCGGCCAGAAAAATAGCGGCATGGCGGTATGAAGCCGTGATATCCTTATTGTATCGCAGAAGAAATACGAATCCGGAGGCCCAGAATGCAATGAGCAAAACCGCTGCCGGATAGTGCGTCTTCCCGGTGGAGAATGCGCCCAGCAGCAGAAAAGTGAAGACAGCACCAAGTGATTTGAACGCTGTCATGGACTGCACAGGGCGAAACATGGAGTAGAACTCCCACAGGGTCAGGATGCAGAAAATGGCGAGTACCGTGAACAGAACCCAGCCCTGAAAGATGAGGGCAAGAGCTGGAAGGACGGCCAGCCCGATGCTGGTGGCAATTCGTTGTTTGTGTGGGGAGATATCCATAGATGATTTCAATGGTTACATGTGTTGCCGCACTTAATGCGAGTTCTGTTTGTCTACGCTATTTGAAAGACGGGGGCAATAAGTCAAGTAAAGCAATCGGTGAGATATCCAGTCGCTTTACTGCCCTGCGAGTTGATCTGACGTCTTGCCGAAGCGACGTTGCCGAGTATTCAGTTCTGTGATGGCCTTGTCCAGTTCTTCGGATGTGAAATTCGGCCAGTAGACGTCCGTAAAGTAGAGTTCGGAATAAGCACTCTGAAACAGAAGATAATTGGATAGTCGCAGTTCACCGCTGGTTCTGATTATCAGGTCCGGGTCGGGTTGGCCCGCGGTCCACAGCTCATTGGCAAATGCTTCTTCGGTTATCGCTTCGGGAGATAATCCCTTGGTTGCCAAAGCCCTTGCTGCACGCAGGATGTCTTCTCTTCCCGAATAATTCAGGGCAAGATTCAGGGTCATGGCGGTGCAGTCTTTGGTTTTCCGCATGGTGTGTTTGAGAACCTGACGAACGGTCAGTGGCATGTCATCGAGTTCCCCTAACACCTTGAGACGAATACCCTGTTCTTTGAGACTCTTTTCTTCTTTCGTCAAAAAGGAAGTGAGGAGCTCGAACAGGGTTTTAACCTCATCCTTGGGACGTGACCAATTTTCCTTGGAAAAGGTGTAAAGTGTGAGGTGTTTTACGCCGAGTTTCCGACAGTGCGTGACCACAGCGCGGGCGGTCTCGGTCCCGGCCTTATGGCCTTCGGTCCGTTTCAGCCCGCGCTGTTTGGCCCACCTGCCGTTGCCATCCATGATGATGGCTATATGGGCGGGGATATGTGTGCTGTTCAACTGAAGATCCTACTAAATCTCGAGGATTTCCTTTTCTTTGCCAGCCAGGACGTCATCGGTCTGCTTGACGAAATCATCGGTCATTTTCTGAACATTGGTCTCGCCGTTTTTCTTCTCATCTTCGCTGATGTCTTTGTCCTTCTCCATCTTCTTGAGTATGTCGTTCATGTCACGACGCACGTTACGGATGGCGATTTTGGCATCTTCGGTGTATTTTTTTGCGATCTTGACCAGTTCCTTGCGGCGTTCTTCGGTCAAGGGCGGAATAACAATACGGATGATCTTTCCATCATTGACCGGGTTGAACCCGAGATCGGAAGTCTGTATGGCTTTTTCAACCGCACCGAATGCACCCTTGTCCCAGGGTTGGATGGTGATGGTCTTGGAATCGGGTACAGACACCGAGGAAAGCTGATTCAGAGGCGTGGGTGTGCCATAGTAATCCACAACAATTCCGTCTACCAGAGCTGTGGTGGCGCGACCTGTGCGAAGTTTACTGAAGTCTTTTTCAAGGGAAGTTATGGCTCCGGCCATCCTTTTTTTCCCATCATCAAGTACGGATTGCATCTTAATCTCCTTGGACAGTCGTTCCTATGTTTTCGCCGTTGGCGGCCCTGCGGATATTGCCTTCGGTGTGCAGATTGAAGACGATAATCGGCAGGTTGTTGTCGCGTGCCATGGAAATGGCGGTGGAGTCCATGACACCGAGCCGCTTTTCCAAAGTTTCCATATACGAGACCGTTTCATACTTGACCGCGTCGTCGAATTTGGCGGGGTCCTTGTCATACACGCCGTCCACTTTGGTCGCCTTGAAAATGGCGTCGCACTTGAGTTCCAGTGCGCGCAAAGCTGCGGCGGAATCGGTGGTGAAATACGGGTTGCCGGTTCCGGCTGCACAGATGACCACGCGGCCTTTATCCATGTGTCGGAGTGCGCGTCTACGAATATACGGTTCGGCTACATCTGCCATGGAAAGGGCGGTCATGACACGGGTGTCGCAACCATTTTTTTCCAGGGCGTCCTGTACGGCCAGGGCGTTCATGATCGTAGCGAGCATGCCCATGTAGTCACCTTGGGCGCGGTCCATGCCTTTGGCACTGGCTGCCATGCCACGAAAAATATTGCCGCCACCGATGACGAGTGCAATCTGGAGACCGGTAGCTGCCACTTCGGCAATTTCCTTGGCAAACTGACCAATGGCTTCAGGTTGAATGCCGAAGTGTTGATCTCCAGCCAGGGCTTCTCCACTGAGTTTCAGGAGAATTCGCGAGTACCGCGCTGTTTCCATTGTTACCTCTTCGTGTATGGAACGTTCGTAAAAAAGATCTCGCCCAAAGGCGATAGCATGTTTTTCAGACAAAAAAAACGGGCCATGCGGCCCGTTTCCATTTTTTTAGAGCAACAACTACTCAGCCTTTTCTCCAAGGGCGAGTCGCTGGAAGCTGGCGACAGCTGCGCCACCAAGGATCTGCTTGATGGTCTGCTTGTCGTCTTTGATGAAAGCCTGCTCAACGAGACAGACTTCCTTGTAGAACTTGTTCAGACGACCGGAAACGATCTTTTCGGCGATGTTCTCAGGCTTGCCTTCGTCCATTGCCTGCTTCATGTACAGAGCTTTTTCCTTTTCCAGGACATCCTGGGGCAGCTCATCAGAGGTCATGCAGGCAGGATTCATGGCAGCAACGTGCATGGCAATGTCTTTGGCCATGTCAGTGTCGTCGGTGCCTGTCAGCTCGACGATGGCGGCAAGCTTGTTGTTGGAGTGCAGGTAGATTCCGAGCACGCCTTCAGTAGTGATCTTGGCAAAACGGCCGACACCCATGTTTTCACCGAGTTTGGCGATGAGGTCGGTGACGTCGGCGACGTCGGCAGGCAGGTCGTCTGCAGAGCCTGTGGTGACGTCCAGGCCGGCGATCTTCTCGGACAGAGCCTGTGCGAAAGCGGTGAAGTCGTCGCCTTTGGCAACGAAGTCGGTTTCGCAGAGCAGCTCGGAGATGACAGCGGTCTTGCCGTCTTCAGAGAGATATGGGGTGATCAGACCTTCGGAGGTGGCGCGTCCGGCCTTCTTTGCGGCTTTGGACAGGCCCTTCTCACGAAGGTACATGACTGCTTTTTCTTCGTCGCCACCGGATTCAACCAGGGCTTTTTTGCAATCCATCATGCCTGCGCCGGTCTTTTCGCGCAGGTCCTTAACTTGTGCAGCAGTGATCGACATTATTTATTCTCCTCAGCGGGGGCTTCGGCAGGAGCCTGAGCCTTCTCTTCGGGTTTTACTTCTTCCTTGGGAGCCTCGGCAACTTTGGCGGCCTTGGCCTCTGCTTCAGCTTTAGCTGTGTAATCCTTCTGCATGGCGGCGCCTTCGAGACAGGCATCAGCCATGTGAGTGGCAAACAGCTTGATGGCGCGGATAGCGTCGTCGTTGCCGGGGATGATGTAATCAACCATGTCGGGATCGCAGTTGGAGTCGACAACAGCGACAACCGGGATACCGAGCTTGCGGCATTCCTGAATGGCGATCTGTTCGCGCTTGGGATCGATTACGAAAGCAGCACGGGGTGCTTCGTTCAGATCCTTGATACCGCCCAGAGCCAGGTTCAGTTTCTTGACCTCACGGTTCATGCCCACAGCTTCTTTCTTGGTGTAGCGGGAGATGGAGCCGTCTTCGAACATTTGTTCGAGGTTCTTGAGGCGGTCGATGGAACGCTTGATGGTCTGGAAGTTGGTCAGGGTGCCGCCCATCCAACGATGAGTGACGAAATACATGCCGGCACGTTCTGCTTCCGCCTTGACGGATTCCTGAGCCTGACGCTTGGTGCCGATGAACAGCACTTTGCCGCCTTTGGCAACGGTGTCGACGATGAAATCATGGGCGGTAGCAAACATTTTGACGGTCTGCTGCAGGTCCATGATGTGGATGCCGTTACGGGCGCCGAAGATGTACGGGCGCATTTTGGGGTTCCAACGGCGGGTCTGGTGGCCGAAGTGGACGCCGGTCTCCAGCATCTGCTTCATAGTTACGTAAGCCATGATAATCTCCTGGGTTTTTCGTCCATCCTGCAGTCCATTAAGGAGTCCGTGACATCACGGACCACCCGGAGTTATGGGCAGGATGTGTGAATTTGAAGTCGGGGGTACTTAGCCCAATATACTATGGTTGGCAAGGGGAAAGTGCATGACTCTATCGAGTTGTGTAAGCATCATTCCCCAAAAGCCTGCGCCATCAAGTGGTTCCCCAGTCCCCCGAAATCCTTGGGTGCGAATCCGAATACTTCGTTCCAGACTTCGGTGGATTCCATGCAGAAGTAGAGCTGCTTGTTCATGCCGTGCTTGCGAAGCCGGTCGATCATGAAGGAGAACTGTTCCACTCGCAGGGGACGGAGCAGTCGGGCCTTGCCGTCAAGACCTGGTACAAATTCATTATAAATATAGGAGGTGTCGGGGAAATTATCAGCAATAATCGGATTAAGCTGCGGCATGCAGCGAAACGAACCGAGGGACATGTATGCTATGTTCTCTGGACGTACATAATCAAATATTCTGTCGATGATTTCGGCGTATCCCTCCCGCCAGCCGGGGTAGTGGATGATCGGGTCGAAGTGAAGGCAGACTTTGAATCCGGCTTCGGCACAGGTGCGGGCGGCCTCAAGGCGTTCCGTCAGGGTGGAGACGTCGAATTCTTCGTGCTCATTGATGAACGGTGCGTTCAGGGACCATGCTGGGAGTACGCGGTCCGTACGGGTGGTGGCGTCCATCCAGGAGAGGTCGACGACCTTGGATTTCAGTTCCAGCACCACATTGTCGTAATCCTGAAGAAATTCTATGAGATTATGGGAGTATCCGGTTAGGTGTTCCAGTGCCAGTGAGTCGGTGAATTCGCCGGTACCAACGCGGTAACGGGTGTTCGGGTCCGCTCCGATGGCATTGCCAAGTTCGGTGAAGAGTGCGTCCTGATTGGCCCATATCTTGAGCACGCGGTCCTGAAAGTATGCCTGCAAAATACAATAGGAGCAGGCCATAGGGCAGTTCTCGCCGATATGAATGATGCGATAGCCACAGCAATGATAGGCCCGGGTGCCCGGACAGAACCGGAGGAATTTTCCTTTATATTCTTTGAGATACAGCGCCTGTGTGTCTCCTTCGTCAAACTCCACACGGTCTTGTTCCGGCGGGACAACGGTCCATGGGATATCAGCCTGATCAGTCACGGTCAGTTTTTCGCGTACCCGTTGCGCTATGGGAGAATCCTGCATGGATTCATCCACGAAGACATGGCCGATTTTACGGAGGTGGATGGGGAGTTGCCTAGTCATTGCCACTGCCCAGTTTCCAGAGTTTTTCCCATGCGGGAGCGTCGGCGAGACCCTCCATTTCCTCTGCGGCCCTTTTGAGTTGTTCGTCGTCCTTGATCTGGACGGTCAGTTCTGCTCCGCCGGTTTCGAAATTGTTGGGCTGGACCATGCGCCAGCGTGTTCCGGATGTGATTTCACCGGCTGCGGCCAAGAAGCGGTCCTGGAGCTTTGTCAGCTCGGGGTAGCGGGCCAGCCGGGCAGCATTGGCGAGACGCGTAATGGCGTCCTTGGGAGAAAGTCCCTGTGAAAGAATTGAAACCATGCCTGCCGAGTGCATGACGTCCTGCACGGACTGTGCATTCATTTTGGCGGTCTCGAACAGCCAGTTCAAGACATTGACTGCATTGGAGCGAGACCATGAGAATCCGGTGAACAGCTGTTCCACGGCTTGACGGTCGTCCTCGGTCATACGTGACAGGGGTGTGGTAGAGGCCAGTGGGATGTTGCCCTGAGTCAACAGGTTGCGCCACGTCGTGTCCATGGTAAGCCAGCTGAACAGGAGCTTGGCATCCTTGGATTTTGGTTTGACGCCCAGCCGCGGCAGGATGTCCGCTTTGAGGGATTTCTCGTCCATGAGCGAAGCAAAAAATTCAAGTGCCTTGAGGCGCATCCCATCGTCCATGGGGCGCTGCAGGTTATCAGCAAGATAGAGTAGTCCTTTGTCCATTTCGGTGACGTCTTCTACCATCCGGGTCAGAACCGGTTTTTTCAGTTCTCGTAAAACGGCCAGCCGTGCATACCCGGCGATGAGCGTCAGGCCGGTTTCGGATTCGCAGACCAGTACCGGGGCGGACTGGCCGAATTCATCAATTGAATCCATCAGGGCTTTATCGGGTATTACAGACCAGAATAGATGGCGACCCGAATCGTGTATACTGTCGGCCGATGCCGTGAATATCTCGTTGGAAAGATGCAAATCCCGCTCCTGAAAGTTTCTGTCTAAAATGATGTAACTGGTTGCAATTGCGTTTGATCTGTGTTGAAATTGCAAGCGTCTATCAAAAATGTTTAATAATGATTGATGGATATGTCGTTGATGTTCATAGCGTCTAACTTGACAAGCTCGCGTTGGTCTTCCTATAGGACTAAACCTGCGAAAAACCAAGTGCTGTGATTCTCACGGGAGCCAATGGCTTTCGAGACAATAGGGATAACCTGAAAAAAGTACGTGGAGTGAAGTATGCCTGACTTGAAAACTCAAAGAACTTATGCACTCGTCGGTCATGGCGGTAGCGGAAAAACTTCCGTCGCCGAGATGTTGCTTTTCAATGCCGGAGTTGTAACCCGCCTCGGGAAGGTCGAAGACGGAAACACCGTTCTCGATTATGAGCCCGAGGAAATCAAGCGTCGTGGTTCTGTTCAGCCTGGCTTTGCCAGCTTCAAGTGGAAAAAGAACGATCATTTCCTTATCGACACTCCAGGTGATTCCAACTTTGCAGGTGATCTTTCCTACAGCCTGACCGCAGCCGATGGAGTGGTTATGGTTATTGACGCCGTTGACGGCGTAAAACCCCTGACTCGCAAGATATGGGCGCAGGTACAGAAACTGGGGCTGCCCTCCATGATCGTCATCAACAAGATGGATCGTGACCGGGCTGAATTCGATACGGCGTTCAACGGAATTTCCGAAGCTCTCGGCGCCCGTCCAGCCCTGTTGTATTATCCTATCGGTTCCAAAGAGGACTTCAAGGGTGTGGTGGACATGATGTCCGGCAAGGCCCTTTTCTTCGGTGAAGACGGCGCAGTTGAAGAAGGGGACATCCCCGGCGATATCGCTGATGAAGTCGAAATGTTGCGTGAAACCATGATTGAGAACATCGCCGAGAGTGATGAAGATCTCATGGAAAAATATTTTGAAGATGGTGAGCTGTCGCCTGAAGATATAACCAAGGGGCTTCAGAGCGGCGTCGCTGCCGGAGAGCTTGTTCCTGTGGTCGTCTCGGCAGCCCTGAACTGCCAGGGTGGGCAGATGATCCTGGATACCGTGCAGAATCTGCTGCCCGGTCCTTTGACTCATAAGGTGTGGGAAGGCGAAGAGGGTGAACGCGCCAGTTCGCCTGACGAGCCTCTGGCGTGTTTCGTATTCAAAACCCAGGCCGACCCGTTTGCCGGTCAGCTTACCGTGGTTCGCGTCCTGTCCGGTGAACTCAAGTCCGATTCCCAGTTGCTCAATGCTTCCAACGGCGAAAAAGAGCGCGTTGGACAATTGCTGGTCATGAACGGCAAGGAACAGGCTCAGGTTAAAACTCCCATGGGGCCGGGCTCCATTGTTGTGCTGGCAAAGCTCAAGAATACGCATACCGGCGACACGCTGGTCGAGAAGGATGAGTTCAAGCTGGTCAAGCCGGAAATTGCTCCGCAGTTGATCACCTTTGCTCTGGCTCCGGCCGAGAAGGGGGACGAAGACAAGGTCTACTCCGCAGTTGCAAAACTGCTTGAAGAGGATATTACCCTGACGCTGGCCCGTGATGAAGAGTCCGGTGACATCCTGTTGTCCGGCATGGGACAGAATCATATTGAAATATCGGTGGAAAAAGCCAAGCGTCGCTACAAGGCCGACATTGTCCTGAAGACACCCAAGGTTCCGTACCGTGAAACCTTCAAGACTGGTGCCACCGAAGTTCAGGGCCGTCACAAGAAGCAGTCCGGCGGTCGCGGACAGTTTGGTGACTGCTGGATTCATGTGGCTCCCAGACCTTCCGGTGCCGGGTATGAATTTGAAGACAAGATTGTCGGAGGGTCCATCCCCCGTCAGTTTATTCCTGCTGTTGACAAGGGCGTTCAGGAAGTTGCCGCTCGCGGCGTGCTGGCCGGTTATCCGGTCATCGATTTCCAGGTGACGCTGTATGACGGCAGCTATCATAACGTTGACTCATCGGAGATGGCGTTCAAGGTGGCTGGATCAATCGCTTTCAAAAAAGCATGCGAAAAAGCCAAAATGGCTCTTCTTGAACCTATCATGCTTGTGGCAGTGGCAGTACCGGATGCTTTCATGGGCGACGTTATCGGTGACCTGTCCTCTCGTCGCGGCAAGGTGCTGGGGTCCGATTCCCAGGCCGGTCTGACCGAGGTCAAGGCGCATGTCCCCATGGCTGAAATGCTCAAGTATGCCCCTGATCTGAACTCCATGACCGGCGGTCAGGGTACGTTCTTCATGGAATTTGCTTCCTATGAAGAATGCCCGCCACAGGAAACCGAAAAGGTTATCGCTGCAAATAAAAGGGCGGATGACGGCGAATAGCTTTCTTTCAACAGACAACACGGGGACGGCGGGGAAACCTGCCGTCCCTTTTCTTTCACTTGTTTGATGGGGCGAATTGGTTTACTCACTTGTGAGTTAAACAATAAGGAAAGGCAATGCTTCGACGTATATTTTTCGTGCTCAACCTGTGGATTGTAACTGTCTATTATAGTTGGAAGTCGATGAAGGTGGATCCTGTCACGTCCACTCCCGAGGAATATGATCGTTGGGGATTGGCCTGGGGGCGTGCCGCAGTTAAGCTGTCCGGCATCAATATTGAAGCAGATATGGGTGATGTGGACCCCACTGGACACTACGTTTTCATTTGCAATCATCAGTCGAATCTCGACATTCCGGTGTTGTTCGATATCCTCAAGGGCAACCGTATCCGATTTGTCGCTAAAAAGAGCCTGTTTGATATTCCCATTTACGGCAAGGCTCTGGCTCATTCCGGGCATATTTGTGTTGATCGTGAAAACCGTCGTGCAGCCATGAAGTCCCTGAATGAAGCTGTGGAAGCTGCCAAGGGCGGAATCTCTCCGGTTATATTCCCGGAAGGGACGCGCAACCTGAATCTTGAAGACCTCATGGAATTCAAAGTCGGCGGCATGATCATTGCCCTGAAGTCCGGTCTTCCGGTGGTGCCCATCGTCATGACCAATACAGGGCTCATTATGGGCAAGGGACAGCTGGTTATCGATAACCGGCCTGTGGTTCGGGTGAAGGCTCTACCTATCATTAACCCGTCCGACTATACACTCAAGGATCGAGAGAAGTTCAAGGATGATCTGCGCAAGAAGATGAGCGCGGCATACAGGGAACTGTTGGCGCAAGGATAGATTATGGGAGACGCACCCACACCTGCACTGAGTCTGTACCCTCTCGGAGGACTCGGCGAAATAGGCATGAATTGCATGCTGTATCGAACGCAATCGTCCATGGTCATGGTGGATTGCGGTCTCATGTTTCCTGAAGACTACCATTTCGGCGTGGATGTGGTTATCCCCTGTTTCGATTACGTGCTCAAGAACAAGCGTATTTTGCACGGCATCGTGCTGACCCATGGTCACGAGGACCATATCGGTGCATTGCCGTGGCTGCTCCAGAACGTTGACGTGCCGGTCTATGGGTCCGAGTTTACTCTTGGCCTGGTGGAAAACAAGCTCAAGGAGCATGATCTGGATCGTTGGGCAGACCTGCGTCCTGTCAGGCCGTATGATCGTGTTTTGCTGGGTGATTTCCGTTTCAATTTCATCCCTGTCTGTCACTCCATCATCCAGGGGTTCGGCTTAGGCATTGAAACCCCTGTCGGGCGGGTGGTTCATACCGGCGATTTCAAGATAGACCGGAATCCGCTGGGTGGTCATGCTACGGACCTGGGAGCATTTCGTAAATTTTCCGAAGACGGTGTCCTTCTCATGCTGTCGGATTCCACCAACGTTGAGACCGAAGGGTTTGCTCTGACCGAGCGTGAAATCAAAGTTTCATTGCGTGAAATTTTCTCCAAGGCCAAAGGCCGCATCCTTGTCTCACTTTTTTCCAGCCATATACAACGGATGCAGGAGGTCTTTGACCTAGCAGATGCCGAAGGGCGCAAAGTGGCCATATCCGGTAAATCTCTGCATCGAAATATCGAACTGGCGCGAGATCTCGGTTACCTCAAGATGCCGAAAGGTATACTCATTGATCTGGACCGTCTTGATGAGTATGGCGACTCCGAGCTTGTCTTGCTTGTGACGGGATCGCAGGGAGAACCGTTGGCCGCACTTTCTCGTATGGCCATGGGTGAACATCGTCAGTTGTCAGTCAAGCCGGACGATCTGGTTATTCTTTCTTCCCGATTCATTCCGGGGAACGTTAAGGCGATCAATCGGGTCATCAACAACCTGTATCGGCTGGGTGCTGAAGTTTTGTATGAAAAGATGCATGGTATCCATGCGTCAGGTCATGCCCATGCCGGTGAGTTGACGCTCATGCTGGAGACTGTGCGGCCTGAGTATTTCATTCCTGTCCATGGTGAGTATCGTCATCTGGTCAAGCATCGTCGCCTGGCTGCGGAGTGTGGCGTTGAGGATGAGAAGTCCATGGTCGTGGAGAACGGTCAGCCCGTGACATTTTTTGAAGATGGTTCCATGGCGTTCGAACCTCGAATTTCTGCTGAGAAGATTCTGGTGGACGGCAAGGGGGTTGGCGACGTGGGCCAGAGTGTGCTCAAGGAACGCCAACTACTGGCTGGAGAAGGCATGGTCATCGTGGTTATGGTGGTGGATGAAGCTACCGGCGAAATTTCCATGGGGCCGGATATCATGAGCAAGGGATTTGTGTTCGAGCAGCAATATATGCATCTTCTTGAAGACGCCAAATGTATTATTTTCGATGTGCATGAAAATATCGCTCCTGGTGATACCGCCAAGCTCAAGGAACGTATTCGTTCCGCCTTGCGTCGTTTCTTCCGCAAAGTTCTTGGACGTGATCCGGTTGTTGTTCCCCTGGTCATTTCCATCTAGGTGTCTGGACTTCAAGCTGATGTTGCGCTAAGTATTTCGACACGATGAGAAAAATCTTTTTTGTGAGGATAGATGAAATGAAAAAAATCATGTTTGCACTGGTAATGGTAACCATGGCGTGCATGCTGGTCGCGTGTGGGGCACAGAAGAATGATCTCGACACCGGGTACGCTCTTTTCAAGAAAGGAGACTGCGCTGGAGCCGAGGTTTATTTGGATTCGACCATAGCGCAGCCAGACGATATCATGGATTTGGCATATGCCTATTTCCTGAAGGGTCAGTGTGCGGAAAAGAACGGCGACGCAGCATTGGCATATGAAAATTTTTATGCTTCAAAAGTCGTGACCTGCTACGCTGTTAATGAAGAGACTCATGTTAATTTGAATACCTATGGTCGCAGTGAATTCTGTGAACGCATCATTCCTGAACGGCTGGCAAAGCTGGAATCGAAAGTTGGTGACCCGGCCAAGGTTGAAGCCATTATGGACAAGGTGGACGGAATTCTGACTGACCGCTATCTGCAACGATTCCAGAAACGATTGAACTAGCTTTTATGAACGCCTCGGACTTTCCGGGGCGTTTTTTCTTTGTGAATGGTAAACACAGGGAGTAAGCAATGGCATTGAAGGACTATACCGGAATCGTGGAACGGCTCCAACTGACATTGGGTAAAGGCTTCGCTGAAGAACCATGGATGCTGAACATGCCTGGCAAGTCCATTGCCTGCAAGATCGACCAACATTACTATCTCGCAGTCATGCCCGCTTTTCTTGAAACCCTGGGCAGGTTCGGCGGTATGTTCCCGGATCAGGTTCTTGAAGCCCTCGTCAAAACTGGAAATATTATCACCAAAGCTCCGGAACGAGATCCGCTCCTGCCTTTGACCGTATCTTGGGGCGGCAGAAGCGTGACCATCAAAGGCGCCTTTATTGACGCGGACTTTATTGACCGTGCCGTCAAGACGTATGGCGGTTATTCCTCTATCCTGACCGTATCAGACCTTAAAATAAGTGAAGAAGATAAGCCTCGCGTCGAAATATTCTTTGCCGATAAAACTCCACCCCAAAATCTCGCATATTATTGAAGATAAATTCAAATTTCTCCCGACTTGAAAAACGAAACTCTCCACAACGTGCGTTGTGGAGAGTTTCGTTTTTCAAGTCGGGGAGTGCGGCTAGCGACTGACAGAAAATCTGTTGGAGATTGTTATACGTCGCTGAACTGTTTTTCGAGCATGATAGCCAAAATGGTTTTGTCTGTCTGAATCATGCCGTCCACAGCCAGGGTTCCGATGTTGCGCATGGTGTCCTCGGACGACTGACCGATGATGCCGTCCGTGTCGTGAACGTTGACACCTTGGAGTGAGAACAGTGCCGCTTGCACGGCTGTCCCTGCTGCCGTGGCAAGCTTGAGTGCACAGCCGGTTTTGGCTCCGTCGCAGATGATACCCGCTAAATCTTCAAGCAGATTCTTGATGGCTCCGGCAATGTGCTTGGCATCTCCGCCGAGCAGGAATGTTATGCCAGCGGTCGCTCCGGCGCCTGCGGCAACGGAACAGCCGCAGATGGCAGACAACCGGCCTGTGTGCGCTTTGACGTAGGCCGTAACGATATGGGAAAGGGCGATGGCTTCCAATACAGATTTGCTCTCTATGTCGTCCACGTAGTCCTTCACTGCCCAGATGGGCAGGATGGCTGTCAGGCCGTGGTTGCCGGACCCGGCGGAACTCATGGCGGGAAGCGACGCGCCTGACATGCGGGCATCGGCTGCACCTGAAGCGAGGATGCGGGCAGCCAGCATCATGTCCTTTTTGATGAGTCCCTGACGAACGAGGCGTTCCAGTGTCTTGCCG
Organism: uncultured Pseudodesulfovibrio sp.; assembly: GCF_963675635.1. Lineage (NCBI taxonomy): Bacteria > Pseudomonadati > Thermodesulfobacteriota > Desulfovibrionia > Desulfovibrionales > Desulfovibrionaceae > Pseudodesulfovibrio > uncultured Pseudodesulfovibrio sp. The sequence continues at coordinate 1,505,828 of NZ_OY776488.1, read as the reverse complement.
ACACCGAGGCCCAGCCCGTATTTGAGCCCCTGCTCTGCCAGTCGCATGTTGACGTCCACTCCATGCTGAAGAAAAGCGAAATCGTCATCATCAAGCTGGTCGGTGAGGGCTATGAGATCGTTGAGAGACAATCCTTTGAGCCATTCTTCCATGGCCGCTACAGGGGAGGGTGCTCCTGTGGGGTTGATCTCGATGAGTGGGCTTTCCGTGGGAACTCCGTTAAGTGTCAGCGAAGTGATATTGTCGTGGAGGTCTTCAATGACGGACTCGGCGACATTATCGCCGGAGGTAATCTTGGTTCTGATCAGCAATCCCTGCTGCTCCTTGAGCAGGGTGACGGTCACTTTATTGTCGGCAATGGCTTTATTGGCAGCGTTTACGAATTCATCGTTGATGGGTTGAAGCACTTCTAAGCGCAGCGCCGGATCGCCACCGACAGCACCGAGGGCTGCGGCCATGTCCAGACCCGAGAGGCCGTTGGCTCCGGGAATGCATACAGCCAGACCGTTTTTATAGACATTGGGGTCCACGGCGATTTCAAGAGAATCGAAACTCTTGGACGGGAGCAGGGACATGGCCGAGGCTGCGCCCAGTGCAATGGCGACCGGTTCGGTACAGCCAAGGGCTGGTGCAACCTGAATGCTGAGAACGTCTTTAACCGTGAACTGCATGATTTACTGTCCGTTGACGGTGCTTTTGGGACAGTTGTTGCTCATGTAGCACACTTCACAGCCACCTACATACGGGTAGGGAGTGAGAACTGCATATTTACGGTTGACCGACCCTTCTTCATTCCAGGTCAGGCCGAGCTCTTCGAATGCGCCCAGAACGCCTTCACCCGGACGTGGCAGGGGAGCACACTTGCCGGTCTGCAGCTCCGGCACGAAACTCTGGGCGGAACTCATGACCATGGTGATGGCCAGTGCGTGGAAAAGCAGGCCGTGCGTGGGAGAATCCTGCCAGATGCCCTCGATGTTTTCCTCAGCTGCCTGGTCGAGAAAGATGAGGACGAATTTTCCTTCGCCTTCTGTGTTGGTCAATTCGTACGCTTTGAGGCTCTCTGTGGCCCATTTGTCCCAGAAGGTTTCAAAATCTTCCAGAAGATCACCTTCAATGCGGGTTTCGCCAGCTACTTCCATGAAATACATCATGTCGAATTCCGGCTGCGGGGTCAGGGGGGTTATGTCGAACTTGGGCATGTATCATCTCCTGAGTGGATATAGTTGTTTGGGGAGGCCTTGATTACCTCTTTTCTCGATTGCTCTCAAGTTTTTACGACTATGCGTTGCGCTTGGGAGGCAAGTCGGGGTATAAGTCAATTAACTTGAAGTATATACGGCGCATGCTTTGTCAACACCTCATGATAACGTGAACTCTGGAGACTTAATGTCCGCTGAACGGGGTGAACCGCTCTTTCAGAAGTTGAAAAGACCGAATATCAGGTATCTTCTTCTCGCCATACTTATCGGCGTGCTCGCCGGGTACGGCGCAGTCCTTTTCAAATACGTCCTCAAACTCATGCAATGGGTTTTTTATCAAAATACCAGCGATTTCATGACGTTTGCCAAGTCCATTCCTCTGTGGATGAAGATAGCCATGCCTTCCGCTGGCGGCTTGGTTGTCGGGCTCCTTGTGACCAACTTTGCGTCCGAAGCAAAAGGACATGGCGTACCGGAAGTCATGCAGGCTATTGCGCTCAGGGGAGGGCGTATTCGAAAACGCGTTGCTGCTGCCAAAATTTTCGCTTCGGCTGTGACGATCGGTTCAGGTGGGTCCGTAGGGCGTGAAGGGCCGATGGTCCAGATTGGCGCGTCCATTGGATCGTCAATCGGGCAGTTGTTCAAGACGCCCAGTGTGCACATGAAAACCATGGTCGGGTGTGGCGCGGCGGCAGGTATTGCCGCGACTTTCAACGCGCCTATTGCCGGTGTCCTGTTCGCGCTCGAAATAATAATAGGTGATTTCGGGGTCATGCAGTTCTCTCCGGTGGTCTTGTCTTCGGTCACGGCCACGGCTATTTCCCGCTATTATTTTGGAGATTTTCCCCATTTCGCCATTCCTGAGTATTCTATTGTGACGTTGTGGGAATATTTGTTTTACCCCTTGCTCGGTGTGCTCTCTGGGTTTGTCGCGTTGTGTTTTACCAAGATTTTGTATTGGTTTGAGGATGGATTCGACGCCATAGCCATTCCCGAATGGATCAAGCCGGCAATTGGTGGTGCGTTGCTCGGCTGTGTTTTTGCCATATTCCCGCAGGTTTTCGGCGTTGGCTATGGTGCCATGAATTTGGCGCTGGTCAACCAGATGGAATTCCAACTCCTGTTTGTTCTGATTTTTGTGAAGATACTGGCGTCATCGATCACGCTGGGGTCAGGCGGGTCGGGTGGTATCTTTGCACCATCGCTTTTTCTTGGCTGTATGACTGGCGGGGCATTTGGGTTTGTATTGCACTCTTTGCTCCCAGCGCATACAGCCATGCCCGGTGCGTATGCTCTGGTCGCCATGGGGGGCGTGGTGGCAGGAACGACGTATGCGCCCATCACCGCTATTCTGATAATTTTCGAGATGACTTCTGACTATTCGATCATTCTGCCCCTCATGCTGACCTGCATCACGGCAACGGTTATGAATTCCACCATTGAGCGCGCATCTATTTATACTACCAAGCTGCTTCGGCGCGGCATTGATATCGAGGCAGGACGTGAGCGACATCTGCTCGATCATATCGTGGTGAAAGAAGTCATGACCCGTGACTTTGTCACCATCCCGGCATCAGCACCGTTGTCTCAGATTATTTGGACATTTAAGACTGAAAACGCGCCATATCTGCATGTTGTGGACGGAGAGGGGCGGCTGACCGGCATAATTTCATTTCGTGATATTCGTACGGTTCTGAATGAAGAAGGGTTGCTTGATCTGATTATTGCCCATGATCTCGCGACCCGGGATTTGGTTACCGTCACTACCGATGACACCTTGCAGGAGGCGTTGGACAAGATCACGGACAGGGGTGTCTCTCAGGTACCAGTGTTGACGTCCGGCAAAGAAAAAAAACTGGTTGGAACACTGACGGAATCGGCTATCAATGCGGCTTACAATTCAGCCATCGTCAAGGCGGAGCTTGCCGGAGGGCGGTAAATGGGTTTTCATTGAGGGGCCAAGGGGTTTGTGCTAACTCCCGGTCATCGATCGTGCCGGTCGAAATGATTTTCGAGGATACCATGTATGAATGAAATCAGGATATCAGTGACCTTATCCCTGGATGAAAAACATCCAGAGGATGGCTATATCGACTTCAATTTGTCCGTAGACGGGCAGTATCTGCATGAAGTCGGTGTGTATATCGACCCGGTGAATCTGGTGTCTTCTGCCACCATGTCGGGGGAATTCTTCATTTATACCTGCGATTGCGGTAATCCTGCCTGCCAGGGGATAGACGAGGGCGTGAACGTTTCCCATACACCGGAAACAGTTATCTGGCGGCTCAAAAATCCCATCTCCTGGCCTTCAGACGAACCCAGGCCCGAATGGGCGCATAATGCGGAATTCGTCTTTCCGAAGGAGCTGTATTTGCAGCAGGTTTCCATTGCCCTCGATCATGCCAAACGGCTGGCACGCAGCTTCACCCTGACCGGCAAGCTTTGGGTCGGTCCAGGTTTGACCACCGAAGCATTGATGGCTTTGGAAGAACCAAAGCAGGAAGGCGGTTTCTTTGCTGTCGAACCGGAAGGTCGCGCTGTTCACTAAGGATTTGCCTTCGCGCTAGAATTCCACTATGCTTTCCTTACTTGCTCAGGCTGCTTTTCTGGAACCCCGGAGGAGCAGATATGTCTGTTTATATCCCCAACAAGAGTCGTTTTGCCCGTGCTCGCTTTTTGCGTGCGCCGCCTTTTTGCGTGGCGCTGCAGGGGGTGCGGCGTTGATGTTTGACTGTGTTCAGGGCTTGGGTCGCTTTTGTGACCCGCGGGAGGAGTACCTGGTTTCGAAGAATCTTTTTACGAAACAGGTTACACCTATGTTGTATGTTCCAATCAAAATCTATTCCAATCGGCAGAGTCTCCAGGGGTGCATCGTGTGTGCGGCCCTCTTCCTGGCATTGGCTTTGGCCGGGTTCCATTTTATCAACATTACCAATCTGAATGTGGCGGTGTATTGTTTCAGTATGGTGGGGTTCGCGGTGTGCATGATTAATGGTGTCGCCGTCATGACGAATCAGCCCATGATCAAGATACTCGACGACCGTTTTTCGGTGTATACGCCTTTTGGCTATGCCATGGTCCGGTTTGGCGAGGTGCTGTCCTTTAAAAAAGGCCGGATGCCTTTTCTGGGAACGCTTCGTGTGGAAATCAATACATCGTCGCAGGCCGTATTCCCATCTGCCTTCGGCAGACTGTTGTACTTCGTGGTGGGTTTGAGGTTCTCCAATGCGTTGTCTATCCGGGGATTCATGCTTGGCGCAAATCCGGAGTCAGTTATCCAGATGCTGGAAAAACGTCGGTTGGCCGCGATCCGACTGGATGCTGTCGATGAATATGATCCCACGGTGGTGACTTCGGTGGGCTGATCGAAAAGAAAAACCGGGAAGTCCTGTAATGACGGGCTTCCCGGTGTGTTTTCTATTATCAAATGGACTGCTAGACCCGAACCTTGACGATGACCTTGTGCAGCATGCCGTCCGAGATCATGGGCAGATGCGCGTCTTCCGGGAAGTAGATGGCGAACATGCCGGGAGTGGCATCGGTCCAGACCGTAGGGGTGTCCGTGTAAAAGGCTACGTCCTTGGCGGGATCAGATTGATCTGTTTCCGGGCCGAGGTCCACGCGTGCCTTCCATCCCATGCTGTCCACGCCGTCGATCACATACTGGATGTCGATGTATTTGTCGTGAGTTTCGATGGAAGCCTCTTCAACCTTGCGGCCCGGGCCTTTTGCGACCACTGCGTAAATGGCGTTGCCGTCAATCTCATGTCGTCCTTCCGGCAGTGATGCCAGATCTTCTCTGCGCAGTATGGCAAATGCCGTTGCAAAGGCCGGATGCACCTTTGCGTAGATGTCCGCATTTTCCAGTCTATCCAGAATCATTGTACGTCCTTTCGTTCGGCCTTGAGGGCCATGAGCAGGGCTTCATCCAGAGACGGGTGTGAAAAGATGATGGAGTACACGTCTTCGGCTGTCCATCCTTGATGAATAATCAATGTTGCTGCCGTGGTCAGTCGGGACACATCGTGACCGACAGCGGTGATGCCGACGACTTTGCCGCCTGACCAGATCACCTTGATAAATCCTTGCGTTGAAGCGTGGGCCTGGGCCATGGGATTGGCAGCCAGTTGCGCTCGCGAAGTCTGACAGGTTTCAAAATCGGTCAGGAAAGCCTCATGTTCCATGGCACCTACACGCATGGCTTCGGGGGCGCCGTAGAGGACGCTCGGCACATTGCCGGAGGCGTATGGCGCGTCAATCTTGCCTGCTGCGTGTGAAGCCACATAGTGGGCCTGATGCGCGGCAGCATGAGCCAGTTGAATCTGGCCGTTGGCGTCGCCGATGGCGTAGATGTTCGGTGTAGCCAGAAGGTGGTCGTCCACCTGAATCTGGTTGAACTGCAACGTGACGCCTGCTTCTTCAAGGCCGATACCTTGGGTGACAGGACCGCGTCCGACAGCGACTAGAGCCTTGTCGGCCGTGATCTGCTCGCTCGAATCCAGAGTCAGCAAGGCTTTGCCGTCCACCGTGCGGACTCCGGAGACACGCTTTTGCAGCAGGACGTCCCATTTCCATCGTTTGAAGGTGGAAAGCAGGGCTTTGGATACTTCGGGGTCTTCAAGCGGAGCCACGCGATCCATGGCATCGACCACAGTGATCTTTGCGCCGAATCTGTGAGCCACCTGAGCCATTTCCAGACCGATGAAACCTGCACCTACCACAATGAGCGATTTCGGCATGGTCTCCATTGCAAGGAACATGTCGGAGTCGAGTACACAGTCGTTGTCCGGCTCAAGGCCCGGGAAGAAAATGGGCTTGGAACCAGTGGCGACAACCAGTTTTTTGTATTCAACTTTCTGCTCACCTTCGGCGGTGGCGACAGTGATGACCCCTTCGCCGGAGAGCGAGCCTTGTCCTTCGAAAAGGTCGATGCCGAGCTTTTTGAGCTGCATGGCCATGGCCTTGCGTGTGCCGGTCAGGTGCTTTTGTACCCGTCCCTGCAGCGCGGCGAAGTCGACAATGACTTCGCCGGATGCAACTTTCATCTTGGCCTGATTGTGCAATTCTTCAATGGCAGACGTTGCTCCAAGCCAGAGTTTGGTAGGAATGCACCCACGGTTCAGGCAGGTGCCGCCAAGGAACCCTTTTTCCACCAGCGCGACCGAAAGGCCGAAACCGGCGGCCTCGACTGCACAGTCAAATCCGCCGGGGCCGGAACCTATTACCACGAGATCATAAATCATCAGTCAGCTCCATGGCTCGTGCGGCCGTGGTTTCATCCAGACGGGTTACGGGCAGGGTCACCGGCGCCGAGGTCAGTGCCTCGGGGTTGGTGTCTACCAGTCCGGCCAGTTCAATGAGATCGTCGATGAATCCGTCAAGTGTTGCCTTGTTCTCGGTTTCGGTCGGTTCAATCATGATCGCTTCCGGCACGATGAGCGGGAAGTAAATGGTCGGTGCGTGGTGCCCCTTGTCCAACAGCCCCTTGGCGAAGTCCAAAGCGCGGACGCCTTTTTTGGCCTGTTGGGCTGCGCTGGCGACGAACTCATGCATGCAGATGCGGTTGTAGGGTACTTCAAAGTGATCGGCCAGACGTTTGCGCATGTAGTTGGCTGCCAGGACTGCGTTTTCGGAGGCGCGGGTCAGACCGACACCACCCAGGCGCAGGATATAGGCGTACGCTTTCAGGTACACGCCGAAGTTGCCGTAGAACGGGGCTACGTAACCGATGGATTTCGGATAATTGTAGTCGAGGAAGAACTGACCGTCTTCCTGCTTTGCCACGCGGGAGATAGGCAGAAAGGGAACCAGCCGTTCGGAAACACCGACAGGACCGGAACCGGGACCGCCGCCGCCGTGCGGAGTTGCCATGGTCTTGTGCAGGTTCCAATGAACGATGTCGAAACCGACGTCACCCACACGCATTTTGCCCATGATGGCATTGAGGTTCGCTCCATCATAATAGAGGAGGGCGTCCACTTTTCTGAGCATCTTGACGATCTTGGGCAGATGCTTCTCGAACAGCCCCAGTGTGTTGGGGCATGTCATCATCATGCCTGCGACTTCATCGTCGAGCACGGCAGCCAGTGCTTCGGGGTCAACAATACCGTCTTTTGACTCGATGGACACGATTTCGTATCCGGCGATTGCTGCGGAAGCCGGATTGGTACCATGGGCGGAGTCCGGGATGATGATCTTGGTTTTCTTGTTGCCCTTGTCCTTGTGGTAGGCGGCCATGAGCATGACCCCGGTCAGTTCGCCGTGGGCACCGGCCATGGGGTGCATGGTGTAGGCGGCCATGCCGGTGATTTCAGCCAGGAGATTCTCGGTTTCGTACATGACTTCAAGCGCGCCCTGACACAGTCCGCCCGCGCCCTGCAACTGGGGCAGGACCGGATGCAGACGGGTGAAACCGGGCATGGAAGCCACGACTTCCGTGAACTTGGGGTTGTACTTCATTGTGCACGAACCCAGCGGATAGAAGTTGCCGTCCACGCCGTAGTTGCGCTGCGAAAGTTTGGTGAAGTGGCGGACCACGTCCAGTTCACTGGCAGAAGGCAGACCGATGTCGCCGCTGCGCAGCAGTTCGGAGGGGATGTATGCTTCCTCGGCAATGCCTTCGCAGGGCCAGCATCCTTCGCGTCCGGCTACGGATTTTTCGAATATGGTCTTCATTTGAGTGCTCCCTTGAGCATTTCGGCAAAGATGCCAATCTGTTCTTCACTGGTTTTTTCGGTGCAGGCCACAAGCAGTCCGTTTTCCAGACCGTCATAGTAGCGGCCCAGCGGGAACCCGGGGACATAGCCTCGTGCCGTCAGTTTGGCGATGGCATCAAAGGCGTTTGTGGGCAGGGTGATGGCGAATTCGTTACCGAACGGCCCTTGTGTCATCATTTCTACGCCGTCAATGGCGGTCAGGCGCTCAGCGCAGATGTGGGCGCGTTCGATGGAGACCCGTGCCGCACGTTTCATGCCCAGTTCACCCAGAGCGCACATGTGGACCAGTGCGCGCAGTGCACACAGGGACTGGTTGGAACAGATGTTCGACGTGGCCTTCTGGCGGCGAATATGCTGTTCGCGAGCCTGGAGGGTCAGTACATATCCGGTACGTCCTTCGGAGTCCTTGGTTCGGCCGACCATGCGACCGGGCATCTGGCGAACCATATTCTTGGTGCAGGTCATGATACCGAGGTACGGACCGCCGAAAGAGAGCGGCAGACCGAGGGACTGACCTTCGGCAACGGCAATATCGGCACCCATGTCACCGGGTGTTTTCAGCAGGGTCTGGAGGATTGGGTAAGAAGAAATGATGGATACGGCTTTTCGGGCCTTGGCCGTAGCAAACAGTTCCGTGAAATCGTTGATGGAGCCGAAGAAGTTCGGATTCTGTACCAGCAGGGCCGCAGTGTCGTCATCAATGGCCTGCTTCAATCCTTCGATGTTGGTCATGCCGTTTTTGTGCGGGACGGTGACGAACTCGACATCAAGGTTGGAAGTGTAGGAGCCGAGCATGACCCGATAGATGGGGTTCAACGCTTCGGATACCACGATTTTGCGACGTTTGGTCTTGCGCACGGCCATCATAAGGGCTTCATACAGCGCGGTACCCCCATCGTATACGGATGCGTTGGCGCATTCCATGCCGAGCAGACGGGTCACTGCGGTCTGGTATTCGAAGATCGCCTGGAGCGTCCCTTGTGAAGCCTCGGGCTGGTAGGGGGTGTAGGCGGTGTAAAATTCGCCGCGCATGGTGAGAGCATCAACTGCCGCAGGGATGTAGTGGTCATAGAAACCGGCACCCAGAAAACTTACCCGGTCCGTGGCGTTCTTGGCGGCCATGGCTTCAAGCTTGGAGAGAACCTCCATCTCGCTCAACCCCTCGGGCAGATCAAAGCTCTTGGGGCGCATGTCTTCCGTTATTTCGGCAAAGAGATCATCCACGGAATCGACGCCGATGGTGGCGAGCATCTCCCGGACTTCGTCTTCAGTATGAGGAACATACGGCATAATATTACCTACTGGTGTAATAAATGGTGATAAAGAAGAAGGCCGAGGCGTGTGCCCCGGCCTTGAAAGTTCCCGTTAGTGGGCTTCGGATTCGACGACCTCAGTGTAAGCTTCGGCGTCCAGCAACCCTTCAGGGTCGCCCTTTATTTTGAATTTGAGCAGCCAGCCATCACCGTACGGCTCTTCGTTGACCTTTTCCGGGGCGTCTTCGAGTGCTTCATTGACCTCGACAACCTCTCCGGTCACCGGGGCATAGATTTCACTTGCGGCCTTGACGGATTCAACAGAACCCATTTCGGAACCGGCCTCAAAGGTGTCGCCCACTTCGGGCAGTTCAACAAAAGTCAGGTCGCCCAGTTGTTCCTGGGCAAAGTGCGTGATGCCGACGGTAGCGATTTCGCCTTCCACCATAACCCATTCATGGGATTTGGCGTACAAAAGATCTTTGGGAATCATATCGTGCTCCTTTCTGGAAAAGTGGCGTTACAACAGTTTTAGATGGGTGTCTTTACCATGGGTTTCGTGCTTTGGAAATTGTAAAAAAAATGACGCTTTTGCCATTATTAATATTTCTCATCATGCCTGAGTATCAAATCGCCAAAAAGCTGACGTTTTTGGGTGGATTTTGTTCAGTTGAACGAATGATCGAGTGTGCAATGTCGTGTATATCTTCAGGCATTTTGTCAGGTAATTCAGTATGAATGAAACCTTATCCCATGTATATGAGCGTTTGTTGTTCGGGCTAAAAGAGAATCGGTAAATCTGGTAAAGACAGTAAAGATTCTTTCATCATTATTTTTAAAAGAGCCTATGCCGGTAATCAGAAGGCTGATTTTTTATCTTTTAATGACGATGTATGACCCGGGCAGAAACAAAGTGTTAAAGGCGTTGTTGCGGTCAATACACGCTTTGCTTCGTGCGATAAAACCAAAAATATGTGGGTGAGGTGAGCAGGATGACATCAGCCACGGCATCGTCTCAAGTTTCTTTCAACGTCGTCAGGTTGTAAGCAAAGGATTATGTCAGGGGAGGCAAGACATTTCAGACAACGGAGGCAATCATTATTATCTTTTCATGGAGTGTGATGCGCTCCATCTATTGCTCCATAATTTGCCGCTTTTTTGTGATCAGAGCCAGAAATGACGTCGTATTGTCTTATCTATATCACACTACCAAGACATTGGGACTATTCATTTTTATACTTCATGCGGGGACTTTCTGATTACTTTGTAATGACTTCATACGCACTTTGCATGCGTTTAAAAACGTGATTTTGTGGCAAAGTATATCATCTCTTTGTGTAAAGAGGTGTGAATAGTGCTACGAATTTTATTGACGATGTCACTGTGCGGTTGTAACTTAGTCCCCGCAAATGACGACAGAAAAAAATAATATTTCGTTGAATGAACGGTTCGACGCTCCAGACCCCGGCTCCCGCGTTACTGTGGATGTGGAAGGGCGAATATGGTTTCTCGACAGGGCTGCTGACCTTGAAGCCCTGTGGGATCAAATGGATGACGCTGATCTCGGTGATGATGAGCGCGTACCATACTGGGCCGAAGTCTGGCCTGCCAGTGTGTTGCTCGGACGGCATATTCTGCGCAACGCAGAACTGTTATGCGACAAGGTGTGTCTCGATCTTGGCTGTGGGCTTGGGCTGACCGGCATGATCGCCAGCTCTGTTGGCGCCAAGGTGATCGCTTTCGACTACGAGTGGCCTGCTGTCCGTTTCGCCCACCATAACACTGACCTGAACAACGTTCCCCAACCTCTCTGGATGGTCATGGACTGGCGGCAGCCGGCTGTTAAGCCGCACGCTTTCGATTTTATTTGGGGCGGAGACATACTGTATGAAAAACGATTTTTCGAACCACTGATCCACCTGTTCCGCCATGCGCTCAAGCCCGGCGGCAAAATCTGGATCGGCGAACCGGTGCGTACCGTGTCCCGACCTGTCTGGGACGAACTGCGAGAGCGGGGGTTTGTGCCGGAAAAGTTGACAGTGGAAAAGGTGGCCCTGTGCGGCCAAAACCCGACAGTTAATCTGTGGGAAATTACGATCCCCTGATCGGAGGACATTATGGGCAAGACAATACGATTCGGTGTTTCACTTGACTCGGAACTGCTGGACAAGTTTGACAGCCATTGTGAAGAGCGGAGTTATCAGACGCGGTCCGAGGCCATTCGCGATCTTATCCGCAATACGCTGGTGCAGCGGGAGTGGGAGCAGGCTGAGGGCGATCTGGCCGGGACATTGACTCTGGTCTACGATCATCATAAATCCGGGCTGTCCCAGAGGCTCACCGAGATTCAGCACGATCATCATGATGTCATCCAGTCATCTCTGCATGTGCATCTGGATCATCATAATTGCCTTGAAGTCATCATTCTCAAGGGCGATGCCGATACCATCAAGGCTCTGGGCCAGAAACTGATTTCCACCAAGGGTGTCAAGCACGGAAACCTCGCGCTGACAACCACTGGTAAGGACTTGATTTAAAAATATTTTCCTCTCTCACAAAAAGAGTGGGATACAACCGTTCATTTATCTCCATCCTCGCCAAGAACAGTAAATGTTTAGGAAAGGAGATGGGATGAGGGGCTGGAGGCATCTTTTATATGGAAGACGTTCAGAAGCAACAGGCAAAAATAGCCATGCCCATCGACCGTGTGGGTGTAAAAGGGCTCAAGCTGCCTATCATTGTCCGGGATCGTGAATCAGGCATACAGCATACTGTGGCTCAGGTTTCATTATCCGTGGACCTGCCTGCCGAGTTCAAAGGGACGCACATGAGCCGGTTTGTTGAAGCGTTGGAGCACTGGTCCGGCGATTTGGATTATACCTCGTTTCGGACATTGCTCGACGATATAGTGGTTCGACTCCAGGCCCGGAGTGCGCATGTGCGGTTCGTGTTCCCGTATTTTTTGCGTCGTAAATCACCCAAGAGCGAATCATCCTGTCTGATGGATTATTCCTGTCGGGTGGACGGGTATCTCAAGGATGGCAAACTGCGCTTTACGCTGGGCGCGGACGTGCCGGTGATGACTGTCTGTCCGTGCTCACTGGCTATTTCCGATCAGGGTGCACACTCCCAACGTGCAGAGATTCGGATTCGTACCCGTTTCCACGGTTTTCTGTGGCTGGAAGATCTTATTGAGATTGGTGAATCCTCCGGGTCGAGCCCTGTATACTCGCTGCTTAAGCGCGAGGATGAAAAATATGTGACTGAATCTTCGTTTGCCAACCCGACATTTGTGGAGGACGTGGTTCGTGCGGTGGGCAAGGGGCTTGCCGATCACCCTCAGGTTGACTGGTACAAGGTTGAGGTGGAAAGCTTTGAATCCATCCACAATCATTCGGCATTTGCCGTGATGGAAAGTCAGGATGCTGAATAAATACGATTGATGAGGAGTGATTGATGCAACGCTTTTCCCCGATTCTGCTGGTCATGATTCTGAGTTTGTTTTTTGTTGCCACTGTGTCTGCCTCGGAACCTGCGCCGACGTATGTGCACATGGTCGTCGTGTCTGCGACCCTGCCGGACGGTTCCAGTTCTGTGAATGCCGTGGGTGCCTTTGAAAAGGCGGTTATTGAAATGGCCGGAGGTTTTACCAGGCTCGGTTCATCAAGCGGCGGACTGCTTAAAGGTGCTACCGTGGATCATCAGCAGAACGTTACCTTCATCGTTGCAGGACAAAAGGATCTGAGTAAGGAATTGAAGGCGCTGACGTTGAAGCTGTTCGGCGGTGACGGCGGCTTTATCCTGGCCTGGCCCGGAACCATGACGTATTAGCCGGATTTGCAGAGTTTCGTAAAAGGGCATATATTCAGAATAAGCTGCTTCCCCTGACTGCGAGGGAGTCTTTATTTATGTCTGATGCCAGTATCTCAGCCTTGTCCGCCCTGGGAACAGTTCAGGAAGTCTCGGCCAATAATATCGCCAATGTGAGTACCGAAGGCTTTAAAGCCAGTTCGGTCGCGCTCGAAACCGGCCCGGAAGGGCAGGGCGTGCAGGTTGCGGCTATTCAGCAATCTACCAACGCCGGGCCCATGATCGAAGGTATCGAAATGTCTAATACGGACATCGGTACCGAGATGGTGGACATGATCAAGACGTCTCATGCTTTTTCCGCTAATACTGCTGTCGTTCGCGCTTCCGAAGAAATGACCGGCCATCTTCTTAACATGATCGCCTGATTCCTCTCCGACTTTCCTCAGCGGGCATTTGCACACTTCCCAAGAGGTTCTCTGGCCCTGCTGAAAGTGACTCCCGGTAAGATTGCGGGCGACTTTCCTTGAAGGGTTGACACTTTCCAGAATACTGTCATACGGTCGATCATGGCCCGTCTGCGCGCACTCCATTTTGCGGAGTTGCCCAGTGCGGGCCATACTTGCGAGATACAGAGAGGGTATAATGACCAAGACAAAGAAGACTGATTTTGATGTTATCATCGTTGGGGGAGGCCCAGCCGGTTTGTTTGCTTCGTACTACCTGGCAGAACATTCCGATTTGGACGTGCTTCTCATAGACAAGGGCAAGCTTTCACTGAAGCGGGATTGTCCTTTGTCTGGTGATCAGGAATGTATTAAGTGCCGTCCCTGTAACATCCTGTGCGGTGTGGGCGGGGCCGGATTGTTCTCCGACGGTAAATTGAATTTCATCCACAAGCTCGGCAAGACTGACCTGACGCAGTTCGTGGGTATTACCGAAGCGCATGCCCTGATTGAAGAGACCGAAGAAATATTCAATCGTTTCGGCATGGACGGAAAGGTCTTTCCCACTGATATGGAGAAAGCCAAGGAAATCCGCAAGGCCGCCCGCAAGGACGGTATCGATCTGCTGGTCATCAAGCAGAAGCATCTGGGTAGCGACAATTTGCCAGGACATATCGCGGGGATGGCAGATTATATTCAGGATAAAGGCGTCACTTTCCACACGTCCGAGAATGTCAAGGACATCACAGTGGATAAGGGCCGCGTTACCGGCGTGGTCACCAACCGGGGTGAGTACAAAGCCAAGAATGTCATTTTGGCTCCGGGCCGCGTGGGTGCGGAATGGGTCGGCCAGGTCGTACAGCGCCACGGGATCGAAGTTTCTCAGCGTGGTATTGAAGTGGGTGTCCGGGTCGAGGTCCATAATGAAATCATGCAGGACCTCTGTTCCGTGATCTACGATCCGACCTTTTTTGTGCGCACTAATAAGTATGACGACCAGACCCGGACGTTCTGTACGAATTATGGTGGCTTCGTGGCTCTGGAGAACTATCAGGATTTCGTTTGCGTCAATGGGCACGCGCTCATGAATACCAAGTCCGAGAACACCAACTTTGCCTTCCTGTCCAAGGTGGTCCTGAATGATCCCGTTGAGGACAATCAGGCGTATGGCGAATCCATCGGACGACTGGCGACCCTTATCGGCGGTGGCAAGCCTATTTTGCAGCGGTTTGGTGATCTGCGTCGCGGACGTCGTTCCACATGGGACCGCATCGGTAACGGGTATATTGAACCGACCATGAAAAATGTGGTGCCGGGAGATATCGCCATGGCTTTGCCCGAGCGTATCCTGACCAATCTCATGGACGGTCTGGAACAGCTCAATAACGTTGTGCCTGGTGTCTCCAACGATGAAACCCTGCTTTATGCACCGGAGATCAAGTTCTTTGCCACACAGGTGGATACCCGGGCTCATCTCGAGACCAGCGTTAACGGCCTGTTCGTGGCTGGAGACGGTCCCGGCGTGGCCGGAAATATTGTTGGCGCCGCTGCAACTGCGCTTATCCCCGCCAAAGAGATTCTCAAGCGGAGTTAAAACGCTTTGTATTCGTCTGCAAGGCCCGGCATTACTGTCGGGCTTTTTTTTGAGCCGATTCATCAAATTCCGTGTTTTTCCAGATATTTTCCGGTAAATGTGATTGAATATATTGACATACTGTCATTTTGTTGACAGGGAAGATGTATATTAAAGAAATACCTACGGGTGACCCACTGCCCGTTCGATGCATATTCATGTGTATTTGGAGGAGAGATGGCACTTAACCTGACCGGCATTATCGGAAATAGTCCTGCTCTTGCCGAAGTGTTCAAGGTTCTGGGGAAGGTTGCTCCCACGGATAGCACGGTGCTGGTCACCGGTGAGTCCGGGACCGGCAAGGAGCTTCTTGTCCGGGCGTTGCATCAAAATAGTGATCGTCACAATAAACCGTTTGTTCCCATCAACTGCGGGGCCATTCCCAAGGAATTGCTCGAATCCGAGTTGTTCGGCCATGAGAAGGGTGCATTTACGCATGCCATACGCTCTCGTCCAGGCCGGTTTGAACTGGCTGATGGCGGCACTATTTTTCTTGATGAAATCGGTGAAATGGACCTGTCTCTTCAGGTCAAGATCCTCCGCGCTCTTCAGGAGAAGGAAATTGAGCGTGTGGGCGGTACCAGTATCAAGAAGGTTGACGTTCGTGTCGTAGCAGCCACGAACCGTGACCTGGAAGACGAAGTTGCGGCAGGACGGTTCCGTGAGGATCTGTTCTACCGTCTTAACGTCATCCCCCTGCGTCTGCCTGCCTTGAGAAAGCGTGGTAATGATATCCTGTTGCTGGCAGAGCACTTCCTGAGAAGTCACTGCACGAGTAAGGAACGAAAAAAACTTACGCTTTCCCCAAAAGCCCAGGAAATGCTTTTGACCTATTCCTGGCCCGGCAATGTTCGCGAATTGGAAAACTTCATGGAGCGGCTCTCCATTCTGTGTGAAGGATTGGAGATACTGCCGGAAGATCTTCCAGCCAAAATTTTTGAAGATATTGGTGAGCGACCACTGAGAAAAGTTGAAGTTGTTCAGCCTGTCGCCCCAATTGGCTTTGCGTGGCCGACGCTCAAAGACATGAAGGACAAGGATCTCAAACTCAAGGAATTTCTGGAGGCTATCGAAGGCCGTCTTCTGGCCGAGGCTCTGGAACATTCCGATGGGATCAAGAACAAGGCTGCAGAACTGGTCGGCATCAAGCGGACCACGTTGATCGAGAAATTGAAAAAAAGGGATTTACTGTAAATCTGGAGTGCCTGGCCGGGTGTTGGCTGGCTGGGTTGCATGACAATTGCATAACTGGCTGACGTGACAGTGAAAAGCGACAAAAAAATATTTTGGACCGTTGTAACGGTCCTTTTCACAGGATTGATTCTTGTCAATCCGGCTCACGCATTGCGTGTGAATTTTCAATCCCTTGGAGATTCAGACAAACTTACTTTCTCATTTGATTCAGGTGGGTTGCCCGATGTTTTCGTGGTCAGAACCGGAACGCAGGAGCTGACCGTTTCTCTGCCTTCCGGGATATGGGGCAAGGAAGCGAAACCTGGCATGAAGACCTTTCCCGGCAAGTTGGTGGAATCCATTGTTTCCACCGACAAAGGAGTGACGCTCAAGACCAGAACGAGTGGGTTCGGGTATATTCGTCTTCCCATCCCAGGCAAGCCGGCATTCATGTTGCAAATTTTCCGTGACCCTATCGGAGCTCGGTGGAAACCCGCGAAGGATAGGCCCGAGCTTACACCCAAGTCGACACCCAAGCCGGCACCCAAAGTAGCCTCCAAGCCTTTGCCGGAAACTGCACCTGAAGCAAAATCGACTCCGGTTTCTACTCCACCCAAGCAGGTGGTCCAAGCGACAACGCCTGTCGCCCCTAGCGAGGGCAAACCAGCGATACCGAATGCAAACGGTGAGAAAAAACCATTTTTTGCTGTTCCCTATTCCGTACGAAACGAGGTGGCTGCGCCTGAAGCGCCAACCTCGCAAATGACAGAAAAACCTCAGTCGGCAATGCCGGTTGAAGCGACTCTTCCTGCCGAACCTGTGCAACAGATTCAGCCTAATGTTCCTGAACCGCCGCGTGAAGTGGAAACCGGTGTTTACCCTCCATCCAATGCATTGCGTTTCAGGGCCGTGAATCAGACGGCAGAGCAAGTGAAGTTTGCCGAACTGGCTGGTGATAATGCAGGGCGTTCGCCGATTGTCGGTGCAGGGCAGGGGACTGGGACTTCTCAACCGTCACAAGCCGGCGGCACTGTTGTCCGACCGTCAGAGGTTTCCGGTGCAGGTCAGGTAGGCAATGCCGTTACTCCGCCGCCGACGGAATTGTCTGGTCAAGGGCAGACTGGTGGTGCGGTTTCGCCGCCTCCAACTCCTATGCAACCTGCTGAGATTTCAGGACAGGGACAGGTTGGAGGCGCTGTGACACCGCCGCCCATGGTGGTTGAGGGTGCCCCTCCGCCGGCTCCCACGCCGGAAGAGACGGCTCAGGTCGAGCAGACTCTTGAAGCGTCTCAGGCCGAGCAGGCAAAGAGGGAAGATGTGGTGTCCGCTGAAACAGCACAAGTCGAACAGCCTGCACCTGTGGTCGAAGGCGAGCAGACAGCTCAACCAGACGGCGAGGGGACGCAGCAGCCTGAATTGACTCCAGAAGAGCAGGCAAAGGCTCACGAAGAAGAAATCAGGAACCAGCTTTATGAAGCACAGTCTTTGATGTTCAACGGTTCACTGGCAGCAGCGCTGCCCATATACGAAGGGATTTTAAAGCAGCCCAATGTGCCTGATGATGTTCGCGAGGAAACATTGTATGCCGTGGCTGACATCAAAAAGCAGCTTAACTCTGACAATTTGTCCGGGAAGTTTGATGAGGTTGCCCAGGCGTTCATCGAGGCCATGAACGCGAACCTGCGTTCCAGTAGGGTGCCGCGTGCACTGCTCAACCTTGGTCTGTTGAATCTGCAGGTGGGGAATTTCCCTGAGGCTCGCGCTTATTTTAAGATTTTGCAGGAAAAGTATCCTGACGACGATAATATCCCGTCCATAAGTTATTATTGGGGTGAATATTATTACAAGAAGGGCGAGTTCAAAAAGGCTGCGGATCAGTTCCAGTACCTCATCCAGACCTACCCTGAACATCAACTGGTCAAGCAGGCTGCCTATTATCTGGCGGATTCTCTCAATAGGACCGGATTCCTCGATCAAGCCTATCAGATTGTTGATTACATCGACAAACGGTGGCCGGATTACTACATGGAAAACATGGAATTCCTGCGTCTTGCCGGTTCAGTGGAGATGGAAATCAAGAAGTGGCAGGCTGCCAAGAATCATTATTTCACGTATTACAATCTCAATCCTGATGCCGATGGTGCAGACGTTGTCCTAGCCCGGATCGGTGATATCTATATTCGTCTTGGTTTGAAAGAACCTGCCAAGCAGATTTATGAGAAGGTCGTCTCCAATTATCCCGATGAAGAAGGTGGGTTGATCGCCAAGATGCGCTTGGCCGAAGAGGGTATTTACGATGATCCGGCTATGCATGAAATGGTGGATGTCTTTGATCGGCCGTACAATCTTAATCCGCAGCGAGTCTATAAAGAGATCGTTGCCAAGCATCCTGACAGTCCGTTGGCACCTATTGCCCAACTTAAGCTTGCCATGTGGTACGCCTTCAACAAGAAGTATCCCGAAGCACTGACGGCCGCTCAAGATCTTATTGAGAACTATCCTGACAGTCCGCTCGTGGAGAAAACCAAAAAGCTTGGTGACTCCGTGTTTGTTCTGGCCGTTCCCGGAATGATTGGTGAAGAACGGTATGCTCGCGTTGTCCGGTATTGGGAAACATACGATTTTATCGGCAAGGAAGGTTCCAAGGTCGACGACAAGACCAAACTTGCCATTGCCACCAGCTATTGGAAGATCGGTCAGCCTGAGAAGGCCTTGGAATTGATAGAGCCATTTTTGCAGGAAAAGCAGATTCCGGGTGTCTCAGATGATGCCCTTGGACTTGCCGTGAATATCCATCTCGATCAATTGAACTGGAAGAAAATTGCCGATCTGGTCACCATGGCCAAAAAGAATTGGAAGCTGAAACCTGCTCAACAGAAGCAGCTTGAGTATGCACGGGCCATGTCCATGCAGAATCTCGGGAATGTGAAGGAAGCCATGCCCATGTGGGCCGAGCTTGCCAAGGATGCAAGCGTTGATCCGGCTTTCCGCGCCTACGCCATGTACTATATGGCCAAGGACGCCATGCAGCGCCAGGACTTGCGGCGGGTGTTCGTTTATGCCCAGGAAGCATTGTCTCTGTTGCTTCAGACCGATGGTGACCCTGAAAAGATCAAGGATACCGTGCTCATGTCCATTTATGCCACTGAGCGGTCCGGTCGGTATGACGAAGCGCTCAAGTGGGCTAAGGAATATGATCGGTATATCGAAGTGGATAATCCCGAATGGGCATCGACGCGATTCAAGCTTGCCCGCATTTACCGCAAGGCCGGGGCCATGGAAGAATGGAAGCAGTTGCTCGGTGATATTATCGAGAAGAAGCCGGATACGCTTCAGGCACAACTCGCCAAGTCTGCGCTTGATACCTACGAGCTTGAGCAAAAGGCCTCCAAGTATCAACCCGTGCCGTAAAGAAGCCTCCGTCACTTTCCCCTGTGGCTCCCGCTCTTCCATTTTTTGAGCTTTGTGTATCTATACTCACGCGGGTGGTCAGTTCTGTGATCTGGTGCTATTATGCAGACTACAAGTGGATCGCGAGATTCTGGAGGAGTATCGACATGAAGAGACAGCCGGTTGTTGCGGGGCGGTTTTATGATGCGCACCCTGAAAAGCTGTATGCCATGGTGGATGCTTTTCTCGGGTTGGGGAAGGATAAGTATGAAGAACGGACGGTGCTCGCCATGGTGCCTCATGCCGGATATGTCTTTTCCGGGGCTGTGTGCGGGAAGACACTGGGTATGGCGAATTTGGAACAGACAGTTCTCTTGCTCGGCCCGAACCATACAGGGCGCGGGGCGCAATTTTCGGTTTGGAATGAAGGAGATTGGAATATCCCTGGCGGTTCCATGACTGTTGATCAGGAATTGGCTGAAGTGCTGCTTGCGGCGGACAAGACCTTGGAAGCCGACACAGCCGCGCATATGGGGGAGCACTCTCTTGAGGTTATATTGCCGTTTCTACGACGTTTGGACCCTTTTACGACCATAGTGCCGATTTCCATCTCATCATCGTCCCACGACTCCCTGAGGCGGGTTGGGCAGGCCATAGGACAGGCGCTTAAGTCGTTTGATCGACCTGTGTCAATCGTGGTCAGTTCCGACATGAGCCACTACATCACACACGACGAAGCCAAGAAGAAGGATTCTCTGGCTCTGGAAGCAGTGGTTACACTCGACCCAGCCGGTTTATTCAGCACGGTTCGGGGGAACAATATTTCCATGTGCGGTGTGCTTCCCATGACCACAGGTCTTTACGCCGCACTGGAAATGGGGGCTACTCATGGCGAATTGGTCGCGTACGCTACATCCGGGGAGGTCTCAGGCGACTTCGATCAGGTCGTGGGGTATGCGGGGGTTTTGGTCAGTTGATTGCTGAAGGAATGGTGAAGTCGCCTTGAGCGATAGTCGTTAAAAAAATGAATCCCGAAGAGTTCTCTCCGGGATTTTTATTTTTTCGGCAACCTGTCGAAATTCTATACATGTCATGAGCCTCGATTGTAACCGATAATAACCTGTCCATTGTGAACTATGACAGGAATCTTGCGCTCGCCTTTTGAGAACGTGAGCATTGTTTCCAGATCTGCCGGGTTCATCAAGACGTCTACAAACTTTGCTTCCGGGTGTGCATCCAACGCCCGCTTGGTATGCGGTCAGGTCGATTTTCCATAAATAATCATATCGGCCATGGTGTATCTCCTTTCTCTCTTCAATTACACCCACCAATTTATCTTGTCTATGCTTCCAGATAAAACGGATCATTAATTTTGCACAACGCTTCGCGAAGCGATGCGCACGTTTTGGAAAAGAGATGACAGGAGTTAAGTGAAGGAAGCCAAAAAGAAATCGCCCTGTCCGGCGAGAGCCGGACAGGGCGATAATTTAATGTGTCAGTCTACGACTTAGCGACGTCCGCCACCGCGGTTGTCACGACGTCCGCCGCCGCGATTGTCGCGTCCACCGCGATCACCTCGGTCGCCGCCACGAGGGGCAGGGCGTTTGAAGTCTTCCAGGTTCACTTCCTGGCCAGCTTCTTCCATCAACCATGCCTTGCGGGACAGACGGATACGTCCGCCGGGCTCAAGGGAGATGCACTTGACCCAGACTTCCTGTCCAAGTTGGACAACATCTTCGACACGTTCAATACGTTCGAAGTCAAGCTGAGAGATGTGCAGCATGCCTTCCATGCCGGGCAGAATCTCGACGAGTGCGCCGACTTCAAGGATTTTGCGGACAATACCCTTGTAATTCTTACCGGGTTCGGCTTTCTGGTCGTAGTAAAGAACCATTTCCTTGGCCTTTTCCATGGATGCCATGGTCGGGGCGAAGATGGAGATCTTGCCGGAATCTTCGATGTCGATGTCAGCTTCAGTCTCAGCGGTAATGGCCTTGATATTCTTGCCGCCGGGTCCGATGACCGAGCGAATTTTTTCGGGATCAATGTGGACAACAGCCATTTGCGGAGCCAGTTCGGACAGCTCTCCGCGGGGTTTGTCGAGAACTTCGCACATGTGATCGAGAATATGGGTACGGGCTTCTTTGGCCTGGTACAGGGCTTTCTTGAGAACGTCCTGCGGGATACCTGCAATCTTGATGTCCATCTGAATGGCGGTGATGCCGTCTTTGGTACCGGCAACCTTGAAGTCCATGTCACCCAGTGCATCTTCGTCACCGAGGATATCGGTCAGAACGAAGTACTGTTCGCCTTCTTTGCACAGACCCATGGCGATACCGGCAACCGGCTCAGAAATGGGTACACCTGCGTCCATGAGGGACATGGTGGCTCCGCAAACAGAGGCCATGGAGGAGGAGCCGTTGGACTCCATGATTTCGGAGACCACACGGATGGTGAACGGGAACTCGTCCGGATTCGGCAGAACCGGGGTCAGAGCGCGTTCAGCAAGTGCACCGTGGCCGACTTCACGGCGGGAGGTACCGCGCAGCATACGGGCTTCACCGACGCAGTAGGGCGGGAAGTTGTAATGCAGCATGAAGCGCTTGGTGGCGTCGCCGAGCAGAGAATCGTAACGTTGCTCGTCACGGGTGGAGCCAAGAGTGGCAACGGCCAGTGCGGAGGTTTCGCCGCGGCGGAACAGCACAGAACCGTGAGTCTGAGCCAGTACGCCGGTTTCTATGGAGAGCGGACGGACGGTGGTGGTGTCACGACCGTCGATGCGCAGACCTTCATTGACAATGCGGTCACGCACTATCTTCTTGGTCATGTCGCCGATGATGTCGCTCACAGCATTGAGCTTGGCTTCATCTTCGGGGAATTTCTCGGCAACGGCTTCCTTGGCCTTCTGCTTGGCAGCGTCCTTGGCAGCGTAGCGAATCATCTTCTCGGGAGTGGTCAGTGCTTTTTCCAGGTCTTCGGAGATGAAGTCACCCAGGAAGGCAGCCACTTCTTCGTCGCGCTGGGGAGCAGTGACTTCTAGTTTGGCAACGCCGACTTGTTCGCGGAGCTTGTCCTGCAGGTCAAAGAGCGGAGCGACCTGCTCGTGACCCCAGGCCAGAGCATCGGCAACCAGGTCTTCGGAGACGAAATTGCCGCCGCCTTCAACCATGACCATGGCTTCACGGGTGGCCGCGAAAACAAGATTCAGGCTGGATTCCTGTTCCATGCCCTTGTAGGTGGGGTAAAGAACGAATTCGTTGTTTACGTAGCCTACGCGAGCACCCACGATGGGGCCGAGGAAAGGCATCTTTGAGATATGGCAGGCAGCGGATGCGCCGGTCAGAGCCAGGACGTCCGGGTTGACATTCTTGTCGGCGGACAGGACCGTGGCAATGATCTGCACTTCGTCAGAAAAGCCTTTGGCAAACAGGGGGCGGATGGGGCGATCGATGAGACGGGAGACCAGGGTCTCGTGCTCGGACGGGCGACCTTCGCGACGGAAGTAGTTGCCCGGTACGCGACCAGCGGCATACGCCATTTCCTGATAGTTACATGTGAGAGGGAAGAAGCCGCGGTCAATAGCCAGGGGCTGGGTCACGGCAGTGACCAGAACGGTGGTTTTGCCGGACGTAATCGTCACGGCGCCACTGGCTTGGCGGGCATACTTGCCGGTTTCGATCGTGATGTCGATGCCGCCGACCGTCGTGGTCAGGCTTGTGGCATCAAAAGGAATCATCGTCATAGTGATTTCCTACCTTATTAAGGTAATAGGTGAATCACTTCCTGCGTATCCCTCGAATTGGGTTAGCCGGCTTGGGAAAGGACTTTTGGAACACTCGATTGAATCGATTCCAAAAACGCCTTCCGCAGCCAACTAAGCTAAAGCGTGAGGGTGGTGCGGAGCATACAAAAGACGGCTCCGTCGCAGAAAGTGACAAATATGAGGGGAGGCATCAGCCTCCCCTCGTAAACTCAATTTTTAAAGAACTACTTGCGCAGACCAAGGCGGGCAATGAGATCCCGGTAGCGCTGAACGTCCTTGTTTGTCAGGTACTTCAGCAGCTTTCTGCGCTGACCGACCATCTTGAGCAGACCAGTGCGGGAGTGGTGGTCTTTTTTGTGGGCCTTGAAGTGATCGGCCAGGTACTTGATGCGTGCGGTCAGCAGCGCAACCTGTACCTCAGGGGAACCAGTGTCGCCTTCACAGGTCTTGTACTCGTCAATAATCTTTTGCTTTTCTTCAGCAGTCATAACCACAGCACTATCCTCCTAATTTGGGGGTTGATGTATATTTTGCTGTTCGTTCAGTCTTGAAGCGTTCAGTCCTCGTTCCAAAGTCCTCGAAGAATTGACCACTTGGGCTGTTCATTCTGAAGCTTTGCCTCAACAAGTGCCAGGGGAGTTTCGTCCGTGTCGAGCAACATGGCTCGATCACCGAGTTCTCCGGCCAGCAGTTCGCCCGGTTGATCATTGACCGGCAGCCAGGCTCCGTTTTTCACGAGTCCTGCCAGCGGTTTGGTCAATTGATATCGGGGCCAGTGAGGCAAGGTGTCCTTCAAGGGGATCACCCTATCCGGAAATGAATCCGGATTTTCCAGAATGTCTTCGAGGTCAAGGGCCTGATCGAGCCGGAAAGGCTCGCTCGATTCCCGGACCAGGCTGGTCAGTGTCGCGCCGCACCCCACTCGTGTCCCCAAGCTGTGGACCAGGGAACGTATGTAAGTACCGGCGGAGCAACTGACCCTGAATGATGCTTCAGGCATCTGTACGTCTAGCGCTTCCACATGAGAAATAACAATGGGCTTTATTTTGACCGGTGTTTCCTTGCCCTCACGGGCCAGGGCATACAACGGCTTACCCTCGTGTTTGGCAGCCGAATAGGCAGGAACTTCCTGCTCTGTCAACTCTTTCCAATATAAAATTTCCCGTTTGACCTCTTCAGCAGTGATGTCAACAGGTGCTTCTTTGACCACTTCTCCTTGAATATCAAGGGTATCTGTGGTTATTCCGAGTTTAAATGTGCCGGAATAGGTTTTAGTCCCGCCACTGAGGTACGGAGCGAGTTTGGTTCCATGACCGAGAAGTACCAGAAGCAGACCTTGCGCCAAGGGATCAAGTGTTCCGGCATGGCCGATCTTGTACTGCTTGAGTTGATGTTTGATGTCGTTCAGGCATCCAGCCGATGTCGGACCGGAAGGCTTGTTCAAAATCAGTAACCCATCAAGTTGTTCAGGGCTTCTCTTTTTACGTTTGCGACCCATTTATCTGATCCTTAAAGATTCGCCAATGGCGGAAATAAGCATATCTTTTGCCTGAGCAAGCGGGGCGGTAATAGTACCGCCGGATGCGTTTTTATGTCCGCCGCCGCCGAATTGTGCAGCAACTTCCTGAACGTTGTCATCTCCATGAGAGCGCAGGGAAAATTTGTACGTATCAACATCTTCTTCACGGAAGACAGCGGCCACGCGCACGGATTTGAGACGGCGAAGAAAATTGATGATATTTTCCGTGTCCGCCGAAGTTGTGCCGGTCTGTGCAAACATGTCTTTTGTGATGACGGTTGTTGCCACGAGTTTGTCATCGGTTAATTCGACACTGTTCATGGCTTCAGTCCACAGTTTCATCCGGTTCTCAGACCATTGTTTGGTAATATCCATATTCATACGGGCGATGTCGAGCCCGTTGCGAAGCATGTCGGCTGCCAGTTCCAAAGATTCCGGTGTAGTGGAACCGTAGGTGAAAAATCCGGTGTCCGTTGCTACGGCCAGGTAGATGTTTTCAGCCAGGGCTCCGGTCAGAGGAACGTTCAGTTCTTGGGCGAGCCGGGCGACCATGGACCCGACAGCTGGTTGGGTGTGGTCCACCCAGTTCTCAACGCCGAATTCATCATTGCCGAGATGGTGGTCGATATTGATGAAACAGGTTTCTTCCGAGCGCGCCATCAGCGTATTGCCCATTCGTTCCCTGGCTCCGCAATCCAGAACAATGGTCCATTTGGGCATGATCTCAGGAAGGGTGTTCTGGATGGGGGCAGGTTGGTTGGCAAAACCATAGCGTTCAGGCAGGCCGGATTCGTTGTAGAGCGAGAACCGTTTTCCGAGTGCGGCAAGGATATAGCCCATGGCACAGAGAGAGCCGATGGCATCTCCATCCGGATTGTAATGCGATGCGATCAGGAAATCATCCTGTTCACGTAGGATGTCGCTAATCCGTAACACTGGATTTCCCATAGACAATATCCTCAAGAAAGTCGTCGAAGACGAACCGGAGCTCCGGGACGAATTGCAGTTTGAGAGTACGCCCCAGTCTGGAACGAAGGAATCCTGAGGCTTTTTCAAGGCCGGTCTGGACTTCTTTACGATGTTCGGCATCGCCGGAAACCGTGTAGAAAATTTCGGCAATGCGCAGGTTGGCGTTCATACGCACTCCGGACAGGGTGACAAGCTGCAACCGGGGATCGGCTGCTTCTTCCACCAACAGTGTGCCCACTTCACGCATAATCTGGTCGCCCATACGGACGGCTCTGCGAGAGCTTGATGCCTTCATTATATCTATCCTTAATCAGAATCAGAAAAAATTTCAGTGTTGCACCGGATCAGTTCTGCCGGTGAGATGGCCTCGACCATGGAGAGTGCTTTGGCAAGTCGACTTTCTACTCGTTCAGTAGCATTGGCTGTTGTCACGACACCCAGTACCAGTTTGTCATGGATGTCCATGGCTTCGATTTCCGCAACAGAGACGTTGAACTTGTTGCGCAATTTCTGTTTCAGACTGAGGGCTACTTTGCGTTTCCCTTTGAGGGATTTGTTGCCATGCAGTCTGAATTCGAGGTGTAAGACACCTATTATCATACATGTCCCCTCGAATAAATAGATACGGGCGGCCCATTTTGCAATAGGCCGCCCGAAGTTTTATGTCGATTGTACTAGTCGATGGTACGGGCGACTTCTTTGGTTTCAAAGGCTTCGATTGCATCGCCGACTTTAACGTCGTTGAATTTCTCGAGGCCGATACCGCATTCGTAGCCCTTGGCAACTTCTCGAACATCATCCTTTTCGCGGCGCAGGGAGGAAACCTGGCCGGTGTAGATGACAACACCGTCACGGAGCAGACGAACCTGCGCACCGCGAGTGATCTTGCCGTCCGGGATGTAGCAACCGGCGATGAGGCCGATTTTCGGTACGCTGAAGGTCTGGCGAACTTCCGCCTGGCCCAGATACACTTCTTCGATATCCGGTGTGAGCATGCCGCTCATGGCGTCTTTCACTTCCTGCACCAACTTGTAGATGATGTCGTAGAAGCGGACTTCAACGCCTTCCTGTTCGGCAATTTCCTTGACCTTCAGGTTCGGGCGGACGTTGAAGCCAAGAATGATGGCTTCGGATGCACCGGCCAGAAGGATATCGGATTCGGTGATGGCACCGGCACCGCCGTGGACGACGTCGATCTTGATTTCGTCGGTGGAGAGCTTGTTCAGCGCTTCGGTGACGGCTTCCAGAGATCCCTGCACGTCGGCCTTGAGCACGAGGTTCAAGGTCTGCGCTTCATCGTTGGGCTTGCTGGCCAGGAAGGATTCCAAGGTGACCTTGGATTTGGAGGAGAGAATCTTCTCGCGTTTCTTCATGGCACGGGAGTTGGCGATGCGACGGGCGACTTTCTCGTCTGCCACAACAAACAACTCGTCACCCGCTTCCGGCAGACCGTCAAAGCCCTGAAGCTCTACAGGCATTGCAGGTCCGGCGGTCTTGAGCTTTTTACCCTGATCGTCGAACATGGCACGAACTTTACCGAAGTGGACACCGGATACAAAGCTGTCGCCCTGATGGATGGTACCTTCGGAGATGAGCATGGTGCCCACAGGACCGCGGCCCTTGTCCAGGCGTGCTTCAACGATGTGACCGCGGGCGGGCTTGTCGGGATTGGCCTTGAGCTCCAGGACTTCAGCCTGAAGCAGGACCATTTCGAGCAGCTCGTCGAGCCCTTCTTTTTTCTTTGCGGAAACATGGGCAAAGATGGTCTCGCCACCCCAGTCTTCGGGGGAGAGGCCCAGTTCAGCCAGTTCACGTTTGACGTTGTCGGGGTTGGCCCCTTCCTTATCCATCTTGTTGACGGCGACCACGATGGGAACACCGGCAGCCTTGGAGTGACTGATGGCTTCACGGGTTTGATCCATGACGCCATCGTCGGCAGCGACAACCAGAATGACGATATCCGTCACCTGTGCGCCACGCATACGCATGGTTGTAAACGCTTCGTGACCGGGAGTGTCGAGAAAGACGACTTCGCCGCGAGCTGTTTCAACGTGGTAGGCGCCAATGTGCTGTGTGATACCGCCAGCTTCGCCGTCAGTCACATTGGACAGGCGGATAGCATCCAACAGGGAAGTCTTACCATGGTCAACGTGACCCATGATGGTGACAACCGGGGGACGTGGCTTGAGATCTTCATCTTTATCAGCCTCAGTCGCGACCAGGAATTCCTGTTCATCAAAGGAGACGTTTTCTACTTCGTATTCAAATTCGCTTGCAAGCAGGCTAGCCGTATCAATGTCCAACGACTGGTTGATGGTCGCCATGACACCCATGGTGAACAGTGCCTTGATGAGGTCCTGCGCCTTGATCCCCATCTGGTGAGCCATGTCCGCCAGGCGGATGGTTTCATCAAACTTGATCTTGCGCTTTGCTGCCTTCATTGGCTGCGCCTGGACCTGCTCATGTTGAGGCATTTGATTTTTGCGGCCTTTTTTCTTACGGCCTTTTCCCTGAGGCAAGTTGTCGTTGAAATTCTTGTTGCCGCGATCATTACCACCGGCACCGAATTCTACTACACGACGTTTTTTACCCTGCTTTTTCTTGCTGCGACCATCAGGCATGGACGGATCCGGAGCCGGGGCGGCACTTGGACGAGCGCCTGTCGGACGACCTGCACCGGGACGACCCGCACCAGGACGATTGTCACTCGGACGACCCGCACCGGGACGACCCGCACCGGGACGACCTGCGCCAGGACGGCCAGCACCAGGACGACCACCCGGACGGCGTTCAGGCTGGGCCATTTTGGCAGCCGCACGAGCCTGGACTTCCGCCTCGGTCGGCATGGAAATGATTTTGACTTTTGGAGCTTCTGGCTCTTTCTTCTTTTTCTTCTTCTTTTTCGGTTCAGCCTTTACAGCAGCGTCTTCCTTGGCCGGTTTTTCGGCAGGGGCTTTCTTCTCCGCTACTTCAACTTTTTCAGTCTTTTTAGCGGGGGCAGTTTCTTTGACGGGCTTGACTGGGGCTTCTTCCGTGGCTTTGGCCTGGGGAGCAGCTTCGGTTTTTTCAGGCACGGGTTCGGGGGCGGCCTCTTCAACCACTGCTTCCGGAACCGGGGTTTCAACAACCTCGGCCTTGATTTCTGCGGGCTTTTCCACCTCGGCAGGTTTGATTATCTTGACCTGGGGGGCAGCCTTTTTTGTGGCTTTTTTCTTGGCAGTTTTTTTCTCTACCTTGGGTTCCTCGACATCCTCGTTGGGAGCGGCTTTTTCCTTCACAGGAGCTTCAACCACTTTTTCAACAGGAGCTTCTGCCGCTACTTCGATCGTATCCTCAATCGGAGTTGCGGGTTCTTCTTCCTTGGAAGCTTTGGATTTATTTGGTCTGCGTCTAATAATGACACCAGAATCGCTTACACGACGGACTTCACGCCTGCCGGAGCCGCCTTTCTTCATTTCCGCCTTGAGGCGGTCCACATCTTCGTCTTCCACGACAGTCTTTTGGCTTTTGGCCTGGACGCCGATTTCACGAAGTTGCTGAATGATCTCCTTGTTGCTGAGTTTGAGCTCAGCAGCCAAGTCTTCTACCCGAACCTTTGCCGTCATCTAATTACCCCTTTTGCGTTTTTTCATCAGGCCCATGATTACTCTCGGGAATAGTTCCCTGCATCGGGTCTGACCGCATACGTAAATTCCGCGTCCGGGCATACTATGCCCCGGATCAAGTACCGGACCGTTGTCAGTCGGTTCGCTTGTTGCTTCCGGACAGACGTACCGCGTCAACTCTCCTTTGGAGAATCGTTCGCGACAGACAACACACATTCTGACAGGTTCGTGTTTGTGCCCTGTATCATTCATGTGTTGTCCGTGCCCCAGTGTTATTTCGTCTCCTCGCCTTCGGCGGGAGTTTCTGATTCTTCAGTTTCTGTTGCTTCTTCTGCAACATCATCATTGGCTATTTCAGTTTCAACTTCCATGATTTCTTCAGTCACTTCCGTGTCCGCTGTTTTTTCGGCTTCTTCTGTTTCCTTGGCAATTTCGTCGAAGATTCCGGGAGCAAGCATATTGATTGCCACACGGATGTCGCCGATTTTACTTTCAGTCATGCCCTTGATGGTGAGCAGATCCTCATCATCGGCCCTGACTATGGATTCGATCGTTTCGAAGCCTGCGCCAAAGAAGTTCTCCATGCCGATTTCGGCCACAGCGGCAATCTGATCCATGCCCTTACGTGCGGCGTTGAGTTCGCCGTAGCGGGATTCTGTGAAAATGTCGATCTTCCAGCCCAGAAGTTTTGCGGCCAACTTGACGTTCTGCCCTTTGCGGCCAATGGCCAGGCTGAGCTGATCGTCGGGACAGACCACTTCCAATGCTTCTTCTTCATCATCCACAGTGATACGGGTGATAACTGCGGGAGACAGGGCGTGCTGAGCGTACATGGCAATATCCGGACTCCACACGACGATGTCTATGCGTTCGCCCTTGAGTTCCTGCACCACGTTCTGGATGCGGGAACCACGGATGCCGACACAGGCTCCAACCGGGTCCACGTCGCGGTCACGGGACATGACGGCAACCTTGGCGCGCAGGCCTGGATCACGGGATACACCCATGATTTTGACTGTGCCGTCTGCCACTTCGGGAACTTCGCGTTTGAACAGTTCGATCATGTAATCCGGGTGGGATCTGGACACGACAACCTGTGGGCCACGAGATTCCTTCAATACATCTATGATATATGCCTGGACGCGATCGCCACGTTTGTAGCGCTCTCTGGGAATCTGTTCTTCTTTGGGAAGCAGAGCTTCTGTGCGTCCGAGGTTGATGATCCAACCTGTACGGTCGCGACGCTGGATGATACCGCTTGCGATTTCGGAAACACGGTCTCTGTATTCTTCAAAAATGATTTCTTGCTCTGCGTCACGCATGCGCTGGATGATGACCTGCTTGGCGCTTTGCGCAGCAATACGGCCAAGATCTTCGACTTTGAGGGGGAAACCCATCTCATCGTCCAACTGAGCCTTGGGGTCGTGGTCTATGGCATCGTCCAGCGATATTTCGCTGATGGGGTCGTGTACTTCGTCCACAACCACCTTGAATTCGAAGACCTCGATCTCGCCGAGTTCCTCGTTGAAAGATACTTCGATGTCCATGGTCTCGCCATACTTGCGGGCCACAGCCGAACGGACGGCCTCCTCAAGAGTGTCGATCAACAGGTCGCGGTCAATGCCCCTGTCCTTGCTTATCTGGTCGATGGCTTTCTTCAGCTCCGACATGATATACCTCCGCTTGTGCCGAAATGGTCCGAGTCCTTTCGGCGGATAGTGCACTTACAACTAAAATTCGTGTATCAGTTTGGCTTTCTTGATGGAAATCCACTTGAAATTCAAGATTTCTTCATCGACATTCAGGGTGATGGTGTCGCCTTTAACCCCGGTCAGTGTGCCTTTGAACTTGCGTCTGTCGTCGTGAGTTTCAAACAGAGTTATTTTGACTTCTCTGCCTATGTAATTGACCATTTGGTCAGGTGAGAAAAAAGGACGCTCCAGCCCAGGAGAGGACACTTCGAGAGTGAATGCTCCGGGGATGACGTCTTCGACTTCAAGCATTAGGCCAACCTGTCGGCTGACTCGAGCGCATTGGTCGATATGAACCCCGTCAGGGCTGTCGATGTATATGCGAACAACACGTTTCTTGCCGGACGCAGGAGAAGTCAGTCCCCAGAACTGGTAGCCGAGGTTTTCGACCTCTGGCCGGATGATGTCCGACAGCATTTCTTCAAAAGTCTGACGCATTGTATCAATACTCCATGAAAGCCGCATTAGCGGCAAAAACAAATAAAAAAGGTGAGCCCGAGCTCACCTGCGCGAACCCCGCAAGGTTGTATAAAACGAGCCTTGCGAAAGGCGTTGGAGCGGGTGACGGGGGTCGAACCCGCTACTTTCAGCTTGGGAAGCTGACACTCTACCAATTGAGTTACACCCGCTTGGAAACGAGCCTATTTATACATATATACAACTGTTGTCAACAGGGGCTGCACCGCTGAAAATGCCGTCAGTAGTCAGTCTCTACCAAGTTGGCATGCATAGTGCAAATCCCTCGCTGAACAGGAGGATCGCTCTATGCGAAATAGTACATACAGCGCTTTATTCGGCGCTTTATCCAATGAAATGAGGATGTCATCCATTGCCAATAATTTGGCGAATGTGAACACGTCGGCCTTCAAAAAAGATACGATGGCCTTTCACGACACCTTTACACGCTTTGCGCATGACTACCTTATAGATGGGAAAAATCATCTTCGGGGCAAGGATATGTTTCCCAAGGCCAATGTTATGGCAAAACCACGTCTTTCCGCACAGCAGACTGATTTCTCCCAGGGTAGCCTTCAAAAGACCGGCAACCAGTTGGATTTCGCCTTGTCCGGTGAAGGCTTTTTTAAGGTGCAAGGGGGAAATGGCGATGTCCTCTATACACGCTCCGGTAACTTCCTGCCTGATTCTTCCGGGATTCTTCGTACTCAAGATGGCAACACTGTCATGGTCGATGGCGGTCCTCTGACGCTCCCTCCGGGAGCTCAGGTGGTGGTTGATTCCGCCGGTAATATTTCCATTAACGGTAACCCTTCCGGGACGTTGGATCTTGTTTCCTTCGATGATTTGACCCAGGTCGAACGTCTGGGGGCGAATTATTACACCGTCCCGGACGGTGTGGGCGAAATCCCTCCAGGCGATATGTCGGTGCAGCAGGGTTTTCTCGAAAAGGGGAACGTGGATGTTGTCAGCGAAATGGTGGCCATGATCGAAACCCAGCGGGCTTTCACAATGTACTCAAAGATGATTCAGACCACCAACGAGTCTGACCAGAAATTGATCACCCAGGTTGGACGTCCAACCATTTAATTTAGGAGGATTCGGTTATGATGCGTTCTCTCTGGACCTCAGCCACCGGCATGATCGCCATGCAGACTCAGATCGACACGTTGTCCAACAACCTGGCCAACGTGAACACCACCGGATTCAAGAAGAGTCGGGCGGAGTTCGAAGACCTCATGTACCAAACGCTTCAGATCGCCGGTACCCAAAATGCGACTGGCGGACGTACCCCCGTCGGTATGCAGATAGGCATGGGTGTTCGGCCGGTCACTGTGCACAAGTTTTTTACTCAGGGCGACTTCAAAAACACTGGTAATCCGCTGGATATGGCTATCGAAGGTGACGGCTTTTTCCAGGTTTTACAGAATGGTGATGAGGTTTATACCCGCGCCGGTTCATTCAAACTGGATGATCAGGGGCGTGTTGTCACCGCCGGAGGCTGGCCGTTGCAGCCTGAATTCACTGTGCCGCCAGAAACGGTCAGTGTCGTCATCACGGAGAACGGTAATATTGCCGCTCTGGACAGGGACGGTACGGCGTTGTCAGAAGGTAATATCGACATTTACCGTTTTCAGAACCCGGCAGGTTTGACTGCTACGGGCCGCAATTTTTATCGCGAAAGTGAAGCCTCCGGTGCGGCTGTGTCCGGTACACCCGGTGATGAGAATTACGGCACCATTGCGCAGGGATTCCTTGAAGGGTCCAACGTTGAAATGGTGGATGAAATGGTCGGTCTGATTGTCGGGCAGAGAGCTTTCGAGATCAACTCAAAAGCCATCACCACTTCTGATGGTATGTTGCAGACCGCCATTAATATCAAACGGTAACGGGTAATTGAAAAAAACCTGTTGCAAGGATGGTCATGCGTATGTCGAGCAAGCATAACAAAAATACACGGTGGTCGGAGATTGTCCGGTATCTGTTTGCCACTTTGGTGGCAGGCATGGTGTTGGGTTTGCCCGTATTGACCGGTGCCGCCGACAGTACAGGGTGGCAGGCCGTGGTGCGTGATGCGGTCTGCGTTAAAGGACCGGATGTTTTGCTCGGTGAAATAGCTGATCCAGTGAATGACATGGCCCAGAGCCAGTGGAAGACCCTTTCCGGGATCAAGCTTTGGAAGGCTTCCGCCACTCCTGGCCGTCCTGTGTCAATCTCCCGGGATAAATTGAAAAGAGTGCTTCATCATTACATGGGTGACCTTGTACAGAATCTGGTTCTGCCGAGTCAGATGACGGTGCAGACCGGTGGACAGGTCATTGGTCGTGAAGAGCTCAAGACGCGTATTGTCGCTTTTTTGACGCCACGGGCCAAGGATCTTGGCGGTGAGGTTGATTTCAAGAATTTTCAGATGCCCCGGTACATTTTTTTCCCCAATAAATACGACTCACTGTCCATCAGTATGCGAGACAACCTGAAGCCCGGGCGGAACCAGATCAAGCTGCAGGGAGTCACTCCCGATGGGAAGATCGTTTTGCGAAAGGTCTGTGTGGTGTTTGCCAACGTCTGGAAGGCCGTGCCTGTTGCAGCTCAGCCATTAAATCGATTTGAGCGGCTGACTCGTGACAAGGTGTCATTCCAACGGGTGA
The DNA here is from genome assembly GCF_963675635.1 of uncultured Pseudodesulfovibrio sp. Taxonomy (NCBI): domain Bacteria; kingdom Pseudomonadati; phylum Thermodesulfobacteriota; class Desulfovibrionia; order Desulfovibrionales; family Desulfovibrionaceae; genus Pseudodesulfovibrio; species uncultured Pseudodesulfovibrio sp. The sequence goes on along the minus strand of NZ_OY776488.1, from coordinate 1,471,500 downwards.
ATCTGGCATACAAGAATGATGTGTGGGACGGAACCGGCGGACCGTGGCGCATGGCACGGACACTGGGGCGGGGACAGCCTTTTACGCTGTCTCATTTGGAGCTGGTCCCTCTTATTGAAAAGGGTGAGCACGTTCATCTCATGTATCGAGGTAAGAAGGTGCAGTTAACCATAAAGGCCGAAGCTCTTGGCGAAGCCGGAATGGGGCAGCAGGTGGCGGTGAAGAATTTGCAAAGTAAAAAGACAGTACTGGCAACTGTGATCAGCGATGACACAGTTCTCGTCAGGTAGGTAAGGAGAGAGTCATGAGGCAATATTTATTGAGTATAGTGGTTGTGATCATGCTGGTGGCCGGTTGTGCCCCTCGGTATGAGGAACAGCCCATGCCCGTTCTGACCCCTCCGGTCTACGAAGAGCAGGACCCTGCACTTAACCCTGGTTCACTGTATGACACTAATCGGTCCGAGTTTCTCTATGACGACAACCGCGCTGCTCGTGTGGGTGACATCGTGCTGGTGAGAGTGTCCGAGACCGCCAATACCAAGTTGAAGTCTGAAACCACGGCAGACAAGGAAAACAGTATTAATACAGGTGTCACCGCCATGCCGACGACAGGGTTGATTGGTGGTATCCCGTTGGTAGGTACTCTTGGGGCAAAGGCAGGAACGAGCATTCAGGCATCTCAGTCTTCCGAGTTCAAAGGCAATGGCGAGACCAAGCAGGAGTCCGAATTCGAAGCCATGGTTGCGACTCGTATTGTGCGCAGACTGCCTGGCAATCTTTTACAGGTCGAAGGGGCTCGGCGTATCCGGGTCAATGCCGAAACACAGTTTCTCGTGGTACGCGGGCTGATTCGTCAGCGTGATATCGAGGCTGACAACTCCATTTCCTCCACGAGTCTGGCCGAGGCGCAGATCGAAATCTATGGTCAGGGAGTTCTGGCCGACAAGCAGCGTCCAGGCTGGCTGTCGCGGATTCTGGACAACATTTATCCTTTCTAATGCATGTGCGTAACAATTTTTTATCAAGAGGTTGAGGAGTGATCGTCATGAGTTTGAATCAGCAAACAACTCCCATCAATACGAGTGAAGTGGCACGGTCACTGACACTGACAGTTCTTTTCGTCGTTATGCTCGTGTTTCTGGCATCGGTGTTGGTACCGACTGATGCACGGGCGGCTCGTCTGAAGGACATCGCCAGTTTCAGCGGCGTACGAAACAACGAATTGGTCGGATATGGCTTGGTTGTCGGTCTGGCCGGTACAGGTGACGGCACTTCATCTTCTTTTACCATGCGTTCCATGGCCAACATGTTGGAAAAGATGGGTGTCGAGGCTAACCCGGACAAGTTGAAGCCCAAGAACGTGGCCGCAGTCATGGTGACAGCCAAGATGCCGGTGTCCGCAAAACCCGGGTCCGCCATTGATGTGACTGTCTCATCACTCGGTGATGCCAAGAGTCTGTTGGGTGGCATTCTTCTTCTTACGCCCCTCAAAGGGCTTGATGGTCGTGTGTATGCCGTGGGGCAGGGCGCATTGACTATCGGTGGTTTTTCCATCGGCGGAGAAGCTGCGGATGCCCAGAAGAACATTCCCACGGTAGGACGTATCCCCAATGGAGCTATCGTTGAAAGAGGCGTGCCTTTCCGGTTCAACAGTCAGCATTCCATGACCCTGAATCTGAGCGTGCAAGACTTTGGTACGACCATGCAGGTTGTCAACAAAATCAACGCCAGTATGGGCGGTGGTTTTGCCTCGGCTACGGATATTTCCACTATTGAACTGGAATTGCCGGATAAGTTCAGAGGCAACATGGTCCCCTTGATGGCTTCTCTTGAAAATCTCGACATCTCGCCAGACGGCAAGGCCCGTGTTGTCGTGGATGAGAAGACGGGTACTGTTGTGCTCGGTCAGGATGTGCGTCTGAGCAAGGTGGCCGTGGCTCACGGCAACTTGCAGATTGTTGTTTCCGAAACACAGGAAGTGAGTCAGCCCGGCCCGTTCTCTGATGGTCAAACTGTGGTTTCTCCCGCCACTGATATTCAGGTGCAGGAGCAGAACAATCAATTGATGCTCATGGAAGGTGCGACGTTGCAGGAACTGGTGGACGGTCTCAACTCCATAGGTGCGGCACCGCGTGACCTTATATCCATCATCCGCGCCCTCAAGGTTGCGGGATCACTGCACGCGGAAGTGGAGGTTATCTAGCATGATCAGCAGTACCATTGATCCCCGTTTAGCCGCTCAGCAGGCAGATACAAAGGATCTTATCCGTTTTAAGCAGGAAATGGACGGCCTGAAGAAACGGCTCACCGAAGGCGTTGATACCAAGGAAGAGCAGCTTAAAAAGGCGTGCCAGAATTTTGAAGCCGTGTTTATCGGCAAGCTCTGGCAGCAGATGAAACAGTCGGTTCCCAAGGAAGGGTATCTGCATTCCAAGCAGGAAGACAGTTACATGTCCATGTTTGACAAGGAGTTTTCAGAGAAAATGGCTCAGGCTGGTGGCATCGGACTGGCCGACATGATCTTTTCCCAGCTCAGTGAAAAGCTCAAGGAAACAAGCAAAACCACTTTATCCGGTGGGGTTGATATCAAACCCCTGGTTCCTCAACCTATCGCTCTGGATGGAAAGGGTGGTGGTATCCCGTTGCGGAAAGAACCACTGGGCATGACATTGGAAGATTGGGGTGGAAGCGCAAGTGTAAGTGTTGACGGCGGCAATCGAATTGATCCGCAGACGAACAGTGACGCGATTGCGGCGGGGCTGCTGGGGAAGTCTTCGAGCCCTGTCTTGAACGATATGGAAGTGCAGGCCAAGCTTGATGACCTGGCCCGTCGTCTTGAAGCAGACAGGATTCGTGATGGACTGCTTGGGAATGGAAGCCGTGTCGGGAAACCAGGGAGTGGAGAGGCATATGAAATGCAAAGCCGCGACGAAAAGAATGGGGGAATTGGTCGGAAAATTGCAAAGATCGGGTGAAGGAAAAGTTTCTGATTGTTGAGAATGTTAAGATTTGTTTTGATTTAAACAAGTTATGTAAGGGAGAGGGGTATGGATGTCCGTTTAATAGAGGAAAATCTGGTCAGGCAGAACAAGGCGACAATGCTCTTGCTCATTCTGCTTGAGGAAGAATTTTCCCGCCTTGGACAACTCAAGCCTCAATCGGTATCCCAGATTGAGCTGTCCATTCAGGAGCTCATGCGACAGATTGTGGCCGAACGTATCTCCCTGCGTAAGCTGATAGCTGCGATTGCCCCTGAGGCCCAGAGGGTGGGTGAACTGTATCCCCTTATGGAAGAAACCGTGGCGAAGAATTGTCGGGAAATGATCAAGCGGCTGGATGAGACCGAACAAAAATGTGCTATCCAGGCTGCCAAGAATAATGAGATGGCCATGGCTCTGTTTGATCAGAGCAAGGGGCTGCTCGACTTCATGCATAACCAGATCAAGCCCAAGAACACCTCTGCGTACGGCCGTTCAGGCCGATTCGCGCAGGCTCCAAGCAATGCTCGGTTGTTATCCGGGAGGTTGTAAATGTCCTTTGGTGCCAATTCCATTCTCGATATGGGCCGATGGGCCTTGTTTGCTTCGCAGACACAGCTTCAAGTTACTGGTCAGAATATTGCCAATGTCAATACTGATGGGTATTCGCGCCGGTCTGTCGTTCTGGAAGAAGGCATGTATATCGACTACTCTCCCGGTCAGCTCGGGACAGGTGTCGTTGCCAAGGAGGTCGTTCGACATTTCGATGACATGGTTGAGGCCATGTATCTTCAACAGTCCGCGCTCACAGACAAGTGGGGCAACCTGTGGGAACAACTCAAGTCCGTGGAAAACCTGCTTAATGAGTCCAGCGGTACAGGTGTCAGTGATTCCCTGTCAAAATATTTCAATTCGTGGAACGAAGTCTCGCAGCGCCCTGATAACTATGGCGCTCGGCAGACTGTGCTCAATGATGCCGCTACACTGATTTCCACCTTGAGACAGGTCGATACCGATCTCTCGCTCATGCAGGAACGGATCAACGGTGATGTTGCCGCCCAAGTTAATGAAGCCAACAAGCTCATGGAAGAAATCGCTTCTCTGAATGAAGAAATTCAGGTGCATAATGTCGAGGGCCAAAACAATGCTAATGCGCTGTTTGATGAACGGGCCAGAAAGGTTCGTGATCTGGCAAAGCTTGTGGACGTCAAGACCATTGACAACGGCGGGGGAAATTTCACGATTCTGACTCAGGCCGGTCAGACGCTGGTGGATGGCGAAAGCCATTTCTCCCTTGAGTTCAACTCGGCGGTCAAGACCGAAGATTTACGACCTGATTCGACGTTTGCCGGGAATGTCTACTTCGATGGCAATGATGATTACGAATACACAATCGAGTTTGTGGCTTCCAATTCCGGTTCAACTGAGGCCGGTCAAGTAACGAGTGGTAGCAACTCTGCAGAATTCAGGGTTTCTCTGGATGGCGGTGTGTCCTGGTTGACCAATGAAGACGGGAGTGAGCGACGCTTTCATGCTCGAGACTATGACAGTCGTGTCAACGTCGAAGGTCTGCAGATCTGGTTTGGTTCAGATACGAATTCCAAGGGAACGCCTGCGGGAACATTCCAGAAGGGTGATCGATATATCATCAGTCCACATCAGGGACTTTACTGGGTGCAGAATACCTCAAGTGTAGAGGAGATCACGCCGCAGCAGCATTTCAATGGCGAAGAAAATTCTCGACGCCTGACCGGCGGGTCCATTGCGGCACTCCTGACTTTCCGTGACACCTATGTGGGTAAGTATCGCTCCAAGCTTGATGAACTGGCTCGGACCGTTGTGTGGGAAACCAACCGCAGACATAGTCAGGGTGCCGGGTTGCAAACTTACACGGCCCTCGATGGGACGTATCAGGTGGACTACACAAACAAGGCTTTGGCGAGCGATTCCACTGGCCTTGCCTTTGGCGACAAGCTTCAGTCCGGTAGTTCATTTGTCTATATTTACAACGAGTCGACCGGGTTGCTGGCTTCGTCTGCCGCCCTTGATTTTGATGGTAATGGCGGCACGTTCAATCCTGCTATTCACACACTTGAAGATGTGGTGACAGCTTTTGACAACACCTACGGCAACATGATCGATGCATCTATCGTCAACAACAAGATCCAATTGAAAGCGGCAGATGGGTATTCCTTCGCCTTTGGCACGGACTCAGCTGGATTGTATGCCGCTCTTGGCATCAATACATTCTTTAGGGGTGAGACCGCCAAAGATATGGTGATCAATGAAAAAATATCAAGCGATATTGATTATTTGGCCACAGGGCATGTCAACGGCTCAGGTGAAATGAATGCAGGTGATAACTCCACGGCACTGTCGATGTACAAATTGCGGGAAGAGAATGTAACTACGCATACTGCTCATGAAGGGGCCACCACTCAGACTATTCTCGACTATTACAACGGTATTGTCGGTAATGTGGGTTCTGACACCAACAGAGCGGAGTTCAACAAGAATTTTTATGGCACATTGTCCAACGATCTGAACGAGCGGCAGCAGCAGGTCTCAGGCGTGAACCTGGATGAGGAAATGAGCGACCTCATCAAGTATCAGGCCTCCTACACTGCGGCGGCTAAGCTTATCTCCACGGCTGATCAGATGCTCCAAACGATTTTGTCACTCAAGCCGTAACGAGAGGGAACTGGAATGCGCGTAACGCAACAAATGCTTTTTGACAGGTATGTCTTCAACTTGAACACGTCGTTGACCGAGTTGATGGACCTGAACGTCAAGGCCCAGACTCAGAAGCGGATCAACAAGCCAAGTGATGATCCTACCGGCATGACCCGTATTCTGGACCATCGTGATACCTTGCGTTCCCTTGAACAGTATAAAGAAAATATTTCCACAGCCAAAGGCTGGCTTGGTAGCGCTGACGAATCGCTTATGCAGGTCTCAACCATCCTGACTCGTGCAAAGGAACTTGCCGAGCAGGTGGCAACTGGAACCGTTGATGCGAACAACCGTGAGCAGGTCAGTTACGAGATGCGTTCCCTGTTTGAACAGCTGATCGGTCTTGCCAACTCGGACTTTGAAGGCAAATCCATTTTTGCCGGTCACAAAGTTAACGACCCGGCATTCAAAGAGATCATGTGGTTGACGACCAATGATGAAGATTTTGGCACCAATGCCGATTTCACGGTCAATGGTTCGGCCAGTTCAACGGTGCTTGTCCAGTATTTCGATACGACCGGGGCATCGGCTGTCGGTGACCCCATGAATCTTTCTGATCCCAACCTCGGCATCCGGTATTCCCTGGATGGCGGTGATACATGGCAGAACGATGCTTCCATCACAGGCGGTACATTGAGTCTTCCACAGAGTGGAACCTCTGTGACGTTTGCCAATGATCCGGAAATTAAGGTCAATCATCAGACTGATCCTTCTGTTTCTGATGGCACGTGGATGTGGATACGGCCTTCGGTTCAATATATGGGCGATGATGATGATCCGCCGCCGCAGGTTGATGCCATGGGTCCTGGATCAAACCAAATCAAGCCGAGTGCTTCCGGTTCCTTTCTTGATAAAAATGTGACGGTCCGTATCGACAATACGTCTGATGTGACCATGGACCAGGAAATTCACTATTCCTACAGCATGGATGGCGGCATCAATTGGGTGACTGGCAATGTGGCTCCTGCTGATGCTACAGCGGACAACGCAGTCCTCAGTGTAGCCAACGGCGGAATTCTGACGTTGAGCAATGCCGGTTCCAATGTGCTTCAACCCGGACAGCAATATGTTATTCGTCCCAGAAGTGCAGCCATCAAATTGGATGTTTCATCCAGTGAACAGGTACAGGTCAATTCCGTGGGCAAGGATATCTTTGGCGGAATCTATATGGATCCCGACAATATCCTCGCATCAAATGGTTCTATTGTGCCTCTTTCCAGTATGAGCGGAAGCCGGGTATTCCATGATGCCAATGGTTCAAAAATGGGGTTGACCATTCAGGGCGACGATGAAGTTTCCCAAAATCTTTTTGAAGTCATGGGTAATCTTGTGGCCTTTGCCGAGACCAACAACCAAACTGGGTGTCAGCAGTCTCTCGCCAACTTGAAAAAAGTTCAGGAACATCTCATGAATTCTGTTGCGGAAATTGGCGGCCGAGAAAATAGATTGGCTGTCAGCAAGGGGATTCTGGATGGGCTGAAGCTCAATGAGGATTCTCTTATCAGTTCCATTGAAGATGCGGATGTATCGGAATTGATGACGCAATTGGCCCAGCAGCAGATTGTGTATGAATCCGTTCTGCGGTCAACTTCCATGATTATGCAATTGAATCTGGGTAAGTTTATCTAAGTGAAAAGCTTTACTAAAGTAATTACGTAATGTAGTCGGCTCTGAATATCCGCGTGATGTGGACAAGCCGAAGGAAAGAATTAGGAATCACATGTTGATACTGACCCGGAGACCGGGAGAAAGCCTCTATCTGGGCGATAATATCAAGCTGAAGATCCTGAGCGTTCAGGGGAAGCAGATAAAGATCGGCCTGGAAGTTCCTGAAGACATGACTGTCTATCGGGAAGAGGTGTATCTTAAGATCAAGGAACAGAACAGGCAGGCGCTGGAAATCAGCCAGCAGGACCTGCTCGCGGCGGCTGCGCTATGGCAAAAGAAAGAAAACAAAAAATAATGACGCGACTGGGGGAGCGAGAAGTCAGCTCCGAAGGTATCATTTATTTCCCCCGGGGACTCGTGGGGCTTGAAGACAAGCGCGAGTTTGCACTGCTGAGCGTTAAGAGTGAAGATTCACCCTTTCTGCTGTTGCAATGCATAACAGACCCGGGACTCGGTCTCCTTGTGGCAGACCCGTATTCGTTTATCGACGATTATGATGTGAAGATCGAGAATGTTGATCGAAAAGCCCTCAAAGTCGAAAATATCCACCAACTGGCCATTCTGGTGACAGTGACTATCCCACAGAACAGACCCGAAGACACTACTCTGAACCTTCAGGGGCCGATTGTCATCAACACCGAGGCAAGAATAGGTCTCCAGGTTCCACAGACTGAAGCCGGGTATCCCACGCACTTCAATCCGATTAAGGGCTAATTGAGTCGATCAATTTCCTTACAGTTTAAACGAGAAGATCGAGGTCGTCACGAATGAGATTCGCGGCGGCCTTTTTCAGGTCTGGCCTGTAGGAGCCGTCCTGGACCTGTTTTTTCAGCTCATCCACCTTCTTGCGGCGGACATCGGGCGCTTCATTCGCAGTCTGAAGGGCTGCGCCACGCAGTCGGCCTTCAGGGGACAGGACTACACGATCTGCAGCTTCGCCGGAGTTCTTTACAGCCTCCTGCGTCCGTTGCAGTTCCTTGGCCTGCGGCCGTTCGATCTTCTTGTTTGCGTAAGGGTTTTGATCCCCCACAATGTTCTTGATAACCATGACGTTCCTCCCGTGTATACGGGGCTATCAAAGCATGGTGTCGTCCACCTTTGACAATGTTATTTCCCACAAGCGGCGCATGACCTTGTTCCTTTCGGATCCTTCAATATCACGCGGTCCACTTCGTGTTTCCTTCAATATCTGGACATCGCCGCCTTCAAGGGGAAACTCGAAGAGATACCGGCATCCGAATTCCTTTTCAAGCTGGACAAGGACGGCCTTGACCACAGGGGAAGGTTCGGAGTTGACGACCAGGTTTTCAATGACCTCGTGTGCAATGCGCTCTACCAATTCACGGCGCTTTGCCCGCTTGGCGATGTCGTCCAGAGGTTCAACATCACCCATTGCCTGCCGGAAGCGAGCAAGTCGCTTCGCGCTCGTAAGTTGCTTCCCATAGGTTCGCAACATATTTCGAACATTGGCAGACGATACATTCACGGTTTTTTTCCTTTCCTTAATTGTTAAAATCGACTGGTGTAAAAATAACTTTAGGGGGAAAAGGGAATTTTTTTTAGAAAAGTGTCATTCTCATTCTGTTTGTCAAGAGTGGGTGGGAGAAAAGGTTGAATGTTTTTGTAAGATTAACTATAAATTTGTTCACGCCTGTCCCGAAAGAAAAATATCGATTATTTACACAATGAATGTTTTTTGTGGGTTTTGATATTGATGAAAACGGTCATGTCCGTGTGCTTTTTCCAGAGACAGGAAGAGTGACACCGGGGTAGCTGTCATGCATTCTAGCAGAGACTGCGAAAATATGGAAATTCGACCAGAGAGGTGAGCATGGGTTTGGCTCGGCAGATAGAATCGATTCGAGACATCCGGTACGGTCAGGACGCTGCTCTCGATGCGTTGCTGCTTCATTTTATGACGGAGAATCATCTAGACTACTCCATTGATCCGGACAAGAACGCGTCGGGTGAACAGGTTCGTTTTATGATGGCGCTTGAAGAAGGGGATTTCTATGCCCCATGTTCAGACTGGATGTTCCGTATGCTCCTTGAAGACGGTCTGCCTGATCGGCTGCTGGAAGAGTACCTTGTCCAGTGGAAGACTTTTATCAGTCTGTCTCGGAATTTCTGTACAGACAGGGAAATTGCCCGGCGCTTCATTCAATTGGCCCGGCATAAATTTCGTATGGTGCTTGCCTCTCCCATTATCCTGCCGTCACGTCTGATGAAGCGGTTCATCACGATTTTTATGACCCAGAGTGGCATCGACGACCCGTATAGAAATATTCGCAGGGACTTAAACGGTAAGGCTTTCAAGATCGTTGAGAGTAATGTTTTCGATGCCATGGTGAATAGCTGCTTGGCGAATGTTCAGCAGCCCGGCCGTATTGATGAGCTTCGATTCAAGATAGACATGGTTGAAATTGAACGGCTGATGCGTATATCCACCATGACCGATCATTGGGAGCCTGAAAGTTTCACTCCGGAAGCGCTTGAATCATCCGTTTTGTCCGAAGAAGTCAAAGAAGGGTCGCGGTTGTTTCGTGACGTCTTTGAACGACTCGGGAAAGAGGGGGAGAAGCGGCATCGTATTTTGTATCTTCCCAATAGGGCAGGCGGCATAATGTTTGATCTTCAGGTGGTACAGACGCTTTTGCGGCTGGGGCATCGGGTGGTCATGGCCTTGAAAGAGGGATTCTATTTTGAGCACCCGACTTTTTGGGACAGGGATAACGACCCTGTGTTGGCAAAAGCGTTCAATAGCGCGAAGTTTGTCAGCGAGGATCGGTTGTCCAAGAATCAATTGCTGAGCATCATGGCGCAGCATCCGTTCGTGGTTATTTCCGACGGAACTCGTGAGCGTTTTAATCCCTATCGTGCTTCCGTCACTTTTGCTCGTGCCTGGAAAGAATGTGATCTGGTCCTGGCAAAAGGGCAGGGCGTCCACAACAGGCTTATCAAGAGCAGTCACGATTTTACGCGGGATATTGTGAATTTCTATAGGGATGAGCATGGAAAGTTTCATCTGCACTATCGCCCCAGACCTGAGTCGGTGGTCTCTTTCAGCGAGCAGTATATTGAGACCAAGGCAGATGAAATCATTGCCGAGATGCGCGTCGCACGATCGCTCGGCAAGACGGTCATGTTCTATTCCGGCATCATTGGCTCAGTTCCCGGTCAGACCCGGGCCGCCATTGAGGTCATAACCACGTATGTGGAACATCTGCGTTCACAGCTTGATGATGTCTATATAATCAATCCCGGTGAGCATTTTGAAGAGGGCATGGACGCCGATGATCTGATGTTCATGTGGGAAAAGGTGCAGCGGAGCGGATATATCAATGTCTGGCGTTTTCAGACGTATTTCGATATTGAAAAGAGCTTCGAATTGATGGGTCGAAAAGTTCCGCCGGTATGGACTGGTAAGGACGCCACCTATTCCACCGGGTGTACCAAGGAAATGCATATTGCTCTGGATGTTCAGAGGGCGCACCCGGAGTTGCAGATCATCGGGCCGAATCCTGAGAAGTTCTTCCGCAGAAGGGAGTACGGGGTTGGTAAGTTCTGTGATGTAGCCATCGATTCGTGTGGATAGAATAGTGGGGTCGGATATTGAACAGATGCGGGATATGAAAACAAACATGGGTACATTTGCCTTGCGAACGATTCGGCTTTTGGTCGCGCTGCTGTGTCTGGCGGCACTCTTATCCTGCGTGAAGGACGGTTCAGTTCATCATGCCGAGGTAGAGTCTCCGCCTTCTGTGGTGGAGACTGGAAAGTCCGTGGCGCCTGTCGAGCAAGCGTGTAACGGGAGTTTGTGCGGTCCCCGGGTGACGGGCAAGTTGACCTTGCGTGTGGTCCGTGAGCCGAATTCCGTTCCTGCCTGTGATATGTTTTTCCCTTTGTCCAACCTTGAAGGAGCCGAGAGTACGGCCCGGATAGATATTACCAGTCAGGGGCTGTCGTCATGGACCGCTCTGGAAGGTCCTGTTCAACGTAGCCTTGAGTATGCTCTGAACATGGATCAGGATGCCCCGGCACTGGTGCGGCCCGGTATGGTCCTGACCTGGGCGCAGGTTGTCTGCTCTTTGGAAAAATTTCTCGACCTGCTGCCGCATCTTGACGATGCTCCGGAATTGCTCGGCCAGCGTTTTGTTTGGTACGGTATGCGTCAAAAGCCTGTCATGACTGGGTATTACACCCCTGAGATTGAGGCGAGTCTGACTCGGAGACCCGGGTATGAATTTCCGATTTATGGTGTCCCGGAAGACCTGCGCTACGGTAAAGTTCGTGGGTATAAGCAGTTTTATAGAGTGGAGAAGGGACGTGTCCTGCCATATTACGACCGGGGTGATATGGATGTTCGTAAGGTGCTGACAGGACGCGGTCTGGAAATAGCCTGGGCCAAAGATCCTATTGACGTGTTCTATATGCAGGTGGAAGGGTGCGGACGCCTTCGGTTGCCGGACGGTACCACAAAAAATGTACTGTATGGCGCAAAGAACGGGTATGGCTTCAGAAGTCTTGGACGGATTCTTCATTCTCGTGGGTTGCTTCCGAAAGGGCGACTTTCCAAAGATCACGTCAAATCATATTTTGCCAAGAATCCCGAAAAGATGTTTCAGTTGATGGCTGAGAATCGGAGTTACGTTTTCTTCCGTTTGCAGAACTCTCCGCCTGAAGGGACCATTGGAAAGCCGTTGACGCCGATGGTTTCACTGGCTACAGACCGAAAGCTCCTGCCGCTTGGCAGCCTGCTCGCCTTTGAAGCCGAGATTCCTGATGCCAGGGATGGACGGCCTGTCGGCAAGCGGACGGTGTCCGGTATAGGGTTGGCCCAGGATACGGGAACAGCCATTCGCGGCTCACGGGTAGATTATTATATTGGCGAGGGAAATGCGGTGGAGCCCATTGCCAACAATATAAAAACAGAGGCCACCGTCTATCTCCTTATAAGCAAAGAAGCATTTATCAATGGCTGATATTACCATAGACAGTATAAAAGAGACTCTTCAGGACGCCATCGCTCACCAGACCCGGTCAGTGATGGATTGGCATTACGGCGAACCTGTGTATGACGGGGACCCTGCCGACGACCTGTGCGGCGTGCCTGGCCTGCGTGAACTCGTGGCCCGTCAGCATTGGGCCAATTTCCAGCTTTGGCATGTTGAAGATCGCGCCCGTCGCAAGGATGTGGAAGCCAAAGTCATCGCAGATTGCAAATACGCCATCGACAAGCTCAATCAAAAGCGCAACGATCTGATCGAACGGGTGGACGAATGCCTGATTAACATGATTTCCCCGCTGTTGCCCGGTGATGCCGTTGAAAAGTACAATACAGAGACTGTGGGCGCCGCTCTGGACCGGCTGTCCATTCAGGCGCTCAAGATCTACCATATGAAAGAACAGTGCAGCCGCAGGGATGTCGATGAAGCGCATGTGGATCAGTGTAATGCCAAGGTTGGTGTTCTGATGCGTCAGCATGCGGACCTGGGGCAGGCCATTCTGGAATTGGTCGATGAGTATACTGCCGGTACCAAGAAACCCAAGGTGTATTTCCAGTTCAAGATGTATAACGATCCCAGTCTGAATCCGGAACTCTACCAAAACAAATCATAGGTACGCGACATGTCCCGCTACGAAACCGTCATCGGTCTTGAGGTGCACGCTCAACTCAAAACCAAGACCAAGATTTTCTGCTCCTGCTCTACCGAGTTCGGCAAAGACCCTAACGAAAACGTCTGTGCAGTCTGTTCCGGTATGCCCGGTGTTCTGCCTGTGCTTAATGAAAAGGTTGCTGAGTACGCGACCAAAATGGGGTTGGCTACCAACTGCGAGATCAACCTCAAGTCCGTGTTTGCGCGCAAGAACTATTTCTATCCTGACCTGCCCAAAGGCTATCAGATATCCCAGTTCGAACTGCCTATCTGTGAGCATGGATATGTGGATATCGAGGTGGACGGCGAAAAGAAACGTATCGGTCTGACACGTATCCATATGGAAGAGGATGCAGGAAAGAACATCCATTCTGCGGCAGACAATGTCAGCTTCGTGGATCTGAACAGGACGGGTGTACCGTTGATCGAGATCGTTTCCGAGCCGGATATGCGGAGTGCCGAAGAGGCTGTCGCCTATCTCAAGGAAGTCCGTTCCGTGCTTCTGTATCTCGGTATCTGCGATGGCAACATGGAAGAGGGCAGTTTCCGCTGTGACGCGAACATTTCCATCCGTCCTTACGGGCAGGAAGAGTTCGGAACCCGTGCGGAGCTCAAGAATCTCAACTCGTTCAAGCATATCCTCAAGGCCATTGAATACGAAGTGGATCGCCAGATTGATCTCGTCGAAGATGGCGAGAGTGTGGTGCAGGAAACTCGGCTTTTCAATGTAGACAAGGGCATCACCCAATCCATGCGTGGCAAGGAGGAGGCACACGATTATCGCTACTTCCCCGACCCTGACCTTGTTCCGCTGGTTTTGGAGAAGTCTTGGGTCGAAAAATGGCGTTCTGAGTTGCCGGAACTGCCCAGTGCCAAGCGTGAACGGTTCATGGCCGAGTATGCGTTGGCCGATTATGATGCTGCATTGATCACTACAGATCGGGCTGTTGCCGAATACTACGAAGCGACCGTGAAGGCGTATGGCGGCGAAGCCAAAAAAGTCACCAACTGGGTGGTCGGAGAGTTGCTGCCGTTCTGTAATGATACCGTAGCGGAAGCCTGTGACGTGAAGCTTTCTCCCGAGAAGCTGGCCGCGCTGCTTGCTCTGGTTGATGACGGTACCATTTCCGTCAAGATCGGTAAGGATATTTTCCGTGATCTGTGCGAATCCGGTGATGATCCGGCGGAATACGTCAAGGCCAAGGGGCTTGTGCAGATGTCCGATTCCGGCGAACTGGAGGCCATGGTCGATAAGGTCATTGCTGACAACCCTTCGGAAGCGGAAGCGTTCAGGGGTGGTAAGAAAAAGCTCATGAGCTTTTTCATGGGGCAGGTCATGCGTCTTTCAAAAGGCCAGGCCAATCCCGGCATCGTGACCAAGATGATTCAGGAAAAACTTTCGTAATAAACATGGAATGCGTTTTCGCATTGTATGCATGAATTGATTTTTGGCTGAAACCCAATGGGCGCTGCAGGCTTTTGCCGACTCTGAAATAGATAGCGCCGTGATATAAAGTTTTGGAGATTTTCGAGGAGCTTTCTCAAAAATTTCTTGAGCCACCGGAGGTAAAAGTGACCGAACATATTCAGTATTCCCCGGAAAAAGATGCCCTGATCCTTCTCGACCAACGGTTCCTGCCCAACCGCGAAGACTGGTTCGAATGTAAAACTACGGACGACATCTGTTTCGCTCTGGTGGTCATGGTCGTACGCGGTGCGCCCGCTATCGGCGTGACCGCTGCCTATGGTTGTTATCTGGCCGGTCGTGAAGTCCAGGGAATGGACGGCGACTGGAAAGTGAACCTCGAAGCCAAGCTTGACCAGATCCATGATGCCCGTCCGACCGCAGTTAATTTGCGATGGGCCGTTCGTGAAATGCGTCGCATCTGGAAGGATGCCGGTGATGTTTCTCTGGAAAAACTGTTGGAGATCTGGTTGGATCGCGCCAAGGAAATTCATGCTGGTGATATCGAGATGTGTGAACTCATCGGTAAATTCGGTGGTGCTCTCATGGACGATGGCGATACCATCATGACCCACTGTAACGCCGGAGCCCTGGCGACCGCAGGGTACGGCACGGCGCTTGGAGTTGTGCGCGGCGCCATCGATCAGGGCAAGAACGTTTCTGTCATTGCCAATGAGACTCGACCCTTTTTGCAGGGTGCACGCTTGACTGCATATGAACTACACAAGGACGGCATCCCGGTGAAGGTCGCCTGTGACAACGCCTGTGCACTGCTCATGAAGCGTGGGTTGGTGGACAAGGTCGTGGTTGGTGCTGACCGTATCACCGCCAACGGGGACGCTGTGAACAAGATCGGTACTTTTGGTGTGGCCGTTTTGGCTGATCGGTTCAATATTCCTTTTTATGTGGCTGCCCCGCAGTATACCATTGATACCGAGACTCTTTGTGGTGACGATGTGCCTATTGAGGATCGTGATCCTAGAGAAGTCACCCACATCGGCGACCACCGTATTCCGCCTGAAGGCGTTGAGGTGTACAACCTTGCATTTGATCCGACCCCGAACGAATTGATCGCTGGGATTATCACGGAAAAGGGTGTGCTGTATCCTCCATATACCGAGTCCATTAAAAAACTCTTTGAGGATTACCCGGAAGGATAGACTCGACATTCTTTTAAAGATAGGCTAATCCCGCGCTTCCCCTGTTAACGGAAGTGCGGGATCTTGTCGTTCTCGCATCATTTTTATAATCTGGAGCCAATATGCTGCCAATCGTCGCCCTTGTGGGTCGCCCCAACGTGGGTAAATCCACACTTTTCAACCGTCTGCTCAGGAAATCGCGGGCCATTACCCACGATCTGCCGGGAGTGACGCGCGACCGCATCTATGGCGAATGCCAGATGGGGGACGTGCGTTTTGACCTCGTAGATACTGGTGGTATGGTCCTGGAATCAGAAGCTATTCCCGAACTGTCAAAAGATTTCGAGGATGAAATTTTCGAACAGGCCCAGGAAGCCATTGAAGAGGCCAACGCCATCATCTTCGTGGTGGACGGCAAGGAAGGGCTGACGCCTCTTGACCGGCAGGCCGCAGAATATGTGCGCCGCTCAGGTAAACCTTTGATCATGCTTGTGAACAAGGTTGACGGCAGTGAGTTTGCCCCGCAACTGACGGTCGAGTTCCATGAACTCGGTATTGAATTTCTGCCTGTTTCAGCAGCGCATGGATATAATTTGCATGATGTGCGTCATCGGGTGAAACAGTTCGTCATTGATCTGGATATGCCCGAAGAAGACGACGACGGCATTGAAAAGGGCTTGCGCCTGACAATGCTCGGACGGCCCAACGCTGGTAAATCTTCCATTATCAATGCAATTATCGGCAAGGACCGTCTGATCGTGTCCGATGTAGCCGGTACCACCCGTGATACAATTGATGTTACTTTTGAAAAAAGTGGCAAGCGGTACACGTTTGTTGACACGGCAGGAGTTCGCAGGCGGGCGAATATTCAGGAGCATTTGGAAAAAATCAGTGTCATTCGTGCCCTGAAGAACTCCAAGCGTTCTGACGTGACCATCCTGACCATTGACATCACTCTTGGTGTCGGACGACAGGATAAACGGCTTATTGAATTTTTGGCCAAAGAAAAGACCCCGTTCATTGTTGTGGTCAACAAAGCCGATTTGGTCCCCCGTAAAGAAACCAACCAGGCCTTGGAAGCATTCAGAAATGAGCTGCGCATCATCCCGCATGTCCCGATCGTTATGACAAGTGCGCACAAGGGCGTGGGTATTGGAAAACTTCTTCCAATTGCCGAGGCTATGCGCAAGGAGTGCCAGATTCGTATTGGTACCGGAATACTCAATCGGTCGTTGCAGGCAGTACTTGAACGCCAGCAGCCGCCTGTTGTAAAGCGCCGCCGGGCTAAATTTTTCTATGTGACGCAGGCAGACGAGGAAATTCCAACATTCGTATTTTTCTGTAACGATCATACGCTGGTTAAGACTTCTTACGTTCGTTATCTGGAAAACCAGTTTCGCAAGATGCTGGGTATCAAGACTGCGCCGGTGAATATCGTATTCCGGTCCAGTCATGACAAGAAGGAATGGGAGAAGAACCGTGGCATTTCAGCCATGGGCAAGCGGGGTCCGGGTCGAGAGCGTATGGGCGGAGCAAAGACTCGTCGTCATGAGACAAAATACAAGGCTCTCAAGAGTAAGCGTCACAGAGAAGAGAAAGAAGAAATGGAAAAGAAAGGGAAAGTAAGGAAAAAACGCTAAATAACGGCTGTCTTCATTGACAAGCAACCGTTGAAAAGTGTAGACGATTTTTCCTCGACCCGTTGATGTCACCATCAATGGATCGGGATAGGAGAAGTGGCCGAGTTGGCTGAAGGCGCACGCCTGCTAAGCGTGTAACGGGTGTTAAGCTCGTTCGAGAGTTCAAATCTCTCCTTCTCCGCCATATTTTAAGGGCTTACGATGAATGTCGTAAGCCCTTTTTTGTTCTTATTTTGATTTTGTGCCCCTTTTGGGTCATTTCCTGGGGTGTTTTATGCCGCGATTGAGCATTCTGACTGGTTGTCACTTTGCTAGGGGTAAGCGTAACACCCCATAAAAACTGGATCATCGAACTAAATCCATTTTCTAATTTTTGATATGCTGTTATGTTCATTTTACCTGATAACCAACATGGTAAATAAACATGATGAAGCCAAATGCAATTCACAGCTTGTTCCCTGACATCGCCCCGGGGTCCGTCTCTTTTCTCTCCATTCTCGATCAATTTGATATGGGGGTGGTGATAACGGATACCGTCGGTAAGATTCTGTATTTTAATGATGTGCAGGCGCGAATAGACAATCTTGATCCTAACGATGTCGTCGGCCAAAAGGTCACTGATTGCTACCGTGTGGACGATGACGTCACTCCCATTATGAAGTGTGTGCATTCAGGCAGGACCGTAGATAATTTTGCCTGTTATTATCGCACTAGGCTGGGGAAGGTCGTTAACTCTGTGCATAATGTATATCCCCTACATTCTTATGAAACGTTGATCGGAACAATTTGCTTCGTGAGAGACTACAGCATTACTCGGGAGACTTTTGAAACTATTTCCCAACCCCATGCAAGTCGTGAAATTAGAACTTTTAATATTTCGGGCACCCCTGCTAAGCGTCGTGATCTGGGAAATGGAACGCGATTCTCTTTCAATGATATAATTGGGAAGTCCTCTGAATTTGTCAAAGCAGTGGAATCTGCCCGTGTAGCTGCAGATTCTCCCTCGTCTATTATGCTTTATGGGGAGACCGGAACCGGGAAAGAACTTCTGGCCCAGTCCATCCACAACAAAAGCGCTAGAAAGAGCAAGCCATTTACGGCTATTAACTGCGCCGCTATTCCCGAACATCTGTTGGAAGGTATTCTCTTTGGAACCGCCAAAGGAGCTTTTACCGGAACGATGGACAAGCAGGGACTTTTTGAACAGGCGGAAGGCGGTACTCTTTTTCTTGATGAGATAAATTCCATGTCCATTGGATTACAGGCCAAATTGTTGCGTGTAATTCAGGAGCGCAAAGTGCGTCGCATCGGTTCTCTGAAAGAGAACAACATGGATATCAGGATTATCAGTTCAGTGAATGAAGATCCTCATCAGGCCGCAGAAAGAGGTGCTCTTCGTTACGACTTGCTTTACCGTCTTGGTGTTTTGATAATCCGAATTCCACCTCTTCGGGAGCGGATGGAGGACATGGAAAAATTGATCTGTCACTTTCTGCATAAATACAGCCTCCTCCTTGAAAAAAAGATTAATGTCATCTCGGCTGATGTGATGGACCTTTTTCATAATCATCATTGGATCGGCAATGTTCGGGAGTTGGAGCATGTCATCGAAGGAGCTGTAAATCTGGTCACGGACGGCGAAGCTATCGAAATCCGGCATATGCCGGTCCACATTAGTCAATCGACCGTATCATTGCCCGGCGTATCAACTCCGTCCACCAGTTTGGCGGAGAAGGGAACTGCGACCCCAGCCGGTCCGCTCAACGTTGTCTTTCCAGTGGATTCCTGTGCGCCTGCCCCGGTTGTCTTCCATCCGAAAAAATCTCTGGCTAATATTCAGGCTGAAAATGAGAGTCGGACGATTCGCGAAATGTTGGCGTTTTTTCAAGGTAATGTGTCCAGAGCAGCGAGAAAACTTGGTCTTTCTCCCCAGTTGCTTCATTATAAGATGAAGAAACACAACATTCAGCGAAAAGAATTTCTCATATAAAAAATCTTGAGTATTCGCTTTGGCCGAATTGTATTCTCCTGTGTTTTCCATGGGGGATCACGGTTTTAAAAAATCTTTTGTCTTTTTAAAACTCCGCTTTGGAATTGCAAAATTGCATTGTGTTCCATTTTTTTGTTATGTTTCCAATCCCGCATACTAATCTCCATGTTTTTCAGGATTTTATATTGATTCAGACGGTTGTTGCGGCTGGTGGCATATCCGTTGCTATCTGCAATTGAAGCGCATCAGAGATTAATGAACGAACGTTCCATGAAGCTCCAGCATGAGTATTTTTAAAAATACCAAATGTTGCAAAGGATGCGCAAATTCATTTCAACCTGAATCAAGGAGATCCGTTATGGGAAGGAAAATGAAGTTGGGACTGCACACTTATACTTTGCATCTTTGGGGACTTGGTCAGAATTGGGGTATGATAGCGGAGCCACGTCCGAAGGAGATGACCTTGATTCAATTGATGGATAAGGCTGTTGAATGGGGGCTGGATGGGCTTCACATAACGGGATGTGATCTGGAAACCAAGGACGATCAACGGTTAAAAGAAGTCAAAGACGCTGCTGAAGCCAGAGGCCTTTATCTGGAGTACAATTTTTCTCTGGATGAAGAGTTTGATTCTCGACTGACCGACAGTGTTGAGGACGGCATTCGTATCGCAGAGAAGATTGGCGCTGACCTGGGTAAAGTCAGTTTGGATATCCGTCGCCCGCGTCCTCTCTACGGCAGCTGTTTTCACCCGGAGGTTATGAAACAGCTCTGCGCTGTTCACGATGAAGTGAAAGCGGCGCTCCCCATGCTGGAACAAACCGGCATCAAGCTGGCTTTAGAAAACCATACTGAAACCTTTGCTGATGAAATTCTCTGGTTAATTGATAAAATCAATCATCCTCTTGTGGGAGCGTGTGTAGATACTGTGAACTCCATGGGGGTCCTTGAGAATCCGGAAACAGCGGTGGAAAAGCTGGCACCTTATGCCTTTTCGAACCACTTCTGCGACCATAAACTCGATCGAGATCAGTTCGGCATCCAGTTTCACGGTGTTGCCTTGGGGGACGGAGATATTGACTGTTTCAAAACGTATAAGACTATACGGCAAGCATCTCCCACAGATCGTATCACGTTTGAAATCGAATGGGATATGGGAGATGACTCCCTTGAGGTCGCCCGTGAAAAAGAACTGGATGCTTGTATAAGGAGCATCAAATACGCCCGAGAGGTGCTTAAGATCGGGATGTAGGCAAAGTAAACATCGCCTCTGGATGCCCTTGGTCTGGAGGCGGTAAAACCTTCTGCGTTGTGTGCTTGATTTGGAAAAACAGCTTTTTGTCCTTCTTGCTTCGTCTGTTTTATGACTCATTGACTGTTTTGTATGAAATATTTCACTTCATAGTTTCCAGTATTAATGGAAAACGTCCTTTCCCTGCCAAGGCTGATTCCGGTTTTTTTGGAAAAAAGCGTTGGTTGACTTACCTCAACCTGGTAACATGCTTGAATTGTAGATGAATTTATCGTCTCTGCTTGGTATGATCTTTGTATTTATTCGTCGATTATACTAACTCCAGTGTTGTTACGAGGTCTATCATGGTGAATCGTGGTGTTATAGAGAGTGAGGTCTACCAGAACGTTGGCCAGCATACGTTTGAAGAATTTATAGAAATGGCTAGTCTGTTTCATAATTATCCTGCTCCTGGGTTGCTCATAGGTGGGTATATGGTTGCCGAGGCGCAGCGTTACATGCCGGAAGGGACGCTGTATGAGGCTATCTCGGAAACGTCCTGGTGCCTGCCTGATGCCATTCAGATGCTGACCCCGTGCACGGTTGGCAACGGGTGGATGCGTGTTATGAATTTCGGGTTGTACGCCATGAGTCTGTACGACAAATCTACACGTGAAGGGATCAGAGTCTGGCTTGATCTTGAAAAGATTCCACATGAATCTGAAATCCGGACATGGTTTCTGAAGACCAAGGCCAAACCGGATCAGGATTCTGAATTATTACGTCATCAAATAGGTATGGCCGGTGCTTCTATTCTGTCGGTTGAAAAGATCACTTTGAATCGAAGCTTACTGGTCAGGCGGAACAAGGGAAAAATTGCCGTCTGTTCAGTGTGCGGCGAGGCGTATCCTTCGGCGCATGGTTCAATCTGCCGTTCGTGCAGAGGGGAATCTCCCTATGAAGGGAGCCTGAAGGCGGAGTCTTCCATCCTGTATCCGCTTCCAAAACAGATTCGTAAAGTCGGTGCAGAAGGTGCCTTGGGGAAAAGAGCCGTCCATGACATGACCCAGATAATCCCAGGTTCTGACAAGGGTGCGGCCTTCAGGAATGGACAGACATTTGATGTTGGCGACTTGTGCCGACTTCAGCAGATGGGGAAAAATACGCTTTTTGTACAGGAAGAGGCCGTTGACGATCAATGGGTGCATGAAGATGACTGTGCTCAAAGTTTTGCAGAAGCTATGGCCGGAAAGGGCATCGCTCCCAGACAGGCTCCGCATGAAGGCAAGGTCACTCTCAAGGCGGAACATGATGGCTTGCTGTTTGTTGATACCCACAGGTTGAAAGCCTTCAATCTGTCACCCGGCGTCATGGCTGCGAGTCGAAAAGGGTGGACATTCGTACGAAAAGGGGCAGAGATTGCGGGAACACGGGCTATCCCACTGTATATGCAGCGCGATCAGTTTGAATGTGCGCAGGGTGTCCTTTCGTCTGGCCCGCTCTTTGAAGTTCTGCCGTTGAAACAGGCAACTGTCGGCATTTTGATTACTGGCAATGAGGTTTTCAACGGAACTATCGAAGATCGTTTTGAGGAGATCATTCGTGCCAAATTGACGGCCTTCAACTGCACGGTATACAAGGCCGTACTGGTACCGGATGATCGTGATGCTATTCGTGTTGCGGCTTTGGAAATGGTCGAGGGCGGATGTGATTTACTCATTACGACAGCCGGTCTTTCGGTGGACCCGGACGACGTGACCAGACACGGTTTGGTTGATGCCGGAGCCCATTCCCTGACATATGGTGCGCCGATTCTTCCGGGAGCCATGACCCTGATCGGGAAAATCGGGGCAGCCAGATTGCTTGGGGTTCCCGCTTGTGCTCTGTTCTTCCAACGAACCAGCCTTGATCTTCTGTTGCCCCGGTTGCTTGCAGATGTTGATATCTCGCGAGATGATCTGGCGGAGATGGGAGAAGGCGGCATGTGTCTTGGATGTTCCAATTGCACTTTCCCTAAATGTTCGTTTGGAAGGTAGTAAGATCATTCGACCAATGAAAAAGATATTCGGATTTCTTTTGTGCGCCTGCATGCTGCTGGCAGCATTCTCCTGTTCCCCGCTTGACGGGCACACTCCTCTCACGTCGGAAGAACGGGCGTGGATTAATGAAAACAAGGAGATTCCGCTTGGGGTCTCCCTTCATTATCCACCGTATGAAGAGTTTGGTCTGAAGGGTGGGTATCAAGGGCTGAGTGCCGACTATATTCGATTGATAAATGAAAAAACCGGGCTGAAATTCGTTCCGGTACGGTTCAGAAACCGTGATGAAGTCCTGGCAGGAATCAAGAAGGGCGAAGTCTCTGTTGTCGCTGCTCTGGAAATGACGGACAAGCGACGTGAATTGCTCGATTTTACGCAGCCATATGTGAATGTTCCGGCGGCGATAATAACCCGGAAGGAATTCAAGGGAGAACTTTCTCTTGAAAAGCTCGACGGAATGAGAATAGGCGTCACGGTTTCACCGGAATTCATCGGATATATGGAGAAGTATTTCCCGGGTGATTATACAGTCATTCCGATGGCTGGCGGGTATATCGGCGGTTTGCGTTCTCTGGCGGTCGGTGATGTGGACGCTCTGATCTGCGACATGGCCCTTGCTTCGCGCTATATAGCCAATGCCCGTATCAGCAATCTGCGAATAGCTGGTATCTCAAGTTATACGATAGACTTGCGAATAGCCTCACTCAAAAGTCAGCCCATTGTCGGTCAGATTTTGAGAAAGGGACTTGCGATGATCCTTCCGCATGAGCGCAAAACCATTGAAGAGAAATGGTTGACTCTGCACTATCGGCCAATCTGGGCCAGTTGGAAATTCTGGATGGGGTTGCTTGGTGTGCTTGGCGTTGTCTTCGGTGGCATTGTCCTTGTCCTGTTTTGGAATCGCAGCCTCAAACGTCAGGTGGCTCAAAGAACCCTGGCTTTGAGTTCAATCAACAAGGTATTACTCGGAGCATTGGATTGCCATACGGAGCGGGAAGTCATGTTGCGGTGCCTTCAGGAAGCAAAGGCGATGTCGTCGAGTGAACGAGCTTTTCTGGGGGAGGTTCAGCAAACAGGTTTAATCAAGGTTCTTCTCGCTACGGAAGGTTCTGTGGATTGCCCGGAATGGGATTGTGCCGAGTTCGAGGATATTGTCCTCGAGGTTGAGCATCTGGAACGTCTGGCCGGTGGGCATGTTGTCAACGTGTCCATCAGGGGAGGCAGGAAAGCCCATCCTCATCTCATTATGGTTCCGCTCCAGATTCTTGCCGGGACCAATATGAAGATCATTGCAGTTGCCAGAAGTGAAAGCAGGTACATTTCCAATGAAGTTTCTCTGCTGGCGGAAGTCTTGTTTGCTTTTGAAGAAGCGTTGCAACGTAAGCGTACCGAGATATCGCTGCATGAAAAGGAACGCCAGCTACAGCGGGTGCAGCGCATGGAGGCTCTTGGTACCCTGGCTGGCGGCATTGCTCATGATTTCAATAATATACTTGGTGTGATTATCGCCAATGGCGAGATGGTCGAAATGTTCCATCTGGACGTTGATCGTGCTGTTTATCCTAAAATCCGTGCCATTCTCGCGGCAGCGTATCGAGGACGAGATCTGGTCAATCAGATTTTGACCTTCACGAGAAAAAGCAATGAAGAAGCGGCAGTTCTGAATGTCGGCCCTATTCTCAAGGAAACCGTCAAATTCCTTCAATCTTCCCTGCCGGCTTCAATTACCATTGATTATGCCATCGAGTCTCCGGAATCGACGGTGCTTGTCGATCCGACGCAAATGCATCAGGTTCTGATGAATTTGTGTACCAATGCGGCCCATGCAATGGAGAGCATTGGAGGCAGACTCGATCTTGCCTTGCGATCGGGAACGGTCAACCCCCATCAGGTCGGGGCGCAGACCCTGACGGCTGGTCCGTATCTGATTCTTGAGGTTCGAGACACTGGAAGTGGTATCAAACCGGAGTTGATGGAACGGCTTTTCGATCCGTTTTTTACGACCAAGGAGCCAGGGAAAGGAACGGGGCTTGGACTTTCTGTTGTCCAGGGTATCGTAAAATCCTGGGGTGGCGAGGTGCTGGTAAAAAGCACCCTTGGAAAGGGTTCTCTTTTTCAGGTGTTCATACCGGCTAGAAGCGAGCATGGTACGCAGCCGGTACCGCTGGGAAGTAGTGGAGAAATTTCCAAGGGAACGGGGTGTATTCTATTTGTGGATGACGAAGAGGAGCTGGTCAGATCCTGCTCCGAATTCCTCACCAATCTCGGGTATAAGGTGCATGCGGAAACTGATAGTCAGGCTGCTTTGGATCTTTTCAGAAGTGCCCCCGATACATTTGATCTTGTCATTACTGATTACAACATGCCCGGTCTGAGCGGTGATGATCTCGCCCGGAAGATTCTTGGCGAAAAACCGAATGTTCCGGTTATCCTGTGCAGCGGCTATAGTCAGAGTTTTGATGAAAGCACCGCAGCGTCTCTCGGCATAATGGAATACCTCAAGAAACCGATCAGCCTGAAAATGCTGGCTTTGGCCGTTCGGAAATATTTACGGCCCGACCTTGAGAAAGAAACGCATGACTTTATGGAATAGGAGCTGATAAATGGCAAAGGTCCTTGTGATAGATGATGACCGCTTTATCTGTGATGCGCTCATGGAGCTGATTCGCAATATTGGGCATGAGGCTGATTACGCATCAAGCGTTCAGGAAGGACTGGAAAAGAATTTGTCCGAAGAGTTTGATGTCGTCTTTCTTGATATCAGGCTTCCCGATGGAAATGGGTTGGATATTCTGCCGCAACTCCGGGAGCTTCCCGTTCCTCCTGAAGTCATTATTCTCACCGGACTCGGTGATCCTGATGGAGCTGAGCTGGCCATACGCAACGGTGCATGGGATTATCTGCAAAAACCTCTTTCTCCAAAGAAAATCCTGCTTCCCCTTCAGCGAGTGCTTAAATATCGGGATACTCTCCGCAACGAAGGGCATGATCAATTTTCCCTCAAGCGGTGTGGAATTGTCGGTAACGGGCCTGCTATCAGTCATGCCCTGGAACGTTTGGGAGCGGCCGCACACAGCGATGCCAGTCTCCTGCTTACTGGTGAAACTGGGACGGGCAAGGAACTCTTTGCGCGTGCCCTGCATGAAAACAGCAAGAGGAGTCGAGGGCCTTTCGTGATTGTTGACTGTGCTTCAATTCCGGCAAACTTGTTGGAGAGCACGTTGTTTGGTCATGTTAAAGGGGCTTTTACCGGCGCGGACCGTTCGAGTTGCGGATTGGTCCTCGAAGCGCACGGCGGCACACTTTTTCTTGATGAAATAGGTGAGATGCCCCTGCCTTTACAGAAGAAGCTGCTTCGGGTCTTGCAGGAGCGAAAGTACCGTCAGGTCGGTGGAAGCCAGGAGGTCAGCAGTAACTTCCGGCTGGTGGCAGCTACGCACCGAGATTTGAATGAAATGGTGCAAAAAGGCCTTTTCCGCAATGACCTCTTGTATCGCCTTGGGGCCATGACCATCAATCTCCCCGTATTGCGCGATCGCAAGGAGGATCTGGGGGAACTGACTCAGCATTTCGCACGGCATATCTGCGAGAAAAACTCAATTCCTCCCAAGACGTTTTCTGATGATTTCATGGAAGCCCTTGCAAAATACGACTGGCCCGGCAACATTCGCGAGTTGGTCAACGTTCTTGAGAATGCGATGATAAGCGCCTACGGCCATACGGAACTGTTTGCGAATCATTTGCCTGAACGGACTCGCATTGCAATGTTGCGAAATGACCTTGTGCCGGACAATGGGGCATATCTTATTGACGGGCCGGTTGACGATCACATGGAACAATGTGGTACCTTGCCATCATATAAGGAATACCGACGGCAGATTCTGGAACAGGCCGACAAGAACTATTTTACTCGTTTGATGGAAGCCTCGTGTTGGGATATTGAACGGGCCTGCATTTTCTCTGGACTACGAAAAAGTCGAGTCTACGACCAGCTCAAACAATACGGTATCGAAAAAGAATAACCTTTCCAGTCTTTTTGGAGTCACTCCCTGAAAGCACCACGCTGTTTTCCGAAATAATTGGAAATATTCTCTTTGTTAGGGTTTGCTTAAAGTTTAATCACTTGTATTTATTGACTTATGTTTGTGGCATGAATGTTGATATCAAAATTTCCATGATGTTAGATTCACTGTGCCCTCGCGCACAGTCAAACGAGTGAGGATAATTATGGATAAAGAAAAATCAGAGCAAACCCCGGTTGAAGGGGGGCTTGGAAGACGTAAATTCCTGAAATGGAGTGCTGCGCTCGGTGGGGTGACAGCCCTGTCGGGGACAGGTGTTTTTTACGGTCTTCGGTCTGTCGAGAGCGCAGAGCCTTTCGCCGACAAGGTCGTGTGGACATCATGCAATGTCAACTGCGGTAGCCGTTGCGCCTTACGTGCCTTTGTTAAGGACGGAGTGGTCACCCGTGTCGAGACAGACAACAAGGGTGATGATGTTTATGGCGATCATCAGGTTCGAGCGTGTCTTCGCGGTCGTTCCATGCGCCACCGTATTTATGCACCGGATCGTTTGAAGTACCCCATGAAGCGCGTGGGCAAACGTGGTGAAGGCAAATTTGAACGTATCTCGTGGGATGAGGCGTTGGATGGTATCGCAAAGAGTCTGGGCGACACCATTGAAAAGTGGGGCAATGAATCAGTGTACCTGAATTACGGCACAGGCAACCTTGGAGCAGTCTTGTCCAAGTCCTGGCCGACGGGGTCCACTCCTGTCGCCCGTCTCATGAACTGTCTGGGCGGCTATCTAAACCAGTATGGAACATATAGTGACGCACAGATTGACATGGCGTTGCCGTATACCTTTGGTAAAGGGTGGGTCCGAGGCAATCTTCTGTCGGATATCGTGAACAGCAAGCTGGTTGTATTTTTCGGTAACAATCCCGCTGCAACCCGCATGAGCGGTGGCGGTCTTGTGCATGACGTGATCCAGGCCAGGAAAAAAGGAAATGCACGGATCATTGTTATTGATCCCCGTTTTACGGACACAGCCACAACGTTGGCTGACGAATGGATTCCCATTCGTCCAGGCACTGATGCCGCTCTTGTTTGTGGCCTTGCGTATGTGATGATTTCCGAGAATCTTGTTGATAACGATTTTATCAAGCGGTGTACCGTTGGATATGATGAAGACTCCATGCCAGAAGGGGTCCCGGCTGGTAATTCTTATAAGTCGTATATCCTTGGCAAAGGAAAGGATGCTGAGGCAAAGACGCCTGAGTGGGCTTCGAAGATTACGGGAATCCCTGCTCGTCGCATTATTCAGCTTGCCCGTGAGATAGGACAGGCTAAGCCTTGTTATATTTCTCAGGGCTGGTCCGTACAGCGTCAGGCCAACGGTGAGAACAACTGTCGTGCCATTAGCATGCTGCCTATCCTTACCGGCAATGTCGGCGTGCAAGGTGGCAACACCGGTGCCCGTGAAAGTGGGTTCGGAATCCCGTTTGCTCCTTTCCCGGTTCTTCAAAATCCGGTCAAGACGTCCATATCCTGTTTCACCTGGACCGATGCCATTGAGCGCGGCACGGAAATGACCGCAAAAAGAGATGGTGTTCAGGGTCGTGACCGTTTGGACGTTCCCATCAAATTCATTTGGAACTATGCTGGCAACTGTCTCGTGAATCAGCATTCCGACAGCAATCGGACGTCGGAAATTCTGGCTGACGACAGTAAGTGTGAAACAGTTGTGGTCGTGGATAATTTCATGACTCCAAGTGCTAAATTCGCTGATTACCTTTTGCCTGCGACTTCGAATCTTGAAGAAGATGACTTTGCACCTCAAGGTTTTGCTTCGGAAATGGGCTATGTTGTTTTTGCAGAAAAAGTCGTTGAGCCGCTTTTTGAGAGCCGTACTATCTTTGACATTTGTGCAGGTGTTGCTGAGCGTTTGGGCGCTGGACAGACATACACCGAGGGGCGCACCCGTGCACAGTGGGTTGAATATGTCTATCAGAAGTCACGTGAAAAACTGCCTGAACTTCCAGCCAAGCTTAAGGATGCCTTTGCCATGGGTATTTACAAGCAGGAAAAACCCGGCCTGCCGCCAGTTCCCTACAAGGAATTTCGGGATGATCCTGAAGGCCACCCTTTGAAGAGTCCTTCCGGCAAGTTGGAAATCTTCTCCAAACAGTTATGGGATATTGCCCATGAATGGGAACTCGCTGAAGGTGACGTTATTTCCGGCCTTCCGGAATACGTTCCCACTTGGGAAGGCGTTTCCGATCCGTTGAAAAAGGAATTCCCTTTGCAGTTGATCGGTCATCATTACAAACAACGGACGCACTCCACCTATGGCAATGTGGACTGGCTGAAAAAAGTCGCTCCGCAGGAACTTTGGATTAACCCCATGGATGCTGAAGAACGTGGCATTGTCCACGGCGGAAAGGTCAAGGTCTTCAACGGCCGAGGCGTGGTTTATACCACGGCAAAGGTCACACCCCGTATCATGCCTGGTGTTTTGACCCTGCCCGAGGGAGCCTGGTTTACTCCCGGCAAGGATGGAGCCGACCACGGCGGCTGTGTGAACGTTCTGACGACGCTTCGGCCTTCACCGTTGGCAAAGGGTAACCCTCAGCATACCAACCTTGTCCAGGTCGAAAAGGCGTAAGGGAGACTGATTCATGTTAAAAAGACCTGCATTTTATATTGATATGGAAGCATGCACGGGATGTAAAACGTGCATGATCGCATGCATTGACAAAAATGATCTCCCGGATGGTGTCCTTTTCAGGCGTGTCACGGAGTATGCCGGTGGTGATTGGATACAAGACAAGAACGGTGCATACGAACAGAACATATTTGCCTATTACCTGTCTGTGTCGTGCAATCATTGCGAGAACCCGATTTGCGTTCGTTCCTGTCCGACTACGGCCATGCACAAGGATGAAAACGGTATCGTCATTGTCGACCATGATAAGTGCGTCGGATGTCGTTACTGTGAGTGGGGATGCCCCTATTCCGCGCCGCAATACAATGCGAAAAAAGGCAAAATGGAAAAATGCGATTTTTGTCGTGACTATCTGGAGCAGGGCAAGCCGCCGGCATGCGTGGCGGCCTGTCCCACTCGTGCTCTTGAGTTTGGGGAATATGAAGATCTGGTTGCCAAGCATGGAGCTTCTCAAGTCGTCGCTCCGCTGCCTGACCCGTCGATTACGTATCCCAACCTGATAGTTTCAGCCAACCGCAATGCGCAACCGGCCGGATCTCGTCTTGGTACAATTCAAAATCCTGAGGAGGTGTAGCAATGCTCTTTAATGAATGGAGTCTGGTCGTTTTCACCATCCTCGTACAAACAGCTATTGGCATGCTGTTGGTGTCTGAAGTCGCGCGGGTTGTTTCGCCGTCTTCGACAGGGAAAAGCTTTTCTTGGCAGCTTCCGGCAATCAGTCTGGTGACCGGTGCTTCCCTGCTGTTCTCTCTGGGACACCTTGGAACTCCCATGCATAGCATTTATACGATTCTCAATGCGGGGTCTTCGTGGTTGAGTCGTGAGATTCTCGCCACAGGCGGTTTTTTTGCCTCGGTTGTGGCTTTGACCGTTATTCGCATGAAAGATCCGGAAGCCAAGGCTACCGGAGTTTCTGTGGTTGCAGGTCTCCTGGGACTTGTCACCGTATTTGTCATGTCCAAAGTCTATATGCTTCAAACTGTGCCGGTATGGGACAGCGTTTCAACTATGCTGGGATTTTACGGTACCACGTTGATTCTTGGTTCCATTGCAGGCGGCGCGCTGTTCGGCATCCAAAGCAACAAGGGTGAAACGATTGAAAAGAGTGATTATGTCCGTATTGCAGGTACATTTATCGTTGCGGCCGTTCTTGGTCTGGGACTGAAGTTTGTGGGCGTACCGCTCAATGTGATCTCACTTGATGCGACCAATAATATGGGTGTTTCCGGCATTGATGTACTGACAATGGGAGGAACATTCCTTTTCGTAGCGTGCGTTGCGTTGACGTTCCTTGGAATAGCCGTGTTCGCATGGGGTGTATACAAAATCGTTGCATCCAAGGGAATGACTGCCATGACCAACATCAGTCTGTGCGCTTTCGGGCTTGTTCTTGCCGGTGAAATTGTCGGCAGGCTCGTGTTCTATGGTACCTACCTCCGAATTGGACTGTAATATACATACCAGGCCCGAGGGACTGCTCCCTCGGGCCTTTGGAAAATCATGGAAAAATCAGATACATATTTTGCTGCAGCTATAGTATGCGCGTTTTTCGGCAGAGTTTTTTTGCACGACCCGGAAAAAGAATTCATTACACAGGTTCATGATGAGAACCTCTTGGCAGAGTGGCCCCTTGATACAACCCCGGACGTAAAAGGTTCTCTTGATGTGTTGAGTACATGCATTGCCGATCTTGACGATCAGGGAGTGGGCCTTTTGCAGGATGATTACAATTCGTTGTTTGTCATTCCCGATTCCGCTGTCCCCGTATGGGAATCCGTATGGACCACCAAGGAACGGCTTCTCTTCGGTGATCCAACTTTTGCAGTGCGCGAAGCGTATGCGCGCTACGGTGTTGTCGCGCCCAAGTTGAACAATGAGCCGGATGACCACATCGGTTTGGAACTGGACTTCATGGCGCGTCTGTTTGCTTTGTCGGCTGATGCGATGGAAGCAGGGGATGCTGTCAAAGCTGCTGAGTGCGCAGAAGATGTCAGGACTTTTTATCAGGATCATTTCGGGAAATGGGCAAAGGATTGTCTGTCGGAAATTGCATCGAAAGCGACCACGGCTTATTATAAATCAATGGCCAGACTGTGCATGGACACCATGGATTCTCTGCCCGGGATTTTGGAACAATAATATTTGGTAAGCGGTATGCCGTACCAACCTCGTCTTATGGAAAGTGCGTGTATTCGCTTCAAGGGTGGAGAGTGTACTTCCTGCGCTGATGTGTGCCCTTCAAAAGCCATTTCCCTTTCGAGAGCACCCTCTGTTGCCGGTGGGCTCTGCCTGTCGTGTGGAGCATGTGCTTCCGCTTGTCCTGTTGATGCGGTAAAACACAGATCGACAGCTCAGCTCCTGAAAAAGATCGCCTCTCTTTGTCCAACTGCCACCATTTCCGTGGGGTGTTTTGCCATCCCCTTTGTCCCTGCGGGAATGGTGCAGTTGGATGGTTGTCTTTCAGCAATCGGATTGGATGCTTTGGCTGCTTTGGCTCTTGCTGATGTTGAAACCATTCAGTTTGTCCACGGTCATTGTGATAAATGCCCGAAGGGGGATCATTGTCATCTGTTTGTCAAAACGCTGAGAGCATTGCGTACGGCATGTCCAGACTCTGTTGAAAAAATGAAATGTGTATTGAAAGATTCGTCTCCCCAGGTTGCTGCAAACACCATGACCCGGCGAGGGCTTTTCAATATGTTCGGTTCGTGCAAAGACGCTGTGTCCTCTCCTGTGACGGCTGACGACTCGTTCTTTTCTCACCTCCTGGGTTTGGATTCGAAACGCGTGCGACTGCATACGGTATTCGGCTCGCTGTCGTGTGTGCTGTCTGTGCCGGAAACCGTACGCATCGCAGAAATCGAAATAACGCAGTCATGTACCGGATGTGGAGCCTGCTCTCGCATTTGTCCGGTGAATGCGCTTGAGTTTATCGCCGATACACATAATTTTTCAATCCGTTTCATGGCCTGGAAATGCGTTGATTGCGGCCTGTGCATCAAGTCATGCCTTTCTGGAAGTATAGAGCGTCGTCCCGCTACCCTTGAATCTTTAACGAATGAGATCCCGAGCACTCTTTATGCTGGCTCTCTTAAGGAATGCAAACGGTGTAAGGTTCGGTCGACAACGTTGAAAAATGGATATTGCAGCATTTGTGCTCATTCACTCAATTTGTGAGTCCGCAAAAGTTTTTTTGATTGTCATATGAATAATCAATGTTCAGGTCTTCGGCGAAAATCCTTATCTTTCATGCTTTAGGGAGACATGTTCTCATAAGGGTTGTTTTTAAGACTTTAATCGTTGACTTATTTCTGTTTCCTAGCTGATAATAGTTATTTAGATAACAACCCTCATTTGAGAAGGAGATACTATGAGTGAACGTACTGGAGTTATTACTTTTCAGGGCAATCCGTTGACCTTGATCGGTCCTGAAATCAAGGTTGGTGACGCTGCTCCTGATTTTACCGTTGCTGCTAACGACATGTCTCCTGCCACAATGGCTGATTATGCAGGTAAAGTGTTGATTATCGCCGCCGTGCCGTCTCTGGACACCCCCGTGTGCGATATGGAAACCCGCCGCTTCAACACCGAGGCCGCAGCCCTGGGCGATGACGTGAAAATTCTGACGATCAGTATGGATTTGCCGTTTGCCCAAGCCCGCTGGTGCGGTGCTGCCGGCGTCGAAGCCGTCCAGACGTTGTCTGACCATGCCGGAGCATCCTTTGGTGAAAACTGGGGAACACTTATCAAGGAACTGCGTCTTCTAGCTCGCGCAGTCTTTGTTGTCGGTAAGGATGGCAAGGTTGTCTACGTCGAGTATCTGAAGGAAATTACAGAGGAACCAGATTATGCAGCAGCCCTTGAGGCAGCTCGACAAGTTGTTGGATAAGACTGACCAATACATGAGAAGAGCCTCTTGCCAACATGGCAAGGGGCTCTTTTTTTGTTAGTATTTGCCAGACAGCGTGTGCCGGGTTCATTCACCTCCATCGGTGTCGCTTCCGGCTGGTGCCTAGTGGCATGGGGTTTAATTAATTGAGAATAAGACTCTGGATTTTGTTGAGTGTCAAATTATCCAGGCTTGAAAGCCGGACATCTGCCTTGGATAATTCCTGGCCCGGTGAGTTCGGATTGTCGAAGCCGATGCAGCGCATGCCTGCATTTTTGGCAGCCAGCACACCGTTGGTGGAGTCTTCGATAACAACGCAGTCAGCAGGGGAGACGCCGAGTTTCTCGGCGGCCAGCAGGAAAATGTCCGGGGCCGGTTTGGCCTGCGGCACGTCATTGCCCCCAACGCGTGTTGTCAACATCGTGTTCAGACCAATGGCTGACAGAGTGGCTTCAATGACGTCCGTTGTATTGGAAGAAGCCAGGGCGAAAGGGATATTCTGCATCTGTAGGTCGTCGAGCAGGGAGACGATGCCCGGAATGGGGAGTAGCCCTTTGGTCGCCCCGAGGAAGGTCTTGTAATGCTCCATTTTGGTATCCGAAAGCTCTTGCGGTGTGGCATTAAGCCCATACTTATCCTTCATGAGCCGCC
This sequence comes from uncultured Pseudodesulfovibrio sp., assembly GCF_963675635.1. Classification (NCBI taxonomy): domain Bacteria; kingdom Pseudomonadati; phylum Thermodesulfobacteriota; class Desulfovibrionia; order Desulfovibrionales; family Desulfovibrionaceae; genus Pseudodesulfovibrio; species uncultured Pseudodesulfovibrio sp. Next base: position 1,437,692 of record NZ_OY776488.1, on the reverse strand, counting down.
ACTGGCTGACACTGGAAGTACCGATGAGTTGACGGTATTCGTCCGGCGGGCAGACGAATCCGAGTTCAGCGGCAAATTCGATGAATATTTTTTCGTGGATGGGTTCCGAGTCAAAAAGAACGCCGTCCATGTCGAAAAGGACTGCACCTAGCTGTGTCATTGTTGTGTTCTTTGACGTCATGCGTCTGTTGAAAAAGTGTCATGCATGATCGCTTATGATCATCCATGCGTCAATAATCAACTCTTGTTGAAGTCTATAACGGCATCATGAGTCGGTGATTGTCCGGTTATGCCATGTTCTCACTATCGCCGTTTTCTGGAATGATGATGATTTCATCCGGGCGAACCAGAACCTTTACCTTGTCACCTATTTCGAAGATACCCGCATAGGCCGGGGCGCGGGTAAACAGTGAGCCTGCATTGGTCTCGATGGTATATTCGATGATCGGTCCCATATAAGCGCTCTGCCTGATGACGCCGGATAAGGCCTGTGGAGAGGTTTCAGATTCAGGGACAATCTCGATGACCTCAGGTCGCAACGACAGGTTGACCGGCCCATCCGGATGATCTGTCTGTTCAGTGACAGGCAGTTCGATGACCGCATCCCCGTAGCTGACAATTTTGTTGCCGTTCTTGCTGGACAGCATCCCGTTGACCACATTCGATTCACCGATAAAATTGGCGACAAAAGCGGTTTTGGGTTTGTGATACAGAGATTTTGGTGAGCCTTGCTGCTCTATGGCCCCGCTCTTCATGACGATAATCTCGTCGGATACGGCCAGAGCTTCGGCCTGATCGTGGGTGACGTAGATGGATGTGATGCCGGATGCTTGCTGGAGCCTACGGATATCGTCACGCATTGAACGGCGCAATTTAGAGTCGATATTGGATAGTGGTTCGTCGAACAGCAAAACCTTGGGCCTGAGCACCATGGCCCTGGCCACGGCAACCCGTTGCTGCTGGCCTCCTGACAGTTCATTGGGATAGCGGTTTTGATAGCCATCCATATCCACCATCTGCAACACGTCTTTGACCCGTTGCCGTGTTTCGTCCAGCGGTGTCTTGAGCACTCCGAGGCCGTAGCCTACGTTTTGCTCGACGGTCATGTGCGGGAACAGGGCGTATGACTGGAAGACCATACCTACGTCCCGACGGGTCGCCGAAAGATGGGTGACTTTCTCATCACCGAACCATATTTCGCCGGATGTGGCTTCTTCCAGTCCGGAAACAAGGCGAAGCAATGTTGTTTTACCGCACCCGGACGGACCGAGCAGGGTTGTCAGGGTGCCGGGGGCTAATTCGATGTCTATGTCGTCCACAGCACGTACTTTTCCGAAGTGTTTGGAAACATTCTTCAGGACGACTTTTATGGAGGTACTACTCATGTCAGCCTCGTGTTGTCTTCACCTGTCGGTCGGTCTTGGAGCGCCCGGTCAGGGCCTGGACCAGCAGAGTGAATATAAGCATTGTAAAGATGAGAACCGAGCCATAGGCCACGGCAACGCCGGTATCGCCGCTTTCCACTCGTGAAAGAATGTAGGTGGTAGCGACGTCCGTGCCTGCGGTGGCCAGGAAAATGACTGCGGAAACCGTGGTCATGGCCCTGATGAAACTGTAGGCCATGGAAGAAACAATAGTCGATTTGAGGAGCGGCAGCAGGACTGATTTGATCGTCTTGAAACTGCCTGCACGTTGCAGAAGCGACGCTTCTTCCAGATTCGTTGATATCTGGCTGAGTGCGGACATGCCGCCACGAATACCCACAGGCATGGCTCGGATGGCCATGGTGATTATCAAAATGGCTGCTGTCCCGGTCAATTCGATGGGCGGTGTGTTGAAAGCCAGAATGTAGGCCACGCCGGTGACTGTGCCGGGTATTGCGAAAATCAGCACTGTGCCGAAATCAATGACGCCCCGACCATGGAATTTTTTACGTGTCAGGATGTATGCGATCAGAATGCCCGCCAACGTGGTCAGCGGGGCGGCCACCATGGAAAACGAGATGGAGTGGAAGAACGAAGGCCACGCTCCTGACGATAAGCCGTTCAGCCAGAGTTCTGTGTGGTGCTTCAACGTCAGGGTGTAGTCCGCGCCCCATTGTTTCACAAAGCCGCCGAGGAAAATGGATACGTATAGAATACCTACCAGTCCCAGCCATGCTGCAATGAAACCCGTCATGAATTTTTGCAATCCTTTGGGGAGCGGGGTGACATTGCCGGCGGTTTCAACTCCGGTAACAGTGACATAGGACTTCTGTCCCACCCATTTCTTTTGAATGAGAAAGACCGTTAAGGATAGAATCAGCAGGATAAGCCCCAGTGCTGCCGCTTTGGCAAAGTCTAACTGTGCACCGGCGATGGAAAAATAGATTTCGGTAGATAAGACATCATATTCGCCGCCTAGAACCAGCGGGTTGCCGAAGTCGGCCGCTGACGAAATCATGCCGAGCAGGAAGGCGTTTGCAATAGCTGGCCGTAGTAGTGGGAATGTGACGTTCCACAGGGTTTTCCAGCGATCGGCGCGCATGGTCAGGGACGCTTCTTCCATGGCGGGGTTGATAGAGGAAAGCATACCCGAAATCACCATGTAACTTACCGGCGTCAGGGAGAGTGTCTGTGCCAGAAAGATGCCGAGGAAACCGTAGATGTAACCGGATCGTTCAAAGAGTGCCACGCCTCCCTCAGGCGTGAAGAATCCATGTGGTCCAAAGAGCATCATCAGTCCGTCGTTGACCATGCCTGCGCGCCCGAACAGCAGGATGAGCGACATGCCCACCACAAAGGGCGGAGTGATGATCGGCAGGATATAGAAGACCCGGATCAGGTAGCGCAGCCGGGTGGTGGCCCGGACAGCGTACAGCGCGAATATCAGGCCGAAAAGCGTGGTGGCTGCTCCGACAGTAAAGGCGAGCACAAGCGTGTTGGTGATAACTCTGCCGACACCGAATGACGTGATGATATGGAAGAACTGAAAGGGAGCAAATGCGCCGGTCTTGTCAAAGATCAGTCGATTAAACACTTCCCATACCGGGAAAAAAATGAACGCTGCCACCATGAAGATAACGAAAATTACGGCACCGGCCACAAAAGTGTCGCCACGCTGGAAGCCGAGCTCCGCGATGCCGATGGCCCCGAGTGCGGCTAGGCACATGATGACCACACACGCCCCGAGACCCAGCGGCGTATTGGTTGAAATGAATCCGTAGAGTATTCCGAAAATGCCGATGGCGGCAATAGTCGTGAAAAAGGTTCCGTGTGTTTTGCCGGGAAGTCGAATCCGGGCAAAGGGGACGATCAAGGCGAGGAAGGCCGGGACCAAGAGTGTTATGTCACTGTACTTCCATCCAAGGGCGTCGATCAACTCTTCCATGGTAGAGTCGGTCAGCCCGTAGTCGAGGGCCACCCAAGGCAATAGCCAATATGCGGCGAATGCGGCAACCGTCCAGGAGAGGATGACCCAGGGGCCAACCTCTCCGGGAGCGGTTTGTTTTTTCATATTCATTGAGCGGAATGTCTTGTGTGATGATTAACGGGCCAGCGGCTTGATTTCCATGACCCAGCGATCAATTAGGTGAGCACGCATGTCTTCGGAGCCGTATTTGACGAAGTCGTAGTCAATAAGCTTGACCTCATCCAGACGGATGGCTTCAGCAGGCACCTTGGCATTGATGTTGGTGGGAACCTGGAACATTTTTACGCGCTGGGGAACTTCCTGACCTTCTGCGCTGAGCATGAAGTCGACGAATTTCTTGGCGTTTTCGAGGTTGCGGCAGTTCTTGATGATGGACAGACCGCCGATCTCGTAGCCGGTGCCTTCACTCGGGACAACCAGTTCCAGCGGGAAGCCGTTGGCCTTCTGAAGCGCATGGTCATGCAGGAAGCCGATGCCGATCATGGTTTCGCCACGGGCAGCGGCTTTGCCCGGAGCCGAGCCGGATTTGGTGTACTGGTTCACGTTCTTGTGCAGCTTGGCGAGGTACTCGTAAGCCGCGTCTTCACCCTTGAGCTGAACCATGGTGGCCAGAACGGTGTAGGCGGTGCCGGAAGACTGGGGGCTGGCAACCTGAATCATGCCCTTGTATTCGGGCTTGGTCAGATCTTCCCAGGAACGGGGCATTTCCAACCCTTTTTCCTTTAATACGTCGGTATTGACGGAATAGCCAAGTACGCCAGCGTAAACGCCGGTGGATTGATATTTCTTGCTGGTGGCGGGATTCTGAAATTCAGGACCAATTTCCTTGAGCATTGGGGATTCATAGGATTCCAGCAGGCCGTTCACGCCAGCCTGAGAATGAGGATCAAGAGTTCCTGCGTACCAGACATCACCTTTTGGGTTGTCTTTTTCAGCCAGAATCTTGGCATAGGTAGAGCCTGAACCGGAGCGGGTCATTTGAACCTTTACATCAAACTTTTTGGCGAACTCGTCAGCCACAGCCTGGCATGCAAAAGGCTCGTTGGAACAGTAAATGACCAGGCGCCCTTCGGCGAAGCTGGTGGCAGCCATGCCGAGTACGAACATCGCTACGAGAAACACTGTCAGTCGTTTCATGTTTTTCTCCTCAGATTGTTGAATGAATGTATTCCCTTATAGATGCCACTATCTTGTGATGCTATGTCACATTTTCGTAACACAAATGCAGCAGGATCGTAACAAATGAAGGGGGTTACGGCAACTCGTTTTATTAAGAAAGGTACATGGTAGAGTCGTTGTGCGTGTACCGGGAACTTTCCTGTGGAGATATGCGTCCACGTTTGCTATGAAAATATAGTGGAGCTTTCGATGGATTGCTCTTGGAGAGTCGGAACCTATGTGATGAGGGGTTATGTCAAATCCAGAAATCGTCGGGGCAAAAAAACCCGACACATTCAAGGTGAATCGTGAGCACTGGGCCGATCACTCCATCTATTATGGTGCAAGTGTTCATGTGACCAAGGTGTTTGATAAGGAGAAGCTCAGCGGCCGCATAATCGGCTTGAGCGAATACAAATATCTGATTCTGGAAATCCCTTTGGTCATCGGCCATCGGGCACGATATACTCCGGGGTCAACGGTCATTGTGAAGTTTGTCAAAGAAGGAACCGTTTACGGATTTTATTCCGAGATTCTTCAGATTCATTATGATCCTGCACCCGTCATGTATCTCAAATACCCATCTGAGGTGGAGTCCTTCGAGTTTCGCGCACACAAGCGCTTTGCGGGCAGAATCCCGGCGCGCATGTTCAATGATGAAGCCCACTATCATTGTCTTATCAATGATATTAGTTCCGGTGGGTGCAGTCTCACAGTGTATCAGGCCAGCCTCAAGGGAAAAGAGCATGTCTCTCTCGATGATAAGGCAAGTCTTGTTTTTAGCCTGTCTGGTCTCGGGGAGATAGAGCTTTCCTGCACGGTCAAGAGCATGTCGCAGGAAGCCAGTGCGACCAATTATGGTCTGGAGTTTCATGCGACTGGTGAGGCATACAAGCAGATGGGACGGTATCTTGAGATGCTGTCATATTAGTCAGTACATATGTTTTTTGTGTGTCGGGCCTGCAGTTGTTGATCGACCGCAGGCTTTTTTTTGCTGAGTATGTCGAGGGTATTGAATTTGCAAAGACTTATGCTTACGGTATATTGGCGTCAATTTGTTGAACAGTAAGCGGTGGGAAGATGATCACGTATTTGGCCAGATCAAACTATTTGCATGAGGTGCAACGCACCTTTGGCGGAACCGGCAATCTGGATGTCATGGGCTTTTTTACCCAGGCGTTGTCTGTTCTCGTGCCAATGGTATTGGTCATTATCTTTTGGCGATATCGTCGGAAGATTCTTTTTTTTGCCGTACGATTTTTTGTCCGGAACCTGTTTTCTCGTAGTCGCAGGATAATTGAAAATTATCTGGTTTCACGGGGTGTTGTTATTGAGGTCTGTCTCTATTCCGGTGATGGTGTAGGGAAGCGGCTCTGCAGTGCCCGTGTGACGAGTGTGGTCGGTGGCAGAATGAAATTGCAATTGATTGACACAAGCCCTGTGGTCGCCAAATTGAAAAGCGCTCGTGTCATTTGTCTGATGAAGCCCTTCGCCTATTCAGGCAGGCGAATCAATTCGTTCGTCACATTCATCAGCCATATGAAACGCCGAGGAATTGTTATCAAGGAATTGTCCCTGATGACACCAGTTCGGTATAAGCACATCATTAGACGCCAACATGCCAGACAGCGAGTGGCCCGCGAGGGGACTGTCCGCGTCAAGATGTGGAGTGGCCGCAAGGCAAATACGTTCTGGATGCAGCGCCCGGAGTTGCAGACTGTAAACAACCCGGCACGCTACGGCGAATATACGCGTCTGATTGTGGAGAATGTTTCTGCCGGGGGAATGCGCATGTATGTGGTGAACCCCAAAGGGGCCCTACCGCCTTTACAGAAGGGAAATCAGTTGGTGCTTCGGGTTAGTATCTGGAACCCGAAGACCAATAAATATACGTATTTCACGGTGCTAGGAACTATTCGCAGCCGTTTTTCAGGCAGGGGTGGGGCCATTGGCCTGGGAATCCAGTTTACATCCGAAGGTGAACCTGTCGGCAGTAGATATACTTGGCGCGCCGTAGACGGCGGCATCAAGTCTCTTGGAAAATTTCTTTCCCAGCTTCAGGGCTAACGGGCAGCTTCAGTTTTTTACTTCTGGCAGTCGGGACAAAGGCCGTACAGGTACATTTTATGGCGAAGCAGGGTGAACCCATGCTTTGCGGCAAGCTCTTCCTGACGCTGTTCGATGGTATCATCCAGAATTTCGATGTTCTTTCCACAATTTTCACAGATGAGGTGATCGTGGTGGTCCTTGCCGTAGCTTGGTTCATATCTGGTGACACCATCGGCAAAGTCCAACGGTTCGACCAGTCCCGAATCACTCAAAAGCTTGAGCGTCCGGTAGACTGTGGCCTGACCGACAGAGCTGTCTCTTTTTTTGACTTTGGCGTATAACTCTTCTGAAGACAGATGGTCGTTGTTTTTTTGAATAGTGTCGAGAATGAGCCTGCGTTGAGGCGTCATCTTGAGGTTCTCATTAGCCAGATATTCTGCAAAGACATCTTGCGGGGCTTTCATTCTTTATCCCGTCGGTTTGTTTGAATTTCGATACAATCTCTCAATACGGGAAGCAATAAAGGGTGTCAAACAGTCCGTTACACTTTTTTATATGGCCTGAACGACAATATCTTTTCATGAATTTCGTTTTCAACCTTGACAATCAATGGAGTGATTCCTACAACGTGTTCCTGCAATTCGGTATTTTAAAAACGCCGATTCACACGGAGAGGTGGCAGAGCTCGGTTTAATGCGCTGGTCTTGAAAACCAGAGACGGGGCAACTCGTCCGGAGGTTCGAATCCTCTCCTCTCCGCCAGTAAATTCAAGGGCTTGTCTCAAATGAGGCAAGCCCTTTTTGGTGTTATTTTCCTTTTTCAATATTCAGGAGGTGTTCCTTGGCCTTGAGGCCAAGGGCGAATCCGGTGAGTTTTCCGTTTGAACCGATGACTCTGTGGCATGGAACAATGATTGGAATGGGGTTTTTCGAGTTTGCCATGCCTACGGCCCGGGAACTGTTCGAATTACCAGTGGCTATGGCAATATCCTTGTAGGTTCGCACTTCGCCGTATGGAATTTTGCCGAGTGCGCTCCAGACCTTTTTTTGAAAATCGGTTCCCTGCGGTATGAGGTTCAGCGTAAATTCCTTACGTTTTCCGGCAAAGTATTCCAGCAATTGTGTTTTGGCTTTGTCAAAGAGGGAATCATTTCGCTTCCATGAAGGATCAATTTCGAATTGTCGTTTGGTCTGATCGGTCATTATATGCAGGTTCGTGATTCCCTGCTCTGTGCCGACGAGAATGAGTTCCCATAGTGGCGTGTCAAATGTTGTGTATTGGAGCATGGTTATTTCTCCTTTGGGATTACAGCGCGCAGTTCTGATGCAGTCTCTGGAGGACCAGGGCTCCAGCCCCTCGTGCATAGTTTTCTTCGCGCCATGGGCGGATGACAAGCTTTGGCATGGTGCCGAAGATTTCGGAGTTGCAGTTTTCCATGGCTTGAGACAACGGCGTGAAGAGCATGTCTTCAGCCAGATTGTTCTTGCCGGTGATGATGATGGTTTCCGGGTTCAGAATGCGTGTCAGATCGGTTATTCGCTGACCGAGAATGGTGCCTGCACGGGTGAATATCTCCAGCAGGGGTTGCTCGCCGTTATTGGCTGCGAGAATGACCTCTTCCAGTGTGATATGTTCTGATTTCGGGTGCCACAAGCCCTGCCGGGCGGCTATCTGTGCTTGTTCAAGAATGGCGTAAGGCGAGGCAACCGCTTCAAGACAGCCTTTCATGCCGCACCGACACACGGAATCGTGGCAATTGCCTCTGACGTGACCGAATTCTCCAGCCATACCCTGCCATCCGCGGACAAGTGCGCCATTAGCGTAGAGGCCCAGACCGACACCGTGCTCCAGTGTGGTCACGAAAAAATTGTCGATACCCCTCGCAGCACCAAACCAATGTTCGAATATAGCCAGCGTGTTGGAGCTATTTTCGATAAATGTCTGGAATCCGGTTCGTTTTTCCACCAAATCCTTGAAGGGGATATTCGACCAGTCGAATCCCTTGTTGAAGCCAGGGTGGAAGTGGATCATGCCGTTGTCAGAATTGACCAGCCCCGGTATGCCGAGGCCGAGGCCGGAGATGTCGTCCGGTAGAAAGCCATTTCGTGTGCAGCACGTCCTTACCGTTTCGGCTACGAGATCAGCAATTTTCTCTGGAGTGGTGGCATTTTTGTCCAGAAGATTTGCATGGGACCCCATGACCTGAGCTTCCAGATTAATGACCACCACGCTGATTTGTCGTGATGTAATGTATGCTCCGGCAACGAACGTGCCGTCCGGGTTGAGAGAAAGGAGGATAGGGGGACGGCCGGCGTGACTGCCGGGAGCTGATTTTTCAAGCAGCAGGTTTTCCTGAAGCAGGGCCGCAGTGATGTCCGTGACGGTCGATTGTCCGAGTCCGGTCTGCGCTGCAATCTGCTTGCGTGATATTTCGCCCTGCAACCTGATCGTCCTGAGGACGCTGTCGCGGTTGATGGCGCGCATGAGTTCCCTGTTGGCCGCCTGCACTTGATCCCTCCCTTTGTGGATTCGTACGACCTATAGTCGCAGGCGTGATTTTTGACAATACGGGAGATGGATATCACGAAGAAGGCCGCCGGATATCCGGCGGCCCTTTGATTTTTTTTGGATTATGAATTGGTTATTTCCAGGTTGTGCCGTCCGGGCCGAAAACGTGGATTTTTTCGATGCGGGCTGTCAAATGAACGATATCTCCGGTGGTTGCCAGACTGGTGCCGGGGGTACTGGCGATAATCGCAGTGCCGTCCGACAGCGTGCAGTAGAGATAGCTGACATCGCCCAACCGTTCGACTACATCCACCTCTGCCTTGAGCAGTCCGTCTTCTGGTTTGGCAAGGATCAGGTGCTCTGGCCTGATGCCCACAGTGGCCTGTGCGTTCTCGTTTCCGGGGGTTTCGTGCTCGATGGTGATTGCCTTTCCGTCAGGCAGGCTGATTTCAACTGTTGTCCCTTTGACGGAGGTTACAACACCCTTGAGGGAATTCATCTTGGGCGAGCCGATGAATCCAGCCACGAATAGATTGGCCGGGGCGTTGTAGAGTTCAAGGGGGGCGCCGACTTGTTCCACCCGGCCATCGTGAAGCACTACGATCTTGTCAGCCAGTGTCATGGCCTCCACCTGATCGTGGGTGACATAGATGATGGTCGCGTCAAGTTTTTTATGCAACTTGGCTATTTCGATGCGTGTCTGCACCCTGAGCGCGGCGTCAAGATTAGACAGCGGTTCGTCAAAGAGAAAAACTTTGGGTTTGCGGACGATGGCCCGACCAATCGCTACACGTTGTCTCTGGCCTCCCGAGAGCTCTGCGGGGCGGCGATTCAGGTACTCGGTCAGTTGCAGAGTGTCGGCTGCGTGACGGACGCGGCGGTCAATTTCCTGCTTGTCGTGTTTTTTGAGTTTCAGGCCAAAAGACATGTTTTTATAGACCGTCATGTGCGGGTAAAGTGCGTAGGATTGGAATACCATGGCGATACCGCGTTCGCGGGGCTGGATGTCATTGACCAGTTCATTGTCGATGAATATTTCGCCTGCCGTGACTTTTTCCAGTCCGGCAATGACGCGTAGAAGTGTGGATTTGCCGCAGCCGGACGGGCCGACAAATACGACGAATTCTCCGTCGTTGACGGTCATATTCACGTCGTGGAGGACTTCGACCTTGCCGAACGCCTTATCAATGTTTTTCAGTTGGATATCGGACATGTTTTTCCTCTATTTGACAGCACCGGCGGTAATGCCGCGGATCAGGTGCCTGGACAGCAGAATGTAGATAATCAGAATCGGGACGATAGCCAGTGTCAAAGACGCCAGCACTGCGTTCCAGTCAGTGACATATTGGCCGATGAACTGCTGGACGCCCAGGGTGATGGTCTGCGTCTGTTCACTCGGGGCCAGGATCAGCGGGAACCAGAGATCATTCCAGACCGGGACCAGCGTGAAGACGCCGACAGTGGCGATGGCGGGACGGGTCAGCGGCAGGATGACTTTGAAGAAAATAGTGTATTCGCTTACGCCATCACAGCGGGCGGCTTCCTTCAGATCTTTTGGTATTTGCTGCATGAACTCCGAAAGGATGAATATTGCCAGTGGGATGCTTTGTGCAACGTAAACGAGTACCAGTGCGGTCAGGGTATTGGTCAGGTTCATGTCCACGATGAGCTGAAGCAGGCTGACCGAACCGAGGCGGATGGGGATCATGATCCCGATTGCCAGATAGAGACCGAGCCACTTGTTGCCCTTGAATTCGTATTCGGACAACGCCCAGGCAGCCATTGCGCCGAGCAGGAGTACCAATACCAATGTCGCCACCGTGACGATGATGGAATTCATGAAGTATATTTCGAAATCCGAACGGACCAGTACCTTGACGAATCCCTTGAGGCTGAACGTATCCATTCCGGGCAGGCTCATGGGATTACGAAAGATGGCCTTGCGTGTCTTGAACGAGTTGATGATTGTCAGAAAAATTGGCCATAGGGCAATGAGCGTGTAGGTGAGCAGGATTAAGTGGATGCCCAGCGTGCTGACGGCTTTCTTGGTCTTGTGCATGATATGTCCTCCTACAGTGCGTACCGGCGCAGTTTGCGTTGCAGGATAAAGAGATAGAGCAGGACGCCAAGCAGGATGACCATGAACATCATGGTTGCGATAGTTGCCCCCATTGTCGGGTTGCCTAATTGGAGCTGGAACCCGAAAAACGTGCGGTAGAAGAGGGTCCCCATGATGTCGGTGGAGAAGTCCGGCCCTGCCAGTGCCCCCTTGACCGCATAAATGAGATCAAAGGCGTTGAAGTTTGCCACAAAGGTCAGAACAGAGACCATGGCAATAGTCGGCAGGATGAGCGGCAGTTTGATGTGCCAGAAAATATCCCAGTGGGTGGCACCGTCGATGATGGCGCCTTCCACCAGATCATGCGGAATGTTCAGCATGGCGGCATAGATCAGCATCATGGGAATACCCACGAACTGCCAGACCGAGATCAGTGACAGGGTAACAAGGGCAGTACCTTCCTGTCCAAGCCAGGGCTGGAACCAGTCTGTCAGGCCTACGAAGCTGAGCAGGGTTTCGCTTACGCCCCAGAGTGGACTGAGAATAAGCTGCCAGATGAAACCGATGATAACGACTGAAAGCATGGTCGGAATGAAAATCAGTGTGCGGTACGTTGTGCGCCCTGTGAGTTTGGGCAGACTGAGTAGGGCGGCCAGCATGATGCCGATAGGATTTTGCACGAACATGTGGACACAGAAAAATTTGAAGTTGTTCCAGAGTGCATTCCAGAATGCTTCTGACCATTGGGGGTCAGTGATCAATGCGACATAGTTGGCCCATCCCGAGAAGGAGAATGTTCCGCTTCCGTCTGTGCTGTAAAGACTCAGTCGGATGGAATCGAGCAGGGGATAGATCATGAACAAAGTGTAGATGATCGTGGCCGGAGCCAGGAATAGTACGATGTGATGCGGGAAACGCGCGAATCTTCCGCCTGATGCGCTCATTCTGATACCTTCGGAAAAATGTGAAAAGGGACTCCCTCACGGGAGCCCCTTTGTTTATTGGAATGCTATTGCTGGGGCTTGTACCACTTTTCGAGGCCGGCCTGTGTTTCCTTCGCAGCGTCCTCGGGAGTCATGGTGCCGTTGATGACCTGAGAGCTGACGTTCCACAGCTGATTCTCAAGGTTCGGGGTACCACGGGAGAGGATCTGGTAGGAGTTGCGGATGGTGGACTCGTGTGTGTTGCGCCAGTTTACGAATTCCTGGGCAACCGGGTCTTTCAGGGAGACTTTGTGGTTGGACAGGGGGAAGAAGCCGGGCAGGGAGTTGGCATACAATTCAGCGAATTCAGGAGAGGACAACCACTCCAGGAACAGCCGTGCAGCGTCCTTGTTCGGGGAGGCAGCGTTCAGGCCCAGTGCGATGTCGGTATGATCGGAAATGTAGCCTTTGGTAGCACCTTCAGGCAGCGGCGGAGGGAATGCGCCGAATTTGAAGTCGGCCTGGGTGTTGAAAGTGGTGATGTCCCAGGAACCGGCCGGGTATATGGCGGCGCGTCCAAGGGTAAACAGGTTCTGGCTGTCAGGATATTTTTGCGCCTTGAAGCCCTTGCCCATGTAAGGAGCCCATTTGGCGAGCTGCTTCCATGTATTGACGTATGGAGCGTCGGTCAGCTTCGCTGTACCTGCGATCAGTGCTTTGCGGCCTTCTTCGCCCTTCCAGTAGTTGGGACCGATGTTCTGGAAACCCATGGTGGCAGCTTCCCACTGGTCAGCGGTGCCAAAAGCCAGAGGAATGTAATTGCCGTCGGCCTTGATTTTTTCGAGAACGGTGAAGAATTCTGCTTCAGTTGCGGGGACGGACAGGCCGAGTTCTTCGAAGGCTTCCTTGTTGTAGATGAAGCCGTGGATGACGGAAGCCATGGGGACCGCGAAGGTGGATTTACCGTCATCGGTCTGCCATGCGGATTTGGCAACGCCGGAAAATTCTTTCATGCCTGCAAGATCGTCCAGTGCGACAATGTAGCCCTTGTTGAACAGTTCAAGGGAGGCGTCAAAGGGGCGGCAGGTGATCAGGTCGCCGGCGGTTCCGCCAGCCAGCTTGGCATTGAGACCAGCATTGTATTCTGCCGGAGGCATTGGAGCGAAGACAAGTTGGATGTCCGGGTGCTTCTTGTTGAATGCGGGGATGATGGTGTCGGTCCAGATGTCGCTGTCGTCATTACGCCAGCTTTCTATTTTCAGCGTGGTTGCGGCAAAGGCACTGGTGGCGAGCATGCTGGTGATCAGCAGCGCGGCCAGCGCAAATCCAGTAAATCTTTTAAGCATCGGTTCCTCCCTATTTAGGAATTTGATGGACAATATACATCTCCACTCAGGCTTGGGCAATGTGAATCAGGACTTCTCTCAGATTCTGTCCTGACTTCTTCAATGCTTCCTGTGCCTGTTTCGGAGTCATTCCCTTGGCGACAAGCACGGCTGGCTTGACTGCATATTCAGTTTGATCGAGTGCGACCTCGGCAACGTCAACAGGGACATCCGCAATTGATGCGACCACACGGGCTGCTCTTTTACGCAGTTTGGCATTTTCCGGTTCTACGTCGATCAGCATACCGTCATGAACATGCCCCAGCCTGGTCATAACCAGAGTCGAGAACATGCCAAGAGCGGTTTTCTGTGCGGTCCCGGCCTTGAGTCGGGTTGATCCGGCGATAACCTCCGGGCCTGTGTCGAGCAGAATCGGATGGTTGGCAATGGAGAGCAGGCGGGACATGGCGTTGTTTGCGATCCCTATGACCAGTGCGCCATGTTGTTTGGCCTGTTCGGCAAATGTGCATGTGTATGCCGTGTTGCCACTGGCAGAGACTGCCACAACCACGTCGTAGCCGGAAATAGTGCTTTTCCTGAAGTCTGTCTGTGCGGCTACCACATCGTCATCACCCGGTGTGGTGATGGTCAGGATGTTGTCGGCATCGTCTGCCCGGTAAACGGCAAGGCGATTCTCAGGCCAGCCAAAGGTGCATGGCAGCTCGATGCCGTCCAGTCCGGCCAGTACACCGGATGATCCCGCACCCACATACATGAGACGGCTTTTATCATCTCTCAGGCGATCTACAGAACCAAGAGCGGCAGCTTCTATGTGCGGTATGGCTGCTCTGACCGCGGAGACTCCGTTGATCTGGTCCTGCCAGAGGTGGGTGAGTACGTCTGCGGACGGCCATGTGTCGATGCCGATGGAACGGGGGGAAGTGCGCTCTGTTGCTGTGTGTGTGGAATCCTTTATTGCTGACATACCAGGATGGTTAACACAGAGGTTTGTGTCGTGAAAGAAAAAGGGTTTATTTCGGTCACCGATTTTATCGTATATGTTTGCCGTGGCGGCGTATATTGAGTACGTCTCATAGAGGAGTGGAAACCATGCAAGATGCCAAATTTCTGGTTGGAGTAGATGGAGGCGGCACCAGGTGTCGTGCTCGTATTTCTGATATGGACGGGAAAATCCTCGGTGAAGGTCGGGGAGGGCCAGCCAATACCCGTCTGGGTTTGGATGTTGCATTCGGGAGCATTATTGCTGCTACGGACATTGCTCTTGCATCGGCAGGATTGAGTCTGGACAGAAAAAAAGATCTGCACGCCGGACTCGGGCTGGCCGGTGTTTCATTACAGAGAGAACGTGATCTGCTGGCCAGTTATGAGCATCCGTTCAAATCTATGACTATAGAATCCGATGCATATATCGCCTGTCTTGGGGCGCACGGAGGTCAGGATGGAGGTATCCTTATCCTCGGTACCGGCAGTTGCGGTTGTGCCATTCTCGGTGGAGAGGAGCATACTGTCGGCGGGTGGGGTTTTGAAATATCCGATCATGGAAGTGGCGCATTTATCGGGCATCAGGCAGTGCGCGGTGCGCTGCTCGCATTTGAAGGCGTGATTCCCATGGGAGGCCTGGCTATTGAAGTTATGGACTGTCTCGGGAATTCGCCGGAAAGGGCTGTTCCATGGGCTGAAAAGGCCACTCCCGCCAAGTACGGTGCGTTTGCGCCGCTTGTTTCCCAGTGGGCGGATGATGGCGATGAAATGGCTGAGGGTATCATGCGTCAGGCAGCTCAGGATACGGCTCTGTTGCTTCGTGCGTTGCAGGCCAAAGGAACCGATCGTGTCGTGTTGATCGGTGGCGTGGCAAAGGCCATTGATAAATGGCTGCCTGAGGACGTGAAATCCTTTCTTGTTTCGCCTAAGGGAGATTCTTTGGACGGGGCGTTGCTTCTGGCGCGGATGTATTGCGAAAAGAATGACTCCTGAGGAATAGGCAATGAGTGATATGATCGAACCGACATCGACGTTTATGTACCGCGAAACTCGTGAGGCTCCTGCGGTCGTTGCTCTCCAAAAGGAGAAAAACGATTTGGTTTGTGCCGAGTTGGCTTCCCGATATATGAATACTCCGCCGCGTCTTGTGGCGACATGCGCACGCGGTAGCTCGGATCATGCAGCCAGCTACGCCAAGTATCTCATGGAAGTGTATCTGGGTATCCCGGTGATGTCCGCTGCGCCGTCAGTAGGGTCCATTTATGGCAATCCCATGAATCTCGAAGGGTGCCTGTATATCGTTATTTCTCAGTCAGGGAAAAGCCCTGACCTGCTCGCCAGCGCACAATGGGCGAGGGATAACGGCGCATTCATTCTTGCTCTGGTCAATCAGGAAGACTCCCCGGCTGCGCACATGGCTGATGCCGTTATACCGCTGCTGGCCGGACCGGAGAAAAGCGTGGCTGCCACCAAGTCATATATCGCGTCGTTGAGCGCCTTGTTGCATTTTACTGCCGCCATGTCTGGGGACATGGCCTTGGGTAACGCGTTCAACAGGTTGCCGGACAACCTTGAAAAGGCTCTTTCGCTATCCTGGGACGAGGCTGTTGAACCGTTGGCCGATGCCGAAAATCTTTTCGTGGTCGGGCGTGGTTTGAGTTACGGTGTGGCGTTGGAGGCTGCACTCAAGCTCAAGGAAACGTCATCATTGCATGGTGAGGGCATTAGTGGTGCCGAAATCATGCATGGCCCGTTGGCGTTGATCCGTCGTCGTTCACGGATTCTGGTATTCAGTCAGCAAGACGCGACCCGTCCCGGTCTGCTGGAGTTGGCCGAGGTCCTGCGGGATAAGGGCGCCAAACTGTTCATGGCCGAGGAGGGTGGGCCAACACCTGGTCGCCTGCCTGTGGTTCCGGGAATGCATCCGGCAGCAGCACCAATTGCCATGATTCAATCTTTTTATACTATGGCCAATCAGCTTGCTTTGGCGCGTGGCATGAACCCGGATAATCCGCCTTCTCTCAAGAAGGTGACGGAGACGCTGTGATGCGTAGATATTTTGCCAATGGGCGAATCTTTACAGGTGACGCCATCTATGAAGGTCTGAGTGTGGAAGTCGAAGATGGGAAGGTCGTTGCCCTTATTACAGAAGGTGGAATGGCCTGCGGCGTTGAAGTCGTGGATCTTGGCGGCAACCTGCTTTCTCCCGGTTTCATAGATGTTCAGGTCAATGGCGGCGGCGGTGTCCTCTTCAACGACAGCCCTGACCCGGAAACTCTCAGGACGATCATCGACGCGCACCGTCAATTCGGTACCACCGGATTGATGCCAACGCTCATCTCGGATGGATGGGAATCCATGGTCAAAGCCGCTGAGGCTGTTCGGCAGGGGGTGCAGCAAGGGATGCCGGGATTACTGGGCATTCATTTTGAAGGGCCGTATATCAACCCTGAGCGCAAGGGCATTCATCAGGAATCGTTTGTGCGTGAAGTGGATGAAGGTGCATTGGAACTGTTGTCTGCCGATGATCTGGGCGTGGTGATGACCACTGTGGCCCCTGAGCGGGTTTCGAACGATTATATCAGTTCTCTGGCAGAGGCTGGAGTCAGGGTGTGTGCCGGACATACCGCGGCGACGTATGAACAGGCGCGTGAAGGACTGGACGCGGGCATCACAGGCATTACCCATCTGTTCAACGCAATGTCTCCTTTGACCAGCCGTGAGCCGGGCGTTGTCGGTGCTGCGCTGGAAGATGAGGACAGTTGGGTCGGCATCATTGCGGACGGGCATCATATTCATTTTGCTTCCCTGCGGGTGGCGGTTGCCGCCAAGAAACGAGGCAGGATGATGCTGGTCACGGACGCCATGCCGAGCGTTGGGGCCAAAAACAAAAATTTTGTTTTGCAGGGACAGTCCATTATAGCCGAGGGTGGTCGGTGTCAGTCCGAAGGCGGCACCCTCGCGGGGTCTGATCTGAATATGGCTGATGCCGTCCGTAATGCGGTGAAGCAGTTGCATCTGCCAGTGGAGGAAGCGTTGCGCATGGCGTCTTTGTATCCGGCGACCTTCCTGGGGCTGGAAAACCGGATGGGGCGTATCTCTATCGGGTGTCAGGCGGATTTTGTGCTGATGGATGATGAGTTCGGCGTCCTTAATACGTGGATTGCCGGAGATAATTCTTTATAGCTGGGCAGGGTTGAACAATGCAGGAACGAGTCAGGGTGCTGGTTGTCGGTCTGGGAAATATGGGGCTTTCGCACGCCAAGGCGTACCATGCACTGGAGGGTTTCGAGATCGTGGGGCTGTGCAGTCGTCACGCTACGACTTTGACTGATCTTCCGCCGGAGTTGGCCGAGTATCCACGGTTTGATGAATATTACGAAGCACTCAAGGCTGTAAAACCTGACGCGGTGAGTATCAACACCTATCCTGATACCCATGCGGCATATGCATGCAGTGCTTTCGAGGCCGGAGCGCACGTCTTTCTGGAAAAACCAATGGCTCCTACGGTTGAAGAGTCTCAGCAGGTTGTGGACGCAGCCGTCAAGGCGAATCGAAAATTGGTGGTCGGGTACATTCTTCGTCACCATCCTTCATGGGCGAAGTTTGTTGAGTTGGCGCAGGGATTAGGGAAGCCGCTGGTCATGCGTATGAACCTGAATCAGCAATCCAGCGGCAACGAGTGGGGCGTTCACAGGCAGCTCATGCAGTCCATGTCGCCCATCGTTGATTGCGGTGTGCATTATGTGGACATCATGTGTCTCATGAGTGGCGCAAAGCCTGTCAGGGTGAATGCAATGGGTGCGCGATTGACCGATGAAATCGCTCCGGACATGTATAATTATGGGCAGTTGCAAGTGTTTTTCGATGACGGTTCCGTAGGTTGGTATGAAGCCGGTTGGGGGCCGATGATGAGTGAAACCGCGTTCTTCGTGAAAGATGTGGTGGGTCCCAAAGGATGCGTCAGCATCGTCGCTGCAGAACAGGCCGGGCAGGGGCATGGATCATCTGATGTCGAGGGCCACGCCAAGGCCAACCTCTTGCGGCTGCACCATTCTCGGACAGACGGGAAGGGCTTTTTTGTCAAAGAAGATGAACTGATCGAGATGGAAGACGAGCCTGGGCATGATGATTTGTGCTTTCGAGAACAGGTCTTTTTCCTCAAGGCTATCCAGGATAATGTCGATTTGACCGAACACATGCGTGACGCAGTTAACAGTCTGCGTATTGTGCTGGCTGCTGATAAATCGGTTCGTACGGGACGGTCTGTTTCGCTTCTAGAGTAATCCAACATCATTTTTCTCCCTTGAGATTTAAGAAGTCGCATTCAATCGAGTGCGACTTTTTTCGTGGTCTGAAATGAGGGGGAGTTGTCGTATGTCTCGGCAAAAAAAAAGCCCATTTTGTCCCGTGAAAAATGACAAATATGATGTGAAAAACTATCCATAAATAGCAAATTAATATTTTTTTTATGCGAAATAATTCTCTATTTAAAAAGTATGAAACACCTTGTGATTCTTAGGTCAAAGGGGGGTGTTGAGAACGAATTTCAAAATACCTCCTATTGAGGTTCCTCAGTGATTATATGTATTTGAACATAAAATAATAATTATTCTTAGATTGTGAAAATCACTTGACGATTGTGATGAATTTAACATACCGGCTCGGTATGGATAAAAACCTCGTGGTTAGGTGGGTTATTTAACCTCCCAATTCAGGAGGAGTTTTTTGACAAAGTTTAAAGGCGCGTGCCGGGTGGCCGCGTCAGGGGGCCGGAAGAGGCCCTGGAAACGGGGCCTGAAGAATTGGCTGAGAGGCTGGTTCGTTGCCATCAACGCTTTTGAGGAAAGGGATCACACATGGCAAACGGTAAAAGGATGTTGCGATTTGCTGTAATCATGATTGCGCTGGTCGGCGTGCTGGGTTTTCAGATGGAAGCCATGGGCATGCTTGATACAGCGGAGAAGGCCACGGGTAGGCCTGACGTAATCATGATCGACACCATCGCCAAACTAGAGTCACTTGAACAGTCTGCGGCTGTGTTTAAACACGACGCACACACAAAAGCCCTGAAAGAACAGGGCATGAGCTGTACTTCCTGTCACAAGAAGGATGCAGAAGGGAATATGTCCCTGACCTTCAATAGATTGGAAGGCGAGGGACAGCCCGAATTGTCCGCGTCCGAGCTCAAAGACATTTATCATGACGGTTGTATCTCCTGTCACGTCGAAAGCGGCGACAAGGGATTCAAGACCGGCCCCATGGTGGGCGAGTGTCGCAGCTGTCATCAGGCCAAGCCTGAAATCGTCGCTGAACGCGTCGAGTCCGGCATGGACAACACGCTCCACTTCATGCACTGGGATTCCAAGATTATCCCTGCTGACGCTGGTGAGCAAACCAACTGTGGCGCTTGTCACACGGTCTACGACGAGACCACCAAGAAAGCCGTTTACAAGAAAGGTGAAGAAGACAGCTGGCGTTATGCGACTGTGTATTCTCCTGAAGAAATGGCGAACCTTTCCACAAGGGAAGTCTTCCACAATCAGTGCGTGACCTGTCACCAGACACTCATTGAGAAGAAGGCGGAACGTAGTGGTCCCGTTGACTGCGCAAGCTGTCACGATGCCGAGAAAGTTGATGCTCGTAAGGCAGAGAGCGCCAAGGTCGTCAAGGCCATGGGTGAACTGCCGCGCTTGCCGCGCAAACAGCCTGACGCCGTCCTGATGATGGCCAAGGTTGAAGGCCCGGCTACTGAAAAGGCAACCGGCATGGCTCCTGTCGCATTCAATCACAAGCTCCATGAGTCCGAGGTCGACACCTGTAACGCGTGTCACGTCCAGGGTGTGAATGCTCCCATGGACAAGAGCTTCAAGGCTATGCACGACGTGACTTCTGATGCTTCTTGCGTGGGTTGCCATGCAAAGGAACAGAAGAAGCCTGAATGTGCTGGCTGTCACGCGGCTCGTCCTGTTTCCAAGGCTAATGCCGAAGCAACATGCAAGAGCTGCCATAATGCAGCCCAGCCCATGCCCGGTGCTACCAAGGAAGCACTGCAGACCGAAGCAATGACCGCTATTGCAACACGTCCTGCAAGCCAGGCCATGGTCGCAATCGACGACATCCCGGAAACCGTGACCATCGGTGTCATCTCCGACAAGTACGAGCCGAGCAAGATGCCTCACCGCAAAATTGTGCTTTCAATAGCAAAAGGCATGAAGGATAGCCCGCTGGCTACCTCCTTCCACGCCACGCCTGAAGCCATGTGCGCAGGGTGCCATCACAATGCTCCGGCGTCTGTCACTCCGTCCAAGTGCGCGAGCTGTCACGCCAAGCCGTTTGAGACCGAAGGCAAGCCCGGCCTGAAGGCTGCGTACCATGCCCAGTGCATGAACTGCCACACTGAAATGAAGCTCGAGAAGCCCGCTGCCACGAACTGTGTCGCGTGCCACGAGAAAAAAGCCAACTAACCGAAGGAGAACGTTAGATGTTACGTAGAACATTCCTCGGACTGTTGGGCGCCGCTGGCGCGAGTGTCGCGCTTCCCACGTCGGCAAAGGCCGGAGGTAAGTCCTTTGGTCCGCATCCCGACACGCAGGCCGTGCTCTTTGATGCCACCCGTTGTATCGGTTGCCGCAAATGCGAGCTGGCCTGCAACGAGGTGAACCAACTGCCCGCACCCGACCAGGCGTTCGATGACCTGACCGTCCTCGACACCAAACGTCGGACCGATGAAAAAACATATACTGTCGTTAACAAGTTCCAGGGAAAGACCGCTCCGGTCTTCGTGAAAAAGCAGTGTAACCACTGCCTGGAACCTGCTTGTGCCTCCGCCTGCTTTGTCAAGGCGTTCAAGAAGGAGCCAAATGGAGCCGTCAGCTATGACGCTTCCGTCTGTGTCGGTTGCCGTTACTGTATGGTCGCCTGTCCCTTCGAGATTCCGGCATATGAATATGATGAGCCTCTGACACCCAGAGTCATGAAGTGCACCTTGTGCGCACCGCGTCTGGCCGAAGGCAAGCTGCCCGGCTGTGTGGAGCGTTGCCCCAAGGAAGCGCTGACGTTTGGCCCTCGCGACGAGATCATCAAGATCGCTCGTGCGCGCATTGCTGCCTACCCGGACCGTTACGTGGATCATATCTACGGCGAGCGGGAAATGGGCGGCACAAGCTGGATGTACATCTCCGGCGAGCCTTTCTCCGAGATCGGCATGCGTGAAGACCTGGGCACCGCCTCTGCACCTGAGCTGACTGCCGGTGCGCTGGCCGCAGTTCCTGTCGTCGTCGGTCTGTGGCCTGTGCTGCTGGGCGGTATCTATGCCGTAAGCAAGCGCAAGGACAAGATTGCCAACGACGAGCGTGTTGCAGCTGTCAAGGACGCTCTGAAAAGAGCTGGTGAAGAAGCCGAGAAGAAGCTCCATGCCGAGCTGTCCAAGGCTGAAGTCGCCAACCAGCGTCGCATCGAGGTCGAGGTCAAGAAGGCCGTTGAAGAGGCTCTTGCTCCCAAGGAAGAAGCCGAAACCGGTGAGGAGGAATCCTAAATGTCTGTCGACACCATTGCGGCTGAAAAGAAATCCTTGTTCACGCCGTTCAATATTATTGCTGGAGTCATTCTCATTGCCGGACTCATCGTTACGGTGATGCGTTTTACCGGCGGCCTCGGTGCCGTCACCAACCTTGACCAGAACAATCCGTGGGGCATCTGGATCGGTTTCGATCTGATGTGCGGCGTCGCTCTGGCAGCAGGTGGGTATACCACCTCCGCAGCCTGCTACGTGTTCGGTCTCAAGAAGTTCCATGCCGGTGTCCGTCCGGCGATTCTGACCGCATTCCTCGGCTATGCCCTGGTGGTCTTCGCTCTCGGATACGACGTCGGCCGTCCCTGGCGTTTGCCGTACCCCCTCTTTGTTCAGCAGGGAACGACTTCTCTGCTCTTTGAAGTGGGTCTGTGCGTCATGCTGTACCTGACCGTGCTGTTCATCGAATTCACTCCGGCCCTGTTTGAATGGCTCGGTATGAAGAAGATCCGCAACACCGTGGTTAAATTGACCCTGGCACTGACCATCTTTGGTGTGGTCCTGTCTACCCTGCATCAGTCCTCTCTCGGCGCGCTGTTCACCATTGCGCCGTCGAAGCTGCATCCGCTCTGGTACTCGCAGTACCTTCCGGTATTCTTCTTCGTGTCGAGTATCTGTGCGGGTATGTCCATGGTCATCTTCGAAGGAACTCTCTCTCATAAGCCCATGCACCACTTGATGGACGAGGAGTACCTGAATAACCACGATGGTCTTATCCTTGGATTCGGAAAGGCCGCTTCCCTCGTGCTGTTCGGGTACTTCTCCATCAAGGTTATCGGCCTGGCATACGACAACAACTGGCATTACCTGACCACCGGCTACGGCGCGTGGTACTTGGTTGAGATGCTCGGTTGCGTAGCCCTGCCTTCCTTCCTGTACGCCATCGGCGTCCGGGACAGGAATATCACTGTCATCAAATGGGCCGCAGGACTGACTGTCCTCGGCATTATCGTCAACCGATTCAATATCTCCATGGTTGCCTTCAACTACCACCTGCCTTCCGCAGAGCGGTACTTCCCGAGCTGGGGCGAGATCACCATCTCCCTGTTCGTGGTTACCATCGGCGTACTTGTCTTCCGGTTCATCAGCACCAGGATGCCCATTTTCTACGAGCACCCTGATTACAAGGGCGAACACTAGCCTGGGGAGGTATTGAGATGGAATTCTTTAATTTACAGGATTACTACACCTTCACCAAAGGCACTGTGTATCTGATCATGGGCGCAATTCTGGTAGGGGTCACCCTCTACTGGCAGTTCCTCATGGGCGGAAACAAAAAGGACGACTAGGCGCTGAGGCCATCGTTTTATTACTAACGATATGACAATCAAGGAGAAGCGGAAATGTACGATTTCCTGACAGGGCCCATGCTCTGGGTGACGTTTCTCGTCAGCTTTGGCGGCCTGATAGTTCGCGCCGTCATGTATGTCAGGGGCCTGAATTGGCAGCTTGACAGGGTGGCTTACCGCCCCAACATGAGTTACGGACTGCGTGGTGGATTCCGTTCCATCCTGGCCTTCATCATCCCGTTCAAGGCCCGGTTATGGAGGGTTCGCCCCGGTTTTACCATCATCTTCTTTGCCTTCCATATTGGGCTGCTTGTCACCCCGATCTTCCTGGAAGCACATAACGTGATGCTGCAAGATGCATTCGGATTCAGCCTGCCTGCACTGCCCACTTTTGTGGCGGACACGCTTGCCTGGATATGCCTGGTCGGCGGACTGTTCATGGTCCTGCGCCGGATAGCATTCCCCGAAGTGCGTATCATCACAACCTTCTACGATTACCTGCTGTTGGTCATCACGGTGATGCCTTTCATCACCGGCCTGATCGCACGCTACGAAATGGGCGATTACAACTTCTGGCTGATGGCTCATATCATCAGTGCGGAAATCTGGCTGCTTTGTCTGCCTTTCACCAAGCTCAGTCACGCCATCCTGTTCTTCATGTCCCGCATGCAGTTGGGTATGGATTACGGCATCAAGCGTGGTGGCATGAAAGGCTCGGACATGGCCTGGTAATCGGGCTTTATACACAGCCCAAGAGAATGGAGAAGCACAATGCCTGAAGGAAAACTTTGCAACAAGACGCCCATCAACACCGATGAACAGCTCAAGCTGACTCTCGGTGACAAGGGTGGCAAGCAATATTACGAAGAAATGAACCACCTGGAAGTGGATTCGGATAAGCTGTGGGCAACCATACAGAAGACCATTAAGTCCAGGATGAAAACCTGGTTGGAAATCTGTGCTCACTGCGGCCTGTGTGCCGAGTCCTGCTTCCTTTACCAGGTTAACGGACGCGTGCCCGAACAGGTTCCGTCCTATAAGATCCAGTCCACCCTTGGCCAGATCGTCAAGAAAAAGGGCAAGGTCGACAACGAGTTCATGCAGATGTGCATGGAGACTGCATGGTCCAAATGCACCTGTTGCAACCGTTGTGGCATGTACTGCCCGCATGGCATTGATATGGGTGTCATGTTCAGCTACCTGCGCGGCCTGCTGTTTTCTCAGGGCTTCGTGCCGTGGGAGCTTAAGATCGGTTCCGGTATGCACCGCGTGTATCGTGCTCAGATGGACGTTACGACGGAAGACTGGGTCGAGACATGCGAATGGATGGCCGAGGAGACCGAAGAGGAATGGCCGGGTCTTGAGATCCCTGTCGACAAGGTCGGTGCGGATATCATGTATACCTGTAACGCCCGTGAACCCAAGCACTACCCGGAAGACATCGCCGAAGCGGCTATTCTCTTCCATGTGGCCGGTGAGAACTGGACCGTTCCTTCGGAAGGGTGGGAGCAGACCTCCCTGTCCATGTTCGCCGGTGACTGGGAATGCTGCAAGGACAACGTTCAAAATGTATACAATGCCATCGAACGCCTGAAGCCCAAGCGTGCTACCGGCACCGAATGCGGTCACGCACACCGTGCCACCGTCATCGAAGGCCCGTACTGGGTCGGTCGTGAAGACGGTCAGCCGCCTGTTCCTTACGTTCACTACGTGGAATGGCTGGCAGAGGCGCTGCGTACCGGCAAGCTCAAGATTGATCCCTCAAAGCGGATCAAGGAGCCGGTCACATTGCAGGATTCCTGCAACTACGTGCGCAACCAGGGACTGAAGGATGTCACTCGCGAAATCATCAGCTACATCGTGGAACCCGGATATTTCGTAGAAATGTCCCCCACCAGAGAGCATAACTACTGCTGCGGCGGTGGTGGTGGTTTCAACGGCATCGGCAAATACCGTGAACAGCGCAACATGGCCCTTCGCAAGAAGATGGATCAGATCCTCGATACGGGCTGCAAGCTCGTCATCGCTCCGTGCCATAACTGCTGGGACGCCATCCGCGACCTGGAGGAAGAGTATGAAATCGGCATCCGCTGGTCCTTCCTCAAGCCGCTGGTGATCAAAATGCTGGATGTTCCCGAGCATCTGCTGCCCAAGGACGAGTAACCAAAGGACGAGGTGAAATATGTTCAAAAAGATTCTACTGGCTACCAGCGGTGCTCCGTCCACCTTCGGCGCCGCTCGTGTCGCTTTCGACATGGCCAAACGCTACGGCGCGGAAGTCATTGTCTTTAACGTCATGGGTGTGCCCACCAAGGCCTTCTCACAGGAAGTCAATGACGTCCGTACAGGTGAGAAGATCGAGGTCGACGACGACTATCGTTCCTGGGTTGAGGAGGAGTTGAAAAACACCTTCGCAAAACAGATCGAAAGCGTGGAGTTCTCCAAGATGATTCTGACCACCGGCGTGCCGCATCGTGAAATCCTTCGCGCTGCACGCGATGAAGATGTGGATTTGATCGTCATGGGAGCCAGCTCCGGTGAGTCCTCCTCATATCGTATGGGATACCCCGGTTCCACTTTGCAGCGTGTGGCCAAGGCTGCCCGCTGCCCTGTGATGACCGTCCACCGTGAGACAGCATCCTATTGGGGTGGATTCGGCAACATCGTCTTTGCCACTGATTTCTCTAAGCAGGCTGAGCACGCCTTCAAGTTTTCCCTGGCTTCTGCCAAGGAACTTGATTGCGACCTGACGCTTCTCCATGCGCTGGATATCAGCGGCAAGGTGCTGGACCAGAATCAGATCGAAGACGAACTCATTGCTGCACGCAAGCGTATCCGCGATATGTATGTACCGCACATGAGCGACTTCAAAAACTTCGATATCGAGGTGTGGGAAGGCGTTCCTTACGTGGAAATCGTCAAGATGGCTCGCGAACGGTCTGCCGACCTTATTGTCATGGCACACCATAGTCACGAACTGGACCCCGAAAAGGCCCGGATCGGTTCGACCATGGAGCAGGTTATCCTGCGCGCCGGTTGTCCGGTTGTCAGCGTCAGCAAGCCTGACAAAGTATAAGTGTGTTAAATGCGTCCGGTCCTTCCGGGCCGGACGCTCAAATATTAATGCCGCAGTCGGCCTTGGCGGGAGCGACTGCGGCAAAGTCAAGAATCAAAATAATGATTCATGCGTACCAGGAGGGTTGTTATGTCCAAGAAGATTCTCATCGTTGATGACGACAAGGAAATCCGTTCTTATCTGTCCGAACTTCTCAGCGACAACGGTTATGAAACCGTGACTGCCGTAGACGGCTCCGAGGCTGTTGAGATTGCAAAGCAGGAAAAGCCCGATCTCATCACTCTGGATCTGGAAATGCCCAATGAGTGGGGTCCCAGATTCTACCGCAAGATCAGCCAGGACGAGGAACTCAAGCGTACCCCCGTTGTGGTGATCAGCGGGCTCAACTCGATCAAATACGCTATTCCCAAGGCAATCGCAAGCCTTACGAAACCTTTTGAACCTGCTCAACTGCTGAAAATCGTCAAGGACGCAATCGGCTAAATTGTAGGTGGTGTAGCACGCCGACCCGCGGGCTTTCAGAGCCTGCGGGTCGGATATTCAAGCTTGAACAAGTGGGCAGGTTGAGTGTACGTTGCAAGGATTGCGGGAAACTCAATACCTTGAACAACAGGTAGAACGAATGCCAAAGAAAATCATGGTGGTGGATGACGATCCGGATATCGTCGACTACCTCATCAATGTATTCGAAGATCACGGATACGACACCTGCCGCGCGTCTGACGGAATATCAGCGTACGATGTAGCAAAGGCAGAAAAGCCCGACCTTATTACGTTGGATATCGAGATGCCTCACGAGTGGGGGCCGCGATTCTATCGTCGGCTGACAAATGAAGAGGAATTTTCGGATATTCCGGTGATAGTTATCAGCGGTTTGTCCGGGATACATCTGGCCATTCGGCGGGCAGTGGCGACCATCAAGAAGCCGTTCGACCCAGCCGACGTGATTCAGATAGTGCATGAGGCGTTGGGCGATTAACGCTGATAGCGCCAATTGACGGTTCTAGGGTGCCGCAATGATCGCATGCTGCCGGGGTGGCTGGATGTGATTGGGCATACCGGGGGTATGATGGACTTCAGGAAATTGATGCTCGTGGATGATGAGGAGGGAGTAAGACGCTTCCTCGGTCTTTCATTCATGGAATTTGGATATGAGGTCAAGACGGCTGCCAATGGCCAAAAAGCTCTTGAGCTTTTCAAGGAATTCCGGCCTGATATCGTCTTTACGGATATCAAGATGCCCGTCATGGACGGTATAGAGCTACTCAAAAGTATCAAGGCGCAGTCCCCGGATACCGAAGTGATCATGATTACAGGTCACGGCGATTTGGATCTGGCTATCGAATCGCTCAAGTTCGATGCTTCTGATTTTATTACGAAACCCATCAATAACGATGTTCTTGAAGTCTCTCTTGAGCGTGCACGTGCCCGTTTCAACATGAAACGGCAGTTGCGTGAACATACTGAGAATCTTGAGAAAATGGTCGAGGAAAAGACTCGACGTATTGTTGAGTTGGAGCGGCAGAATGCAGCCTCTCAGGTGGTGGAGGGGTTGTCCGCAGCCTTGTCGAATGCTGCTCAGGAGGTTGAAACCGGTTCCGGTCTCTTCAACGAACTTCCCTGCCTTGTTTCCATCCACAACCGTTATCTTGAGATCGTTGCCCACAACACGCTGTTCGAAGAGCGTTTGGGTAATCAGGTCGGTAATAACAGCTTTGATATTTATTCTGATCGAGATTCTCCGGGGAACGCCTGTCCCGTGCAAAAGACGTTCGAGACCGGCAAGGGACAACGAAGTAAGGAAAATTTTCTTGGCAAGGACGGGGAGGAAATCCCTGTCACTGTCTACACTGCTCCCTTGCCCAACAATGACGGTGAAATTGAACTGGTGTTGGATATATCGGTGGATATGACCGAGTTGAAACGTCTCAAGGACGAATTGCTCACCACTCAATACAAATATCAGCGGGTGTTCAATGATGCCCCCTGTTATATCACCGTGCAAAATCCCGATCTCTCCATTGCAGAAGCCAATCACCTTTTCAAACGGGATTTCGGACAGTCCGTGGGCAGGCATTGTTTCGACAGTTACAAGCATCGAAGCGAGCCGTGTGCGGATTGTTTGGTTCGTAAAACTTTTGCTGACGGTAAGTCCAGGCAGCGGGAAACCGTGGTCACTACATTGTCCGGTGAGCAGAAGAACATGCTTGTGCAGTCCGCGCCGATATTTGATGCGGCAGGAGAGATTGTGCAGGCCATGGAAATGTCCACGGACATTACTGAGATTCGCAGATTGCAGGATCATCTCACTTCGCTCGGTATTATGCTCGGCTCCATGTCGCATGGAGTGAAAGGCATGCTGACCTCGCTTGATGGTGGAATTTATCGCCTGGAGTCAGGTCTGAAAAGAAATGACGAAGCACGTGTCAAAGATGCGACCCGTGTTCTCAAGTCCATGATCGGCAGGGTCAAGAAAATGGTTCTCGACATCCTGTATTATGCCAAGTCCCGTGAGTTGGAGACCGAGGTGCTCGACGCTTCTCACTTTCTCAGGGAAACGGCTGATATTGCCGAAGCCAAGGCCGAAGCTGCCGGAGTTGAGTTTGTCTGTATTGTGCCGGATGATTTGGGTGAGCTCAGGCTCGATAGTGCGGCCATGTCGGCAGCGCTTGTCAATTTTCTTGAAAACGGAGTGGATGCCTGTGAAGGCCGAAACGTTGACGGAGGTGGACGACTTGAGTTCTCTGCCGAGCGCGATGGCGACAATCTGATCATTACTGTTGCAGACAACGGTATGGGTATGGATCAGGAGACGCGGGAAAAGATATTTACCTTGTTCTTCTCATCCAAGGGCAAGCGCGGTACTGGCATCGGGCTGTTCATTTCGAACCAGACCATTGAACAGCACGGCGGTTCCATCAAAGTGGTTTCTTCTCCGGACAAAGGATCGAAATTCATTGTCACGCTCCCGTTGAAGACAGACCGGTAATCCATCGAGATGCCCTGAATCTTGGACATTTCATTGTCTGAGGGATTCTGCTATGTTTCTTAGGCGTTTCAGCGCACAACATGCTTTCGCCGCGAGATAAAAATTTATGAAATTGACTACACGCAGCAGATACGGCACACGATTGCTTCTCGACATTGCCTTGCATTCCAGAGACGGCAGCCCTGTGCCGAGCAAGGACACAGCAGAACGCGAAGGGTTGTCCCTCAAATACCTGGAAAAGCTCATCAAGATGCTTAAACAGGAAGGGTATGTCGTGGGCAAGCGCGGACCTAACGGTGGCAATGTTCTCGTACGGAAACCGGAAGATATCTCCATCGGAGAAGTCGCCCGTATTCTGGATGGCGAAGAACAGGTCCTCGGATGTGAAGGGGACGTGTCCACATGTCCCCGTGCAGCTGTGTGCCTTAAACGGTCTATCTGGGATGATGCCAGCATGGCTATGTATAAAATGCTCGATTCATTTTCTCTGGCCGATCTTATGAAGGATGCCTATCTGTGTCCGCAAAATCCTCCACCGAAAGAGTAGCCGTCATTGCGGCACAACGGCATGCCATGAGGGAGGCGCAATGCTGTTCAAGCGATTTCGCGAAAGTCTGATTGCCAAGATGATACTCTTTGGAGGTGTCACACTCCTTTTGTGTGTCATTCTCTGGTCGTGTTTCAATATTTATCATTTCAGACGACACGTTGTTACCAACGCCGTGTCCGATATCGAGTTGGTGTCTGATACCATCATGCTCGCACTCCACTATGCCATGATGCTTGATTCCGAAGAGGATATTGAAGAGAATATAAAGAATATCAGCCGTCAGGAGGATATTCGCAGTATCCGTGTATACAATAAGGCGGGCAGGATTGTTTTTTCCAATATCCAGGAAGAAATCGGGACTGTCATCGAGGTGGAGTCACCTTCATGCTGGACCTGCCATCAATACACGCCGACACCGCCCACCATGCCTCTGAAGCAGCGAACGCGGATGATAGACGGTAAGGGCGAACAACTCATGTCCATCATGACGCCCATCCCCAACTCCGAAGGGTGTTCCCCCGGGCCGTGCCATGTCCACAAGGCGGATGAACAGGTGCTCGGCCTTCTGGACGTGACTGTGACCATGGAGAAGAAAAACGCCACCATGGCCATGTTTGAGCGAGCCAATATAATTATTTCCGTGGTCGTCTTCATCGCCACGTTTATCGCCTTGTTTTTCTTTACCTATCGCTTCATTTTCAGACCTATCAAGCGGTTCATTGCTGCTACACGCGGGTATAAGTCCTACGAGACATTTACCGCTCTGGAGATAGAACAGGTGGATGAAATAGGTACGTTGGGGGAAGCGTTCAATCTGATGGGGCAGCGTGTGTCTGATAAACATCGGGAGCTCATGGAACAGCGCGAAGAATTTCGCAACCTTTTCGACAACGTCCCGTGCCTCGTCAGTGTGGTTGATCTCGATTATCGGGTGATTCGGCACAATAATGAATATGAACGGCATTTTGGGTTGCCCATGGGCAAGCGGTGCTGGCAGATCAACAAGGGGCGCTTGGAAAAATGCGAAGAGTGTCCAGTGGACCGCACCTTTGTTGACGGACTTTCACATATGAGTGAGGAAGAGGGGTTGTCTAAGGATGGCAGACCTATTCACTGGATTGTGTACACCTCGCCTGTGCGTGACAAGCAGGGTAAAGTCGTTGCCGCCATGGAGATGATGATCGACATTACTCCCCGCAAGGAATTGGAACATAAGCTGGCTGCATCAGAGCATCGCTATCACGCCATTTTCGATTCTATTCCCAATGCCGTTTTCGTACTGGATCGTGCCGACCTAGAGATTCTCAATTGCAATGAGGCTGCGGAAGCGGTGTACGGCTGGAGTCGTGAGGAGATGACCGGGAAGTCGTTCATGCAGTTCTTCCGTGAGGAAGAGGCCATGGACTGGGAACCCGCCCTACGGACATTGCCTGAGATTGAATTATGTACGCATGTGATCAAGTCCGGTCAGCCTATCTTCGTATTTTTGCGTGTTTCTCCTGCACGGTTCGAGGAGAGTGATACGTTGATTGTCACGTGTACCGATGTGACCAAGAAAATGGAGGCTGAACAACAGCTTATTCAGGCGAGCAAAATGACCACTTTGGGCGAAATGTCTACCGGGGTGGCTCACGAACTCAATCAGCCCCTGACCATTTTGAAGGCCATCAGTAATCTGTTGTCGCGCAAAGCGACCAATGGGTCGACTTTTGAGCCTGAACTGATGGAAGAGATGGCTGAAGGCATTTCAACCCATGTAGATCGAGCCAGCAAAATAATAGAGCATATGCGGGAATTTGGTCGCAAGTCGGACTTGAAAACCATGCCGGTCCAGATCAATGAAGTCTTGGAACGTGGGTTTGAATTCTTCAGTCAACAACTCAGCATCCATAATATTCAGGTTGTTTGGGAGTTGGAAGACAACTTGCCGATGATCATGGCTGATTCCAATCGATTGGAACAGGTTGTCATCAACCTGCTGCTTAATTCACGGGACGCCATTGAAGATCGATGGAAGAATCAGGGACTTGATGCAGATAAACGTATTCATATCCGGTCTTTCAGCACTGAAGACACTGTGCATTTCAAGGTTTGCGATACCGGCTCCGGTATCCCAACGCCTATCCGCGAGCGATTGTTCGAGCCGTTTTTTACCACCAAGAATGTGGGCAAGGGAACAGGGCTCGGGCTGTCCATCTCCTATGGTATAGTCAGTGACTACGGTGGGGAAATCTCAGCCAAATCATGGGAGTCTGCCGGTGCCTGTTTTGAAATTTCCTTTCCGAAAGCGGAGTGCGAGCTCTGCCTCTCTATTGATACATAAAAATAAAGAGTAGCCCCGCTCCTCCCTGAGGGAAGAGCGGGGGTCCTGTCGTGGCGTTATCTCCAGGGGTCAGATAATGGCGTCGATGACCACGCCCTTGGCGTGTGCACTAAGGACGCTGGTTTGGAAGTCGTAACTTTGTGCCATGCCGGTTTTGTCTGCCGACGAGGATCCGGGATTCATGTAGTCCAGGGTTTTGGAAACAAGCGACGCCTCGGCGGACACTTTGTCCACTGGAGCGAAGCTTGAGCCGCTGCCGGTATTGTTCATGTAGTCCAGGGTCTCGGAAACCACGGCTGCGCCGAATGTCTGCTGATCAAAAGGCGAAGAGCCTCCAAGACCGCCGATTGCCATGGTCATAAGCGTACCCTCCATAGTCGTTAGGTTGGAAATAACGCCTATCCGTTGTATCGACAGGTAGCTTCATGTCTTTAGGGGGCTCAATAAAAAAAGTTGCCCTTGGAAAGAGCGTCGAGGTATAGTCAGTATGTGGAGGAACTATGCAGATTGCAATCGGATGGCTTGTTCTTGCCGCCGTGATCACGGTATGTATCGGCTTCATACTCTATCGCTGGCAACGACCCAGACTGTCGAAGCCCTATCTTGTAATGGCCGCTGTAGGGATGTTCTTTGCAGTGTATTATATCCTGAACGTGGTGTTCGGGAGTGGAAGAACCGGGTGGCCTTGAGCCGCGGAGGAACATGAATTCATGAATGAAACCGTTAGGATCACTATTGCCTTGGCAGCGGCCGTCGGAGTTGGGAGTCTTCTTGTCTGGAAATTCAAGAAGAACTGTCTTCCGTGACTGCTTACCTATGCAGCTATCGGCGCAGGTGTCGCCGTATTTTATGCCTTGAAGTATCTCATTAACTAGGTCTAGCCAGCGTCTATTTCCCTTCCCAGTCCTTTACTTCGTCCCACAGGGCGTTCATTTCGTCCAGATTCAATTCTGAAAGGACCATGTTGCGCATTTCGGCCAGTTCTTCCATCTTGCCGAAACGGTCGAGAAATTTCTGATTGGCGAAGTCCAGTGCGCTGTTGGCTTTGATTCCTTTGCGTCTTCCCAATTCCACCAATGTGAAAAGGTAGTCGCCGAATTCCTGTTCCGACGCGCTCTGATCTTTATCAGCCAGAGCTTCCTGCCATTCCTGCCATTCTTCCTTGAGCTGAGTTTCCACGGCCTCGTCTGAGTTCCAGGTAAACTTGTTGCGGGCGGCCTTGGAATTTATGCGGTAGGCCTTGAGCAGGGGAGGGAGCCCTTTGGGCAGGGAGTCAAAGACTCGATTTCTGCCTGTTTTTTTGTTTTCCTCCCGCTTGGTACTTTCCCAGTTGTCCCACAGTTCGTTGAGATCTTTGAAATTTTTGTCACCGAAGACGTGTGGGTGACGGCGTATCATTTTTGCAGCACTGTAGTTGATTGAGTCTGCCAGGGTGTGCGCGTCTTCCTTCTCGTAGAGTGTGGCTATGAACAGGAGGATGAACATGACATCGCCAAGTTCTTCCATGGCTTCGGCCCTGTCCTTGTTTCTAATACCTTCGATGAGTTCAAACGCTTCTTCTGCCAGATAGTCACACATGGAATGGGGGGTCTGCTCCTGATCCCATGGACAGCCGTCAGGGGCGATCAGGGCATCAATGACACCAAGCAATTCTTTCATGGCCTGTGCCGAGGCTTCATGATTCTTCTCGCTCATGGCGAATACTCCTTCGAAATGGTTTGAGAAGGTCGAATGACTACTGTGCGGTCTCGTTTGCTATACCCAGTGCGTTCTTGGCATTGTCCAATGCTTCTTGAGGCGAGGGTATATCGACGTGTGCGCTGAGAGTGTCGATCAGGTGTTGTGCGTGCGGTGCAAGATATGATTCCCTCAGGATGTCGGCATCTGGCGCAAAAGTTTGCAGGAACATCAGTCCGACGAGACAGATGAGGACGCCTTCTATCAGGCCGAAGACACCACCTGCCGTTCGGTCGACCCAACCCAAAAGCGAGAGTTCCAGGACTGACCGAATAAGTTTTGTGATCAGCCAGAACACGACGAGCGTGCCAATGAAAATCAGGGCGTATGACACTGCACTCACCGTAATGGAGTTCTTTATGTAAAGCTCCAGATGTGGCGCGATCAGGTGGTCGAAGTTGGAGGCCAGATAAAGGGCCAGAATGACGGCGATAAGTGAGAGGACTTCCTGAATCAGTCCCCGGAAGAATCCCCGCAGGAGAAAGAGAGCAATAATGCAGATGAGAATGATGTCCAGGAAATTCATGCAATCGTATCCTTGATCCGCTGAAGTGAGTGTCTTGAAAGAGGATCTACCAAACTGAAAGAGAAATGTGAACTGAGGAATCCCTTTTTTTTCTTTTATGTCAATTGAAAAGAGGGTTGGGCTTGTGTCCGCATGCGATCTCGGCTACATGATCACGAGTACGTTTTATCGAAGTAAAGAGAGCAAGGAGAGGTGGATGCAAGTCCATGAAACCGAATTTCCCGGCCTTCTCGTTTTGACACCCAAAGTATTTCAGGACGAGCGGGGTTTTTTTCTGGAAAGCTATAACCGCGATGCGTTTGAACGTATTGGTATTTCATGTGATTTTATGCAGGATAATCACGCTTACTCGCGAGATACGGGAGTACTGCGTGGTTTGCATTTTCAGACACCCCCCAAAGCACAGGCTAAGCTGGTCTGGGTTACGCGTGGAGCGGTTATGGATGTGGCGGTTGACCTGCGTAAGGGATCTCCCACATTCGGTAAATGGCAGCATGTTGTTCTCAGCAGTGCGAATTTCAAGCGCATGTTCATACCTGCGGGCTTTGCGCACGGGTATGTCACCATTATGCCCGATACAGAATTTCAATATAAGGTCGATGCACCGTATTCCCCTGATCACGACGGCGGTATCGCCTGGGATGATCCTGATATTGGTGTAAATTGGGCTGCAGCTTTGGCTGATCGTAGGCCGATCCTTTCTGAAAAAGACAAACGATTGCCCCGTTTGGCAAACTTTGATTCCCCCTTCAACTTTGAGGTTTAGCAATATGCCCGAAATAAAACAATTCCAGGCAGAATTTGCCCGTCCCTGTCATGCGATCATCCTTGCGGGTGGTTCCGGGACACGGTTGTGGCCTCTCAGTAGAAATCTTCTACCAAAGCAACTGCTCGTTTTGGGTGGCAAAAGTACTCTTTTGCAGCAAACCGTGTCCAGGGTACTTGAAGCGTTTCCGCCTTCCCATATTTGGGTCGTGACTAATGAAGAACACGTTTTCGAGGTGCGTAAACAGGTGGAGGCCCTCAATACGGACTTGAAAGGTCAGGTTTTGGCCGAACCTTTGGGCAGAAATAC
Organism: uncultured Pseudodesulfovibrio sp.; assembly: GCF_963675635.1. Lineage (NCBI taxonomy): Bacteria > Pseudomonadati > Thermodesulfobacteriota > Desulfovibrionia > Desulfovibrionales > Desulfovibrionaceae > Pseudodesulfovibrio > uncultured Pseudodesulfovibrio sp. Next base: position 1,402,119 of record NZ_OY776488.1, on the reverse strand, counting down.
ACTGCCTGCCATCATGCTCGGACTGGATAAGGTCGTTGAAGCCGATCCAACGGCATTGGCTGCGGTTTTTCCGTCCGATCATCTCGTCAGTGACGGTGATGCCTGGGTGCGGGACTTGGTCAAGGCTTCGTTTCTGGCGGCTGATAAGCGTTTTGTCACCTTCGGTGTCAAGCCTCGCAAGCCCGAGACCGGATACGGTTATATCGCGTTGGGCGAAGAGTTGGACCTCGGAGTTCATGCGGTGGATGGTTTTGTGGAGAAGCCCGAATACGTTTTGGCTGAGAAGTTCGTTCGAGAAGACAGCCATTATTGGAATAGTGGTATGTTCCTGTTTTCTGCCAAACATTTTTTGACGCAGGTCGCTAAATGCGAACCAGTTCTATGGAACTGGTGGATGGAACGGGATACGACGCCACTTGTGCAGGGGTATCGTGATATTCCAAATATTTCAGTTGATTATGGGGTTGTCGAGAAGATCGACAATATCGCTGTGATCCGTGCTGGCTTTGATTGGGACGACCTTGGCAGTTGGGAGGCCATGTATCGTCTTGGCGATAAGGACGAAAATGGAAATGTGATCCAGGGTGATGTCCTGGCCATGGACTGCAAGAACTCATTGCTTATCAGTGAAGGTGGCAAGCTCGCGGTTGTTGGTGTCTCTGACATGATAATGATCCAGACCCGTGATGCCACCTTGACCTGTACCATGGAACGGGTTCAGGCCGTGCGCGACGTGGTGGATACCCTCAAGGCCGAAGGAAGTCAGCTTGTAGAGAGTCATCCCACGGTTTATCGTCCCTGGGGGAATTACATCGTACTCGAAGAAGGGTCGCATTATAAAATCAAGCGTATTCAGGTCAATCCAGGGGCCAGGCTGAGTTCCCAGATGCATCATCACCGCAGCGAGCACTGGGTTGTGGTGGACGGAACGGCAGAGGTGGAAGTGAATAATGAACCGCGTGTTTTGGTGGAGAATCAATCCGTTGACATCCCCAAGGCTTCTCAGCACCGACTGGCCAATCCTGGCAAGGTGCCGCTCAATATCATAGAAATTCAAAGTGGTCCGTATCTCGAAGAGGATGATATTGTTCGATTTGACGACGTTTACGGTAGAGTTAAGAAATAAATATCAATAGAGGTTGTTGGCGTATAGCCGATTGGATTATTGGGTTTTTTTTGTGTCGAGGAGATCGTGAAAATTTTCATATTCTCTTGACACGAAAACGATCCGTGCCGTATGGGAACATAGTTCAATTGGTGTGATTTTCACATTAACTTTAGAGTGATGGGGCGAGGTTATGGAGGAAAGAAAAGCATCGAAACGGTGTGGAGGGGCATTTCCCTTTATCATCGGCTTCCTGGCCGCCTGCGTGTTGGGCTGGGCTGTAATCCCCGGTATGTTCTACGAAAACGAGGAACAACCGATCTGGTTCAGCCATGCTGTGCACGTAGAGGGCGAGGGAATGGATTGCGAAAGCTGCCATTATTTCCGGGATGACGGCTCGTATGCCGGTTTCCCGACCAACGCAGTATGTGCCGAATGTCACGCGGTCGATCCTGAAGAAGCAATGGAAGCCATTGCAGAAGAAGGCATTGACCCGAACGACTATGAAGCCATCATGAAGGCTGAGCTGGGGGCCATTGAAGACAACCTGGCTTCATCGGAAGATGACAAGAAGCAGGCCGAACGCGAGTACGTGGTTAAGTATCTGATCCAGGGCAAAGAAGTTCCCTGGCTGAACTACCAGTATCAGCCGGACAATGTTTTCTTCTCTCACAAGGCTCACGCAGAGCTGAGCATTGCCGATATGGCAGAGCTTAAGAAGGAACTGTCCGACGTCGTGGACCCCGCAGTGTTTGAGGGCGAAGCTCCCGAGCAGAACTGCAACCTGTGCCATGTAAAGGATATCGGCGCTAACGATGTGCCTCCGGCATTCGAGCGGAACATCCTTTCCGGTTACAGCAAGATGACCATGAAGATGTGGAAGTGCGAACGGTGTCATGCCCTCAAGGGTCAGCCTAACGCCTGCTACACCTGCCATAAGTAAAGGGGTACTGAGAATGAGCGTAGCACGCAGAGCTTTTATTCAGATGAGTGTGGGCGCCACCGTCGGTATCCTTTTTACACCGACGGTATGGAAAGCTCTTGATGATGTCTCCATCTGGACGCAGAACTGGCCTTGGATTCCCACGTTGAAATACGGGGAAGTCAAAGGCGTACCGACCGTGTCCAAGATGTGTGAATCTGGATGTGCCGTGAAGGTTCGCACCGTTGCTGGTGAAGCCTTCGGTATTGAAGGAAACATGGAGAACCCGCTTTCCGGCGGTGGTGTTTGTCCTTTGTGCGCCAATGGTGTGCAGGTTATGAACAACCCGTCACGGATCAAGGCTCCCATGTTGAATGGTGAAGAAATCTCTTGGGAAAAAGCCCAGGAAGTCGTGGCCGAGAAACTGGAAGCCGCTGGCGGCAATGTTGCTGTCATTTCGGGTGACCAGACCGGCACCGTCAATGAGGTCTTCTCCGCGTTGCTGGCCGCCAAGGGCAGTGATGCATTTTACACCATGCCATGTGACATGCAGGCCGCCGATAAGGCGTGGGCCGGTCTCATGGGTGGTTCCGGTCAGATCGGGTATGATCTGGAAAATGCGGATGTGGTCCTGTTGGCTGGCGCCGATGCCCTGGAATCCTGGGGTCCGACCGTCGCCAACCTTAAGGCTTTTGCAGCTAACGAGTCCGGTAAGTTCTATTTTGCCGGTCCCATGCAGACAAAAACCGCTTCCGTCACTGACAAATGGGTGCCTGTCCCGGCTGAAGGCATGGCTGCCTTTACTCTGGGCATTGCATATTATGTATTGCAGTCTGGCAAGACCACGACCGCTGCTGATTTCGATCAGTTCAAGGCCATGGTTATGAATGACTACAGCCCGGCCAAGGTTGAAGCAGCCACCAGCGTCAAAGCCGATATGATGGCCGCTATTGCCAAGGACCTCCTGGCAGCGAGCAATCCCGTGGTTGTTCCTGGTGGTTCTGTCGCCGCACACGGCGCAGCGTTCGCTCTGAACCTGTTGCTTGGCGGCGGTATGAAGGTGTTGCCTGAGTTTGGCAAGGCCGTCGAGACTGCTATGGGTCGCAGTGAAATGTTGAAAGCGGATATCTTGGAAGGTGTTTCTACCGACCTGCTGTTCGTATACGAAGCAAATCCCGCCTACGCCCTGCCTGAGCAGGTCAAGGCCGGTTTTACCGTCGCATTTGACTCGGTCAATACCGAGACCACGGCTGCTGCCAATCTGGTTCTGCCGACCCCGCACTGCTACGAGCGGTTTGAGGATCTGGCTTCTCCCTATGGTCTGGCTGCTGCCACGTATTCCTTGGGTGCTCCGGTTTCCAAGGCGACTCTGAATGTCAAGAACGCTGCCGATTTCATCCTCGGTCTGGCTGATCTCGGATTCGAGACCTATGAAGAGGTTCTCGGTGCCAAGGTCGAAGCCATTGGCGCAGACATGGATGAGTTGGTCGAAGGCGGCGCATTCGTCGCTGAAGGCGAGGCTCCGGTTGCCACCAGTATGGCTGCAAGCGAATTGGGTAAGGCTGCCGTTCCTGTCAAGGGGACGGGCGCAGTGGGACTTGCTCCCTATACATTGCTCAATGTCGGTACCGCCAACCAGGCGACCACCCCTAATGCCCCGTGTACCATCAGCAACAATCAGTTGGTTGGCGACTATATGGTCGTCATGATGGCATCAGCCACTGCCAAGCAGCTTGGCGTGGGCGTTGGTTCCAAGGTGAAGCTCTCCGGCGGTAACGGCGAGTGCGAAGCTTTGGTCCAGATCTTCGAAGGCGTTCTGCCAGGTGTCGTGGCCGCTCCTCTGGGAATGGGGCACACCGTTGGCGACGAGTTCTCGAAGGGCAAGGGCGATAATGTCTATAAGATCCTCACGGTGAGCTCCGAGGCCGCCGCTGGCGCCTCCACATGGGCCGGTTCCACTGTGAATGTCGCCAAAATCTAGGGGGAACCGACATGCAAGTAAAAGAATTCAAAATCAAATGGGGCATGGTCATTGATATTGACAAATGCACCGGCTGCGGCGCCTGTATGGTCGGCTGCCAGGTGGAGAACAATATCGCTCCCATGACCAAGAAAGACCCCTATAACTATGTCCAGGCCTTGACCAAGGATCGTGATGACGCATCCAACAAACTCAAGACCCTGACTTGGCTGACTGTCTACGAATTGTCCAATGGCAAGGCCTTCCCGGAACACGAGACGGCTTACCTGCCCAGGCCCTGCATGCAGTGCGGCACCCCCGCATGTGTGCCTGTTTGCCCGGTCATCGCCACTGACAAGAATGAAGAGGGCGGCATTGTCTCTCAGATCTATCCCCGTTGTATCGGTTGTAGGTACTGTATGGCTGCTTGCCCCTACCATGCTCGTTACTTTAACTGGTGGGATCCGCTTTGGCCTGAAGGCATGGACAAGGGCTTGAGCCCGGCTGTGTCTCCTCGTCCTCGTGGCGTGGTTGAGAAGTGTAACTTCTGCCATACCCGTTACATGGATGCCAAAGACCAGGCTCGTCAGAATGGCGAAGACCCGATGAATCTGCCTGATGGTGCATATGTCACCGCTTGTGCAGAGATCTGCCCGACCAAGGCCATCACCTTCGGCGATCTGAACAATCCTGAACACAAGGTGCACGACCTCGCCAAGAGCCCGAATGCATTCCGTCTGCTCGAAAAGCTCGGCCTGGCTCCCCAGGTCTACTACATGAGCAAGCGTGAATGGGTCCGCAAGCAGGGTGATAACTACAACGCCGATGGCGGCGGTCACTAGGAGGCTGAACAATGGATAGCAAACTCTTCCCGGAAGGGGTGCAGCGGTGCTCGTTTGGCAAGTTCCTTATCTGGACAGCCGTCATTCTGGGCTTCTTCACCTGGGGGCTTTATGCCGCAGTACTCGTTTTGTATAACGGTATCGGCACTACCGGCCTTGATAACTACTTCGGGTTCGGTGCCTGGATTACCTTTGACCTTGCTGTGATCGCCCTTGGCGCCGGTGCATTCTTCACTGGTCTGCTCAAGTATATCCTCAAGATCAAACAACTTGAGAAAATCATCAACCTGACGGTTGTTGTCGGGTTTATCTGTTACTCCGGCGCAATGCTGGTGTTGACGCTCGATATCGGTCAGCCGGGCCGTGCATGGTTCGGCTACTGGCATCCGAACGTTCACTCCATGCTCACTGAAGTTATCTTCTGCATCACCTGTTACTGCACAGTTCTGATCATCGAGTTTGTCCCGCTGGTCCTGGAGCAGAAGCAGTTGAACAAGATTCCTTTCATTCATGCGCTGGCTCACAACATGCACGTCAATATGGCACTGTTTGCCGGTATTGGTGCATTCCTGTCCACATTCCACCAGGGTTCTCTGGGTGGTATGTACGGTGTCCTGATCGGTCGTCCTTACGCTTTCCGCGAAGGCTTCTTCATCTGGCCGTGGACCTTCTTCCTGTTCGTGCTCTCCGCAGTTGGTTCCGGCCCGGTCTTCACCGTTCTGGTCGCCACCTTCATGGAGAAGCTCACCGGCAAGAAGCTGGTCGACTTCAAAACCAAGGCTTTGATGGGCAAGATCGCCGGTACCATGCTGTGTGTTTACATGTTCTTCAAGATCCTCGATACATGGGCATGGGCTTATGGCTACCTGCCTTCCGTCGGTTTGACCTTCGATGACATGTTCTATGGCGTTGCTTACGGCAAATGGCTTCTGTTCACTGAAATCGTGCTGTGTGGTGTTGTCCCTGCGATCATGCTGATCGTTCCGGCCATCCGCAACAACCCGGCACTGTTGTATACCGCAGCCATTCTGGACTGCATCGGTGTGTCTGTTAACCGTTACGTCTTTACGGTTCAGACCATCGCTTTCCCGGTTATGCCTTTCGACGAATGGCAGGTTTACTACCCGAACTGGGTTGAGTACGCCTCGTCCATCATGATCGTCGCTTATGGCTTCCTGGTACTGACTCTGGTGTACCGCTACCTCCCGCTGTTCCCGCAAGAACGCGAGTTGAATTAGGCGTCACATCCATCACAAATAAAAAGGGCCGCTCTTGTGAGCGGCCCTTTTTTTGTGAGCAACGAAATTCGGCTCCAGCATTGGAGTATTTGGGCTCTTGTCGCGGTTGAATATGTATTGATTATTCGAAGGTACCATTTGCAGAAATCGTAGATTATCCATGCTTGGGATTTGCGCCATTCACGAAAGTCGTACAGAGGTTGGTTCAGTCAGAACTTGTCTGTTGATGATTCGGGGGTGGGTGCTTGAAAGAAGAAATACAACGATGCCACTCTTGGGGGAGCATGATGAATGAGCCCGCCTGGTCTTGAGTGAACGAGTTGTAATAGAGCTTAGGAGAGTCCAAAGTCCCTTTAAGCAAAGGGACTTTGGACTTTCCTAAGGCTCCCAGTGGTAGGACTGCCTAGAGGACGCTGCTACGACAGGCTTTCGAATGCCCGTCGCATGGCGACAGCGGCTAGAATGGTTCGTTCAGCCAGGGATTCCGTGAGCATGTATTCGTTGTGCGAGTGATCCTTGCCGCCGGTAGGGCCAAGACCGTCGATCACAGGAGTTCCTGTGTTAGCGATGAAATTGGCATCCGAAACGCCGCCTCGCGCACTTTCCAATACCGGGATATCAAGGTCGGCACCTGCAGAAGCTACGATGTCGAAAAGTGAAGCAATAGCTGGATTGTTCTCCATGGTCGGCCGTCCAGGCAACACTTCCAATTGGCAACGTGTGCCGGTAATGGTGGGTGAAGCTGCTAAGTTCTCAATGGCCTCGCGAAGAATCACGCCTTCCATTTCATTCCAATACCGGCATTCGATTTTGGCCTTGGCTGAAGGCGCTATGGTATTTGGTCCGACACCGCCTTCGATCAGCCCGACATTGACGGACACACCCTTGGCGGCATCGTTGAGAGCTTCAAGGGCAATCGTCTGGTGTGCCATTTCGAGAATAGCACTGGGTTTGGGGCCAGTGAGATTGCCAGAATGGCCGGCTTGCCCTTGAACTTCCAGAGTAAACGATATTTTCCCTTTTCGTGCCGTAACTATTTTACCACCTGGGCTGGAACATTCAAAGACAAAGGCTATTGCCGATTCTTTTGCTTCTTCGATGATGAGATCCTGTGAATGCGGTGACCCTATTTCTTCATCTGAGTTGAAGATAAAGGCAACCGGCATGTCTGTCAGAAGATCTGCGGCATCAAGCGCCTTGAGCGCGTATATGCCGACCACCAGACCGCCTTTCATGTCAATCACGCCCGGACCGATGAGAGTGTTTCCTTCCTTACGGAAGCAATTAAATCCGTCTTCTGGTGGAAAGACCGTGTCCATGTGCCCACAGAGCAGGAGGCGCCGGCTTTCAGGTCTGTGGGCATTCTCAGCTATCAGGTTGTCCCCGACCATATCCTGTTTTATACGGCGTACAATGAAGCCCATATCGGTCATGACGCTTTCAATGACTGCGGACACAGCATCCGTGCCAGCTTTGTTCGCCGTATAACTGTTGATGCAAACGATCTTTTCCAGCAGGTCCATCATTTCCTGCTCATGGTCCTCGATATACGTACGAATAGTGTTGATCATTATTTCTTGCCGTATTGATTGAAAGCGAAATTGTCGTCAGTTGCATAGCCATCCGGGTTGGCATCCGGGTAACGGACTTCGCCGCCCCAGGGTTTCCGAAGAATGACTGTTCCGTCATCTTCCCGTCCCTGAACATTGTCGCGGTGAAGCGGGATTTTGCCACCGGCGGCGGCTATATAACGCGGAATGGCATCGCCGGAAATGTTGCCGTACATACCTTCCACAATATCCCGGCCTTTCTCGATGGGAACCCGCATATGATAGTACTGGGGGTTTCGGTAGGAACAGTTAAAGATATAGTAAGGGCGCACATAGGATTCCTGAATTGTTTCGCATAAGTGCCACATCTTGACTTTTGAGTCGTTGATGCCGCGGAGTAGGACTGCCTGATTGAGCACGGCGAAAACACGTTTTGAAATATCCTTGAACGCCTGTCGGGAAACCGGGGTGATTTCCTGTGCCGTGTTGATCTGCGTAACAACGCGCAGGGGGTTCTTGTCGTTGCTTTCTTCCAGAATATCGAGAAGTTCGGCATCAATGCGTTGCGGTGTGGTTACCGGAACACGGGTGCCGAGGCGTTTCATTTTTATATGGTCAATTTCATCCAGTTTACCGAGCAGCCAGCGCAGGGAACTGTTGGATAACATGAAAGCGTCACCACCAGTAATCAGCACGTCGCGGATGGCTGGTTTTGAAGCGATGTAGTCCAGTGCTTCCTGATAGGCCGCCTTGGAGAATGTGCGGTCAGAGCCGCCGATGTGGGCGATACGCAGACAGTGCGTGCAGTACATGGCGCATATATTGGTGGATTTGAGGGCTACTACACGTGGGTAGAATTGATCTACAAGGCGTACCGGCGAATGGTCCGACGCCACGGGTGGAATTTCCTCGCCCACGGTATCGACCATTTCAGCTGTGGGGACGGCCTGAAGAATGACCGGATCATTGGGAACCGGCTGAATCAGGCTGGCGTAGTAAGGTGTCATGCGCATGCGATATTTCTTGGTGATTCGGGCAACGTCCTGAATGCAGTCATCGGGCAGGTCGAGACATTTTTTCAGGGTTTCTGCATCGTCGATGCAGTTGCCGAGCTGACCGGAAAAGGAATTCCAGTCATCGTCAGTCATGCCAAGGACGGATTTGATGCGAGCCTGATTTTCAAGAATCTTATCCCAGAGCTGGATTCCGCTCGGGGCTTCGACATCCTTGCGGGCCAGGTAATCCTGCACACGCAATCCGGCATCGGTGATGATTTCCAGTGCGCGGCCAACGCGACCCCCGATGGTCACGGAGTGTTCATCGATCTCGACATGCTTGGCACAGAGTTCGATAAGATTTTCATGGGTGAGCCCATATGCTTCATACCCCGGTCCACCTGTGTCTTTGGCGTTTTTGAGAGCGTGAAACAGGGCCACGATGGGCGCTGTCCCGTCACCCGCCCTGGCGTCGGCATAAAGCTGCTGCATGTTGGAGGAGTCGGCTTCGGTTGCAGTACCGTTGCCGGAGATCTGTTCAAGCAAGTCCGTTGTAAAACCATCCAGTTCAAAAGACATATCAATACCTGTTTGTTTCCCGGTTGACGATGGATTCCGCCAACCGATTGGTTCCGTTTTTCAGTTCAAGAAGCATGTCCTTGCGAGTGGCTGCCACAGCGACCACACGCCCCAGAAAAGTCCCGGCTTTGACCAGAACGTCATCGCCAGCATGTTCAAGAATGATGTGTCCGTGCAGACCGTCAGCAACCGTCTGTTCGAAAAGGGTCCGTTCAGGCAGACTTTGCTTGATCACATCGGTCGTGACAACATCTGTTTCGACCTTGTGGTTGAAAGTGCCCCAGTGAAGATCACCGTTGATGATGGCATCGAAGTCTGGCTCGTGGCAGTCGGCTGGAAGTACGTCGTGCAGGACCGCGTAGCACTCCATATCGAACAGGCTGGGGGCCTTGTCCGGCAATAGCTGTTCAAGCGCACTACAAAATTCCATGGTCGTTCCCTGTTTGCGTGCGTTGACCTCAATGAAAAAAATGTCCTCGTTTTCGGTCACGATGTAGTCGCAGCCATAGATACCCCGGAATCCGAGCTTGCCGAGTTCGCGTCCAACAGCGGCAGTGTAATCACGCAGGTCTGCCTGTACGTTGGCAGGGAGTATGGACGGGAATGTAGAACCGCGAAATTTGTTGCCGTCAACTATGTTCATATCAGCGACTCCGGCCACATAGACTTCGTTTTCATTGCCGACAACGGCGAGTACTGTCGGGTCATGAGTGTGCGGCGTGTATCCACTAATAAGGTAATGTGTCTCAGGGCAGGTAAAACGATCAAGTGCGTCTTTGGCGCACCGGCATACCATGCTTTGTGCGCCGCCTGCGCTGTGACTGGCCGAGACGAACATGCCGTGCGGGGAGCGTTCTCCCAATTCCTTGAGGCCTTGCTCCAGAGCGTCGGTCCCGCAGCAGATCATGAAATCCACAACGGGCGCCACTTTGGAGAATGTCTCATATTGCCAGGTCTTGTCGTTCAGGTGCTCTATAAGGTCGGCTCTGGGGCCGAGCAGGGTGATTTTGTCGGGGTGACCGAGGTCCAGTTCCGGTCTGCTTTCAAACATCCAGACAAAGATGTGGTCCTGTTGTTTGAGCAGCGTGTCCAGCAGCGACCTGATATATGTCGATTTTGACACTTCACCTGAAAAAACGGACATGGGGGTGCGGTAGGCAACTTTTCGGCCTGCGGCTTCTCGCTCACTCCTTGCGGTTGAGTTGAAGACCGTCAGATTTGTGAAAGCGGTGGTGTCGATAAGATCGGGAGCGATGGAAATGGCTTTGAACGGTGTATCGAATTCCCTTTCAAGGGCTTTGGCGACGAAATGGTTGAGTCCGTAGGCCTTCAATTCGCCAATAAAGAGGAAATATGTGAAGGCGGGGTCTAGGTCAATATTCGTAAAGAGCGGTTCATCCATGTCTGATTAATGCTTCCCAAAAAGGGTTTACAGGTTCATTTTACCGATACTCATTATAAAAGCTTATCTGCGATTATCAGAAATCGATCGGCCTGTCTCTCCTTTTGGAATAACCCGTTGCGAAAAAAAACGTTTTTTGGTAAATCGGTATGTCGGCTAGAAATCTCACACGTCGTGTTTGACGTAAGTGGTAAATCGGCTGTTGCTGTGTTTTCGTGAAAGTCCTTGTGGGTTTTCATTAAGGGTCGGGCTTTGAGAGGGGTCGGCTCCATTGGGTTAACTGTTTTTTTGTTCTGGAGGAACTGAGAATGAAAAGAATTCTGTACGTGGCCATGCTGCTTTGCTTGGGCTATATGCTCACCGTCGTCCCTGCATCTGCTGGTAAAACAAAATTCGTGACCATCGGTACTGGTGGTATCACTGGTGTTTATTATCCTACTGGTGGTGCCATTGCCAAGATTGTGAACCAGAAAAAAGATGTCTACGGCATCCGCGCTACGGTTGAGTCAACCGGCGGTTCCGTGTTCAATGTCAACGCCGTCATGGCTGGTGACCTTGAGTTCGGTGTTGTCCAGTCCGATCGTCAATATCAGGCGTATGAAGGTATTGCTGAATGGGATGGCAAGCCCCAGAAGAAACTGCGTGCAGTTTTCTCGATTCATCCCGAGTCCGTGACCCTGGTCGCTGGTGCTGACACTGGAATCAACGGTATCAAGGACCTCAAAGGCAAGAAAGTCAACATCGGCAACCCCGGTTCCGGTCAGCTCCAGAACTCTATTGACGCTTTGGCCGCAGCCGGTCTGACCCTTGATGATATTGATGCTGAAAAGGTCAAGGCTGCCGAGGCTCCCGGTCTGTTGCAGGACGGCCGTATCGATGCATTCTTCTACACCGTCGGTCATCCCTCCGGTGCTATCAAGGAAGCTTGTGCCGGTGCTCGTAAGGTCAATATCGTGGCCATTACTGGTGTTGATTCCCTGTATGATAAATTCCCTTACTATGCTCCGTCCGTCATTCCCATGAGCAATTATCCAAGCGCAGCCAATGCCGGTGCAGACGTCCCCAGCTTTGGCGTGAAGGCAACCTTTGTGACTTCTGCTGATGTTCCTGATGATGTCGTTTATGCCATCACCAAGGAAGTCTTCGACAATTTTGAAGAATTCAAAAAACTGCATCCCGCATACGCTGTTCTGACCAAGGAAGGCATGCTGCAGGGTCTGTCCGCTCCGATTCATCCCGGCGCAATGAAGTACTATAAGGAAGCCGGCCTCAAATAGGTCGCACTTCTTACGCATTATCGTAACCGGGCGGTTTGCTGCCCGGTTACATTTTGCGCAGGCCGGATTCGGCCGTGCTGCCGCCGTTTGCAGGGGAGCTTGCAGGCGGCTCTTTGATTTACGCCACCACAGCGACCGAGGGAGAAATGGTAGATAAGATTGTAGACGACAACAATGTAAAAGGGGTGGAGTACGCCCGGGAATTGGCCGAGGCCGAACACGGTTTGCAAGGTGATAGCGTCGGTGTCACAAGGACGTTGACCATTGCCATTGCTATTATGTGGTCGCTGTTCCAACTCTCCATAGCCAGTTGGCTGATTCTGGATACCCTGTATATCAGGGCCTTCCATTTGGCATTCGCCATTCTGCTCGTATTTCTGAACGTACCCATGATGAAGGGGAACCCCAAGTGGCGGCCTGATCTCAGATTTCTCATGATCATGAATCGCGTAACTATTCTGGATTATATCTTTGGTATACTGGCAGCATTCGCGGCCCTGTATATCTTCATTGATTATGATGGAATAGCCATGCGCTACGGAGCGCCGACCACTCGGGATATCCTGTTTGGACTGATGCTGGTCGGCCTGCTGCTTGAAGCAACTAGGCGCGTTATCGGGCCGGCATTGCCCGTTATTGCTCTTCTGTTCTGTGCGTATGCGTTTCTCGGACCGTACATGCCGGACGTTATTGCGTTCAAAGGCGTTTCCCTGAATCGTTTCATTGGACAGATGGCTATGAGTTCAGAAGGAATATACGGTATCCCGCTGGATGTGTCTGCGACCATCGTCTTTTTGTTCGTGCTGTTCGGGACCATGCTTGAGAAAGCAGGCGCTGGACATTTCTTCATCCAGTTGGCTTTGTGCATCCTTGGAGGATTCAAGGGTGGGCCTGCCAAGGCGGCAATTCTCGGTTCCGGGCTGACTGGTATGGTATCCGGCTCTTCCATCGCCAATATCGTAACTACCGGAACCTTTACCATTCCATTAATGAAAAAGGTCGGGTATCCGGCGACAAAGGCAGGGGCCATCGAAGTGGCTGCGTCCACTGACGGCCAGCTCGCTCCGCCCATTATGGGGGCTGCAGCCTTCATTATCGCCGAGTATGTCAACGTGCCGTATATTGAAGTCGTCAAGGCGGCTGCGGTTCCGGCTTTTGCTTCCTATGCTGCGCTTCTTTACATCTCGCATATCGAGGCATCAAAGCTCGGCTTGTCGGGTATACCGCGTGCTGAACTGCCGAAATTCATGCCGACACTCATGTCCGGCCTGCATTTCCTGCTACCGCTCGGTATGCTTTTGTATGAATTGATTGCCTTGCGCCATTCCCCTGAACTGGCCGCTTTCCGCGCCATTCTTGTGCTCATGGTTATCATGCTGCTGCAAAAGCCGATCAGGGCTAAGCTTGACAACCAGCCGCTTTTGCCTGCCATCAAGCAGAGTGTGAAGGATATATTCCTTTCCATGGCTGAGGGTGCGCGAAACATGGCCGGTGTCGCCATGGCAACAGCTGCTGCCGGTATCATCGTGGGGGTTGTCGCGCTTGGACTGGGTGGGCTTATTACGCAGATTATCGACGTTCTGTCCGGCGGAAATATCTTCCTGATGCTTGTCATTACGGCGATGGCGAGTCTGCTTATCGGTATGGGGCTGCCCACCACGGCTACCTATATTGTCATGGCTTCGCTCACTGCGCCGGCTATTGTCAGTATCGGTGGTTTGCAGGGCTTTCTCGTGCCGCTTATGGCAGCGCATCTGTTCTGTTTCTACTTCGGCATTTTGGCGGACGATACTCCGCCGGTCGGCCTGGCGGCATATGCCGCTGCGGCTATTGCCGAGGCGCCACCCATACAAACGGGACTTCAGGGGTTTATGTATGATATTCGTACGGCCATTTTGCCGTTCATGTTCATATTCAACCACGACCTGATTCTGCATAATATCGACAGTTGGCCTCAGGGGTTGCTGATCTTTGCCATGGCATGCATAGGCAACTTCGCATTTGCCTCGGCCACACAGGGGTGGTTCATTGCCAAGAACCGATTCTACGAGATACCGATTCTGCTGACCATTACCATGGTCATGTTCAGACCGGATCTTATCTCCCGTCTGGTCGGCCTGCCGTATGACATGCGTTACTGGGTCTATCCGGTTGGTCTACTCCTGTGGGGTGCCATGTGGTTGATTCAGCGTCCCAGACAACTGAAGGCCGACGCCGCACTGGCGTAAGCGTGCAAGGAGACTCTTATGCCTGAACTCAGTGATTACAGGAAAATGGTTCAATGCGAACGCTGTCTTGAAACCTTTTCAGCGGATTTGGAGAAATGTCCAGTTTGCGGAGGTGATGACCTGACCGGCTACAAGGTCCAGAATCCGTTTTCCAGACTGCCGATGGAGCGGGTGCTTACCGCCACAGGACACCTGATGTGGGTTGTGGGGTTGGTCGCCTGTTTCGTTCTACTTTGGAACACCAACACCGATGACTCGGCAAGGAATTGGATGTTTGCTCTGGCTGGTTTCGGTGTGCTGCTGCTCAGCACTGTCGTGTCAGTCACCCTGTTCGGGCTGGGTGAATTGCTCAAACGGGTGATTCGTATTCAGCGCAGGGTACGTGCGTTCATGCAGGACCAGGCGAGCAACGACTGAGATCCATTCAATCATTAATAGTAGGGGGAGTCCTTTGGGACTCCCTTTTTTAATGGGAAATCGGAGCGAAGTGAAAGTGACAAAGATGTGAGAGAGTAAGGAAGAAGTCGTCGTGAAAGCAACTGTATCTTGACTTTTTTCGGTTTTTGGACAATCTTTCCTTTCTGTTCAAGTAGCTCCGCCCGACTGTCGGGAAATGTGACACGTCGGCGGGCTTTTTTTGTTTTTTCCCAAAATTTATCCTGAGGAGAAATCTTCAAATGGCAATGATAGAAGTGCAGAAACTGCACAAGTGGTATGGTGATTTTCACGTATTACAAGGTATTACCGAATCCGTGAACAAGGGCGAAGTCCTGGCCATCTGTGGTCCTTCGGGTTCTGGTAAGTCCACGTTTATTCGCTGTATCAATCGGTTGGAGGAGTATCAGAAGGGGCAAATCCTTTTTGACGGCAAGGACATCCTGGACAAGGACGTCAACGTCAATGATTTGCGTGCTGAAATCGGTATCGTGTTTCAGCAGTTCAATCTGTACCCCCACCTGACAGTCTTGAAAAACGTTACCTTGGCGCCCATCAAGGTCAAAAATGTTCCCAAGGAAGAGGCCGAAACTGTCGCCCTCAGCTTGCTCGAACGAGTGGGCATCCACGATCAGGCACACAAATATCCCGCAGAACTTTCGGGTGGTCAGCAGCAGCGTGTGGCTATCGCCCGCTCTTTGGCTATGAAACCCAAAGTTATGCTTTTTGATGAGCCGACGTCTGCCTTGGACCCGGAAATGATCAACGAAGTCCTCAACGTCATGAAGGACCTGGCTCGCGAAGGCATGACCATGCTGTGCGTTACCCATGAAATGGGTTTTGCCCGTGAAGTCTGCGATCGAGTTCTGTTTATGGACGGCGGTGTGGTGGTGGAGCAGGCTCCGCCGGATGAATTCTTTAAGAATCCCCAACACGAGCGTACAAAGAACTTCCTGAAGGAAATTCTTTAGTCGGTATATACATTAAACTCCAAGAGAGAGGAGAGGGTTAATGAAACGGTTGGTAATTATTCTGGCTCTGGTGCTGTCCTTCATGTTTGCCGCGAGCATAGCTTCTGCTGGCAAGATCGAAGATGTGAAAGCGAAAGGCGTGCTGACATGCGGCGTCAAGGACTCCGTCAATCTGTTTGGCTTTATTGATGCCGAGTCCAAGGAACTGGTCGGTTTTGATATCGATATCTGCAAGTACATAGCTGCCAAACTTGGCGTGAAAACTGAATTCAAGGTTGTTACTTCCAAGAATCGCATTCCCATGCTGGTTCAGGGTTCCGTGGACATGCTGGCCGCTACCATGACTCATAAGTTCTCTCGTGATGAGCAGATTGATTTTTCCATTACGTATTTCATGGATGGTCAGAAACTTCTCGTGAAGAAAGGCGGCGGTGTCGCTTCCGCTGCAGATCTCGCCAACAAGAAAGTGGGTACTGTCAAAGGCTCCACCTCTGAAAAGAATATCAAGAATGCCCAGCCCAAGGCACACGTCATTTCCTATGACGAATACCCTCAGGCTTTCATGGCGCTGAAGCAGGGTAAGGTCAAAGCTGTGACCACTGATTCCGGTATTCTGGCAGGTCTCAAGGCCAGTGATGACAATCCCGAAGCCTGGGAAATCGTGGGTGAGTTCATTGCTTCCGAACCCTACGGTCTCGGGCTGCCCCAGAATGATTCCGCTTTCCGTGATTTCGTTAACAAGTGTCTCAACGAGATGTGGTTGGACGGAACCTACCAACAGCTGTTCAAGAAGTGGATGGGATACGACCTGCCTGAAGGTTGGACCATCGAGCTCTGGCCTATGTAAGGTCTGGATTAACTGATATGCCGGGGGCGCCAAGAGCGTTCCCGGCTTTCCTTTCTTCTAACAGCAACCACGGATGGAATTTTGGATTATAATTTTCAATGGGCCAAAATGTTTTCCGGCGAACCTGCCCAGTGGATGTGGGAGGGGTTCACCACGACGTTGCAGATATCTTCGATATCTTTAGTCGGTGCTATGGTACTCGGGATTATCATTTGTGTTCTGCGGATGACTCCCTTCAAGCCTTTCCAGTGGTTTGCACTGGCATATACAGAATTTTTCCGGAATACTCCGCTGCTTGTTCAGATCTTTTTCTGGTACAATGCTTCGCACTTCGTCATCCCGGCAGGTATCAATGAGTGGATGAACGATTTGTTCTATTGGTTTCCCGGACCATTTGCCTTGTTCGGACATGAATTTATGGGCGAGTGGGTTCTGTTCAATGTTGAGTTGATAACCGGCGTTATCGCATTGACCGTGTATACTTCAGCGTTTGTCGCCGAAGAAATTCGGGCCGGTATCTTTTCCATTCCCAAGAATCAGCTTGAGGCGTCCCGTGCAGTAGGGCTTTCGTTTTTGCAGGGGTATCGGTATGTGATCATGCCCCAGGCTTTGCGCATCGTTATTCCTCCGCTTATATCACAGGCACTCAACCTGATTAAGAACTCATCGCTGTGCATGGTCATTGGTGTGGGTGAGATGATGTTTCAGGCGACACAGATTGAGTCGTATCATTCCATCCCGTTTGAAGCATTTTCTGTAGCGCTGTTGATTTATCTGGCGATCTCCCTGGTGGTTTCATTCTGTATCACCATGTATAACAAGCACTTCATGATTCAGGTCATGTACTAGGGGGCGGGTATGCATTGGGATATCGTCATAGACAATTTCGACTATTTTTTGTGGGGCCAGACCAAGTTTGATTTGGTTTTCCCTTTTATCCACGACGTGGGTGGCATGCTGTCCGCCATTATCATGGCTGCCTTGGGTATATTCGGCGCATTCTGGATTGGAATGGCAGCCGGGCTCATGCGTCTTTCCAAGCGTTGGTGGTTTAAACTGCCAGCAGTCGTTTATATTGAAATGGTTCGTGGCATGCCGTTGTTGCTGCTTATCTTCTGGTTTTTCTTTCTGGCTCCGGTTCTTATCGGACAATCATTACCCGCATTTTCGACAACCGTTGCATGTTTCATGATTTTTACTGGTGCATATGTAGCCGAAATTGTTCGGGCAGGAGTGTTGGCTTTGCCCAAGGGGCAGCTTGAAGCTGCACGCGGTACCGGGTTGTCCCAGGTTCAAGCAATGCGGTTTGTCATACTGCCACAGGCGCTGAGGAACATGATCCCCTCTTTTGTGAATCAGTTTGTTTCACTGACAAAGGATACATCTCTGGCATCTATTCTGGGGGTGAGTGAGTTGACTCGCACCGGTGTTCAGGTGGATAATCGGGAAATGGTCGCTTCCTTTGAAGTCTGGATTACCATTGCGGGGTTGTATTTCCTGCTGTGTTATATCCTGACTTCCTACAGCCGACGTCTGGAGGCCCAACTGTCTCGGTATCAGGCAAGAGATCGGTAGTTGAAGGGGCAATCGCCCGGAAAGTCGAAAAATCGTACTGAGACGGTCCGGGAATTCTCAAAACATATTCTTGGCCGTCTCTTTTTATTATAGAAAAACATTTTTAAAATTAAGAATAATTGTACCTCAGAGGAGGTTGTTTTGTCAGAGATAACAATACAGAATTTTCAAAAACCTGATGATATTGAGTCAGAATCTTTTCGAATTATTGATTCTGAGGTTCCTGAGCCACGCCTTTTTTCTGGGGCGAAATGGGAAATCGTACGCAGAATGATTCACACTACAGCGGATTTTGAACTTCTTGAGCTGGTTCGTTTCAAGGATGGTGCCGTTGAGTCAGGTGTTGCTGCATTGAAAAATGGTGCCACGATAGTTACTGATACCGAGATGGCTAAACGTGGTATGCCCGTTCGTCGACTCGACCCGCTGGGTTGTACCGTTCATTGTCTGATCAATGATCAACGAGTGGTTGAACGGGCTCAACGCGAAGGAATTACTCGGGCAAAAGCAGCGGTTGACGTTGCTGTTGCTGAACTAAAGCCGGATATATATGTTGTTGGGAATGCGCCAACTGCACTTATTCGACTTGTTGAACATGTTGATAGCGGGACTGTCGCTCCCGCATTGGTCGTGGGAATGCCTGTTGGATTTGTGAATGCTGCAGAGTCAAAAGTACTGCTTATGCGCAGAAATATTCCTTATATTTCCATTGAAGGACGGAAAGGGGGGAGCGCTTTAGCTGCCTGTGTTATTAATGCGATGGCGGTTATGGCTCTTTAAATTTAATTTTTATGCAGAGTAAAAATGCGTTTTTGGTGAAAATCAGAAACGCTTTTTTTTGTTTTTTCATTTCAACTTCGTATGGGGTGCTCAAGAAATTTTGAAAAACGCTGGACACAAGTAAAAATCCTGCTAGGAGTTCAATTGAGTATCTTGAAAAAGTGACATTTTGCGAATTACTTTTTTGTAAAATTCAGGAAAATGACCTGAATGAATCTTTCACGAGTTGGAAGGAGCTATGGCTAGAAAAGACAAAGGGAAGAACAAAGTTATCATCTACCCGGACTGGTGTAAGGGGTGCGGCATCTGTGTCGAGTTTTGTCCGGGAAAAGTGCTTGAGCTGAACGATCAGGGTAAGTCTACGGTTGTTCGCGAGGAAGACTGTATCCGTTGTGGCTTTTGCGAGCTGCATTGTCCTGATTTTGCCATCGTGGTTACAGATAAGGATTCTGAGAGCGGCGAAAAGGCTGCCGGGGAAGGGGACGTTGAAACTGCCAAAACGAAAGTAACCGGGAAGGGGGCGTAAGCGATGCCCAGACGCAAGAAACGCAAGGAAATTTTCGCTCTCGGCAACGAGGCCGTTGTCGAAGGCGCATTGTTGGCTGGTTGTTCATTTTTTGGCGGGTACCCCATTACTCCGTCGTCTGAGATAATGGAAATCATGGCTGCTCGGCTGCCCAGGATTGAAGATGGTGTCTTCATACAGCTTGAAGATGAAATCGCGAGCATGGGAGCCATTATCGGCGCATCTTTGGCCGGTCGCAAGGCCATGACAGCCACGAGCGGGCCGGGTTTTTCGCTTATGCAGGAAAACCTGGGTTATGCAATTATGGCTGAAGCTCCTTTGGTTTTGGTTAATGTCATGCGCGGCGGTCCCTCCACGGGGTTGCCTACCTGTCCTGCGCAGGGTGATGTTCAACAGGCTCGCTGGGGAACACACGGCGATCATCCGATTATCGTCCTGTCCGCCTCCAATGTGCAGGAGTGTCTGGACATGACCATTACCGCATTTAATATGGCGGAGAAATATCGCACTCCGGTCATCCTGCTTCTGGATGAAGTCACGGCACATACCCGTGAGAAGATCGAAATCCCCAATGAAGGTGAGTATGAAGTCTTTTCCCGCACTGTGCCCTCAATGCCGCCGGAATGGTATAAGCCGTATGAAGAAACTGTTCGCGGTGTACCGCCCATGCCCGCTATCGGGTCCGGGTATCGTTTTCATGTCACCGGCCTGACGCATGATCGCAATGGATTTCCGACTCAGCGTCCAGAAGAGGTCGTTGAACTCATGGACCGTATCCATCGCAAGATCGATCAGTTCTTTTATGACATTCAGTTGGTGGATGAAATTCAGACGGATGACGCGGATGTCGTTGTGATTGCTTACGGCAGTGTGGCCCGTTCCGCCGAATTGGCCGTGCAGCAAGCTCGTGAAAACGGTGTAAAAGCCGGGTTGCTCAAATTGAAAACCCTGTTCCCGTACCCCAGAAGACATACTGAAAAGATTTTGGCAAAAGCCAAGACACTGGTGGTGCCTGAAATGAACATGGGTCAGATGTCTCGCGAGGTGAAGCGTGTGAATATGGGCCATGCTGCGGTCAGGACCATCAATCGTGTGGACGGACAGATCGTCACTCCCGCGGAAATCCTCAAGGTCATCATGCAGGGGTAGTGACATGAGTACTTTTACCGGAAACGAAATAATTCATCAGTATCTGAGGCATAACAAGAAATTTCCGCATGTCCTGTGCGCCGGTTGCGGTCACGGCATCGTGTTGGGAACCTTGATTCGTTCTATTCATTCTCTGGGGATTCCCAAAGACGACGTGGTGGTTGTGGCCGGAATCGGCTGTTCGGGTCGTCTGGCTGTCTATGTGGACTTCAATACTGTCCATACTACCCACGGCCGGGCCTTGAGCTTTGCCACAGGTATCAAGATGGCCAACCCGAAGTTGAATGTCATCACCATCATGGGCGATGGTGATGCCTTATCCATCGGTGGCAACCATCTTATCCATGCGGCTCGTCGAAATATCGGCGTGACAGCATTGGTGTTGAACAACAATATCTATGGTATGACTGGTGGACAGAGTTCTCCGGCGACTCCGATGGGTTCGACCACCATGACCAACCCCTATGGACAGCTCGACAGCAGTTTTGACACTGTGGAACTGGCAAGAGGGGCCGGTGCCAACTATGTGGCTCGCGGTACGGTTTTCCATGTGAACAAGCTGGAAAAGATCATGACCGAGGCCATTAAGCGTCCCGGCTTCAGCCTTGTTGAGGCCATCACACCGTGTCACACCCAATTCGGTCGCAAGAACAAGTATAAGAATTCGGTCGAGATGTATAAGTGGATGAAAAAGACTGCCGTCTCTGTAGAACGTTACAATGAGATGTCTGAGGACCAGCGCAAGGACCGCATGCCTATCGGCGTGTTTGTCGAACGTGATCGTCCCGGCTTTGAGGAGAGCTACCACAAATTGCAGTCGAACCTTCTGGCGCAGGCCGCCAAGGGAGGCAAATAAATGAAGCCGCAGCAAGAACTTGATCGTTTTGAGATTCGGTTTTCCGGCCTGGGCGGTCAGGGTATTATTACCCTGGGCAAGATCATGGGGCAGGGGCTGGCTCTCGGACATGGGTACAATGTCACGCAGACACAGAGCTACGGTCCCGAGGCGCGTGGCGGGTCCAGCAAGTGTGATCTGGTTATCAGTTCGAAACCCATCAGTTATCCCAAGGCAGAAAATCTGGACCTTCTGGTGGCGTTGTCTCAGGAAGCTTGCAATACCTATTATCCTTACCTGAAGCCGGGTGGAGTGTTGGTGCTGGAGTCTGATCTGGTCAAGCAACCGCCGACCAACCAGTTCCTGGGTCTGCCCTACACAGCCCTTGCCAAAGAGAAGGTTGGTATAGCTCAGGCTATGAATACCGTGGTCCTGGGGTCACTTTCCTTCCTGCTTCCCTTTGTCAATCAGGGGACCATGCGCAAGAGTCTGGAATCCGTATTGCCGCCAAAGATCAAAGCCATCAATACCAAGGCTTTCAATCTTGGTCATCGTCTTGCCAAGAAAGAATGGGGTGACGATATCGGCGAAGCCTGGCGTGATGAATAAGGTGTACGCGCAGAGCGTTCACCTTTGAGAAAACAAAAAAAAGGGGTGCCGGTTAGCCGGCACCCCTTTTCTATGGGATTTGTTTAATCGAATTTGTTTTTGACCGTAGGGACCATGCCTTCGCTTTTCGTCAGTTGTGGCAGCATCTGGCGGATATTGTCACTTATGGGCAAAGTCCAGTTGTGGGCCGAAACAACAGCAGAGTCCACGAGTCGCACGACTTTGGATGACATATACACGTAGTTGTCGCCTATGACGTAATTGCCGGTAAGCATGCCTGATCGGGGCGGCAACTTGCCGGACATTACGGTTGTAAGATTCTTGTATTTTTCTGGGTTAACATCTTTTTTATATAGATAGTCCGTGACGTTCGGGCTGCCTTCAGTGATGAGTACGCCACGCTGGACAAGTCGGTCCGCGATCTGCTGGGTGACGACCGATCCGAAAATGGCGTTGTCGCCGGGATCGTTTTGATTGGTGAAAGGTTTGACAAACACTGCGGATTCCAGTGTTAACTCTCCTTTACCCACATTGGAGTATAGGACGTCAGCGGCTCTGTAGTTCAGTTCGATGAGAGGAATTGACGATGTCTCGTGGTAGGATCTCGCCGTAGGGGCGGTGTCGAACACGTAATCGAATGTCTCGGAGGTAGCTTCTTTGCTATCCTCCCACATGCGGTTGCCGCACCCGGCCATGAGGAGGGTGGTGGAGATTGTCAGTAATATCAATACAGCTTTGTTCATCTATTGCCGTCCCGGAGTCGCAGTTAAGCCGTTTGGCGAACCGCGCATACGATCCGCCTAGCGTCTATTCGGCTATTTGCGGGATTTCCTTTAGGATTGCACGGATAAGTTTCGTCATTGTTGCCGAAGATTTCTCTGCCTGGGCGATAACGGCATCCAGCGGTGCATCCACCATGCAGTCCGGAAGATTCTTGTTGGTCAGGCAGGATATGCCGAGGAGGCGAATGCCCATATGATGTGCCGCAATGGCTTCCATGCAGGTCGACATACCTATGGCGTCCGCTCCCATTCTTCGATACATACGGGTTTCCGCCGGGGTTTCCATGTTGGGGCCCATGATCTGCATGAAGACGCCGCGTTCCAGTCGGATGCCGAGTTCCAGAGCTTTGTCGACGGCCAGTTGCCGCAGGATCGGATCGTACACAGCGCACATGTCCGGGAACCGTTCGCCCCATGCGTCGATATTTTCGCCGCGAAGGGGGGTATGCCCGGTCAGATTGATATGGTCCTCGATGACCATTGGGGAGCCTGTTTCGAATGATGGATTGAGCGCGCCAACTGCATTGGTCAGAATCAGGGTTTTGATACCAAGCTCTCCCAAGACGCGGATGTTGTGGGTCGCCTCCTGCGCCGTGAATCCTTCGTATAGGTGGAATCGTCCTTGAAGAGCCAGCACGGGAACGCCATCAATTGAGCCTGATATAAGCTGCCCGGCGTGGCTTTTGACTGTGGACACGGGGAACTCGTCAATCTCTTCATAGGGCAGCAGGATCGGGTTTTCAATGGTGTCGGTGAGGCCTCCGAGTCCGGTACCTGTTACAAACGCGACAGTATCAGCTTGAAATTTACCCAATTTCTCCTGTATGTATGCGACAGAATGTTGTATCTTTTTATGGTATTCCATGCTGACTCCTTTGCTTCGCAGCAGTGGTTGCGCCCGGAAGGCTGAATTGTGAACGGAACGGATTGAACATATTAAGGATAGGCTTGTTGTATGGATATTGTAACACTACTAGGTCTCGCCGTCGGGTTTGCGCTCATTATCGGCGCAATTATTATCGGTGGGGCTGTTGATGTTTTTATCAATGTTCCTGGTATGATGATCGTGGTTGGCGGCACCTTGGCCTCTATTATGGTCGCCTTTCCCTTTGAAGAAGTTATACAGGCCTTCAAGGCTGCCTTCAAGATATTCGTGTCGCGCAAAACCAAAGTGCGTGACGTTGTGAATATCATGGTGAAAGTGGCAGAAATCAGTCGCCGTGAAGGGCTTATCGCTTTGGAGAATGTCCAGACCGAGAACATGGTTCTCAAAAAGTCCTGCCAGTTGATCGCGGACAATGCGGACCCTGATCTCATTCGTTCTACACTCTCCATCGAGATTACGTCCATGCGCCGACGTCATCAGGTTGGACAGGATGTGTTCAAGCGCCTGGCAGCTCTTGCTCCAGCCTTTGGTATGATGGGAACGCTCATCGGTCTGGTCCAGATGCTTTCTCAGCTGGATAATCCGAAATCCATCGGCCCGGCCATGGCTGTCGCATTGTTGACAACTTTTTACGGTTCGGCAATGTCCACGCTGTTTTTCATTCCCATGGCAGCTAAACTCAAAGCGAGGACGCTGCAGGAACAACTGCACCTCGAAGTCATTTTTGAAGGTGCGAAATCCATTCTGGAGAATAATAACCCGAGGCTTGTCTACGAGAAACTGTCCTCCTTCCTGGCCCCGGCAGAAAGAGATACACAACGATGAAAGACGATGATCGTTTGATCTACCCGCCCGAGGAGGAAGAGGATGGCGGAGGCGAATGGTTGACCACGTTCGCTGACCTTTCCATGCTTCTGCTGGTCTTTTTCGTCTTGTTGTATTCCATGTCTACCATTGATACGGAGAAATTCTCCGAAACATTTTCTTCGGTGACAAAGGCTTTGCAAGGCAAGATGGAGAAGATCGCAACAAGTCGGATCACCCGCGAAGAGGCAGGAGTGCTCATTGATCAGGCTCTCATGCGCCGTCAAATCATCGAGTCCCAGCGTAAGGTGTTTGCCGAGGTCAAGACCTTGCAGACCAAGAAGGGTGTGGAAGGGCTCGTTAGCGCAAACTTTGAGGATGGAGTCATTACCATCCGGGTACCGGGCGATGTGATGTTTCCCTCCGGGAGGGTCGGTCTGACTCCGAAAGGGGTGCAGTTGGTAGCGACGCTCAAGGACTTTTTCATTCAGCATAAAGACCAGAATATCAAGATTGTCGGTTATACGGACAATGTGCGTCCCAGCAAGAACTCACGCTTTAAGGATAATTGGGAAATCTCTGCCCTCCGAGCCGTCAACGTTTTACGGGAACTGCTCAAAATGGGGCTTGAGTCCACCAGGTTGACCGCGACAGGACTTGCGTATCTGAATCCTCTGTTTCCCAATACGTCTAGCGAGTATCGAGCCAAGAACCGTCGTGTGGAATTCGTGCTTGAAAAACGGGTGTCGGGTCAGTAAAGTCATCGTATCGGTTTTATTGAATTCTATTGGGGGAGTCATGGATTTCGAAATAAGTATACCTGAAGATGAAGAACAGCTGCGCAAGGCTTTTCGTACCAAGGTTCCCGGTCTCAAGGCTCGGTTTCCAAAACAGAAGCGTGTGTTGGATGTCATGGATTTGAGTGCCACCGGATTCGCCGTCCTTGATGCTGAAAAGAGCTTTTCAGAAAAACAGACGGTGGAAGTGGAACTGCTGATCAACAAGAAACTTTTTTTGAGTGGTATAACCGCATTGGTTATGCGCGTACTCGATAATGGTATTGTCGGGTTGAATTTTGTTGAGTTGGAGCGGCAGAAGCAGATCAAGCTGGACAAGCTTGTTCTTGAAGTCCAGAAGCGGCTTATTGCCCTGCGTAAGAAGAAACGGGAGCAAGGCTGACAGTGAACTCGACAAACAGTGATCGGCATAAGGTCCTCATAGCCAATCGTGGCGAGATCGCCATGCGGGTGATGAGGGCTTGTCAGCGTCTTGGGTTGGACTTTGTCTGTGTCTGTACGCAGGAAGATGAGGCGTCCGGGCACGTAGCTCTCGCTCGTCAGTTGGCCGGTGACACTGCCATCTATACAATCACATCATATTTGGATGCAAACGAACTGTTCTCCGTGGCGGATGCCAGCGGAGCAACAGCAGTACATCCCGGGTACGGTTTTTTTGCAGAGGATTTCCGGTTTGCCCGACGCGTGGTGCGCCGGGATCGTCCCATGGAATTCATCGGCCCTTCCTGGTGGGTTATTCGCGATCTGGGAGACAAGATCAATACAAAGCGTATAGCCCGAAGTCTGAATGT
The DNA here is from genome assembly GCF_963675635.1 of uncultured Pseudodesulfovibrio sp. NCBI lineage: Bacteria > Pseudomonadati > Thermodesulfobacteriota > Desulfovibrionia > Desulfovibrionales > Desulfovibrionaceae > Pseudodesulfovibrio > uncultured Pseudodesulfovibrio sp. Next base: position 1,376,234 of record NZ_OY776488.1, on the reverse strand, counting down.
TCCGACCGTGCCGGGCTCTGATCGTCCGGTATACAGCGAGCTTGAAGCGGATGAGATTGCATCCAGCCTCTTTGATTTTCAGGCCAGTCAGGGGATTCTGAATGGTGTGATTATGGTCAAGGCTTCGGCTGGCGGCGGTGGTATGGGGATTGAGGAAGTCCGGGATCTCGATGAATTTCGTTCAGTCTTTCGCCGTATTCGCAACTATGCAAAACGGAATTTCGGCGATGAGGGCGTGCTCATTGAACAGCGAATTTTTGACTTCAATCACTTGGAAGTGCAGATAGTTAGTGAGCGTAGCGGCAAGCGGCATGTCCACTTTGGCACCCGCAACTGCTCCGTGCAATCCACAGGGAAGCAGAAACGCATTGAAGTCGCGCCCGGTTTTGCTCCGGGGGTGGTGCCATACACCTTTGACGCAGACAGGGTGCTTGAGGAAATTACTCAGCATTCTTTGTCCATGGCCCGGGAATCCGGCTACGACAATGTGGGAACATGGGAGTGGATCATTACTCCGAGAGGCGAGCCTTTCCTCATGGAGGTTAATACCAGAATTCAGGTGGAAAATGGTGTTTCCGCAATTATTTCTAAAGCTAACGGGAAACCAGTAGATATCATTACCGAGCAGATCCGTTTGGCGCTGGGTGAACCTCTTGGTTATGGGCAGGATGACATCGAACTTGAGGGGGTTGGGATCGAGTATCGCATCGTAGCCGAGAATACGGACAACTGGTTTACGCCGTGCGCAGGTCGCATAACCCGTTTCGCCTGGGAAGAGCGCGATTGGTTGGATGTGTATACACAGGTTCCTGTTGACCAGGTATACGAGATTCCCATGGAATTCGATCCGAACCTGGCCTTGGCTATCATTTGGGGCAAGGACCTTGAAGAGGCCAAAGCTCGTGGGGTTCAGTTTCTGGATTCTCTGGTTCTGGAGGGAGACATCAGTGGGAAGCCGGAAGATTTTTACACCAACATCAGCTATTTGAAAGCCAAGACCGAAAGACTTCTGGAGTTTTAGATGGATACTGCAAAAAAAGTCCAGAATCTCAAAGATCGTTTGAGCTATATACGCGACATTTTCGCGGGCAAGGAAGATGAGTCTATTCGTCTTCTTTCTGCCAGATTGAATGACCTGCTGGAACGGCATCAGTCACAACCTGGTGGTGTGTCCCGTGAACAGCTGGTGAGGCTTGAAGACCTGTTTGATTTTTCCGAACGCAAGCTCGACACGACCCTGACACCCATGGATAGGGTGCGTATTGTCAGGCATCCGCAACGTATCTGTCTCAAGGACATACTTGAGAATGTTTATGACAACTATACCGAGATCGGTGGACGCGGTGAGTTCAACATTGATCCGTCCATGCTCATCGCCCGGGCCGTTTTTTCACGCAGAGTCGGCGACAAGGTTGTCAACCAGATGGTCATGGTTATCGGTCAGGAAAAAGGGCACGGCGAGGCTTTCCGCAATGGCGGATCGGTAAAGCCAGCAGGGAATGCCAAGGCCTTGCATTATATGAAGGTTGCTGAAACAGAAAATATTCCTGTGCATACCTTTGTGTTTACGCCTGGAGCCTATCCAGTTGAAGATTGGCCGGGTGCTGCTCAGCAGATAGCTAAAAACCTGTACGAACTGGCCGCACTCAAGGTGCCGGTCATTTCTATTTTTTCCGAAGGCGGTTCCGGCGGTGCAGAAGCCGTTGGTTTGGCTGACCGTCGTATAATGCTTTCTCATGGGTATTATTCCGTTATTTCACCCGAAGGTGCGGCTGCCATTGAAGGCGGCCTGCGAGGCGGTGCCCGGGCCACACCGGAACTTATTGAAAAATGTGCCAGGCAATTGTGTATCACTGCCGAAGATAACCTTCAAAATGGTTATATTGATCGTATCTTGCAAGAACCCCCATTGGGTGCCAGGCCAAATCATTATGAGTTTTTCCGTGAATTGCGTCGTGAACTGATTCAAGCCACCAATGAAGTGGTCAGTGGCGTCAAATCCATGAAGCTGTACCGGGCCATGGCGGTTCGTGGCAACAAAGCGGATGACGCCGAGTCCATCTTTATGCGCTGGACCCTGTCCAAATCCGCCCTGAATCGTCTGGTCGATCAGCGGCAGCGCAAGTTCAGGAGTCTGAGTCGCCACGCCAGGCTGGATGGTACCGGAATTGTTAACAGGGCTGTGACCGCGACCAAGGGCGCGGTCTGGGCCACACATTCTTTTTTGCGGTATGATCTGCTTGGGCGGCAGAAAAAACGTCTGGACGCCATGTTTGAGGATATTGGAGCCGAAGCGCATCTGGTTCGGCACAAGCTCCTCATGCCTTTGAAAAAGACCGTGGATAAAGTCATGGGCAACGGGGCTGAAAGACCTGCTGTGGGTGAAGAAGTCATGAAAAGATTGACCCGATTGTCCTGTCCCGAAGACGGCGCCTGTCTGGTCGGAAGTGAATGGTCCTGGACCAGTCCTCGCAGCCATGAAGACCGGACCATCACATGTCCCAATGTGCGGACTCAGCATTGCCCGGATCTGTGGGTGCCTGATCTTTTTGGCGATTTTGCCGGCGTGTGTCCTTCCTGTGGTCATCATTTTCCCATGGAATACCGATGGTATTTGGAAAATGTTTTTGATTACAGTGAGTCCAAGGAGTTCAACCAGCAGTTGGAGTCCGTGAATCCGCTTGGATATGAGAAATTTGATTTCAAGCTCGACAAGGCCAAGGAAAAGACCGGGTTAAAATCGGCGTGTATCACTTTTGAAACGACCATTGAAGAAGTCGATACCGTGGTTGCAGTCTTGTGCGCCCCCTTCCGAGGCGGCAGTGTGGGCGCGGCCGAGGGTGAGAAGTTCATCCGTGCGGCGGAACGGGCAACGCGCAAACGTCAGCCGTTTATCGCCTATGTGCATGGCACGGCTGGAATTCGTATTCAGGAAGGCGTTAACGGGGTTATTCAGATGCCGCGGTGTACCATTGCCGTGCGCCGTTACATCGATGCAGGCGGACTCTATCTGGTTCTGTATGACACCAATTCCTATGCAGGCCCCGTGGCTAGCTTTCTCGGATGTTCGCCTTATCAGTTCGCCGTACAGTCGTCGAATATCGGTTTTGCCGGTCCCGGTGTCATTACCGAGACAACGGGTATCACTATTCCGCCGGATTATCACCGCGCTTATCATGCTCTTTCTCGCGGGCATATTCACGGAATTTGGGACAGACGGGAGGTCAAGAAAAACCTCCATCAGTCGCTCTTGACCATGGGCGGTCGCAACCTGTACTATCGTTAGCCCAGAGTCCGCAGCATGCGGCCCATACCCTTTTAACTTCCGAAATCGGAAGTAGAAAGTCAAAACGAGAAGACAAGGAAAGATAGTGCTGAATATTAAAGAGTTACTTGATAAGGTTAAAGCGTCTCCATACCGTGAAATCGTGGTTCGCGCCCCGCATACAGGCGTTGTCGAGTTCGCTGGTTTGAAGCAGGGCGACACTGTACGCGGCCCTGGAGGCGATTATAAGGAAAAACCCGGTAGCTTGCTGGCGAATCTGACCAGAGAAAAAAACAAGAAGCCCATCCCTGCTCCAGAAAAGGGCATTATTGAATCAGTTCATCTGGAGCATGAAGGTCAGTTTGTTGAAGCCGGTGAACCACTGGTGACCATCAAGCATTATCTGACTCGTAAGGAAGTTATTGAGTTGATCCTTCAGGAAGCGCTCTACCTGTTCCGTGCACCGGAACGAGCCAAATATTATTTCGTTCCTGAGGTAGACCAAAAGCTCAAGGTCTCCGGCAAGCGTTCTGTCAAGGTACATGATGGCATGGAAATCCTCATTGTTTCCCGAATGAAACGGGAGACTCCTTTGGCATATACGGGTCCTGACGGTATTATCTATTCTGTGTATTTTGGTCGTGGTGACAATGTGGACGAGGGCGGACCGTTGATCGGTATCTGCCCCGAAGATCAATTGACCGTCATTCAGGATGTGGTCGCCCGTATCCAGAGTGAATGGGAAGAAGAAGTGTAGGACATTATGGGCAGACTCCTTCAAGTGCGCGTCATAGCTTGGACTTTCAGTGAAGACGAGGTCGAAAAAACCTATCCTTCATTGTGGAATCTTGTTTGGCAAGACCCCAAGGTTATCAAGAAGAAGGGTGTACTTGAATTAACTGGAGCTGTTTTCGATGCGGTCCGTGTCGGACTGATCGATGATGATAAGGTCGAAGCCCTGAAGGACGGAGCTGAAAAAGCCGAGGAATTGCGGCTTGAGATCGAGAAGCTCCTTGGAGAGTGGAAGCCAAGTGAGGCCGATAAGCTCATCTATCAATTGGAAGACCTGTTGGATGCTCTCGAAGGCATTGCAGATAAATTTTGATGACTGAAGTATATAAAGAGAGCAAGGAGTAAATATGGCTGGCAGCATGAACAAGGTTATTCTCATCGGCAGATTGGGGCGTGATCCCGAACTGTCTTATACACCCGCCGGACAGGCTCGGGCGAAGTTTTCCATTGCCACGGATGAAGGCTACCGTGACAGGCAGACAGGCCAGAAGGTTGAAAAAACCGAGTGGCACAACATTGTTGCATGGCGACAGACTGCTGAATTTTGTGGCAACTACCTTGGCAAAGGCCGTCTGGTTCTGGTCGAAGGCAAGCTGCAGACTCGCAAATGGCAGGATCAGAGCACTGGTCAGGATCGTTACATGACTGAGATCGTGGCCGACAATGTCCAGGGTCTTGATCGTGCTGCAGATGGCCCAGGCGCTCAGGCTGGTGGCGGATATCAAAAGCAGCAGGGCGGCTACCAGCAGCAACAGCAGGGTGGATATCAGCAGCAACAACCTCAGGGCGGTTATCAGCAGCAGGCTCCCCAGCAGGGGCAAGCTCCTCAGCAACAGGACGAAGACCTTGGTCCGGCCTTCCCGTCCGAAGCCAGCGGCATGGATGATGTCCCGTTCTGATGAATTGAGTTTATGAATTGTCCAGTTATAGCGAGCAGTATGTGTTGTTAAGCTAGAGCTGGTAGATATTACGAAGTTTTTTGAGGGTGGTTTTTACCACCCTCTTTTTTTTGGAGTGCATCGCGGCGTATTATTGCTGAAGTCAGTCAGTTCAACGATGTGTTTCTTGATGGAATTTTCATCTTACCTAGCCTGCTGTCGCAGGGCTTGCTATCAGCCGACATCTGAACCGATGGTTAACGCACGTTGTTGGGTTGTCGACATTCGGAAATCGTGAGAAATTAGTGTATATCATACCATGTTTGGATGATTTTTGACATGTAATTGATCTTCCTGTAGGATAAATATTAAGAATTATATTTGGTTATAAAGTAGTGTTGTTTTGTCGTCGTTGCATAGTTGTGCTTATATAAATGCAGTTTATCGTCGTATGAATCATGTTTATCTACTGTAACATTAGAATCTATCAACGACACAAAACTACAACATAAGAACACAACAACACGTAATGCTTTCATTACTCATTATTATGCCTTTGCCAACAAAGTGTCATATCGGATTTAAAAATTCACCTATTCACGGAGAACCAAGGGAGACAACTCCCTGCGGACTTCGTGATCGTGTCCCATTGATCTAACTCTCTTCCTCCTTCTGTCTTGTCGACTCTTTTGCAATTTGCAAGAGGGCTCTATTGTTACATTTATCGGAGAGATCATGGGAACCATTCGCGTCGAGAACCTTTATAAAATTTTTGGAAAGAAGCCTAAACTAGGCATGAAAATGCTCAAGGACGGGCATGACAAGCAGTCCATCCAACAGGAAACCGGCATGACCGTAGGTGTGGATAACGCCTCCTTCACCATTGAGACCGGGAAAATATTCGTCATCATGGGACTGTCAGGGTCGGGAAAATCCACCATTGTCCGAATGCTCAACCGTTTGATTGAGCCGACATCCGGTCGTGTCATAGTGAATGGTCAAGATGTGACGGCCATGACCAATGATGAGTTAGTCAAGTTTCGGCTGTACAACATGAGCATGGTTTTCCAGTCTTTTGCGCTCATGCCGCATCAGACTGTCCTGGACAACGCTGCTTTCGGACTTGAGCTGGCCGGGGTTGAAAAGGAAAAACGACACCAAAGAGCGCGAGAGGCTCTGGAACAGGTCGGCCTGGCAGGGTGGGAGGATCAATATCCAGACCAACTCAGTGGCGGTATGCAGCAGCGTGTTGGGTTGGCAAGAGGGTTAGCCGTTGATCCGGAAATTCTGCTCATGGACGAAGCCTTTTCCGCATTGGACCCACTTATTCGCACTGAAATGCAGGACGAATTGCTCAAGTTACAGGAAGAGCATCAACGGACTATCATCTTCATCTCTCATGATCTCGATGAAGCTTTGCGCATAGGTGACCGTATCGCCATCATGGAAGGCGGCAAGGTGGTTCAGGTGGGAACACCTGACGATATCTTGCAAAACCCTGCAAACGACTATGTTCGCGCCTTTTTCAGAGGCGTCGATCCCACCAACGTCATCAACGCTGGCGATATAGTACGCGACACTCATCCGACCATTGTCACCACCAAGGAAGGAAGCTTGCGTATTGCACACGAGATTCTCAGTGGAAGCGAGTTGGAGCATGGCTATGTCCTTGACGGCAAACATCGCTTCCTTGGAGTGGTTTCATCCGAAGGTATTCGTGGAGCTCTGGAAAACGGTTTGCCCGACAAGCCGCTGAGCCAAGCCTTTTTGGAGGAGGCCGAACCTGTCAACTTTGATGAATCCATGCAGGATATCCTGCCCATGGTTGCGTCGAGTCCGTGGCCGGTGCCTGTGGTTGATGCCAATGGCGTATATAAAGGAGTCGTCTCCAAGAATCGCTTCCTGAAGACCCTACATCGTACGGAAGAGCCTGTTCAGGGCGAAGGAGGCAACTAATCATGTTCGAAGAAACAATCATACCTCTTGATAAATGGGTTACCGTGTTCATCGAATGGCTGGTAGATAACCACCGCGAGTTCTTTCAGACGCTCAAATGGCCTGTGGAGCAAATGCTGAATGGGTTTGAGCATGGTTTGAACATGCTCCATCCATCTATCATTATTGTTGCTGTCTGCTTGGTCGCATGGCGGTTTTCGGGCAAACGACTTGCAGTCTTTTCCCTTGTGGCCATGTTCACGGTCGGTTTTCTTGGTCTCTGGGAAGATACGATGATCACACTGGCCATGGTTCTCTCTTCTGTGATCATCTGCGCGCTGATCGGCGTTCCTCTCGGTATCATGGCTGGGCGAAGTGACCGATTTGAGTTTGCTCTCAGACCGGTTCTCGATGCAATGCAGACCACTCCGGCTTTTGTTTACCTCGTCCCCATCGTCATGCTTTTTTCTGTGGGAAACGTCGCGGGCGTTCTAGCGACCATCATCTTCGCCCTACCACCGATTATCAGGTTAACAAGCCTTGGCATTCGCCAGGTCCATCCCGAGTTGGTGGAAGCGGCACAGGCTTTTGGAGCCACTCGTTGGCAGGTTTTGGTTAAAGTACAAATTCCGTTAGCCATGTCCACAATTCTGGCTGGATTGAATCAAACCATAATGATGGCTCTGTCCATGGTCGTCATTGCCGCACTCATTGGTGCAGGCGGTCTTGGCTCGCCTGTTATCCTTGGCCTGAATACCTTGGACATAGGCCGTGCGGTTGTCGGTGGTGTGGGCATCGTGCTTATGGCCATTGTTCTTGACCGCATCACTCAATCAATGGCTCAAAAGAAATAAATAAACATAGAATCTTAGGAGGTTCCATGAAATTGATGAAATTGACGTTCACCGCAATCTGTGCGGTTCTGATAGCGTCTTCTGCACTGGCTGCAACTATGAAACCTGGTGAAGGTGTCACTCTGCGCCCTGCACGCGCCACCTGGAACACCGGCTTCTTCCAGGAAGCCTTGGCCCGCAGAGGGCTGGTAGAACTGGGCTATGACGTAAAAAAACCGAAAGACCTGCAAAACCCCATCGCTTACAAATCCATTTATCTGGGCGATATCGACTACTGGTGTAATGGTAACTTCCCGCTGCACAACGAACAGTTGCCCAAGAACTTCGAAAAGAAGGGAGTCATACTTGATCCGATCATCAAGGCAGGCGGTATGCAGGGCTATCTCGTTTCCAAGAGGGAAGTGGAAAAGTTTGGTATCAAATCTTTGGAAGATTTCAAGCGTGACGAAGTGAAAAAAGCGTTTGACCAGAATGATGACGGCAAAGCCGATCTCATCGCATGCCCTCCGGGTTGGGGCTGCGAAAAGGTTATCTCCCAGCATATGGAGGAGTACGACCTTTCTCAGCACATCAATCCAGTGAAGGCTGCCTATGAAGTCGGCATGGCCTCTGCCTTGGGCGCATACAAGGCTGGCAAGCCGGTCTTTTTCTACACATGGACTCCCAACTGGACCGTCTTCAAGTTCAAGCCTGGCAAGGATGTAATGTGGATCAATGTACCTGTTGGCGGCACCGCCCAGAGCGAAGTTTCCGGTATCGAAGGTGCTGTCTCCGATCCCCTGCGAAACGGTTTTATGGTTTATGATATCACTGTTGTAGCCAATAAAAAGTTCCTTGAAGAGAACCCGGCAGCCGCTACGTTCCTCAAGAACTTCAAACTCACCATTGGCGACGTCAGCGCTCAGAATACCCGCATGAATGAAGGCGAGAAGTCCGACAAGGACATTGCCAAGCATGTGGATGAATGGGTCGCCAACAATCAGGCCAAGTGGAATGGCTGGCTGGATACTGCTCGTAAAGCTGCTCAATAGCCTCTCATACTCTTAATCGTGGAAGCCCCCCGGAAGATGCATTTCTTTCGGGGGGCTTTTTATAAAATACGGTAATTTTATGGAGCTTTTTTCTTGTTGAACGAGCTTTTCAGCAAGGGGGCGGATGTTCTCCGCAATAATCAGTGCTGCAATATCTGGCTCAGAAAGAGTTTGGTCCGGTCATATTTCGGATTGCTGAAGAATTCTTCCGGCGAGTTCTGTTCAACGATCTCGCCATAATCCATGAAGATGATGCGGTCGGCCACTGTACGGGCAAAACCCATTTCGTGAGTAACGCAGACCATGGTCATGTTTTCTTTGGCAAGCTCGATCATGACGTCCAGGACTTCCTTAATCATTTCCGGGTCAAGCGCGGATGTCGGCTCGTCAAAGAGCAGTATGTTCGGGCTCATGCACAAGGCACGGGCAATGGCCACGCGCTGTTGCTGACCGCCTGAAAGCTGGCCCGGATATTTCATGGCCTGTTCGGAGATGCGCACACGGTCAAGGTAGTGCATGGCTATTTTTTCGGCTTCTTTTTTGGGCATTTTCCGAACCCAGACAGGCGCCAGGGTCAGGTTTTCCAAAACCGTCATGTGCGGGAAGAGATTGAAGTTCTGGAAGACCATGCCGACTTCCTTGCGGATCTTTTCGATCCCCTTGAGGCTGCCAGTCAGTTCGGTACCGTCTACGATGATAGACCCTTCCTGATGACGTTCAAGGCGGTTCATGCACCGGATGAGAGTGGACTTGCCTGAGCCGGAAGGACCGCAGATGACGATACGTTCGCCTTCCCTGACCTGAAGATCAATATTTTTGAGAACGTGAAAGTCGCCGTACCATTTGTTCAGTCCTTTGACGTCAATCACAACTTTCTGAGATTCCATAATTCAGCCTTATCAGTTGTTTTTCTTGGGGCCGCGTTTTTCGAGCGAACGACCATAGCGGCTCATGCCGAAACAGATGCACCAATACACCACGGCGCAGAATACATAGCCTTCTGCGTCATGTCCGAGCCAGACCTGATCCTGCGAGGCGGCTTTTGCCATCCCCAGGAAGTCGAGCAAGCCAACAATGATGACCAGTGACGTGTCTTTGAACAGTGCGATACACCGACCTATCAGGGCTGGGAGAACATGCCTGAGAGCTTGCGGCAGAACAATGAACAGGGTGACCATCCATTTGCTGAGACCCAAGGCTTTGGCGGCGTCTGTCTGTCCTGAAGAAACAGCCTGTAAACCGCCTCGCACAACCTCCGCGATGTATGCCGAGGAAAAGAGAATGATGCCGATCTGTACCCTGAGCAGGTTATTGATCTGCATGTCCTCGGGCAGGAACAGCGGCATCATGACCGAAGCCATGAACAGGATGGTGATGAGCGGTACGCCTCGGATAAGTTCAATGAATCCGATGCACGGAGTGCTGATACCCATGAGTTTCGACTGCCTGCCGAGTGCCAGCAGGATACCGAAGGGGATGGAAATCAGGATGCCGACTGCAGCCAGTCCGAGACTGAGCATAAGTCCGCCCCACATGGACTGGTCTACTGTTGGCAGCCCCGCGCCACCACCGATAAGCCAGAGTGCGATCACGAAGAGCAGAGGCCATAGACCAATCAGGTAACGGCTTTTGCAGCAACCAGATACGGTGGCTGCGATCACGCCGGCAAAGAGCAGTGCAGAGGCGATAGGCCGCCAGATGAGTTCCGGGGGGTACGTGCCGACAAGCAGTATCCGGTATTTTGCGCTGATGAATGCCCAGCAGGCACCGCTGTCATTGGCGCACATTTCAGGGCCACCGGTCCAGACCGCGTCGATGAAGGCCCATGAAATGAGGGGGGGAACACTCTTTATGAGCAGGGCCATACAGAGAATGGTCAGAATGGAGTTGGCCCAACCGGAAAAAAGGTTCGTATGTAACCAGTGAATCACACCCTTTGCTGCAATGGGCGCAGGTGCGGCCGGGGTGGGGGTGAAGATGAGCATTTTCTGTTCTTGGTTCATCGTTCCACCACCTGTACTTTGGAGTTGAACCAGTTCATGCCCAGAGAAATAATCAGGTTGATGGTCAGGTATACCGCCATCCACAAACCAATGATTTCGATGGCCTGATCGTTCTGGCCGATAATCGTTCCACCGACGGAAACCATGTCCGGGTAACCGATGGCGACCGCAAGTGAACTGTTTTTAACCAGACTGGCATAATCATTTGTGGTTGCCGGGATGCAGACTCGCAGGGTTTGCGGCAGGATTACCTTGCGCATGACCTGGCTTGGCTTGAGTCCAAGAGCTTTGGCTGCGTCGAGCTGCCCCTTGTCCACAGACTGGATGCCGCTGCGGACGTTCTCACCGATGAAGGCCGCTGTGTAGATAATCAGGCCGATAAGCAGGGCGGAAAACTCTGGTCGCAGGACCATGCCACCTTTGAAGTTGAACCCTTTGAGAACGGGAACGTCAAATGCGAGAGGCTGTCCTGCAAGGAGATACGTCAGACCGGGCAGTCCAATGCATAGCGCAAGTGAAAACCACCCTGTGTGGAGTCCTTTGCCTGTGGCGTCCCGTAATTGTTTGGATTTGCGAAAGAGTATGACGGAACCGACAATAGCAATGCCAAGGGCGACAAAGACCCATGTCATGCCGTCCTGAAATTCCGGGCGCGGCAGAAAAATACCGCGATTATTGATGAAGATGTCCGTGAAAGGGCTCAGACTTTTCCGTGGGTGCGGGAAAGATGCCAACATGACAGAATAACAGAAGAAAAGTGTCAGTAACAGCGGGATGTTGCGAAGAATTTCTACATAGACGGCTCCGAGTTTGGCCACAAGCCAATTGGTCGAGACGCGGGCACAGCCCACGATGACGCCAAGGATGGTGGAAAGGACGATAGCGATAATCGAGACGAAGATCGTGTTCAGGGCTCCCATGAGAAACGCGTAGCCGTAAGTGTCGGCAGGCTTATACGGGAGGAGTGTGTCGTTTATCGGCAGGCCACCTTCCACGGACATGAAGCCGAATCCAGAAGCGATATTACGCGCTTCGAGATTGGCCTGAGTGTTGTAGAAGAGCTGCAAGGCGACATAGATGACCACCCCGATCACGAGCGTTTGCATCAGGATGACGGGAAGCTGGTTTTTTAGGTCGGAAGTCAGTGACATTGCACGCTACTGGAGTTGGATGTGAACGATTAAACCGCACCGGCCGGGAATTTTCCGACCAGTGCGGTTGTTTGTCATGTGAGTAAGTGTATCGGCTAGCGGATGGGCATTGCGTAAAGCAGGCCGCCGCGAGTCCACAGGTCGTTATGACCACGGGGAATATTCATGGTGGTGTCAGGACCGAAATGGCGGTTGTAGATTTCGCCATAGTTGCCGACAGCCTGGATGGCGCGAACGAGCCAATCGTTGTCCAGATTCACAAAGGAACCGATGTCGCCGGATGCGCCGAGCATGCGCTTGACGACAGGGTCGGTGGATTTTTCACGCATTTCGAGGACGTTGGCCTGAGTGATGCCTTTTTCTTCAGCTTCAATGAGACCATAGAGGACCCAGGTGACGAGATCTTTCCACTGGTTATCACCGTGGCGGACGTAAGGGGCCAGAGGTTCTTTGGAGAACGTTTCTGACAGAATGATGTGGTCGGCAGGATTCGGAGCACTAGTGCGCAGGGAAGCGAGCTGGCTGACATCGGTGGTGAAAGCGTCTGTACGACCGGCAACGTAAGCGTTGAAGGCTTCTTTTTTGCTGTCGAAGACCACTGTTTCCAGCTTGATATTGTTCAGGCGGGCAAAGTCGGCCACGTTCAGTTCACTGGTGGTGCCGGAAACAACGGCAACGGATGCACCGTCGAGGTCAGTACCCTTGGTCACACCCAGTCCTTTTTTCACCATGAAGCCCTGTCCATCGTAGAAAACAACGACAGTGAAGTCGACGCCCTGTTTGCCGTCGCGCTTCATGGTCCATGTGGTAGTGCGGGATACGAGGTCAACCTGACCGGAAGAAACCGCGACGATTTTTTGCTTGGAAGCAAGAGGGACAAACTTGATGGCTTCCTGATCCTTGAGCACGGCAGCGGCGACAGCGCGTCCCATGTCGACGTCGAAGCCGACCCAGCGGCCATTGGAGTCAGGCGCGGAAAAACCGGCAACGCCTTCGCTGACACCCAGAGTCAAAATACCGTTTTCCTGGATACGCTCCAGGGAGCTGGCCATGGCGGTGGAGGCCATGGTGAGCAGCAGCGCCGTCAACAGCAGTTTACCAAAAAGTTTCATCCTCTCTCTCCTTTGAAAATGGTGATGTGATTGATGCACAGGTTTGAATATTCGCAATAGCGAATGTTACGGATGTGTTACAAACAGGTGGCACTGGTGTCAACGAAAGGGAGAGAAAAGAATGCCCGCGCATGTGATGACATGGCGGGCATTTTGTGTCGGTGTAATTAATCTTCCAGGAAGTAGTCGACAGTTGTTACGACACGAATTCGTTTAATTTCCGGCGTGTATCGGTCACGATCCTGAAGGCTGAAATAGCCTTGTGTGGCGCGTCGAATGTTCCCGACGCTTGATCCGGAGTCTTCGGCAAACTGCTTGGCGGCTTTTCGGGCGTCGCGTGTGGCTTCAGCAATCATGTCCGGTTTGATATCGTTGAGGCCTGTGTAGGTAAAGGTCGGCTGAAATTCATAATTCTGTATCAGCATGACACCGCGTGAAACCAGTTCCCCGGCTGTTGCCATACCCTTTTTCACGGTAGCAATGTCTTTTGAACGGACAGTCAGCACGGCCTCCGCTCTGTATCGTTGTGCGGGTTGACGGTCACCCATCATTGGTTGGTTGTCCTGAACGCGGGGAGCAGTCGTCATGACTTCGGCGTCACCCAAGCCCTGTTCTTTGAGAAAGAGCATGATAGCAGTGCGGGAACGGGCCAGTTCGGCATCAAGTTCAGGCAGGGTGTTGGCACCTGCGCTGTAGCTGATGGGCCACATGGCAAGGTCTGCGGGGACTTCCCGTTCAGCCAGCCCTTTGACAGTGACGTATCGGTCCATGGCCTTGAAATCGACCAGTGCATTGCCGAGAACCCAGCAACCGGCCACGATACCCAGGGCAATAACGAAACCCGCAAGAAAGGTGTGAAAAGTATGTTTTTGTTCCATGGAGTACCTCTACTATCAATTGTGTGCCTATGTTTTTTTTATGCGTACATATCGTGATGAACTGGAATAGAAGACATTGTAAACAAGTGTCAGCAGGCAGGCAAATACCGCTGAGCCAATGCCAATTAATACATTGTAATAAGGAGGAGCTGTCAAGGCAAGCCGGATGAGCAACGTCGCCAGGGCAAAGCCTGAATTACGGAAGACCGCTCGGAATTCAGGAAGGAAACGCTGGGCGATGAGGACCAGCATGATGTCGCTGAAAATGAGCACCGTGTAGAAGCTCTGGAAAAAATGGAATGTCTTGTAGCCGTTGATGAATAGCAGGCCGTTCTGGATGCCCATGCCGACGAATATGACGAGCATGACGAGTGCTACGATCTTTTTGGCTGCAACGAATTTGAACAATCGTTCCCCGCCTTTGATGGTCTCGTCGAGGTGTCGTCGAAGCAGGGTATAGACCCCAAGTAATGCGAAAATTGCGATTGCCCCTCCGCCATCGGCGAGAAGAATCCATAATTCTTTTTCGTGGCCTGTGATGGTAATAGGTTCAGGGAAATCCGCCAAAGCCTTGAACGCACTTCTGAGCAAAATGAGCGCCAGTATTTCAAACTGTTTGCCCACGGCCTTAGAGATGGAGCAGGGCAGTGTGAAGATAAGACTGACGACTTCCAGAATGAGAACCAGAGTGAAAGCCAGATTGATAGCCATGTAGTGGCTGGTTGGAATCAGGCTGGCTATGTGGCCGGTAATGATGCCCTGACGTTTTAATTCGATGGTGCAGAGCCCCAGAATGAAGACGACAATGAGTATACCGGCAACGGCACGCTGCGTGGTGTCCTTCTCCCAGAAGTGGTGGAGCGGGTCAAAGGCGTATGTGGCCCAGGAATAAATGGTGTCCATGGGGTTCTTCATGATGCAACCTGTACGTAATCCCAGAGGTTTGTGTCTTGACGAACCGGCAACAATTCTGAACCTTCAGGCGTATCCACCTGTGGTGCCTTATATTTCAAACAACATTTCCAGGTCGTCGCGAGTCAGGCTCTTGAGCGCTGATTGACCCGGGATAATCGCTTCGGCAACACTTTTCTTCTGCTCTTGCAGCTTGAGGATGCGTTCTTCCACGGTGTTCTGGCAGATCATCTTGTACGCGAAAACCTGACGCTTCTGTCCGATACGGTGTGTGCGGTCTGTGGCCTGATTCTCCACGGCCGGGTTCCACCACGGGTCGTAATGGATAACGTAGTCCGCACTGGTCAGGTTCAGGCCTGTGCCGCCAGCCTTGAGCGAAATGAGGAAGATCGGGATGTCCGGGCTGTCGTTGAATTTGTCCACCTGCTCGAAACGATCCTTGGAGGAGCCATCCAGATAGGCAAAGGGAATCTCGCGGATTTGCAGCCAGTTGCGGATGACATGAAGCATCTGCACGAACTGTGAGAATACGAGCACCTTGTGACCGCCTTCGATGATATCCACGACCAGATCTTTGAAGGCGTCGAACTTGCCGGAAGGGAGGTTGGTGGACACGCCGGGGATGTCGAGCTTGAGCAGACGCGGGTGGCAGCAGATCTGGCGAAGCTTGAGCAGGGCGTCGAGAATGGACATCTGGCTCTTTGCCATGCCTTTTTCTTCAACATCTCTGAGAACCTGATCTTTGAGCTTTTTGGCCAGAGCGTTGTAAAGTTCGCGCTGTTCATCCACCAGTTCGCAATAATGCGTCGTTTCAATCTTGGGCGGCAGGTCTTTGGCGACTTCGGACTTGGTGCGGCGCAGAATGAACGGTTTTACGCGGGTACGCAGGTAATCCAGTGTCTCTTCGTCTCCATCCTTGATGGGCTTGACGATACCACGCTGGAACGAGTGCTGCGAGCCGAGGAACCCGGGCATGAGAAATTCAAACAGAGACCACAATTCGAACAGGTTGTTCTCGATGGGCGTACCGGACAGGCAGACTCGCAGGCCTGCCTCAAGTTTGCGTACGGATCGGGCCGTGATCGTATTGGGATTCTTGATATTCTGTGCTTCATCAAGGATGACGGTGACGTACTCATATTTGAGCAGTTCATCGAGGTCGCGACGAAGCAGTGCATAAGTGGTGATGACCAGTTGTGAATCCTTGATATGCTGGAACAGACCTTCACGTTTTGCACCGTAAATGGTCAGACGCTTGAGGTTCGGGACGAACTTCTGCGCTTCGCGTTCCCAGTTGGGCAGGACCGACGTCGGCACGATGATCAGGTTCGGGCCGTCAATACCCCGGTCGGTCAATGACTGGAGATATGACAGGGTCTGAATGGTTTTTCCAAGCCCCATTTCGTCAGCCAAAATACCACCGAAACCATATTCGCGAAGGAAGTTGAGATAACTGAGTCCCTGAACCTGGTACGGCCTGAGTGTAGCCTGCAAGTCCTTGGGTTGGTCAATCATTCTTATTTCATCGAAATTATTTATCTTTTCTTTGAGCTTGACGAAGAATTCATCAGTCTGGGCCTGCGGTAGATCTTCCAGGATCTTTTCAAGAACCGGGGCTTCAAACTGGTTGAACTGCTGCTTGGGAGCCTTTTCAGGGTCAAAACCGAGAGCCTTGAGTTTATGCCCCAGTTTGTTGAGCCAGGATTCCGGCAGACTGGTGTAAGAACCATCCTTGAGCTGGACGTAGCGTTTGCCCTTGGTCCATGCTTCCCAGATGACCTCAATGGGGACCCGCTGCTCGTCGTATTCAACGGACAGTTCGAGGTTGAACCATTTCTCTTCTTCGTCAGTTTCCACTTCTGCCACCACAACCGGCTGGGTCGTGCGGACTTTGTAGCGTGTAAGGTTTTGTTCCCCGTACACGCGGTATGCTTCGACCAACTGCGGGTAGAAGTCGAGCAGGAAGGTGATGGCCTCTTCCTGTTCCATAAACCAGATATGGTTGTTTCTGGGCTGGAAATTCATGTCTTGCAGTTCTGCAAACAGACGGGCCTCTTCATCTTGCGCTCTACGGATGAGATAGGATTTGCCGCTGTCATGGTAGCTGCCGGTCTGGAGATCCGGGTTGGGGCCAGGCATGACATGTTCACCATGCTCGTTTTCGTAGATGTTCTGAATCTTGAGAACGAGCAGACTGCCTTCCTCATCGAGGTAAAGCTTGGGATTGTAATCAGCATCCTGAAAGATGGGGCCAACGCGTTCAAGGAAGTCTTCCTGACCATAGAGGTCGGAGACAGGAATCTGTGTCCAGACACGGTCAAGAAATTCGGAAACATCAGCGTGTGGTACGATAGGCTTCTTTTCGACCATCGACTGGACCAGCTTGGGATCAAGTCCGGTCTGCACGGGGTAGAAAGAATTCTTATAGTACACCCAGAGCGGCAGTCTGCCGTAGAAATATATTTCTTCCTCATCGGTGATGGGGAAGGGCAGTGTGTCTTCCCGCGCCAACAGGATGTCGAAATCCAGACCGTCTTCGCTCAATGCCGGTGATAGCTTGAGCTGCATGGTCTTGGATTCAATGGTCACGGGTTTGTCTGTTTCACGCAGGTAAAGATAATACTCACCCTTGATTGCTCGGAAAAACCAGGAGTGGAGTCCTGCCGGAATTTCCACCTTGTGGCCCCAGTAATCAAGGTAATGACCTATTTGTTCCGCAACGCCGGGCAGGGCCGGTGTCGTGTCGCACCAGTCTGGATTTTCGACGATCTGCGTCAGCGTGATTTCGTTTTGTACTTGCGATATCCCGGATTTGTTCTGCCGTGCACGGAAGAAGGCTACCTGGAGACGGCCCGGCTCAGGGTATATTCTATAAATTATATAGTGACGACCTGCTTCCGGCTCCAGTTCAGTGGCGAAGAACGGGCGAAATGTCTGACGCCAATCCGTGCGAGGGATGGGCATTTCTTCACCGGAATCCGTATCAAGAGATTTCTTGAGTTTGATGGCTGTTGCCGCGACGTGACGGCAGACGCCGGAAAAGGAATCCGGGCAGTTGCAGTAATAATTGATGGTCTCGTCAATGAGGTTCAGTCCGACTTCCGAAGTGTAATGTTGGAAATCATCGCCCTCAACTTGACCATCGACATCCCAGTACTGGTCGCGTTTCTTGAGGTCGAGTTTCTTGACCCCATTGTCGGCAACAATGCCTTGTGCGCTTTCCAGAATATAATCAGGAACGCTGTCACCCAGGAATTTCTGCAAAATTGATTTGACTATTTGTTCTTCGCCAGTGCTCATTCAGAACTCGTAAAATGATGTTTTCTATGTAACAGGACAGGACTGTTTACATATATCTGTGACAATGGGCAAGTGTGATATATTTCACCAGAGAGGCTCTGTCCTCTTGGCTTTTCATGATCATTGGTCCATACTGACTTCATCATGCCACGCTCGTACCATTATATGATCCAACCCTTTTAGTTTTGCAAGGAAAAATGAGACACGCCAATCTGTTTGTCTTTATCTTGTGCCTGATTCTTCTGGCTGGATGCACTGAAGATAGTGGCCCGGCAACTCCTGTCAAGCCTGTCAGCCCTCGGGATATCCCCTTGGTTCCGGAGGATGGAGGAACCATAGTTGAGTCTATGATCGGCGAACCGAGCAATCTGATTTCACCATTGTCATCGGATAGTGCCTCTCATTCTGTGGCTGCTCAAATTTATGTCAGTTTGCTTAAATATGACAAAGATATCAACCTAGTGCCTTACGCCGCAGAATCTTACGAAGTGCTCAATGACGGGACACTCCTCAAGTTCAAGGTGCGTGAAAATATCTTTTGGAATGATGGTGTACAGCTCACCGCCGAGGATGTTGAATTCACCTATAAGATGATGATCGACCCCAAGACTCCTACGGCTTATGCCGGGAATTTCAAACTGGTCAAGGCATTTCGTCGGACAGGGAAATTCACTTTTGAAGTGGAGTACGATCGACCTTTTGCCAAAGCATTGGTTACCTGGGCCATGGATATCATGCCCAAGCACCTTTTGGAGGGGGAGGATCTTCTTAATACGAAGTTTAGCCGTGAGCCTGTCGGGGCGGGACCGTACATGTTCAAGGAATGGGTGGCTGGCAGTCAGATTGTACTGAAGGCCAATCCGAATTTTTTTGAGGGAAAGCCTCGCATCGATACAGTCATTTATCGTATGATACCTGACATGGGTACGCAGTTCCTGGAGCTCAAGGCAGGCCATCTAGACACCATGGGGCTGACTCCTTTGCAGTACCTTTATCAGACTTCCGGACCGGGGTGGGATGGAAGTTTTAACAAATTCGAGTACTTGTCTTTTGGGTATTCTTTTTTAGGTTTTAATTTTAAACATCCTTTTTTCCAGGATGTTCGGGTTCGCAAAGCTATTGATTTTGCCATAGATCGTCGCGAGATAGTCAAAGGTGTGCTGTTTGGCCTTGGTGAACCGGCTAACGGACCGTACAAACCTGGCACATGGCAGTATAACGATACTATCAAGCCGAGGAAGCACGATCTGGTCAAGTCCCGACAGCTTTTGGCCGAGGCCGGCTGGACTGATACGGACGGAGATGGAATGCTGGACAAGGACGGAGTGCCTTTTTCTTTTTCCATTATCACCAATCAGGGAAATGTTCAGCGTATCAAGTGTGGAGTGATTATTCAGCAGCGACTGAAAGATGTGGGCATACAGGTTGACCTGCGGACAGTTGAATGGGCTGCTTTTATCAAGGAATTCGTGGACAAGGGACGATTTGACGCCATTATTTTGGGATGGAACATTTTACAAGACCCTGATATATATAACGTCTGGCATTCGAGTATGGCCGTTGATGGTGGGTTGAACTTGACTCGGTATACCAACCCCGAGTTGGATGATCTGTTGGAGCGTGGGCGATATCTCGTGAAACAGGAAGATCGCAAGCCCATCTATGATAAAATCCAGCAGATATTGTTCGACGAAGTACCGTATTGCTTTTTGTACGTCCCCAAGGCTCTGCCCATTGTTCAGGCGCGGGTGCAGAATATCAAAGCGGCTCCAGCCGGAATAGCCTATAATTTTGAGCAATGGTGGATACCCCGATCATTGCAGCGACAGCCCTAGGAAGTATTGATTAATATGATTCGCATCAACCAGATCACCGATAAGGTGGCCGCATACATTGACAATCCCGACCTGGATTTGATTCAGCGGGCATATGTCTTTTCCGCGCAGGCCCATGACGGTGTGGTGCGCCGTTCCGGGGAACCGTATATTTCCCATCCAATGAACGTGGCCAATCTGTTGGCAGACATGCAGCTTGATGAAGCCACTGTAGCCGCTGGTCTTTTGCATGATACGGTGGAGGACACCGATACCACAGTCGACGAGATCGAAGATCTCTTTGGAGCGGATGTAGCCGACATCGTGGATGGCGTGACAAAAATCAGCAAGATGGATTTTGAGTCCAAGGCTGTTCAGCAGGCAGAAAACATCCGTAAACTGATCTTGGCCATGGCCGAAGATATCCGTGTGCTTATGGTCAAATTGGCCGACAGATTGCACAACATGCGTACGCTGGAGTTCATGAAGCCGGTCAAGCAGCGACTTATTGCTCAGGAAACCCAGGACATTTATGCGCCGCTTGCCAACCGTCTTGGTTTGCATCGGGTCAAGACAGAACTGGAAGACCTGTGTTTGCAGTATCTCAAGCCGGATGTTTATTCGCAACTCAGCGAGGCAGTGTCAGAACATCGTGCCGCCGGAGAACCGTACATCGAAAAGGTCATTGAGTTGATCTATGAGATGCTCAAAAAGAACAAGATGCAGGGGACGGTTAACGGTCGGACTAAGCATCTGCATTCCATTCATGTGAAAATGGAACAGCAGGGATTGACCTTTGATGAAATATACGACCTGATAGCATTTCGTATTATACTGAAATCTTTAAAAGACTGTTATGCTGTTTTGGGTCTTATCCATGCTGCGTGGCGGCCTGTGGCTGGACGTTTCAAGGATTATATTTCCATTCCCAAGGCGAATATGTACCAGTCGCTTCACTCCACGGTCATCGGACCGGATGGAGAGCGTATCGAGTTTCAGATCCGCACTGAGGAGATGAATCAGATCGCCGAATACGGCGTGGCCGCTCACTGGCAGTATAAAGAAGTGGGCAAGGGCATTAAAAAGGGAAAGGCAACCGGGACACGAGATGCTGAACGGTATACGTGGCTCAAGCAGATCATGGATTGGCAGCGGGAGCTTTCGGACCCCCGAGAATTCATGTCTTCCCTGCGGTTGGAGATGTTCCAGGAAGAAGTCTACGTCTTT
This sequence comes from uncultured Pseudodesulfovibrio sp., assembly GCF_963675635.1. Lineage (NCBI taxonomy): Bacteria > Pseudomonadati > Thermodesulfobacteriota > Desulfovibrionia > Desulfovibrionales > Desulfovibrionaceae > Pseudodesulfovibrio > uncultured Pseudodesulfovibrio sp. The sequence goes on along the minus strand of NZ_OY776488.1, from coordinate 1,355,082 downwards.
ACTCCCAACGGCGATATCAAGGAACTGCCGGATGGGGCTACTCCTGTGGATTTTGCCTATGCCATTCACTCGGAAGTGGGTGATAAATGCGCTGGTGCAAAGATCAATGGCCGTATCGTGCCGCTGCATACGACGCTCAAGAATGGGGATTCCGTTGAGGTTATCACTGATAAGAACAGGATGCCGAGTCGGGATTGGCTCAAATTCGTCAAGACTGCCAAGGCGCGGACCCGTATCAAGCAATATATCCGTACCGTGGAGCGTGAACGGTCCATTGCTCTCGCAAGGGAGTTACTCGAGAAGGAAGGTCGCAGGGTCGGCATCAATGTGCAGAAGGCGATCAAGGCTGGTGAATTTCTCAAGCTGGCCGGTGAATTCAATTGTGGCAGCGTCGACGATCTTTTAAGTCAGATTGGATTTTCGCGTTTCACACCACGTAAGGTTGTGAAGCGTCTCTACGCACTCATGCACGGTGAGACGTTGGATGAGCGCAAGGTCAAAGACAGGATTGTTGAAGAGGAAAGTAAGAAGAAGCCCAAAACCGAGGGCTTGCAGATTTCCGGTGTGGACAACGTGCTTGTCCGTTTTGCCAGTTGTTGTACTCCTCTGCCGGGTGAGCCCATTATCGGGTATATCACGCGTGGACGTGGTGTTACCGTGCATCGTATCGACTGTCACAACGTCAAGAATTTTGAGGACGAGCGACTGTTGCAGGTCACATGGGATGGGGTTGACGAAAAACCGTATCCGGCCAAGATCAAGATCAAGTGTCTTAATAAGCCCGGTATGCTTGGCAAGATATGCTCCATGCTGGCTGAGATGGAAGTCAATATTGATTCCGGCAGTTTCGAGTCTGATGTTGATGGGACTTCAAAATTGTATTTCACTGTCGAGGTCAAAGACCTCAACCAATTGTATTCCGCCCTGGCACAGGTCAAGAAACTGAAAGCCGTTCAAGAGGCGCTTCGCGTTTCCTGATTTATTCCTTTATTCCGTCCGTACAGAAAAGGCCCGCAAATGAGCGGGCCTTTTCGTTTTGAGGAGGTGAAGGAGGTTTGGCTGACAGTTACTTGGGGTGGCAAGACTTGCAACTGACTGGGACGGGCTTTCCGTCACGCTTCTTGATGATCTTGTGGCAGCCGAGACAGCTCTTGTCCGAGTCCTTGGCGTGGAAGGCCGAGTAATAAGCGGTTTCACCCTTCTTGCTAGGCTGATCGTGACAGCCTGGGGTAGCACAGGACTGAATGTCGCTTGTCCCGTCCCATGTGTGGTGACAGCTTGCACAGTCGATCTTGGCTGCATCATGCTTGGCGTGTGAAAAATCAACCAGAGTCTTGGTGGCCTTCATCCCTTCGGGAGGGCCAAGCTTCAGGTCGCCAGGAGCCTCGGTCGCGGCAAAGCCCATGGCGGTCGTCAGAGTCAGGACACAGAGTGTCGTTGCGATCATGATAATACGGTACATGCTTCCTCCAGCGGTTAGCGGACAGTGACGCTGTATATACCGCAAGGAGCGTGCCACGCTTTAATTGCTTTAAATCATGGCGTTTTATTTTTTTGGTATCGTCAGTGCGTACGTTTTTTGCGCACACGTACTTGGTTTTTCCATCTTTTGACAACAAACAGTCGATTGTCCTGTGGGTCCTGTTTTAACAGTATGTGCAGTGTGCAGACCATAAAAAAAGGGAGAAGCTGTGTGCTTCCCCCTTGATTCAGAATTTGAATGATGAATCTACATTTCAATACGGACGTTTTCCGGGCTGAGTCTCCGCTCCAGTCGTTTGGCATAAAGACTCATGACGTAGCTGAATATGAAATACAGGACGATAACCGTTGTGTAGATTTCAAAGGGAAAGATCATGGTTCGGTTGTTGATGGCATAGGCCGCCCGAGTCAGATCCATGACGCCGATGATGTATACCAGTGCGGTGTCCTTGAAGGCTGCGATGAACATGCCGACAAGAGCAGGGAGCATCTGTTTGAGCGCCTGCGGCAGGATGATCTTCCGCATGGTCTGGAAGTAGCTCAGACCTGATGCCTTGGCTGCTTCCACCTGACCTGGGGGGATGTTGTTGATGCCGCCACGGACAGTTTCGGCAATATATGCTCCAAAGAAGAATGTCAGGGCTATGGTTCCTGCCCAGAAGGCGTGAATTTCAAGCTTGAACACGAAATCAAGAATGACCTGATAGAACCAGAGGATGACCAGAACGAGCGGGACACCTCGGACAAGTTCGATGTAAAGCGTGCATGGGATTTTGATGGCGTTGTTTTTTGCGGTGCGCCCCATGCCGATAAGCAGGCCGATGAAAAAACTGCCGGTGATGGAAATGATCGCCATCAGAAGTGAGCCGGACAGACCGCCAAGTCCCATGAAGAATTCAGAGCTGTCACCATTGGGGAATCGCCAGATCAACAGGGCGGGCAGGTTGGCCCAGATGACTTCGTAGTTGAAGCCCATGAGTGCCGAGCCGAGCATGTAAAGCAGGTATCCAAGAAGAGCGATAAACAGGACTTTAAGTCCGAGAATGAAGGTTCTCATGGATGATTTGAAAAAACGGGTGATGGGCGATACGGTTTTTTGTTCTGGAGATCTACGGAAGTACCAAAGCAGATATTCAACGCCTCTGCCTATGATATCTACGGGCAGGAAGAGCATGTCGGCGATCCTGCGCAGGACAGTGACTCTGTCTCGCGGCATGATCTTGAGCCGCTCGTTCACAATGTTCATGAAGCAGGCGATGATCAGGGAAAGCAGCAGGTAAATCGCCGTGGCTGCAATGAACGATTCAAAGGTGCGATATGTCAGAGAGAGTACTTCCTGCATGGACCAGAATAGTTCGGTCACACCGATGGTCATGGCCAGAGAGGTGTTCTTCATGTTGTTGAGAAATTCGCTGCCCAGAGGCGGAATGATCTCACGGAAGGCCAACGGCAGGATAATCTTGCGCAGGGTCTGGGTAAAGCTGAGGCCGGAAGAGTATGACGCTTCCAGCAAGCCTTTGGGGATGGATTGGATTCCTGCGCGGATGATTTCCGCCATGAATGCGCCAGTGAAAATACCGCAACCGATAGTGGCGCACCAGAATTCGAAATCCATTTCAAAAAGTTTGAAACGGAGTTCCTCTGGAAATGCGTAAGGGAGTGCGAAGTTCCAGAAAAAGAGCTGGATAAGCAACGGGGTATTACGGAATAATTCCACATAGCAGGTGGCCAGCCAGTAGACGGGTTTGAAACTGGACAGTCTGGCCAGGCCGAAAATTGTGCCGAACACCAGGGCTATGACAGAGGAGTATAGGGTGATGGTCAGGGTCGAATTGAGACCGGTGATCATCAGATTGCCCATGTGACCATACTGTCCTTCAACGAAGAAAACAGCCCAGTCAAAGTCATATTTGAATTCAAATATGAAGGTGAAGTAATAGGCCAACGCGCTGATCATGGTCAGCAGCATGAGGTTCTGGACCCAGATTTTCTCGAAATACCGTTTTATCATTGTACTCTTTAAGGAAGAAGGTCCCGGAGCTCAGGTGCTCCGGGACCCGTTTTTATGACTTGAATTCGCAGCTTAGGGCCACATTTCAATCTTGGAAGTCAGCGGGAAGGGGTACTTGGAATCAGGACCGAACCACTTGTCGTAGATCTTCTGGTAAGTACCGTCTTTCCAGATGTCCTGAATGGCGAAGTTGACAGCATCACGCCATGCGGAATCATCCTGGGGCAGGCCGATGCCGTAAGGTTCATCAGAGATGAACTCGCCAACCAGTTCGAACTGGCCGGGAACCTTGGCAGCGTAACCGAGCAGCAGGGTGGAGTCGGTGGAGATAGCCTGGACACGACCGGAGCGCAGAGCTTCGAACATGGCGACTTCACCGTCGTAACCGACGACCTTGGGATCAGCGTTGCCCAGAGACTTCAGGTAGGCAGTTGCGTTAACGATGGAAGTGGTGCCCTGCATGGAACCGACTTTCATGGAAGCCAGATCCTTGACGTCTTTGACAGTGCCCTTCTTGGCCAGGAATTTCTGACCATCGAAGAAGTAAGTGATGGAGAAATCAATCTTCTCGTCGCGTACGCGCTTGTGGGTCATGTTTGCCAGAACCATGTCGACCTTGGCCGGGTTGGTCTGCACAAAGGAAATACGGGTGTTGTTGTTCACAACAGTTTTTTCGAGCTTGCAGTCGAGGCGCTTGGCGATTTCGGCGGCCATATCGACATCGAAGCCGACCCATTCGTTTTTGTCATCAATGAAGCCGAAGGGGATACCCTGGTTGGACAGACCGGCTTTGACGACTTTTGTGGACATAACACGATCGTAGGTCGGACCTGCGAAAGCAACGGAAGCTGCCATGACCAGCAGTGCGGCCATGACGGTGATTTTGAGAACTCTCATTTACCTCTCCTAATGGTTGAGTCCATAAAAAAGCCTTTGACGGACACCGTGTCCGGCAAAGGCAGATATTCTATGCCTAGTGGCTGAGAATCTTGCTCAGGAAATCTTTGGTACGATCACTCTGCGGATTATTGAAAAATTCCTCAGGCGTATTTTCTTCCACGAGGTTTCCTTCATCCATAAAGATGACCCTGTCCGCCACTTCGCGGGCAAAGCCCATCTCGTGGGTAACGCAGATCATGGTCATGCCCTCGCGTGCCAGGGATTTCATGACATCAAGGACTTCGTTGATCATTTCAGGATCGAGCGCGGATGTCGGTTCATCGAACAGCATGATCTTGGGCTGCATGGCCAGTCCGCGTGCAATGGCGACGCGCTGTTGCTGTCCTCCGGAAAGCTGGGACGGGTATGCTCCGGCCTTGTCCGGGATATCGACCTTCTTGAGAAGGTCCATGCCGATGGTAGTGGCTTCGCCGCGGCTCATGCCGCGAACCATGGTGGGTGCCAGCGTGATGTTCTCCATGACCGTCATATGCGGATAGAGATTGAACTGCTGGAAAACGAACCCGACTTCTGCCCGGAGCAGGGTCATGTTCGTTCGCGGGTCGGACACATTCATGCCATCGACCATTATATCGCCTTCCTGGATCGGTTCCAGACGATTAATACACCGAATCATGGTGGATTTGCCGGACCCGGAAGGGCCGCAAACGACGACGACTTCGCCCTTGGCAATGTTAAGGTTGATATTTTTGAGAACCTGAAAGTCCCCATACCATTTGTTGACGCCTTTGAAAGAAATCACATGTCTCTCCAATAAGGGATTAGGCTAAAAGCCGAGGCGTTTTATAGCAAAAGGCAGGTCATTAGGCAAACGATTTTCGGTTTTGGTGCTATGTTCTCGGAAGATTCTTTGTCTGAAACGTGTATATTTACAATAATGTGAGTCTTAGCATTCTGTAACGCTTTGCGCCAAACCTGCTAATGACGTTTCCTTGTATTTACGTGACATGTCCCGGCCTGTCTGAGCCATTGCCTGGATTGCCTTGTCGAGATCGACCCGTTGGTACGATTCGTCCAGCGTGGAGGCGATGAGGTAGGCGTTGTAAGCCTTGACTGCACCCATGGCGTTACGCTCGATGCAGGGGATTTGCACATAGCCGCCGACAGGATCACAAGTCAGGCCAAGGTGGTGTTCCATGGCTATTTCAGCCGCATTTTCGGTGACCTGGAATCGATAGCCCCGTGCATAGGCAAGGAGGGCGGCGGCCATGGCTGAGGCGACGCCGACTTCGCCCTGGCAACCGACTTCCGCGCCGGAGATGGATGCGTTGTGTTTGCAGAGGAAACCGATGGCTATGGCGGCGAGAAGTCCCTGGCGGATTTCGTCCTGCAAAGCTCCCATATGGCGTTTGAGCATGAAGATGATGGAAGGAATGACACCCGCCGCGCCGCATGTGGGGGCCGTGACAACGCAATGGCCCGACGCGTTCTCTTCGGATGCCGCCATGGCATATGCGTTGAGAGCCTTGACGAAACCCGGTCCCTGAAAGTGTTCAGCTTTGGCCTTTTCGTACATGACGGCGGCCTTTCGTTGCAGTCCGATAGGACCGGGGAGTATGCCTTTGCTCTGTATCCCGAGTTCTACGGATCGTTCCATGACCTCGACGATGTGGTCAAGATTTTCAAAGATTTCTTTTTCACTCATGCCTGTTATGGCTTTTTCATTGGCCAGGATGAGTTCGTGGAGTCGCATGGAGTGTGTGCGGAGATGCTCTTTGAGTTGGGCCATAGTTTTGTATGGGTAGGCCGGTTCACCGCGTTTTTCCTCTTCTTTCCCTTCCCAGTCCAGGAATCCTCCACCAATGGAATAGTACGTGCGCTCAAGCAGTGTCTCAGTGCCGGCGTTGAGCGCAAAAAGCATGGTGTTGGAGTGTGGGTAGTCGTGCTGGACGGCATCAAAAACAATGTCACCAGCGCAGTAGGCAAGAGCCTTGCCGTCGAGGTCCAATTCAAATTGCTGGTCCTTGTCGTCGAATTCTTCCAAAACATTTGGATGGCATGTGTCGGGCAGAAAACCAAGCAGGCCGGACATGACTGCGCGCCTTGTGCCATGGCCTTCGCCGGTAGCCGACAGGGAACCGAACAGCCGGATGGTCAGTCTGTCCGCACGCAGTCGGTCTTTTCGGGGAAGCTTGCGGACCAGCTCCATGAAATCGTACCCAGCCGTCATGGGACCGATAGTATGGGAACTGGAAGGGCCGGGGCCGATTTTCAAAAGTTCAAATATGGAAGTTCTGACTGGTGGCATATTTTTTCCAATTTTATTGTTCAGGTTTTGACGATGGGAAGAATACGATAAGACGGAAAAGAGGAGAAGTCTTTTTCGTTGGAATGGATATTGTATTTGTCAATTCGCAAGAATTTTTTTTGACACATGCGTAATGATATTATGAGAGAGTACGTTTTGAATGATTACCTGCTTTTTGGGACACGTGGCCACAATCACCTGCTCGCTGCCGCGCAGAAAGCCTTTGCTCTGGCCAATGGCGCTTCTGATGCTTCTACGTTGATTGAACTTGGAGCCAGGCTTTTTTGCATGGCATGGGCGGAATTCCCTCTCAATTCTCCGTTAGCTGGCGAAGTTGTGAAGCTTTATGACCGAATTCCACTCGTCAGGCAACTTTTAACGCCATATTCACTGGCAGTTGCCAAGCGCATTTCCAGGTCTGGTCATGGTGACGGCAGCGTTGAAGCTTCAGAGTACTTCTTACAGGGACGGTACGCCGAACTTGATGAAAATTTCATGCACTCGGCCCGAGGAGAGATGGTGTTGCCTGTGGCGCGGCAGGCTATGCTTTATCAAGGACTGCTCTCAAAGTGGGATTGGCTGGAAGGATTTATTCAACGGATTGTCGCACCCGTTGAACCTGAGGTTGCAGAGTTGTTGCTGGCAGAAGTCCTTTTGGCTCACGGAAAGTGCAAAGCTGCGGTCAGGGTATATGAATCCTTATTGGAACGATTCGGAATTTCGATTGTTGGGCTGAATCTCGCCACGGCCTATGCTGGTACGGGGGAAAAAGACAAGGCTTTGGCGTTGCTTCAAGAAGTGTTGAGGGAGTTTCCACTTCACACATCAGCGCTTTTGTTGATGGACAGCCTGGCCTTTCCTGCCAATAGGGATGTGCGCCTGGAAGGGAAGTGTGTGGTGAGTATCTATTCATATAATAAAGCAGATGAACTCGCACGAACCTTGGAAAGCGTTCTGGCTTCCGATTTGAGTGAACAGGTGGGAGATATTTCCATAAAGGTGCTTGTGAATGGAAGTGAAGACGGGAGTCTGGATGTTGTTAAGGCTGCTCAAGCTCGTTTCGATGGAATATTGGACGTCGTCGATCTTCCCGTAAATGTGGGTGCTCCGGCAGCGCGCAACTGGCTGATAGATGCAGCTTGGAAAGATAAGGCCGAATGGATCGTATTTCTGGATGATGATGTCATTGTTCCACACGACTGGCTGCGTGGTTTTGCGGCTGGAACAGAAGAATTTCCTGATGCAGGTGTCTGGGGTTGCCATGTGCGGGATGCTGTTTCACCCAGCATTACGCAACATGCAGATGGCTTTGTCTTGTGTCGTGAGGATGCCACCAAACAAGGGGGGCGTGTCGTACTTCATGAGCCTTCGATAGAATGTCTGATTCCGTTACAGGCCAATTACCGGCGGTACGCGTCTTCGGTGACGGGCTGCTGTCATCTTTTCAGACTTGAAGAATTGCGACAGAGAAAGGGGTTTGACCTCCTTTTTTCGCCCAGCCAGTTTGACGATTTGGACCTGGATTTGCGAATGCTTCAGGATGGCAAACCTGCCGCGTATCTTGGTGATGTCGATATCAGGCATTTACGGCTTTCAAATCACCTTCGAGCGCAGTCAGAAGAGGCTGAACGTCAGAGTTGTAATCATCGACAGCTATTGGAAGATCGACATGACAAACACTTGGAGTCCATACTCAATACGCAGTTTTCATATATTCGGGAGGATATCGCTGCTAAAAGAGAACGGCTTCAGCGGGCAGGGTTGTTACCTGTGGAGATGTGATTTTTTGAGATTGGACGGATGAAGCTATCATTTTTTTTGGATTACTATAAAAAAGTGGGTGCGAAACGTCTTCGCACCCACTTTCTTCATTGTCTTGAGTTCACCTATTTTAATTGTGTCGTTCCTGCAATTTCTCCACTCACCATGACATGGGCGTAGAGTTTTGAATTGGTATTTGCAAGGCTGAATGGTGCCACGATGACGGGCCAATCACGGCCGGTAGAGTACACGGGTTGCATGGTCGCTTTTCTGTCGGTGTCCTTTCGGGTGCTGAATTGCGATAATCCGATCTGAATCGGTGTGTCCTTCGGAAGTTGGTCCATGAAATAGATCAAAGCGAGATATTTCCCACCATTTTTTGCTCTTGCTGCGAACTGGCTGGACGGGATTGCCTTAACCCTGACAGCGTCCAGACTATCGAATCCCTTAAGATAGGTGTCTGGAGCATTTTTCGCTACGACTTCGTCAATGAAATAAATCTCGAATCGTGGATTTGTTGTGTATATCGGAGCTGATACCAAACTAGTGAATTCCTGGAATTCCATACCTTGCGCCATAGCCATAGCTGTTTGCTGGCCGAGAATACCATCTGACTTGAGTCCAGCGGACGTTTGGAAATCCTTGATTGATTTCATGGTTTGCTGCTGCACTTCCGGGGTGCAGTTCTTCATGGTGGTCGTGTACTCGGCGACCATGTTTTCAGATACTGTCTTGCATTCCTGACCGGTTGGTTGGCGAAGTGTGTATGTTGCCACATCCAACATGGACGCTTTTCGGCCTAATGTGTCTTGATATTCACACAATACTTCGACGGCGAGGTTACCGTCCGGAAGCTGGCGGATGCCGCTGACGCCCTCCTGGGTAACGGAGAATCCTGGTGCTGGCTGGGCTAGTGCCACCGTGGCATTAGGAGCCATGGTAATCGCTCCATCTTGGGGAAGTATACCTTTCTTGGCGAGTGCCAGTGTTGTCACTGCGGTTTGTTCGTCTGGATAGAGAACTTTTTCACCCGTGATTTGAGGCTGATAAACCGGTGTTTCTGGTGCCTGTGTTGATGAGCCGCTGGAAACACATCCTGAGCTGATACCAAGAAGCATCAAAAGCGTAATGAAGAGAAGCCCTGTTTTTATTTTCATTGCGGTTCCCCTATTAATACCTGCGGTTTGGTCGGCTGGCCTGTTGTCTCTGACGTTCCTTCCCTGCTTGGTAAATTGCCAGGACGGTATATGCCTGGCGAGGGGAAAGGGCTCCATTCGCCATCATGTTTTCCAGAACAAATGCAAGGTGTCGTACATCTTGAGGTGTGTCGAGTGTCTCATCCCATGCGATTGCGGAGATTGCTCTGCCTTCGTCTCTTTGGTCGTAATAATCTTGATCGCTTCTACTCCAAGAATCTTCACGCTCTTCCTTAACATCCGCTTCTAATTGGGCCTCATATGAAGCGTGGTTTGTAATGCCGTTTGAGTATGGAGCGTATGAACCCATACCTCCGAAGGTCACTCCGCAACCTGTGCTGGAATTTCGTTCGAAGCCGCCCGTTCCTCCTCCTCCACCATATGCCCAGACAAAAGAAGCTGAGAGGACCATGGCAGTCGCAAGTAATGCAGTAAACAGTACTTGCTCTCGTGTTTTTGATGCACGCATAAATTCCTCCTTCTAAAGGTTTGAAATTGTTCATGGGTATGTACGTGGATGAAACGGGAAGGTGAGAAAACCCACGTTACGATACCATTGTTGGGCGGTTTGTGCCAGTCGGCGCATACGTTAATATGGGCCATTGCTGCTGGAGTGTGGCAAAGTGGATGAAAAGATGGCCGTGAAACTGGACGCATTTGTTGTAAAGCCGTATGAACTAGTAATTGGGTGCAGTAACTTAGCTCAAGGAGTGTTTACTATGAAAATTTTGCAAGCGACGGGGTTGCTGATTGTACTGAGTCTTTCTGTCATTCTTTTTCCTCGGCAAGCATACACCCATTGTCAGGTGCCATGCGGTATCTATGACGATCATGCGCGTGTCGTGGCCATGCTTGAAGATGTGACAACCATTCATAAAGCTGTGGATATGTTGATCCAACTGGTTAACAAAAACGACCTGCAATCCCGACAGCAGTTTACACGTTGGGTGATGACCAAGGAAAGCCATGCACAGAAGATAATTAACACTCTTGCTGACTACTTCCTGACCCAGCGTGTCAAATCCGACCAGGAAGACTATGTGGAACGGCTAAAAAAGCATCATGCGGTTATCGTGGCAGCCATGAAGGCCAAACAAAACGCAACCATGGTCACGGTCGATGCGCTGGAAGAAAGTGTGAAAGCACTGCTTGAGTATTATCCCGAGAAGTAATCACAATCGATGAATAATTTTGTAATCAAGTGAAAGATTGGAAGGCATGATAATGACGCAAGAGAATGAGGGCGACAGTAAAATTAAATTGGGAATTGCCAAGTGTCTTCTCGGATACAAAGTCAGATATGATGGTTCTCAAAAGCTTGATCGTTTTTTGCGAGATACTCTTGGAAGGTATGTAGAATGGGTACCTGTTTGTCCTGAGGTGGAAACAGGGATGCCCATTCCGCGTGAAGCTGTTCGGCTTGTGGGAGATATCGATGCTCCTCGTCTTGTTGGTCGCACGTCTGGTGAAGACTGGACAGATCGCATGCAGAAGTGGGGAGCAGAGCGTCTGAAGCAACTCGAACAACAAGGGCTCTGTGGCTATGTTTTCAAATATGGCTCTCCGTCCAGTGGAATGACTCGTGTTAAAGTCTATGGCGAAAATGGTATGCCTCGTCTTGAGGGGAGCGGCATGTGGGCTCGAATGGTTATGGATCGTTTTCCGCATTTGCCCTTTGAGGATGATGGTAGGCTACATGACCCGAAACTTCGTGAAAACTTCATATCACGAGTCTTTACGCTCAAACGGTGGCGTGAAACAATGGCAGATGGGTATACGCCAGGGAAGCTTGTCGAATTCCATACACGGCATAAAATGTTGATAATGGCGCATAATGAAGTCATCTATCGCGCCATGGGAAAACTGGTCGCTCAAGCGGGGACCGAAAAAAATGATGATGGCTTCGCGCTTTATTTCGAAATGCTTTTCAAGGCCCTTTCATATAAGCATACAGTGAAAAAAAATGTGAATGTTCTCTCTCATGCCTTGGGGTATTTTAAGAAAGACCTCTCATCATCTGAGAAGATCGAGTTGCTGGAACTCATCGGTCAGTATCAGAGAGAACTCGTTCCTCTTATTGTGCCGATTACCATGATGAATCATTATGTCAGAAAATATGGGAAAGAGTATTTGGAAAAGCAGTTTTACCTGCACCCATATCCCGCAGAACTCATGCTGAGAAATCATGTCTGATATGAATGAGGCAGAGAATGCTTAGAGTAAAAACAGGCCAAGACCTTGCGATTTTCGTGAGGCCTTGGCCTTTCTGAACGGGGTGAGCCCCATTCTGTCGGTGAAACGGGATAGCGTTTGGGGTGGAGCACTCAGCAACGGATCAGTACTACCACAAAAAAAAGACTTACGAATCGTCTTCGTAAGTCTTTCATTTATCTGGTCGGGATGTGAGTCTTTTTACTTCCGGTTTCTGTGTCCCGAAGGATGTGACCTAGCCTGTATGTCATGTGATTGTTCAATTTAAAAATCTTGGACACATAAAAAGGGGATTAATAGGTGCATGGGGTGTTCCCAGACATGTGCCCAAGGGGAGTTTGCCATTAGTTGAGGTTGAATGGCGCCAGGACCCTTTCCAGTACTCCCTGGAGTTTTGAAATAGCTACGCCGTAGTTGGTAATGGGTACGCCTCGGCGGTTGCATTCCTTGATGCGGCGGAGCATTTCTGTCCGATTCAGCATGCAGGCCCCGCAGTGGATGGCGAGCTTGAAGCGTTCGAGGTCCTCCGGGAAATCGTGCCCAGAATAGAATTCGAAGTTGAGGTCTTTACCCGTGTACAGGGTGAGCCAGCGCGGTATTTTGACACGGCCAATGTCGTCAGCCACTGCGTGGTGTGAGCACGCTTCACCCATGAGTATGGTGTCGCCATCCTTGAGTTGGTCGATGGCTTCAGCTCCCTCCACAAGGCGTTTGATGTCTCCCTTGTATCGCGCAAAGAGGGTGGAGAAAGTTGTTAGCGGGATGTCATCAGGGACGTCTCCGGCTACGCTCATGACAACCTGTGAGTCAGTGATGACCAAGGCGGGTTTGCGGTGCAGGTTGGAGAGTGCTTCGTCAATTTCGCGCTCTTTAACCGTGATGCCGATGGCGTCACAGTCGAGAATTTCACGGAGCACCTGAACTTGCGGTAGTATCAATCTGCCTTTGGGGGCTGCAAGATCGATGGGGACGACGCACACCACCCAATCTCCTTCGCTGATGAGGTCGCCCGCGAGGACTGGATCGTGTTTCATCTCTGGGGGCGCGATGTCTATGATGGCCTGTTTTACTGCGTTGACTTCTGCATCCTCTTTTGTGGAGACGACAAGATGGCGCAGGTTGTTTTCCAAACAATATGTGAGGTCTTTATCGGCAGGTTCCGTCAAGTCTCTTTTATTAAAGACCACGAGAAATGGAATGTCGAGTTTGCGGATATCGGCCATGATCTGCTTCTCGTAATCAGTGATACCGTGTTCAGAGATGACCACGACGGCTACATCCGAACGCCAGAGGACTTTGCGCGTCGCCTTGATACGGAGTTCGCCCAGTTCTCCTTCGTCGTCCAGTCCTGCCGTATCGTAGAACGTTACGGGGCCAAGTGGTAGCAGTTCGTAGTGTTTGGCAACGGGATCAGTCGTTGTGCCGGGGTGATCGGAAACAATGGCGATATCCTGGCCTGTGATGGCGTTGATAAGCGACGACTTGCCGGCGTTTCGGCATCCGGCCAGTGTGATGACAAGGCGTACGCCACGGGGAGCTTTATTGGACATTGTCTTTCCTCTTGGAAAATCCTTTGGATGATGAAGGAACGAGATTTAGGGACTGAATGGTGTTTTGGGCTGCGTTGAGCGATGCTGCTGCTGTCGCATGTGTCCGGTTTTTGCCGGGATAAATAGTATAATCCGTCCGGTGCTCTTCCGGAGTTACGGAGGGCATGAGTACGTTACAACCTCGAAGAAGTGCTTCTCCCTGGCTGATAGGGTTCAATGCCGTCAAAGCCGAGGTGGCCGGAATGTTGGAGCCGGGGTTGAGAAGGCGAAGCAACGCTGTCACGCGGTGAGAAAGGGCAATGCTCCCGGAGGGTGCGTTGGCCAGGGGCGTTTGCGGGTTGGGCACGAAAGGCCCTGCTGCTATCATGTCGAGAGCGAGACCGGACAGATAAAGGATGTCGTTGAGCGTTGTTTCAATGTCCATTCCGGGGAGGCCCGTGATGATGCCGGAACCAACTTCGTACCCTTGGCGTCGCAAAGCGTCGACGCGCTCCAGGCGTTGGGCAAATGATTCTCCCATTCGCAGTTTCGAATAAAGCTCCGGGTTTGTCGTTTCGAGCTTCACCAGACATCGATCCGCGCCGCATTCTTTCCAGTATGCGTATTCGTCAATTCCTCGGTCACCGACGGACAGGGTGATGGCGATGTCGTGTCGTGAACGAATTTCCTTGACCAGGTCACCGATGAATTCAGTGGAATACCAGAAGTCGTCTCCAGACTGGAGAACGATGGTGCCAACTCCATTTTCAGCGGCAGAATCAACAGCATCCAGTATGGTCTCCCGGGGCATGCGGTATCGGGCGATTGCTTTGTTGGGGGAGCGCAACCCACAGTATTGGCACCGCTTGTTGCAGTGGTTTGAAAATTCGATAACCGCGCGAAGGAATACCTCTTTCCCGAAGATGCGCTCCTTTTCATCGGCGGCAAGGGAGAAGAGTTCCTTATCGTTTAGCCCCTCAAGGTAATCGCGAAGAGTGTTTTTGCTTAGTTGATGCATGATGAATCTCTACATTGCATGGCGTGACGGCATTCGCAAACAAGTCGGTAGGCGGCAATTTCCTCATCGGTGGCTTCGGCTGGGATGTTGCCTTCAGACCAGAGGAGCAGTTTGTCCACATCGGTATGGATAATACCCCAGAATCCATGAGCCGCATATGTGGTGCAATGGGCGTACTGGCCGAAGATGATGGTGTTGTCCACGATGATGATCGGCTGACAGGGGGGCGTTGTCTGCGGGTGGATGAATACTTTTGCAGGGTTAGCGGCTTTGAGCTTTTCTAAGAAAGCATCGGAAGCATGCACTGTATCCATTTGTGTTTTTTTTGATGCACCGGTGCGCAGAATTTCTAGGAAATGATTCCGGTATGATTGCGGATGCCCTGCGGTCAGGGCGATGATGTTTAACCGCTCAAAGGATTTTCTGGCTAATGCTTTGGTCAGGCCACTCTTGTGAGGTCGGGACTGGGCAAAGGGACCATATACTGCAGCGTGCAGGAGGATACGTTTGGTGGCATTGCCGAAAAGCTCGGGTATTCCGAGGGATTCAATGTTTGCTGTCAACTTCATTGTTTTTTTATTGTGTTGAATTCATCAGGAGTGAAGCCGAGTTTGCAGAGTCTTTTTGGTGAAAGGAGCTCATCTATTATTACGGATGATGCAATTCCTTGATGGGAGATTTCTTCGCGTATGGTCCTGCCGGATTCCTTGGCGCTTGCAACCAGCTTTTCAACTCTGTCATAGCCCAGCACCGGAACCAGAACGGTTGCCAGGGCATTGCTCTGTTCCACATGGGAGAGGCATCGGTCCACATTGGCTTTGATGCCTGGAATACAGTGTTGAGTGAGGCTGTGTGTTGCGTTAATAAGAAGCATCAGTGATTCTAAAAGGGTATGGGCAATCAGCGGCATGAGGTGATTAAGTTCGAGTTGTCCCATGCCTGCGGCGAGACCTATGGTCTGGTCGTTCCCCATTACCTTGAGGGCTATTTGTGTCACAGCTTCGGGCATGACCGGGTTGATTTTTCCCGCCATGATCGAAGATCCGGTCTGGAGAGGCGGCAGGGATATTTCACCGATGCCGGTATCTGGACCGCTGGAGAGCAGCCTGAGGTCGGACGCCAGTTTCATCAGGTTGGCCGCATAGGTCTTGAGCATGCCTGAAACCTCAACGAGCGAATCCATGTTTTGTGTGGCATCCACAAGGTTTTCGGCGCGGGAAACTGGCAGGCCGCAGATATGGCGTAAGGTTTCCGTTACCTTGAGCACGTAGTCGCGGGGTGCTCCAAGGCCGGTGCCGATGGCAGTTCCACCGAGATTGACCTTCTTGATTCGTTCACGGCTCTTGAAAATGCGCCAGCGATCACGGGCGACCGCGTCGGAAAATGCGCTGAATGTCATGCCCAGCGTCATGGGGACGCCGTCCATGAGCTCGGTCCGGGCCACTTTCACCACATCGCGAAGTTCTGCTTCCTTGGCTTGTAAAGACTCTTGAAGTCTGGCTACATGCTCTTCCAGTTCTACTAACAGGCCAAGGGCAGCGACTTTGAGAGCGGTTGGATACACATCGTTGGTGGATTGATGCATATTGACATGGTGAAGGGGGTGCACTTGGGTATATTCGCCCAGTTTGCCTCCGAGCAATTCTTCGGCACGGTTGGCAATGACTTCGTTGACATTCATGTTTGTCGAGGTCCCGGCACCGCCTTGAAAAGCGTCGACCACAATATGGTCGGACAATTTCCCGTCTTCAAGTTCCTTACATGCCGTAATGATGGCGCTACTCAATTCCTGATTGAGATGACCAAGGACAGTATTGGTTTCGGCGCACGCCCGTTTTACCTGTCCCAGCGCCTTGATGAAAGGTGAAGGTAGAGTGGTTTTGGAAAACGGGAAGTTGAGCACAGCCCGCATGGTGTGGATTCCATAGTAGACGTTGTCCGGGATTTCCAGTTCTCCTAGAGCATCCCGCTCTCGTCGCATGACTGAATTGCTGGTCACGATTGGCTCCTATATGTACAGATCCCGCTCTCCGGCTTCCATGCGCTTCAGACGGTCCAGAAGAATCTTCTTGCGCTTGGGGTCATCATACGCTTCGACTTCACGCTGGATGAGCGCGTTGCCAGCTACCTTGGTCTCGTCGGAAGCATAGTCCTCAAGGTATTCCTTGAAGGTCAGCAGGCCGTTTGGCAGACAGAACTCCTGAATGAATCCGTTTTTTGCCAATTCCATGAAATGTTCACCAGTGCGCCCCATGCGGTAACAGGCGGTACACCAGGAAGGCACATAGCCGTGGTCACCGGCAATGGAGAGGATTATTTCGTCCAGGCTGCGGCTGTCGCCGATGCAGAATTGTTGCACATCCGGGCGGTCGTATTCCGGGTCGCTATACGCGCCGGGGTATGTGCGGGAACCTGCGGAAAGCTGGGACACACCCACCTCGATGAGTTCACGGCGAAAAGCGGCGTTTTCGCGCGTGGTCAGGATCAGGCCTGTATATGGTACTGCAATGCGCAGGATGGCCACGATCTTTTTGAATTCGTGACCTGAGGTCGGATGGGGCGGGTTGAAGGCAATGTCCGAGCCGAGGGCCGGTTCGAGTCTTGGGAAGGAAATGGTGTGGGGGCCAACGCCGTGGTCACGTTCCAACTGGCGAGAGTGGTGTAGCAGGGCCAGGACTTCGAACGTGCTGTCATACAAACCGAAGAGTGCGCCAATACCCACGTCGTCGATGCCTGCTTCCATAGCCCGGTGCATGGCGTGAAGACGCCAGAGGAAGTCGGTTTTTTTGCCGCCTGTATGCAGTTTTTCATAGGTGGGGCGGTGGTATGTTTCCTGAAAGCATTGGTATGTGCCGATGCCCACCTCATGAATCTTCTTGAAGCCTTCCACGTCCAGAGGGGCGCAGTTGATGTTTACTCGGCGGATTTCTCCACTCTTGCCCGAAGTAACGGAATAAACGTCGCGCACGGTCTGAGCGATCCAGTCTGCATTATGCTTGGGATGTTCTCCGTAAACGAGCAAAAGACGTTTGTGCCCTTGATCTTCAAGGACTGCGACCTCTTTATGAATTTCCTCGCTGGTCAGGGTGCGTCGTTTCAGTTCGCGATTCTTGACAGCAAAGCCACAGTATTCGCACTGATTGCCGCACTTGTTAGTAATGTAGAGTGGGGCGAAGAGTACCAAGCGGTTGCCATAGATGGCTTCTTTAATGGACATGGCGGTTTCGAAGATGGCCTCGTCCAAGTCCTTGTCCGTGTTTTTGAGAAGCACTGCGGCTTCAAACGGAGTAAGCCCGTTTCGTTCCATTCCTTTATTGAGCACTTCACGAACAAGTGAGGGGGCAGGGTTTTCGGCTTTGGCAATCTCCTTCATGATGAGGGAGTCGTCGATGAAATTCGTCAGCTCGTGCTTGATGGTGTTATCCTGTTTCATGGAGTCTCCCCTGTTATGCCAAAAGTGACTTGCAGCGTACACCGTTGAGCATGCCGAGTTTCCCTGTCAGTGCGCCCAGTTCGTCGGTGGTGGCGTCGATGATCAGGCTTATGCAGTTGACACCCTTTTCGCGGAAGGGGATGCCCATGCGCCCTACAACGATGCTTGAGTATTCGCCGAGGACTTTGTTGACCGCTGGAGCAGATTTACTTCTGTCCTGAATGAAGATGCCGATAATGCCGAGTCGTTTTTCCATATGTCTATTCCTAGATTGTGTGCGCTGTCGTGAGAATAAGAAAAAGCCCGGGGTTAGCACTCCCCGGGCTATCTACATGTAGGACAGGCAAAAGTCCTCGGACAAAGTTGTCACCTGATGAATCAGGTTGTCCTCTGGCGGGCTTCCACCCTGGGGTTAGGTCGACCCTTCCCGCAGGTAGATGGTCTCCGATTACGGAGGTGTTCTGAAGAAAGCTTTTAAAGAGAAATGACCGATTAATCAAGAAAAATAACACGAATTGTATACGAATTATCAATTGGTAATACAAAATGTATCTGTGCGTATTGGATAACGATGCAAGGGCTGCTTTTGGTAGCAGGGAACGGGGGAGGGGGAAGCGTTCGGCCCTAGGGTCAGAATGAGTCCTAGCCGCAGGTCGAAAGCGTTTATGTTGTTTACAGAGCCAGTTCGATACCCTTGGCTTTGAGTGCTTCCAGCTTCTTACCGCGATTCACATAATGTGTGTGCAGCAGGTGGTGGGACTCGTGGCCGCAGGGACCGTCGTTCAGGAAACCGTCTTTGGGGTCATAGATTTTCTTGACCATGGGGTTGTCCTGAGACTTTCTGAACTTGTAGATGGCAGGGTTGGCGTCGGCGTCGTAAACGGCCTTTTGACGTTGGGCAACGAATTCCATGGCTGCAGCCACGGCTTCTTTGGTCACGTTCAGGCCAAGAACGGCGTATCCGGCCATGAAGCCACATGCTTTCATAAAGCTGCGTCGATTCATTTTCATGTCTCAGTCTCCTTATGCAGTGGGCTTGCGGGTTCTGAAGCGCTTGTTGACTTTGGCAACGGTGCTCCGGAACAGGGATGCCTGAATCTCGGGATCGAGAGGTTGACCACCACCATTCACACAACCGCCAGGGCAGGTCATGACTTCAATGAAGTGGTAGGGGGATTTGCCAGCGCGAACCTCGTCACACAACTTGGCTGCGTTCTGCAGGCCGGAGGCAACAGCGACCTTGACGATGCCGAAGTTGGGCACTTCGATATCAGCGGTCTTGATGCCTTCGTGGGCGCGGACTACTTTGATCGTGGGGTCGTTCAGCTTGGTGCCGGACAGAACCTCGTAACCAAGGCGCAGAGCTGCTTCCATGACTCCGCCACTGTTGCCGAAGATGGTGGCAGCACCGGTGGATTCACCCAGGATCGGATCAGGATCTTCGTCAGGCAGGCTGTTGAACTCAATGCCGGCTTCTTTGATCAGGTATGCCAACTCGCGAGTGTTGATGGTTGCATCGATGTCGCGATGGCCGCTCTGGTTCAGTTCGGGGCGCAGACCTTCATACTTCTTGGCGATGCACGGCATGATGGAGACGGTGTAGATCTTCTTTGCGTCGGTCTTGGTCTCTTTTGCGCCGTACGTTTTGGCCAGGGCACCCAACATGGCGATGGGGGACTTGCAGGTGGACAAGTTCGGGGCGAGATCGGGGTAGAAGGTCTCAGCGAATTTGATCCAACCTGGACAGCAGGAAGTGAACTGCGGCAGCGGATGGTCGCCCTTGCCACCGTCCTTGACGCGCTGGATCAGTTCGGTGCCTTCTTCCATGATGGTGACGTCAGCAGCGAATTCGGTGTCCCAGATGTAGTTGAAGCCGAGCTTGCGCAGAGCTGCATGCATCTTGCCGCCGACATAGGTGCCGGTGGGAGCGCCGAAGCACTCGCCCAATCCGTAGCGGACAGCGGGAGCTGGCATGGAAACCACGATGGTATCCGGGTCCTTGAGCTTGGCCATGATTTCATCAACGTAGGATACGCCTTCGTAGATTGCGCCGACTGGGCAGCTCACCAGACACTGACCGCAGTTCACGCAGGCAGTCGGGTCAACGACACCGTGGATGTCGTCGTCGTTGATGGGCTGAATGATGCCTGTGGGGCATGCACTGTTACATTCACCGCAGCCTTCGCACTTTTCGGCGTCAACCTGGACGAAGAAAATTCCGTCTGGATCAACCCCTTTGGGTGCGTTGCTTTGGTAATTGATGCCTTCCATCAATTGCATTGTTCCCTCCTTGTTTGGGTGGATTGAAAACTCGCCGTCAGCCTTGCTGCCGAGGCGATAACCTTTCGCATCCGATTATTGGATACGACTCAAGTCTTCACAGGGGGAATCGAAGATACCGGCTGTGAAGGTAAGCTGTTGCAATGTCATTGTTTCCTTTATCGGAAACAGCGACAGTGATCATGCATGTTTCAGTGGATCGTCTGGTTGTTCAAAGTCTCATGCGGTAGAATTATAAAAAATCCCATTGCTGGTAGGACAATGGGGTGATGGAGTCTGTATTCTCACTCAATAAAACATAGTGAGTGAATCGCCGGAGCGTTTTATTCCATTCTCTGCGAATGAGTTAATGGATTGCCTTTAGTATATCATGGGCGTATTGTCGATAAATTTTGGTAGATTTTGGACACTGAAAAGAAAAGGTCTTGTTGTATCGGGTTCGTTTTTTTAAAGGTGCGTTTAATATGGTTTAACCATCTATTTTATTTATAATTGTTTTTAAAAAAACAGTCCTTATTGAAAGGTTGACATCCTTAATTGGTCCGTGCGCCCAATGGAAACAAAGGGAGGCTCCTTCCATTCTTTGGTATTGTGTTGTATTCCCTCCCGACCATAAAGATTGAGGAGAGGATATCAATGGCACGAGTCATTTACGGCGTATGGGGCGGAGTAATTACCGATAATCGGGGCAAGAACCTCTTTGAAATTGAGGAAAGCCCGGAATTCGCAGAATTCGATGCTTTTAATCAAGGCAATCCTATTACCACTTTTGTCGGTGATCACGGTTTTTTCGTTTTTTCGCCTGATGCGAGTTTGCTCGATGCCTTGTGGCTATACATGGACAAAGCTGCCGAGGAATCCTGCGGCAAGTGTACCCCGTGTCGAATGGGAACCGGACTCATCCGCGACAGGTTGGCCGCCTTGCGTGAGGAAAGTGATGAATTCGGTGAGAGTAGTGATGTGTTCGATGAAATTGAGCTGCTCGCAAATCATGTGCACAAGACGTCTCTTTGCGGTCTTGGGCAGACATGTACTCGCGCTTTGCTGGCAGCCCTGGCTCATTTTCGCGATCAATTGGAGCGAAACAAGCATATGCTTCCGGCCAAGCATACCATGACCTATGTGACTTCACCCTGCACAGAGGCATGCCCTGCAAAAATCGACGTGCCGCGCTACATTGATTACATCAAAGATGGCAAACCTTCCCATTCACTGGGCGTTATTCTTCAGAAATATCCCATGGCCGCCACGTGTGGCCGTGTCTGCGTCCGTTTCTGTGAAATGGCCTGTCAGCGTTCCAAGGTGGACGAACCTGTGGGTATCAAAACCCTCAAGCGCTACGTCGCGGATCACGAGCAAGGACTGCATAGCGAACTTTTTTCCAAAGAACTGATCTCTGAGCGTCATCCTGAAGACCTCAAAGTGGCTGTGGTGGGTGCAGGGCCAGCGGGCATTTGTTGCGCCTATCATCTCTTACTCAAGGGATATACTGTCGACGTCTTTGAGGCGCAGGAACAAGCCGGAGGAATGGCCTCCATCGGTATTCCCAGCTATCGGCTACCCAAGGATGTGCTTCGATCCGAGACGGATATCATCGAGCGACTTGGCGGGCGTTTTCTTTATGGTCAGAAACTTGGAAGGGAGTTTAATGTCGATGGCCTCTTCGAGCGCGGTTATAAATCGGTCTTCTTGGGGTTGGGTTGCGCTGAAGGGAGATTGTTGAATGTGAAAGGTGAAGATACTTCTCTTGCTGGATATGAGTCCGGCATCGAGTTTCTTCTGCGTGTGCATGACCATGTCGAAGGCGGCAAACCCATGGATCTGGCTGGCGATGTTGTTGTCGTCGGCGGCGGGAATGTGGCCATGGATTGTGCCCGTTCCGCTTTACGCATGGGGGCTGACTCTGTTCATCTGGTGTATCGTAGGACAAAGGAGGACATGCCGGCCGACCATGAGGAAATTGAGGCGGCTGAGAAAGAGGGGGTTGTTTTTCATTTTCTGACCAACCCGGCACAAATTCTGTCCGAAGATGCAACAGTCGCAGGCGTGGAACTTATAGAAATGCGTCAGACAGAAGCGAATGGACAGGGACGGCGCGGTGTCGAAGTCATTCCCGGTTCGGAGTATTGCCTGGCTGCAACCACAGTGATTCCGGCTATTGGCCAGCGGGTCGCTGGGGACTGTCTCAAGGCGGAGGATGGCATATCCATGGACAAATGGGGATGTGTTGATGCCGACAGCTCCAGTCTCGCCACTTCACGCCCCGGCGTTTTTGCTGGTGGAGATTGTAGGCTTGGACCTTCAACGTTGATTCATGCCATGGCGCATGGGCTGAAAGGGGCCAGGTCCATTGACGATTATTTGCAACTCGGCAGAATCCGTTTTTTCCCCAGAAGCCGAATGCGCGAGATTATCAATAAATATAAAACCATGACCGATGAATGGTTGGATACACCCGTGAAACATCTCTATCGGGTTCCCATTCATGAGATGGATCCCGAGACGCGCAAAAGTAAATTCAATGAAGTGGAGCAGACTATCTCTGCCGAGGAAGCATACCATGAAGCAGGTCGCTGTTTGCGTTGCTATCGCCTCTACGCCCTAGTCACTGAATATCCCATTCCCGAAGGCTGCGCTTAACGCCAGCAAAGCGAGTCGATCATGCATGCATATATAAATGGTAAAGAGATATCTTTGGAAGCGAATGAAACCATCTTGGAAGCAGCCCGCCGGAACGGTCATTATATTCCGACATTGTGTGAGCTGGCGGACATAGACCACACGCCTGGTACTTGTCGTGTGTGCCTTGTCGAAATTCGCTGCGACGGTAAGGATGAAACGCGTATCGTTACAGCCTGCAACACGCCAATGCTCAATGGGATGGAAGTGTTCACCCGCACTCGGCAAGTGCGTGAGATGCAGCGCCTTCAGGTCGAGCTGCTTTTGGCTGATCATGATCAGGAATGTGCCACGTGCATTCGACACGGTAGTTGTGAAGTACAGGACGTGGCACAGTTTGTCGGTTTGCAGAATTCCCGTTATTTTAATTCGCAAAATGCTCAACGTGAAGTCGATGCCACGGCTCCCGGTTTTGTCCGCGATATGGGTAAATGTATCCGGTGCTATCGTTGCGTAAAAATCTGTCGGGATGGCCAGGGAGTGGATGCGTTGGTCATGGCTGGCCGGGGGATGAATGCCGGGGTTGGCGTGCGCCAAGGGCTGACCCAAGGCTCAAGCGAATGTGTGAGTTGTGGGCAGTGTGTCCTTGTCTGCCCCACGGGTGCTCTCGGAGAAAAAGATGAAACGGAAACTGTCGTAGACTATTTATATGATCCAGAAATCATTACAGTGTTTCAGTTCGCTCCAGCCATCCGCGTAGGTTTTGGTGAGGAATTTGGTCTTCCGGCTGGAACGAACGTGGAAGGACAGGTCATTTCCGCTATTCGGGCCATCGGTGCGGATATCGTCCTTGATACCAATTTTGCCGCTGACATAGTCATTATGGAAGAGGGTACCGAGTTGCTCAAAAAGTACGGAGAAGGGAAGCGTCAGCTCTTCACTTCGTGTTGTCCGGCTTGGGTGAATTTTGCCGAGAAGCATTATCCAGAGATTCTTCCACATCTTTCTTCCACGCGCTCGCCGCAGCAATGTTTTGGTTCTATTGCGAAGACATATCTACCTGAAAAAATGGGTTTTGATCCGTCAAAGGTGCGCGTTGTTTCCATCATGCCGTGCATTGCCAAAAAGGACGAAGCAGGGCGGAGTATGTTCAAAAAAGACGGTTCACGTGACGTGGACGTCGTACTTACCATACGAGAGTTTGCCCGCCTGCTCAGACGCGAGGGAATTGATCTCAAGTCCCTGAAACCGTCCACTTTCGACAATCCGTATATGGGAGGATACTCCGGGGCAGGAGCCATTTTCGCCACGACTGGTGGTGTCATGGAGGCTGCTGTGCGGTCCATGTATCACGCTGTCAACGGGAAGGAACTGGATACTATCGAAGTGACGGCCTTGCGAGGTTTTGAAGGAATACGGTCGGCTGTGGTGGATCTTGGGGGAGACATCGGTGAAGTCAAACTCGCCATGTGTCATGGTCTCAAAGGTGTTCGGACAGTGGTTGAGGATGTACTTGCCGGGCGTTCAGATTTCGATTTCATCGAAGTCATGGCCTGCCCAGGCGGATGCGTTGATGGTGGCGGGCATCTTCGTTCGAAAAAGGCATACCTCCCATTTGCTCTCAAGCGCCGGGATACTCTCTATGAAATCGACAAGAAGTCGGAGTATCGCCAATCCCATAATAACCCTATGGTGCAGAATCTTTATAAGGATTTCCTGGAGCGTCCCCTTTCGCAAAAATCTCACGACCTGCTCCATACTCATTATATTGCGCGGCAACAGAAACAGAAGCAGACAATTCGTGACATATGGAAAGATATCACCATGTCGACCCTTGTTCATAGCGAATTCGACAACATGAACAAGTCGGCCTCCTGCAAGCCTGGTTTTTAAAGGACGGTCTCAGGAATTTCCGGGCAATTGCCCGGCGTAGTTGAGCCCGATTAAACTGAAAATTGCATGGTGCTCTGGTCTTAGAAACCAGGGACTTCCAGAAAACAAAGGCTTACAGATTTATTCTGTAAGCCTTTGTTTTTCAAGGAGCCGCCCCTCTACAATAATAGTATCAAAAAGATTTCACGAGTATTACCGCTCAATATTACCATAGAAAAGGGGCAACATGCATATGCTTGAAACCCCTTGATTCATCTGGTCGGGATGAGAGAATTTGAACTTCCTGTTTCTGCGTCCTGAAGGATGCGATTAGGTTTGCATGCCTGTAATTGTGGATATTTATTTTATTTTGCACATGTAAAAGGGAGCTAAAAGGTGCCTGAGATGTGCCCTGGCATGTGACCAAAAGTGAAGGGATCACCTTTTACGTGCCGTTCAGTGGTCCAACAAAGTGGATTCAATTTCTATTTGACAAGAAAAAGTCGTGATAGTGCGGGGGTAAAAGATCAATGAGACCTGCCCCCCCGAAAGATGATCCATACTACTAACATTCGATGTGGGCCATCTTTCGGGGGGGCAGGTCAGTGCGTTCATACGCGCTCGGCTTTGTTCCAACGAACTGGTCAAATTTAAGGGAAAAGAAGCGAGCGCCAATTTCCCGCTCTACAGATTCTTACCTAGTCATAAAATCGGTTCAAAGGGCTATTAATACGAAATATTTACAGCAGAAGAAACTCTTTTTGCTTTCTCTACAGCACCCTCAACGTCGTCAGCAAGGGCCAAAGCAACGCCAAGGCGACGGACACCGGCACATTCGCCTTTCCCGAAAATTAAAACCTTTGTATCTGCCTCACGAAGCGCAATATCAACGCCACCAAAGGCGGGCTTGTCTGATGTGCCATTAGATAAAATAACACTCGAAGCGGCGGCTCCGTATTGACGAATACCCGGAATCGGCAAGCCCAAAACAGCTCTTACATGCAGGGCAAATTCGCTTAAATCCTGAGAGATGACAGTCACCAATCCTGTATCGTGAGGGCGAGGGGAAACTTCACTAAAGATAACATCATCATCTTTAACAAAAAGTTCAACTCCAAAAAGGCCACGCCCACCTAAGGCGTCTGTGATCTTGCGTGCATATTCTTGAGCTTTCGCAAGGGCCGCCTCACTCATGGGTTGTGGCTGCCAAGACTCACGATAATCCCCATCTTCTTGTCGGTGTCCAATCGGCTCACAAAACGTTGTTCCATCAATGTGGCGCACGGTTAAAAGCGTAATCTCATAATCAAAAGGGACGAATTTTTCGATAATGATACGCCCTTCACCAGTACGACCGCCAGACTGAGAATAATCCCAAGCCTTTTGGATATCGGCCTCACTTTTCACAGTGGATTGCCCTTTTCCAGAAGAACTCATGACAGGCTTGATCACACAGGGGATACCGATTTCAGCGAGTGCCGCCCGGTATTCTTCTTCTGTATCGGCGAAGCGGTAAGGTGATGTGGTCAGGCCAACCTCCTCAGCAGCAAGACGCCGAATGCCTTCACGATCCATTGTCAGCTTCGTCGCATTGGCAGTAGGGACAACATTGAATCCTTCTTTTTCAAGCTCGACCAAAGTAGACGTAGCAATAGCCTCAATCTCAGGCACAATATAGTCTGGCTTTTCTTCTGTAATAACTCGACGAAGTGCATCGCCATCCAACATGGACATGGTGTAAGAGCAGTGTGCCACCTGCATAGCAGGGGTATCTTCATAGCGATCAACTACAATAACCTCAATGCCAAGACGCTGCGCTTCAATCACAACTTCCTTACCAAGTTCGCCACCACCAAGAAGCATCATTTTCTTTGCTGATGCAGTTTTGGCTGTTCCTAATATTGTCATATTAAATCCCTTTGAATTAATTAAAATCATGCTTTACACAGGGGATCTCTATGCCAAATTTCCCCCCAAATTGAAAGGAGTTCTCTTTACGATTTCAGAGTGAATACGTCTCTCATCGAACCATGTAAGCCATGGGAGAACGGCTACAGCGAAGGCTTCATCGGAAAGTTGCGGGATGAGCTGCTGAACGGAGAGTTCTTTATTTGTTGGAAGAAGTTCAGGTAATGATTGAGAACTGGTGGCAGTCATACACAATACTATCAGGCTTCACAGTTCATCGGGATACAAGCCGCCTGCGTTGGTCATGCGGCTTCCCCTAGGGGAACTAGGCTGGGGGCAAGTCAGATGGTATATTTCAGGCTGCCGCCATTCTCCAATCGCAAGCTGAAGAATATGGGGCCATGGAGATAGCAACCTGGGATCAGCAGTATCAAGAGGCTGTGGCATACAGCACAGACAATCAGACAGCCGTGCCACTCCTTAGTGCCATTGCCACAGGTCGCGGCATGACCGTCGCAACCTTGACCAACCGCATCATCACCAACCGCGCGGCCTGGGTGGCCCTGTCCGGCTCCATCGAGGGCCAGCGTTTGGCCTACCAGGACACCCTGGACGCCGCCACAACGATCGCGGAAGTCGAAGCCATAGAGGTGAACTATGTCATCCCGGCCTGACGGCTGCACGGGCATTCCGTGGATAAGGCCCTATGAGGACTGCTGCGATCAGCACGACGTTTGAATATCCGTTTTCCATGATGCACGTAGCAAGGTGTATTCGATCAAGCGACCAACCTGCCTTTATGAGCGCAGCCCGTTTGGTCGTGGCATAGTCGTCACAATCGCCATATCCGCCATCAGGGAGAGAACCCCATTCTTCTTGTCCGATTGGCTCCGGTTCGTATTCGATATTACCGTTTACCATCTCGTTGAGGTTGGCAAGGTAGGTGTAGTCGTCACACCCTGGGTCTGTGAAATTATTTTTTTTGGCAGTATAAAACCCAACCAGTCGGTGGGACAGGGTAGAGTTTATGAGGCGTACAGCCACAAATTAAAGATAAAAAGATGGTCAATGACAGTATTAAAAAGATACCACCGGTATTACCGCTCAGTATTACCACAGAAAAAGGGGTTACAGGCTTATGCCTGTAACCCTTGATTTATCTGGTCGGGATGAGAGGATTTGAACCTCCGATCTCTGCGTCCCGAACGCAGCGTGATATGTCTTTAACAAAATCTATCCTTGTTTAATTAGCCTTTGTGCACTTTGTAATAATTGTATAATTCTAAAATTATTTTGGCTTTTGAGTTTATTCCTGTTTTGGGTAATTTGCCTAAAATTGATCTAGGTGTTAGCAATAGGTTAGCAAAAATGAGTACGTATAATTGCTGGAGAGATTAATCATGCCTGAGAATTGGAAAGAGCTAGATGCTAAAATTGACGCATGGCATGCGGCTGATTGGTATGTCCAAAATCCGCATTTGTTAGAATTGAAAGAAGGATATTTGAAGAATAATTCTAGTATGGGGCCAGAGGAATATGAAGAGGTTTGTCAAATTATTCTGAAAAGACATCATGATCGTAGTCCGATAGCAGGTGGTTGGAGATGTTCAAGAGAAGAACAAGTTAGAATTATGCGTAATACGGTTCATGTTTGTGTCCATGAATTGAAAAAAGAGGGCAGAATTCCGTCAGATTTTCCTGAGGACGCTTGTCTTGGAAATCCCGCAACTGAAGCAGATCTTCAACGTCAGAAAGAATTTTATGACAGTCTTTGTGAAGATTGTGATTCGATTGAGGATGCTCCGCGTGCCTTTATTCGGAAAGAAGTTGATTAATACCGGATGGTAGTTCGATGGTTAAAAGAAATACAGGGCAAAAACAGCTAGTCAACAAAAAGCGTTGGCCAGGAGTTTACTATTATGAAAGCCAAGCCAAGCGGTATCGTGGCAAGCCCGACGTTTGCTACCACATTGCCTATCGCCTAGACGGAAAGCTCAAATGGGAGAAGGTAGGGTGGAAGTCTGAGAAATATACCCCTCAGATTGCCGCAGACCTTCGCTCTGACCGTCTCAAGAAGGCTCGGCATGGAGAGGAGGTCAAAACCCATAAAGAGCTTCGTGAGGAGAATCGTAAGGCCAATGTCCTTTTGAGTGAGATTGCCACTGAATATTTTAAGATTCGTGGCGAAGCTTCCAAGGGGGCGAAGATCGACAAGGGGCGGTATGACAATCATGTTGCCCCAGTGCTTGGCTCTCGGCCCGTGAAGAAGCTTAGTCCTTTGGACATGGAGCGGATCAAAAAGAAGATGGATGGAATGTCTGCCGCCTCTATCTGGGGCGGTTTGGAGATAACCCGAAGGATTATCAACTTTGGGGTCAAGAATGGCCTCTGTGAACCTCTGGGATTTACAATTCAGATGCCCAAGCGGGATAATGAAGTGGTCGAATACCTCACTCCTGCTCAACTCAAGCGATTTTTGAAGGTGCTTGAGGAATGGCCTGCCCAGGACGTGAGCCGGATGCTGGAACTTGCCATGTTCACAGGAATGCGTCGGGGAGAGATATTCAAACTTGAGAATCGAGATGTTGATTTTCAGCAATCCCTCATCACCTTGCGTTCTCCCAAAGGTGGCAAGACCGTTTCAATACCCATGAACGGGAAGGCCAAAGAGGTTCTTGCAACTCAGATTCAATGGCGCAATGAGCATTTTCCAGATTCACCGTATATCTTCCCTGGAAAGGGTGGGGTGCTCCGAACTGGATGCACGGCAGTGAAGCGAATTAAGACAAAGGCGAAGCTCCCAAAGGAGTTCAGAATCTTCCATGGCCTCCGTCACCATTTCGCCGTGACCCTTGCCAACTCCGGCGAGTTCTCACTGGATATGATCGGGGAGTTGCTGACTCACAAGGATTCATCCATGACGAAGCGGTACGGGCAGTTTCTGCCAGATACCAAAAAACAAGCCAGTGATCGGGCTGCTGAGTTGCTGATGGGAAAGTAAATTGAATAGAGCCGAATGTAGCATAAATTGACGTGCTACATGTTGAGGTATATGCGTTTTGATATACAATGGAGGTGTCTGTGATAAGTTGTTTTATCGTTTTCGTATTGATGTTCTCTGTTTGTCTCATCAGTGGCTGCGCAACAAGTCGGTCTATCAATCCCACAATATCCAGCACCCAACGAGTTGACCTGATAGTAGTCCCACCAGTCTTATTGTCAGTTTTTGACGGTAGGGTTTCCAATGATCAAACAAATACAGCCTTTCAGATCAAAGCTGATCTTCAGAAAATATATGGTTCTTCAATTCAATGGTCGGACTACTTTTCCCCTGTCACTCCAAATCGTGTCACAATACGCTTAAGGATTATTAATCTTGGCGCATCATTTGGTAGCCGAATTGTATCTTCCACAGCATTCTTAACAGCAACGACTGAAGCGCAAGCTCATGCCGTAGGTCCTTGGAGTGATGTTGCGATTACTGCGTCATCGCAACAATCTGTTATGGCGGCATCTATCCAAACTGAAGGGTGGTGGAATGGGGCTGCATGGGTAGATCTTGAAGTACAGGACCTTAGAGGCTCACAGCCGATTTCATTTATTTTGCCCATAGTGGCCGAACATCAGGAATCAAACGTTTGGGGGTATGCTTCAGGAGACAAAGCAGCAGAAGTGGCATGGTTAAAAGCAGCAACTCAGTTAACTAGGATTTTGGATATAATTCTCCGAACAGTTCGTGACACTCAGCTTGAACTGGGTGAATTGAAAAAAGACTAAGAAAAGCGTCGGAAGACGTCAGGGGATAAACCGTGAATGAGTTCAACCGAGAACTAAGCCCAGATGAAATTGAGACCTTAAACTATGTGGGCTTTTATCGCTTCTGGTCATGGGAATATACTCGAAGAAATCCTGAATTCTTTGAGATGCAGAAGCTGTTCTTAGGAACTCAGACCCATTTTAGAGAATTGGGCTTTCCTCCGTTCATGACGGATGGTGATGCTTTTGTGGATCATGAATTGTTTTCCGAGCAAGTGACCATAAAATCCAAGAAAAAGGTCGCTTTGGAATATGAGCGGTTTAACATCTTGTATTCATCATATCTTACGGCGCGACATAGATTTGGTTTTAAAATCTCCGGTCCACGATCCAACCGCACATACTCTGCGAGTGAGATGTTGAGCGCAATTGAAAACGATGAACCTTTATCCCGTCCAAATGAGCCGCGCGAGAGGTCGGAGGTGATCCGCTTTGTTGCCGAATGTGAGGTTGAAAACGGGATTAAATCGCTCGACTATGAGGGCTTTCCGATATTCGGATACGATGCGTTGGTCGCAATTGACTTTGATCGCCCGATTTCTGAGATCCAAGCTCAAATTAGAAATACAAAAAAAGAGCTTGAAATGTATAAAGAAATTCGAAAAGACGAAAACGGTTTGGATTTGGAATTCAACATGCTGGAAATTGAGAAAATTGGGATTCAGAAGAATTCCAAAATTCCAACTCAAATTGGAACCGATAATCCACGCGCCATTGGGCTTTGGTTGTGGGATTACATCCATAGTGATGAGAGTCCGAATTTTGGGGCAACTCAGATTGAGGCTATCAACAGTTTGAAAGAACATTACGATGTTGCCAAGCTGGGATATGCCGCAACTGAGGAGAGCGTGTTTCGGAAGTGGTATCGAAATACGGTGAAATGCATCGATGCCGCCGAGGTCCTGCATATGAGATAGGATGCAATTTTTTACCAATTTGCATCCGATTGAGTTTAACGAAATTTAGCGTTCTAACAATCAGCCGGATTGCTCTTTAAATCCTTTGTTCAGCTTTAATACACTTGAACAAAGGATTTTTTTCATGACGATAAGCAGAGTAGATACTAAGGACGCGGCAAAGATATTGGGTTTGAGTGCCGGAACTCTCGAAGTGTGGCGTTGCCATGGCCGTGGCCCCCGCTATAAGAAGATCGGCCGCAGGGTCTTCTATGACATTAAAGACCTTGAGGCATTCGCCAATGCCTACACCGTCGAGACCGTCGATTCCATGGAAATCAACTCCTAGGCCAGCCATGCAGTCTCAAGATGGCATAGGAAAGCGTTTCAGCCCCTACAAGCAGTTTAGGCGGGTGTCTGTTATACCGAACACCCTAATGCGCTATATCGGCCTCTCGCACGGTGCAAAGCTCGTATGGGCAAGGCTGGCCCAATATGCTGGGGCAGATGGTCGAGCATATCCGGCAGTCGGCACGCTTGCCCAAGAGGTCGGGCTGAAAAAACGTCAAACTCAGAATCTATTAGCAGAATTGAAGGCCGAAGGATTTATAGAATCCGAGTTGGGGCCAAAAGCTAATGCCTACTACTTCCTCCTCCATCCAGCCTTGGTTGAGGAAGGGGTGCAAAATGGTGCGTCTGGGGATGCAGAATCATGCCCTGTAACCATGCAGGATGATGCGCCGAGAGATGCAAAGACATGCTCAACACCCGCGCAGAATGATGCACCCAAAGAGACAAAAGAAGAGAATTATAAAGAGAAAACTACAACGCAGAGCGGCGGTTGTCGTGTTTCTTTCTCTGATTTGTCTGAAGAAAAGCAAAGATACATTGAACTAAAAACAAAGCTTGAACAGCAGAGAGGGCGGATTCGTTCATCCGTAGCCGCCTATAAAGCAGGGCTGGTTCAGCTAGCGGCTGTTGGGGCGCTGGATACTTCCGGCTTGAAAGAGCTAGAATGTGCTCATGCAGTCGGTGGAAGTGTGTCTAGAAATACGATGTCGGCTCACAACAACGGGCAGATGCTGGCTACTCCGGATAGGATTCAGCAATATTTGAGATTTGATGGGCGAAGTCCAGAAGAGATAAGCATCCTTTTGCAGAACGGGGGCGATTCTGATGAAAAGTTTTGGGGGCTCCCCTCTTATCAAGTTGCACAGTGCATGCGAGAACTCTTTCCAGAGTTCTGGCGCTAAAAGGGGAGCTCCACATGCTTAATTATTAATTTTAAACACATCAACGACGTAGTATTCGCTTCTCCTTGAAACTACTGCAGCAGTTCTAGTTGCTTCGTTTTTCCAAATTAACTCACCAGTTTTGTGGACGAAATGGTCCACTTCAAGAATGTTATTCAGGGTTTGAATCATCGACTCTTCGTGTTCAAAATCTATAATTAATTGGCCTACGTTGAATCGTTTATACTGGTCTAATCTTTTGAAAACATATGCGACCCTACGTAACGGCAGAGTTCCTAGGGTATGGTTTTCTCCTTTAAGGTAGAACCATGTCGTATCGGCGTATGGGTTACCTGTTGCGCTAATGTCCACTGGGAATTGAGCTGAGAAATCTTCGAAAGTAACATTCCAGGGAACTCCTCTGAAGTCCTCTACAAAAGATTGTGCAGAGCAGATTGTTGAAAGCGACAGGATCAGAATCATTGTAAGCATCAGTCTACGCATAATCTCTCCATTTATGTTGTTTAAGGTTTGTATAATAATCCATACACTGGATGATTATTTAGCCATCGAAAAGAGGGTCTAAAGTACCCAAGTTTTGAATTCGCAGAGAGCTGCGATGGAAAAGCAACTCAGCTTTGCCGCAAGGGCCATTACGATTTTTTGCAACGTAAATATCTACGCCATCCGTCTTAGATTCATCGCCTTCGTAGTACTTGGCATCTCGGTATGTAAGTATGATCGCATCCGCAGCCTGCTCATAGGCCCCGTAGTAAAGGAGGTCTGATAACTCTGGCTGGTTGTATTTTCGTTTATCTACCTCCGGATCGAGTTCCGAAAGGACAATGATGGGAATGTCCAATTCAGATGCCAATTGTTTGAGTGCATGAGAGATTTCGGCAGCTTCCAGTTCTGGGTTATCTATCGGTTTCTCTTTCACCTTCATCAACTGCATACGGTCGATCACAACAAGGCTGATGCCATGTTCCTTTTTTATGTGCTTTATGCGAGAGGCTATCTCCAATGGAGATAAGGCTGTTGTGCTGTCAAAAAACAAGCTGCTGTTGGATATCCTGTTGGCCGAATCGTATAGGGCTTCCCAATCTTCATCATCAAGTTGCCCTGTTCGGATCTTCATAAGCGAGACCCCTGCATTTATCGCGAGCAGTTTTTCCATTATTTGATCATGATGCGTATCAAGTGAAAAGCAAACAGCAGGGATGTCTGACAGTACCACTTTCAAAAGTATATTCAGCGCTAGGGCTCGCTTGCAGTTGCCAGGCCGCCCCGCGATAACTATCAGGTTTCCATTTTGTATACCTGTCAGCAGGGAGTCCAAATCTTCGAATTCTGTCTTGAGCCCAGACAATTCATCTCTCTGTTCGTATTTATTCGTAATAGTTTCGAAAACAGAGTTTATGACTTTCGTTGCAGGTGAGGTTTTGAATTGTTTTGATTTTTGCTTAATCAGAAATATTTCTTTTTCAGCTTCATCTAACGCGACCAGAGGAGCATGAGAGTTACACGCTATGTTTACTATCTTGTTGCCCAATAGAATAAGTCCACGGAGAGTTGCTTTGTCTCGGACTTTTTTTGCGTATTCTACTATGTCGTGAGGCGGCAATGCCCTTTCATCTGGGATGAGTGGATCTAGAAAATTACTGAGGCAGATGTTTAGATTGCTCTCCTCTAGAGCATTCTGGACAGTGTGTGAGTTGATCGGTTCATAGTTGTCGTAACATGTCTCCATTGCTGTAAATATGTTTCCATTGTCGCGGCTGTAAAAGGATTGTTGATTTAAAAAATCAGCAACTTCATGGAAGACTGAATTGCGCAGCAGCACTCCTTGAAGCACTGCATGTTCAGCAATCAAATCGAATGGTGGAATCTTTTCATTGGCCAAGGCATCAAAGTCATCCTGCATAGCTTGTATCTCCTGTCTGATTTAGGCGAATGGCTCGTTTTGGGAACATTTTCTTGAGCCTTTGAACGACAGGCTAGCAATCAAGTGGGGCGTTTCTGGCCCCATCAAAATAGTTTTTTATGTGGGGCCAAAAACGCCACGCTTGGTGTGTATAATATGTATGGATATTGCCAATGAAGAATTAATAGCTTCATCCTTAGGACGCGGAAAAGATCCTTTTGAAAAGGTTGCCTCATGCGATTGCAGCCTCATTTGTAAAGTGTTCTTTTAAGTTAAATTCTGATACCAATCGGTTTTGCTATAGAAGAATGCTGTTTGCTGCTGACTTCCGATGGAGTCAGTAATGAACATTGGAAAGAGTTTTTTAGGAGAATGGTATGAACATTGAAATGGATAAGATCAATCAAGTAAGAGAGCAGGCGCTTGCCCTTTTGAAAGAAGCAAAAAACGAGTGGGAAGATGTCTACGCTGGTTATTCTTCTTCTATCGAAAACAATATTGAGAAGATCAAGGCTAAGAAGTCTACCTTTAACGAGTGGGCTCCACTTTATCTATACTCGACTGCTGGTGATGCAAAAGGATCTGCCAACTCGTTTCAATTAAGATATATGGGACAAAATGTTGCCGGGATTAAAGTGAATAAGGATTCTGTATTGCTCAGCACTTCCCATGGCTCGAACGATTATACTAATAGCAATATGGAATGGTTCAACTATGACTGTGCCCATAAGAACGTCAATTGGAGTGGGGCGGAAGCGGCAGGCTTCAGAAAACATTTCTCGATGCTGGGTGCTGACAGCAGGCCAAGGCAGTTGGAGCACAAATATGAGTGCATGATTCTCTCGGAAATGGGGAAGAAGGATAAAGAATCAAAATTTCAAGGTACGTTTTCAGGGGTGCAGCCCGTAAAGATTGCCAATGTCGCAAGATTTCAAATGAAAACCCCATTAAAGGCGAGCGAAAAGGATTCCTTAGCATATAGTACATCGGGAGGAGGTATCGATATACTTGCGCGTGTAGGAACAGGGCGTCCAACTCTTTCAGTTTTTGAACTTAAAGAGCCTAATATTTCAAATCCACAGGCACCAATTGAGCAAGGTCTCGCATACACAATCTTTCTTCGAGAGTTGCTTAGAAGTAAGTCTGGAGCCGAATGGTATAGAGTTTTCGGCTATACTGGTGAATTGCCTGCGAAGTTGAAGCTCAACTGTATCGTTCTTATGGGCGATGGGGCAAAGACTCCAAAATTCGATGACCGCATCATTCCAATTGAACAAGATGAAATCCATCTCCACCATATGCTCTACAAAGAAAAGAATGGTGGGATCGAAATTACCGAGACATCCTTAACATGAGGAGGGTACTGTTAATACCCATCCAACGCGACATAAACAAAACGATCGGAATAAATGTATAAAGGAAGTCGGATACACATGGCTAACACAGGCATTTATCGAAAATTCAAACGTATTTTCCCTTACGCTAAACAGTTCACTGCCCATCCAAATTTTGATGAAATCCGCAGAAAAGTTCTAGCAGGAGAAATCTTTCCTGCAATTCGAGAAAATAATATGGACTTTTATTTTGGAGGTCAGCGAGCTTTTAAACGAACCCGTGATATTTTAAAAGCAACGACTATTTTTTGGACGAACGAGCAAAAAAAGCGAAAGGGAAGGAAGCGTCTTTCAACGGATTCCCTCATGCTAGTAGACTGACAGGTCAGGGAATATCTATGGATTCCCTACTGGATGATTGCCAGGACCGTGGAATGTCTCACAGTCGTGAAGGCTATCAGCTTTCCAAAGTATTCAAGCCATTTTCATATGCAGCAGCGGAGCGAACGGATTTGCTTCTTGTCGACATCGAAGCACGTTTTGCATCTTTGGATAAAAACGGGACTGAACGCGCAGCTGACAAGATAGACCTCGTTTTCCTCCTTCCTAAAGAAAGACGGCTTCTCTTTGTTGAAGGCAAACGTAGAAAGGACAATAGGATCCGTTGCACAAAAGACAGCAAGGGGCCAAAGGTTGTTTGTCAGGTGGGCAGGTATAGACAGCAGTTAGAGGAAAGAAAGGACCAAATCCTTACTGCCTATGGTGATGTGGCTGACACCATGGGTGAAATTTTCGGTATATCTTTCGATAAGCCTATAGATATTGTTCCAGAGGTGCCGATCCTCATTGTCGGAGATAGTGATGACTCAAGCGTCATGAATATAGCTGTGCGTACAAATGATGTATGGTTGGAACCTTGTCTCGATAAAGGTAATGGGGTCTGGATCAAACAAAGCGCCTGCCCGGTAGGCGAGAGCGAGGCTGCGGAAAATGTATATTTAATTGACGGCAGAGACGCCTTTTTGAACTACCAAAATGGGATGGATGATTTGGCTTGGCTGCTAACTGAGGCGGTAAAAATGATCGACAATGAAGAGGGAAAAGTATGCAAATAACCATCCACCGCGGCACCAACGAAATTGGTGGCAGTTGCGTCGAAGTTGAACACAAAGGCACTCGCCTCCTACTTGATGCCGGAACGCCGCTTGATGACTCCCTAGCTGCACTTCCTGCTGACATTGAATCTTATGATGGCGTGCTGATCTCGCATAGCCATCAGGACCACTATGGACTGATCGAAACGTTGCCAGAGAGTGTTCCTCTTTACATGGGGAAAGTGGCTTGGCAGTTCGTGCAAAGTCTGAGGCTCTTCACAAAGGAAGGTGACTTGTTGGCGCATAAACCAACATCGCTGGTGGCTGGTAAGACCTTCCAGGTTGGAGATATTTCCGTCACTCCATATTTGGTTGACCACTCGTCCCCTGATGCCTTTGGATTCTTGCTGGAAGCTGGAGGAAAGACCATATATTACACGGGTGATTTTCGTGCTCATGGCAGGAAGGCAAAGACCTTTGATTATCTATGCACCAAGTTACCGAAGAAAATGGACGCTCTTCTTCTCGAAGGTACGATGATGCATCGAGGAAATTCCCAATTCTCCAGTGAGAGCGAAGTTGAAGAAGGGGTTGTCCAAGCTATCAAGACGGAAAGTGGGATAGTCTGTCTTAATTGTTCAGCCCAGAATATCGATCGAATGGTTTCTGCATTTCGAGCTGCCAAGAGGTCTGGAAGAACATTTGTTGTAGACATTTACACAGCATGGATATTGAGGCTGGCTCAGCAGGTTTCAACCAGCATCCCTGACATTAACTGGGAAGGTGTACAGGTGCTCTCTCACAATAGG
The DNA here is from genome assembly GCF_963675635.1 of uncultured Pseudodesulfovibrio sp. Taxonomy (NCBI): domain Bacteria; kingdom Pseudomonadati; phylum Thermodesulfobacteriota; class Desulfovibrionia; order Desulfovibrionales; family Desulfovibrionaceae; genus Pseudodesulfovibrio; species uncultured Pseudodesulfovibrio sp. The sequence goes on along the minus strand of NZ_OY776488.1, from coordinate 1,317,449 downwards.
CCTGCATCTGGTTACTATCGAAATGTGAAAGAGCATGCTGAGTTCTTTGGTAGTTTCATCAGAGATTTGTATAAACCCGAGAACGAGCTTTGGGTGCAAGATATCCTTGATTCTCCTTCGAACTATCTCATTAAGTTGAGCGATCATTGGTTGTCTGACATTCTCGGCAAGCTCCCGGAGACATCCTCAACGATCATCTATTCTCAGTGGGCCGGATATCTTGAAGAGGGTACTCCTCATTACAACGGAAAAGCGGCCAGTTTGAAAAAACGTGAGAACTCAAAATTCAAGCTGATCCACACCAGTGGGCATGCTGTGCGCGAAGACTTGATACGCTTTGTTGATTCTGTCGAGCCTCAAACGGTTATCCCGCTCCATACCGAGCACAAAAATGACTATGAAGAACACTTCTCCAATGTCCAGGTGCTGGATGATGGGGAAGCGTTCGAACTATAGCCAGACGGTGGAAAGATGCGCGGAACACAGATAATCCAGCTTTTCAAGGGTATTCAAGCCCTGAGCAAAGTGAATGGCACTACAATCAACGAACTTATGGAAGTGCTCGGAAGGAAGGACCGAAAAGCTGCCTACCGTATGCTTGATACCATTCAAGCGATTGGTGTGTTGGTCTATGAAGACAAGGTTTATGGTGAGCGTTCCAAGAGGTGGAAAATTGATGAGGCCTCTCGGCAAAAACTAGCTGGATTAAATCTACCGGACTTCACCATATCGCTTCCTGATATCGTAGCACTCCAGCTTTTGCGATCTCAGGCCACACTCTTTAAAGGAACGGAAATTGAGAGGACTCTCGATCGTCTGTTTTCACGGCTTGATGCATTTGTACCGGAAGGGTTGTTCGCTTCATTGAGCAAGCTGGAGCCTTTGTTCGGCTCTTCCGATAAATTCGCAAAAGACTACTCTGGGAAAGAGGCCATACTCGACTCATTGGTAGAAGCCATGCTCAAGCGTAAGACCTGCCTTGTTAATTATTACTCATTCAACCAGGACAAAGAAACGAGATTAAAAATAGATCCGTTGTCCTTTTTTGAATACTCAGGCGGCATATATCTCTTTGTCAGGATGCCCTCATTTGACGAAGCCCTCATCCTCGCGCTTGAGAGAGTTCAAGAGATAACTCTGACCGACGACACGTTTGAGGAACCAAAAGACTTTGATGCAGATGCAAGGCTTAACGAAGCATTCGGCCTTATTGCCGGTGATCCCATCGAAGCAATAGTCCGTGTGTCAGCAGATCAAGCTAAATATATCAAAGAGCGTCCATACTTCAATGAACGGATCGCATCTGAAGAGCCTGATGGTGCTGTCATCGTAGAGTTGAAAACGTCTGGTCGCTACGAAGTAATCAAATGGATACTTTCTTTAGGCTCTCATGCTGAAGTGATCGGGCCAGCCGAACTGCGGGCTGAAGTGAAGAAAGAGCTCGAAGCTACACTGTCAGCATACTGATTGTGGAGAGGCTTAAAACAAGCTTGTTGTTAGCAATAGGTTAGCAAAAACAAAAAAGGGTTTATGACGATTTGTCATAAACCCTTGATTTTTCTGGTCGGGATGAGAGGATTTGAACCTCCGATCTCTGCGTCCCGAACGCAGCGCTCTACCAGACTGAGCCACATCCCGCTGTCGAGAGAGGGATTTAGCTCTTCGCTGACAAAAAGGCAAGGTAAAAATTGCATGTTTCTTCAAGGTTGTAGACAAAGGGCATAAAGCTGCCTAAGATTGGAGATTGAATGACAAAATGATTCTCGTGCGTCGGGAGTTGGCGGGTGACAGGAATTGCTGCCGAACGGATGTCGGCAGGGCAGACGCTAAGGAGTGGTATACGTGATTAAAGTTCTCGTCGTGGATGATTCCGCTTTCATGAGAAAAGCCATCAGCACGATGCTCGACAAGGACCCGGGTATCACCGTGGTCGGCGTGGCGCGCAATGGTCAGGAAGGCCTGGATATGGTGCGTGAGCTGAATCCCGATGTGGTCACCATGGATATCGAGATGCCGAAAATGGACGGCCTGACCGCCCTTCGTCATATCATGATGGAATCGCCCCGCCCTGTGCTTATGGTCAGCTCGCTGACGACTGAAGGTGCAGAGGCCACTTTGAAAGCCATGGAACTTGGTGCGGTAGATTTTATCCCCAAACAGCTTTCCAAGGTTTCTCTGGATATTATCAAGATTGAAAAGGATCTTATCGAGCGGGTTAAAACCGTGGCCATGCGTAAAATGCGTCATGTGGCACGTCCGACCGCTCGAAAAAAGCCTGCGCCCAGGGTGCGACCTCGTGCAGACGGGCGTCCCGTTCGAGATGTCGTAGCCATTGGTGTTTCCACGGGCGGTCCTCCTGTCGTTCAGAAAATTCTGTCCTCGCTTCCGGCAGATTTTCCTGCTGGGATAGTTATTGCGCAACATATGCCTGCGGCTTTTACCGGTCCTTTTGCCGAGCGCCTTAACGGCGTCAGTGAGATTACTGTTAAGGAAGCTGAAACAGGTGACATCTTTCGACCGGGGCATGCGTATGTGGCTCCTGGTGGTAGACATATCGTATTGGACCAGAAGGTCAGCCGCATTGATGTGGTTGTTACGGACCAGCCCAGTGACGCTTTGTATAAGCCATCAGCCAACGTTCTCATCAGTTCCGTGGCAGCGGCTGTTGGGAAACGGGGACTTGGCGTTATTTTGACAGGTATGGGGAATGATGGATGCGAGGGTATTCGTGATCTCAAGGCAAGGGGAGGGCGCGCTTTGGCTCAGAGCGACTCCACGTGTGTTGTGTACGGTATGCCTAAAGCCATTGTCGATGAAAGTCTGGCGGATGAGATTGTTGATCTGGACGACATGGCAGAATCCATCATGGCTAATTTGTATAAATAGGTTTTGATGAGTGAGTCTTGAAACCTGTATGGGGGACTGAGATTATGGTGGAATGCTCTGAATATATAGTGCTTTTAGGGAGCGAAAATAAAGAGGTTGTCCGGGAGAGTGCTTTCAAAGCAGGTGAAAACAACTGTGTGGAAGCCGTTCCCAAATTGGCCGAATTGCTACAGACCAATCATCTTGGCATCCAGGAAGCCGTGGATAGTTCCCTGCGTAAGATCGGCGGCAAGGAAGTTGTGCAGGCCGTGATCCCTCTTCTGCGTTCCGACGATGCTCCCGTCCGTAATCTTGCCATGGATATTCTCCGTGAAGTGGGCAACCAAGACCTTTCTTCACTGGTGGAATTGATCCATGATGAGGATGCGGATATCAGAATTTTCATTTCGGATATTCTTGGTTCTACCAAAAGTCTTCTGGCCGTTGCTCCATTGTGTAATGCCCTGCTTAAAGATCCCGAGGTTAACGTCCGGTATCAGGCGGCAGTCAGCCTTGGCGAGTTGGGTATGACTGAGGCTATCCCCAGTCTCAATCAGGCTATCGGCGACGAAGAGTGGGTGCAATATTCCGTGATTGAGGCGTTGACGAAAATTGGACACGCCAGCTCGGTGGATGCGCTGGTCAAGGCGCTTGATTCCGCTTCGGACCTTGTTGCCTCTATGATTATCGATGCGCTTGGTGAATTGGGCAACGTCAAAGCCGTGACCATGCTGCTTAAACGTATGAGTGATTCTCCTACAGCGTTGCGGAATAAAATCGTGAAAGCCGTGGTTAAAATTCTCGGCGGTAAATCGCTTACTCTATTGAGTGACGATGAACGTGAGCGGTTTCGTCAGTACCTGTTGGTGGCGCTTCGGGATGAAGATGTGGAAATCCAGGATGCTGCTATTCAGGGGTTGGCCTATGTCGGCGGAGAAGAAGCGTCCAGAGGTATTTTGCAGATTGCCGGGGCCTTGGATCAGGATGTGGATCAGGATCGGTTGCAACTCATTATTTCTTTCCTGGCTGAAATCGGTCTGACTGAGGCTCTCAAGGTCGGCCTGCTTGGTGAAGACCAGGGGGTGGCAAAGGTCGCGGTTCAGGTGCTGTCACAGATTGCACCCACAGAATGTGTTGAGCAGAATGACATCTGTCAGGTGCTTATGGATGCGTTTTGGCAAGTCAGCCTCCCCTTGCAGCGGCAGATTGTCAGTGTTGTTGCTAACAGAGGACGACCGCAGACCAAAGACTTTTTCATCAAGGTGTTGAACGAGCATACTGATGGTACGGTTTTGAAGAGTGCCGTGTACCTGCTTGGTGAAAAGCTCCAACTAGCCGAAGTTGCGGATGATATTTTCCCATTGCTTGATCATCAATATGATGATGTGAAGGAGGCTGCCCTGGAAGCGTGCATAGCCATCGGCACTGCCGATGTGCAGGATCGCTTCAGGGAGATGTTCACCAGTGAGAACCCGGTAAATCGTCTCATGGCCGTATATGCTTTGGGCAGATTTTGCTCTGCGGACAATCTTGCTATTCTACAGCATGCCGTGGAAGACGAGGAGTCGGATATACGGCGGGTGGCGGTTGAGTCTCTTGCTGCATTTCCGGACGACAAGGGAGCTTGGTTGCCGTTGGTCTTGCAGCGCCTTAATGATGAAAGCAAGGATGTTCGTCTGACAGTTGTTGAAATTCTTGGGCAGCATTATGGCGAAGACACCATTCCGCATCTTATTGATGCTTTGAACGATGAAGATGATTGGGTCATAATTCGCGCCATGGATGCTCTGGGTCAACATTCATCGCAGGAGGCTGTTCCGCTGATAGTGGATATGCTGGAGGATTCCAATCGGTTTGTTGTTATGAAGGCGATAGAAGCCTTGGGTAATATCGGCGGGTCCAAGGCATTTTCTGCCTTGTTGCAAGTGACCAACAGTGATGAGTATGAGCTTGTGAGTGCCGCTGAGGAGGCAATAGCCCGAATTCAGGAAGCGCAGGAGTAGGGGCTTCATGTCGTCGTTGTTTTCCAAAACCATATCCCTCGGCAAAGATCTCAAGATCACGGACCAGGAGTTTACAAACCTGCGTGATTTTATCTATGCCGAGTGTGGTATCTATGTGGCTGACAATCGCAAATACCTGATTGAAAACAGGTTGGGAAACAGACTCAAGAAACTCAATCTCAAGAATTTTGACGAGTATTACAATCTGCTCCGGTTTGATGTGAGTCGTTCGGCAGAGATCAAAAGATTGTTTGAAGTTATTACGACCAACGAAACAAGTTTTTATCGTAATCCGCCGCAGCTTCAGGTGTTTCAACAGGAAATCTTGAGTGAAGTGCTTGCCGGATGTCGTCGGAATGGAAGAAGGCTTCGCATCTGGTCGGCGGGGTGTTCTACAGGGGAAGAGCCGTATACCATATCCATGATCGTTCACGAACTTCTCAGGACGGAGATTGCTGCGTGGGATATCAGGATTACAGCCAATGATCTTTCGGAGCGTGTTTTGGATTCAGCTCGCAGGGGAGTGTATAATGATTACACACTCAGGAGTACCCCTCCGGAAATAGCATCTCGGTATTTTGATTCGGAAGAAGGACAGAACAAAATCAAATCCGAGGTGAAACGTCTGGTCAGTTTTGGACAGATAAATCTCAAAGACCGCATGCAGCTCAAACGGGTGGAACGGTCACAGATTATTTTTTGCAGAAACGTCATAATCTATTTTGATGATGCGATGAAAAAGCACGTTATCAACGCATTTTATGACAACCTTCTTCCAGGCGGGTATTTGATTATCGGGCATTCTGAGTCGCTGCACAATATTACACGTGCTTTTAAACCGATTCATTATCCAGGGGCGATCATTTATAAGAAGGAAGAATGAAAATGAATCAGTCTGTATATGAAATTGATAATTTGGGTGCGCCCGTGATATCAAGGGGGAGTAATGGCTAAACATATTCTAATAGTGGACGATTCGAAGACCGTGAGAAATCTTGTGGCGTTTATCATGAAGAAGGAAGGCTTCAAGGTAACCACGGCGGAAGATGGGTTGGACGGTTTGGAGAAGCTCTATAGTCTGACTGAAGTTGATCTCATCGTTTCAGATGTCAATATGCCGCGTATGGACGGATTGACATTTATCAAAACCGTCAGGGAGCAGGCGGCTTACCGCGATATTCCTATTGTTGTTCTTTCCACGGAAGGGCAGGACAGAGATGTCCAAACCGGCTTGACCGTGGGGGCAAATCTCTACATGGTTAAACCGGCGCAGCCTGAAAAGCTTGTAAGAAACGTCAAGATGCTGTTGGGCTAGGGCATATTGCAATGGCTAAGTGATACAAATACAACCAAGGCGGCATAAACGGTTTTGCCATTCCCTGTGAGGCGGGACGATGCTGCTAGAGGTACTTCGATGAGCCAGGACTTTCTTGATCCGGAAATCTTGACCGACTTTTTCGTTGAAGCGAAAGAGCACTTGGAAACCATTGAACCAAATCTGCTGGAGCTTGAAAAAAGCCCTGACAATCTTGGTTTGCTGAATGAAATATTTAGGCCCATGCACTCTCTCAAGGGTGCATCGGGTTTTCTTGGTTTGAACAAGATTAATGGATTGGCGCACAAAGCGGAAAACATACTTGATGAACTCCGTCAGGGGTCCATGAAAGTCACCAGTGGGATCATGGACTTGATTCTTTCAGCAACGGATGCCCTGAGAACCATGGTGGATAATCTGGAAACCAGTGGCGTGGAGGGGGATGTTGATACCGCTCCTATCATTGCCCAGATTGAAGCTGCGTTGGTCGGAGATTTGGAAGAGACGTCTGTCCCGTCGGAACCAGAGCCGGAATTTGCCCCTGTTATCGAAGCCGAAATTGTTATTGAACCTGAATCCGTGGCGGAGGAACCTGTTCAAATGGTCGCAAAAGAAATGTTCGATCCCCAGCCGGACCCCGATTTTGATACCACGCCATACGGTTTGACGACTGTTGGCGAAGGGCACCTGGCCGATTTCCTTGAAGAAGCTCATGAAATTGTTGAAAATCTCAATCGGTGTCTGCTCTCTTTGGAAGGGGATCCTGACGGCAGTGAAGAACTGATTAACGATACCTTCAGATATTTCCATAACCTGAAAGGGAATAGTGGCATTATCGGGTTCAAGGAGTTGAATTCCTTGACCCATGAGGCCGAAACCCTGTTGAACAAGGTTCGCAAAGGTGAGATTGCTTCCAGCCAGGGATTGATAGATCTCTTGTTGGCGAGCGTTGACCTTATTGAGGCTCTGGTCGGCAAAGTGGACGTTGAGACCAACAGGGTCGAGCCTCTGGATACCAGCGTGATGGCGCAGGTACTGCAAAAAGTGACTGAAGACGGTGATGTATTTGCCGTGCAGGGGCTTTTTCCCGATTCCAAGGCATCCTCTGTCGAGGAGCCTTCCGCTTCCGGGACAGAAAAGGCAACGGCTCCGGCAGTCGCTGAGACTGCTTCGCCTGAAGAAGAGGCTTCTGTTTCCGCAGGTGATTATGATCCCGAGGATGTGGCTCTGTTTGTTCAGACCATTAACCAGCAGTTGGAAGCGGCGGTGGTTGCTCTTGGACTGCTGCGTAAGGATGCAGGTCAGACTGATATCGTGGATGGATTGTTTAGAACATTCCAAACCATTCAGAATTCCACCGGCTATATGGGGCTTGATGAGATCAAGGAGTATTCTTCTCGCACCGTCGGCTTGATTGATCAGGGACGCAAGACCGATATGGACTTCACTCTGATGCTGGATATTTTGGATCAGGAATTTGCCATTCTCAAGGACATGATTCTGAAAGCCTTGGAAATGCTTACCGGAGCTCCGGTCGAAGATCCCACGTTGAATATGGGCAAATCTGATACGGTCAAGACAGCGAAACCTGCTCCACAGGTCGCTCCTGAACCTGTTCCAGAGCCCTCCCCGGCCCCTGTGCCGGTTTCTGAACCGCCAGTGCAGAAGGCTACTCCGGCTCCGGCCCCTGTTGCCAAGACTGCATCAGCTCCGGCCTCGGCTCCTGCTGGCAGAAAGAGCGGCGCGGTCAATCCGCCTCCTGTACGTCCCAAGGCGTCGAGTACCATTCGTGTGGATCACCACAAACTTGATCATTTGATGAATGTCATTGGTGAGTTGATCATCAACAGAAACAGGTACGCCATGCTTGCCCGTGCTCTTGAGGAGGGACAGGAAGAGGTGCATGTGGTCGCGCAGCAGTTGACTGAGACGACCTATGCGATGGCCCGTATTTCAGATGATCTCCAGGACACAATCATGAAGGTCCGCATGGTACCTGTGCAGACTGTTTTTTCCCGTTTCCCTCGTCTTGTTCGGGATCTGAGCCGTAAGTCCGGCAAACAGGTCGAGTTGATTATGGAAGGCGAAGAGACTGAATTTGACAAGTCCGTTGTAGAAGAGATCGGTGATCCGTTGGTTCACCTCGTTCGGAATGCGGTCGATCATGGCTTGGAGGATGAAGAAGAGCGTGTTCGTTTGGGCAAGAAGCCCAAAGGGCATGTCTGGTTGCGTGCATACCACAAGGGAAATTCCGTTGCCATTGAAGTCGAGGATGACGGACGAGGTATGGACCCTGAAAAGCTGAAGGCCGTTGCCATCCGCAAGGGCGTCATCACTCCAGAAGAAGCCAATGTCATGGATGATCGTGAGGCTTTGGATCTGATCTTTGCCCCTGGTTTCTCTTCTGCCGAGAAGGTTACGGATATTTCCGGACGAGGTGTGGGCATGGACGTGGTCAAAACCAATATCAAGAATCTCAAGGGCAGTGTGCACACTCAGTCCGAAGTGGGCAAGGGCACAAAATTAACCCTGACTCTTCCTTTGACTCTGGCCATTATCGACGCACTCATGGTGCAGGTAGCAGGCGATACATTCGCTATTCCACTTGATGCTGTTTCTGAAACCACCAAGATCGAGGTGGAAAAGCTGTCCGATGTCAACAACAGGAAGGCAGTTACCTTGCGTGGAGAAGTCCTGGGGTGGTGGAGTTGGCTGAATTGCTTGATCTGCCGCAGTCCATGGATGACAGGGATGTTCTTCCCATGGTCGTCATTCAGGACAATGATCGACGTCTTGGGTTGGTCGTGGACCGACTTCTCGAACGGCAGGAGATAGTTATCAAGCCACTGGGGCAGTATCTCAACAATTTCAATTTGAAAGGATTGTCCGGTGCGACTATCATGGGTGATGGTTCCGTGGTGCTGATTTTGGACCCGCATGAGATTTACAGCTTGTCCACACAGCTCGGGCGCAAGCCGGAACCGTTGACCGTGACCGGTGCATTGTCCTGTAGCAAATAGTGTTTCTGTAAAAACGAATGAAAAGGCCGGAAAGCGCATGCTTTCCGGCCTTTTTTGGCGTTGAATGGAATGCTGAAATTAGAGCAGGGTCAAGAGGTTCACTGCGACCATAATGTTCAGGGTATGCATGAACCAGAACAGTGTTAGGGTCAGGAAAGTCAGTCCTTTGAGCCTGAGTGGAGATTCGTTACGGGCGATAAGGATCCAGATAAGGGCGCAGATGGCTCCCAAGGCAACTACGCCACTCCAGACAAAGGCCAGCGGTGTTCCCGTGACGATGCTTTTGAACGATGCTGGCAGAGTGGCGTATAGCCATACTTGGCACCCCAGGAAACCGAGCATTGGCAGAGTGGCCCAGCGGGCGGCCAATCTCAGGGAAAAGGAGTAATAGTCACGACCGAAATCATCTTTGTTGCGTCGAAGAACCAGATAGGTCGCGCTTAAAGCGGCGGCTGCGGCCATGGTCAAAAGGGCGTACATGATGGACATGGGGAGAATCATTGCCGTGGCTGCGGACAGTGTCTCATCCGTTGGGGTGCTGTGCGAGAGCATCCAGGCTATTTTGGCTGGTATGGCCAAAGCTACGCAGGTCAGTGCTGCCAGTGCGGCTATCATGCCAAGAGATATGTGCAGCACTTTGGTGTTGCGCATTTTAGTCCAGGTCGTGAAATAGATAATACTGAAGATGGCAAAAACACCGAATGCCGCGAACGTGTTCAGGAGTGGTGACTCCAAAGTAAACAGTGCGTGTATGTATTGAGGGAATTTGGTCAGCGCCACGCCGTATGCGGCGCCTTGGACAATCAGCAGAAGAATGAGGAGGATAAGCCCCATAGATCCGATCTGCTGGGCGTATTTGTCAAAAAAGACACGTTTCTTTGTTTTTGCGGACATCTCGCCGAGAACAGCGATAGCCGGACTGCCGATGGCTCCCATGCCGAGCAGGCTGAAAAGAGCCGGTACCAGCAGAAATGCGATCATGGTCAGGGTTTCTTGTGTACTCATGATTGATTGGAACTCCGATTTTCTGTGCATTGCCCACCAGATGTGTGCGCGCTTTTTCTGCCTGAAAATCGTCCGGCATGCAAGGGCTGCATTGTATGGAGACTCTTATCTCTTTTTATCGATTCCTTGCAAAAAGTCCTTGTATCGCCTATTTCCTATGGAATGTTCAATCGTGAGAATGCGGAGAAACCATTGATGAAAACACTGAAGCTCATTTTGTTCGTTATGCTTGGCCTGTCTCTTGTCGGTTGCGTCACTACCCAAAAAGATGCGGCCACTGTCTCGGCGAGTACGGAATGGCGGATCAAGAGTCTTGAAGAAAGTTTTCTGAATCTCCGCGAACAGCAACGTCGTATGGCCGACGAGAGTGCTTTGGCGCAGGACAGAATGGATCAACGACTGGCTTCACTTGAAACCGAAATTACAGCCTTGAAAGTAGGAGGCGTGGAGTCTCCTGCGGAAAGTACACCAGAGCCTTCTGCAAACGATGGCTGGGTAACTGATTTGAAACCAGAAGACGAAGGCTGGGTGGACGGTCAGAAATCTTCGGTTGAACCCAAGGCACAGAGCAGTGAAGAGAAGCCATGGGCCGAAGTCCCTAAGCCTCCGACTGTCATTCCTGAACCCAAAGTTGTTCAACGATCCTCGTCTAAAACCGTTGTCGGACCCAAGCCTGTGGAAAGTCTGTCCGGTTCCAAGGGGCTGTATGAAACGGGGTTGTCTCAGTATAATGCCGAGCAGTTTGATGCCTCTCGCGCAACATTCGATCAATTCCTTCAGAAATATCCGAACGACGGGTTGGCTGCCAACGCCTTGTATTGGAAGGGCGAGACGTATTACTCCCAGAAGAATTTCGCACAGGCCATCCTGACGTTTAAGGAAGTGACGGGCCGTTTTCCCAAGCATCACAAGTCCGCTTCGGCTTTGTTGAAAATCGGTATGTCGTATGACAAGGTCGGTGACGCGGATAACTCGATTTTCTATCTCCGCGCATTGGTGGAGGACTTCCCGAAATCCGATGCGGCCAGGCTTGGGCGCAAGGAACTTGCCCGTTTGGGCGGTTAACACACTGCTTTGCGTGGTTGTTGGCTGATTGAATCGGATTTTGCCGTCGTACAAAGGGACCTGCCTCCATGGACCTGCGTAAGGAACATTTCGCCTGTTTGGCATTAAAGCACACGCCCCGCCTTGGTCCCAAGGTGTGGCGTGAGTTGTTTGCCCATTATGAGTGTGCTTATGACGCGGTTCAGGATGCCGCAGCATGGCCTTTGTATTCTTTGGCAAATAAAGGGGTTGCACAGAAGTGCGTGACCGAAGTCTGGCGGGAGAAGGCCGAAAATGAATATCGGGCTACCATTCAGGCGGATATGGATGTCGTGACATGGTTTGACCCTCGCTTTCCCGAGAGATTGAAACATATCCCAGACCCTCCAGCCATGCTCTATGTCTCTGGTGACATATCCCTTTTCAACAATCCCGGCGTTGCGGTGGTCGGTGCCAGAGAATGCACGCGACTTGGTTTGGAAACAGCCGGACGCATCAGTGCACAGTTATCGAAAATTGGTATTACCGTGGTCTCCGGTCTTGCGCTTGGCATCGACCGACAGGCTCATCTGGGGGGGCTCAAGGGAGTCGGTAGCACCATAGCTGTGCTCGGGTGTGGGTTGGACATCGATTATCCCTTGGATAACGTCGATGTCAGACGCGAAATTGACAGGTGCGGGTTGGTGGTGACGGAATTCGGACCCGGCGTCGGGCCGCGAGGCGGCCATTTCCCGGTTCGCAACAGAATTATCAGTGGTTTGTCTCTTGGTGTGCTTGTGGCCGAGGCTGCTCATAACAGTGGAAGCCTCATTACGGCCCGTCTGGCCGGAGAACAGGGCAAGGATGTTTTTGCTGTACCCGGTCCCATTGGTCAGCCGACCTTTACTGGATGCCATCGACTGATCAAGCAGGGAGCCGCACTGGTGGAGTCCGCATCCGATATTGTTGAAATTTTACGCTATGATTTTGCCCGTGAACTGGAAATGGTTCCTGACATTCCGCCGGTTGTGAGTGAGGAGGACATGAGCGCTGGGCCGGCCAAGGTCAGGAAAATGATTACCCCGAAAGCGCCAAATAACGGGAATGCCATTTCTCCTCCCTCGTCGCGCAAACGCCCGTTACAGGCAGACCGGGAGGCCATGGAGCTGACAGATGATGAGAAGAAGGTACTGGCTCTTCTGGACGCAACTGATAAAGTCCATATTGACGTCCTTGGTCGAAAACTCTGTTTTGATTCGGCTACTATCAGCAAGGTTTTGCTTATTCTGGAGATGCGAGGAGCGGTTCAACAACTGCCGGGAATGTGGTATGTCGTGCGTGAATCATAACGCGCGGAGAACGTATGGACTGGAAACTGCTTGCCACGACATTTGGCACCTTGTTTATTGCTGAACTTGGAGACAAGACGCAGCTCGCCTGCATGCTCATGACCGCCAAAACGCAGAAACCATGGACTGTGTTTCTCGGTTCTTCCCTTGCTTTGGTACTCGTCAGTTTTCTGGGTGTCATGTTCGCTCAGTTTGTATGCCAATACATTTCGCCGCAGAGTATCAAGAAGGTTGCCGCCGTGTCCTTTGTGGTCATGGGATGCCTGATTTTCTTTGACAAAATATGAGATATCAGGCTTGAATGCCATTGTTTGATCTGATTCCTTCATGCAACTCAGTGTTCTGAACCGGAAGAAATATGCAGAAAATACCGATTAATCTTGCTGCCCCCGGCATGAAGCTGGCCAAGCCCGTCCTCAAGGAAGGTGGCATGACCATTATGGCTGAAGGGATGGAATTGACGGAAAGCCTGATTTCCCGGTTGGAAAACATGAAGATTGAGCGCATCACGGTGCAGGGACATCCCGTTGACATGGGCGGGGCCGGTGCCGGCACCAAATGGGCCGAGCGTCTTGAACGTCTTGACGTTCTGTTCAGGCGGCATGCAGAGGACAAATGGATGCATCGGGTCAAGGTTCGTATTGGACAGTATTTCCAGATCAAGGCAGCGGCTCAGGAAGCGAAAATGCAGGCCATGAAAAAAATCGAATCCTCTGATGAAGATCCGATCGAGAATGGAGAGGGTGAGGTGTAGGGCATGGATGACGATCTGAAAACCAGTATTCGCGGTGAGATTCTCCAGGTTAAGGATCTTCCGACCCTGCCGCACGTCCTGAATAAGGTCACCAAGTTGGTGGAAGATCCAGATGCTTCAAGTGAGGCCATTGCCAAGGTTATTTCCACGGATCAGGTTTTGTCTGTCAAAGTATTGAAGATGGTCAATTCTCCTATTTATGGATTTCCCGGTCGTATCAGTTCCATTCAACACGCGTTGGTCTTGCTTGGATTCAACGTTGTTCGCGGTATCATTATTTCCACGTCGGTTTTCGATATGATGGTTCAGTCCATGAACGGCTTGTGGGAACACAGTCTTGGATGTGCAACAGCCTGTAACATCATAGCCCGCCGTGCCGGGTTTGAAGATCCCGAAGAGTACGCTGTGGCAGGTCTGCTGCACGACCTTGGAAAGGTGGTGACTGCAGTGCAGCTTCCTGATCTGCACGCAACTATTCTTGAAACGGTTCAAACCAAAGAACTGACCTATTTTCAAGCCGAAAAGGACGTGCTGGGATTCGGGCATGATCGTATTAATGCATGGCTTGCCCGTCATTGGGGGTTGCCGCCGAACATCCGCGAAGCCATGAGCCGTCATCACGCACCACAATTGGCCGAGTTCTACAAGCCTATGTCGTGCGTGGTGCATCTGGCTGATTTTCTGGTCAGGTTGTTTGAGTTCGGCAATTCCGGTGACGACCAGACTGCCTACCTGCGGCCCGAGGCTCTTATAGAGCTCAAGTTCAAGATGTCAGATCTTGATAAGGTCATGGATGAGATGTCTGACCAACTCCTTGAAGTTTCTGATCTCACTTTATAATTCCGTTAAGCTCTGCTAGGCTCTTCACATGAGCCAAACTCTCGAAGCATCTCTTTTTCAGCGTAAACAAACTGGTTTTTTGCTTACGCCTGACGCGTCTCTTGTTGAAATGTTGCAGAAGTTGTGGTCTCCGGACGTGCTTGAGTTCACTGTTTTTGACCAGGGAGCCAAGGCTATCGAACATTTGTTCAATGAACCGCCGGATCTGCTGGTGGTTGATAATCGCCTTTCAGATATTTCAGGGCGTGAGATTGCCAATCTGGTCAAAAGCGAGAATGTGTATCGTCAGTTGCCGGTGGTCATGTGTGTCGATCCCGTCGATGTTGAAACGCCGTGGAATTGGAACACGATTGAGGTGGATGATTTCCTTGTCAGGCCGTTTAACCCGGCCGAGGTTCGTGACCGCATTAACCTAGCCTTATGTCGGGCCATGCGTGCCCTCGACGCAAATCCGTTGTCAAAACTGCCTGGTAATACATCAATTATTCAACGGATTCAGCAGTTGATCGACAGTGGTGAAGATTTTGCCCTAGCCTACTGTGACCTTGATTATTTCAAGTCATACAATGACAAGTATGGATTTTCCAGGGGTGACGAGGTGCTGATGATGTCTGCCCGGATTATCGTCAATACCATCCGAAGTTATCAGGGAGTGCAGAGTTTCGTAGGGCATGTCGGCGGTGATGACTTCGTATTTATTCTGCCTCCTGATTTGGTGGAGGATGCCTGTAAACGCATCATTAAGGCTTTTGATGATATCGTACCGCATTTTTATGATCCAGAAGATCGGCAAAGGGGAAATATCACCTCCGTGGATCGTGAAGGAAAGACAAAAATTTTCCCTTTGATGGCCATTTCTCTAGCCGTGGTTGTCAATACGGGGGGACAGATTCAGCATTACGGCGAGGTGTCGTCCATTGCCATGGAGTTGAAGAAGAAAGCCAAGGAAGATCCAAAGAGCAGTTATGTCATCGACCAGCGCAAAGCGTAATCAACAGGGGGAACTCGTTCAGGGGTTTCTCGCCTTTCTTGCCGTGGAAAAAGGGTATTCCACCGCTACGATCAGGTCGTATGGGACTGATCTTGAACAGTTTCAGGACTACCTCAAACCAAAAAAACGTACTTTGGAGCATCCAGGACGTGTGGGGCGCGACCATGTGCGGGGCTTTCTGGCTGAACTGCATCGGCGGCAGCTTTCCAAGGCATCCATGGGGCGTAAGCTCTCCAGCCTGCGTGCCTATTTCAAATATCTTTTGCGGCATAAACAGATATCCAAAGACCCCATGGCAGGTATCCGTAACCCCAAACAGGAAAAACGTCATCCGCAGTTGCTCAACGTCGATCAGGCCGTATCCATGATGGAAGCCGCGGTTGACCCGGACCCGGAGGGCTTGCGGGATATTGCCCTGGCTGAAATTCTCTATGGTTCCGGTCTGCGCATCAGCGAAGCTATCGGACTGGATATGAATGATGTGGATTCGGATGTGATTCGTGTAGTGGGTAAGGGCAGTAAGGAACGCATCGTCCCTTTGTCAGACGCTGCGATCAAGCGTATCCGGCGATACATGGAACAGCGCCATGCCTTCATCAAGGATGATTATTCCGAGCAGGCTCTGTTTCTCAGTGTGCGCGCTGGAAAGCGGCTTGATCGACGACAGGCCAATCGTATCATTGCCAAGCTCGGCAAGCTGGCCGGGCTGCCCAAGGATGTGCATCCGCACATGCTCAGACACAGTTTTGCTACGCACATGCTTGAAGCCGGAGCTGATCTGCGGAGTGTTCAGGAACTTTTAGGACACGAAAATTTGACCACGACCCAACGATACACGCATCTGGACATGCAGCGCATCATGCAGGTATACGATTCTGCGCATCCGAGAGCGGGTGCGAGTGAAACTCAGACGAAAAACACTGATACGGAGTAGATAATGGATAATCCCATGGTTCTTCTGGAAACCCCGGAAGGCGAGATTCTCATTGAGCTTTTCCCGGACAAGGCCCCCAAGACCGTTGAGAATTTTTTACAATACGTGGACGACGAATTCTATGACGGAACACTGTTTCATCGTGTCATCAAAGGATTCATGATTCAGACAGGCGGGTTAACCTTTTCAATGGATGAAAAGGAGACTCGGGAACCTATTGAAAATGAAGCGACAAACGGGCTGAAGAACGTGGCCGGTTCAGTTGCCATGGGGCGTCTGCCTGAGCCGCACAGTGCGGCCAGTCAGTTTTATATCAATGTGTCGGACAATGCGGACCTCGACCATACCGGCGAGGATGATGAGAATTTCGGCTACTGCGTGTTTGGCGAAGTTATTGATGGCATGGACGTGGCCATCAAGATCAGCAAGGTCAAGACGAGAGAATGGCAGGGATACGATGATGTCCCGGTCGATCCTATTTCCATAATATCAGCCCGTCGTTTCGAATAGGGCAGCCCTGTAATACACAAAAAAAGGCGGGACCGTTTGGTCCCGCCTTTTTTTGTGTATTGTGAATTTTCGCTATGAGCGTAATTTCTTTTCTGCTTGCTGAAGCAGCTTTTCCGCTTCTTCATATTTTTTTTCTGCTTCTTCCCTGAGTCCGTTCATGAGTTCTTTCACGGTAACGATCTTGTCCACCAGGTAGGCATTGGCACCAGCAAAGGCGAAGCCGTGTTTGAGCTTGCCCCTGTATGCGTTTACTAGAGCCTGGGCAATGCAATAGGGGGATTTTTCTTCGGCGCAGGAGTGCAGGCACTTGTGGACGCACTTCTTGGGCTTTTTCAAACCGCTGGACACGGCATCGAGGAAGCTGTTTTTTAGTGCTCGACCAGGCATGCCCACAGGACTTTTAATGATGGTCACATCTTCTTTTCTGGCGTTGATGTATGCCTGCTTGAAGGCTTCATCCGCGTCGCATTCCTCTGTTGCCACAAAGCGGGTGCCCATCTGAACTCCCGACGCTCCCATCTCAAGGAATTTTGCGATATCTTCGCCGGTATACACACCGCCTGCTGCGATAACGGGAATGTTCTTGTGATGAGATTCCTTGTAGGGATTCACGACATTCACGACATCGGAAACGATGTTTTCAAGCTGGAATTTCGGGTCGTCGATCTGTTCGGCCTTGAAACCGAGGTGACCGCCAGCTTTGGGGCCTTCAACCACGAAGCCATCAGGCAGGTAGTCAAATCTGCTCAGCCATTTGCGGCACAGAATGGATGCCGCACGACCGGAGGAAACGATAGGGACGAGCTTGGTACGCATGTCGTCTTTCATTTCAACGGACATTTCGCGAAGGTAGCTTGGAAGATCCAAGGGCAGTCCTGCGCCGGAAATGATGACATCCACTTTTTCACGGATGGAGGTGCGTACCATGTCACCGTAATTGGTCAGGGCGCACATGATGTTCACGCCGAGCAGACCATCGGTCATTTTGGCGCGGGCCTTGCGGATTTCATCAATAAGTCCTTGATGATCAGCCGCTTCGGGGTCTGTGGCACGCTTGGGATCTCGCATGCCGATCATGGATGTGGCGATAACGCCTACGCCGCCTTCATTGGCAACGGCGCTTGCCAGGCCTGAGAGTGATATCCCGACGCCCATGCCTCCCTGAATGATGGGAAGTTTGGCTGTCAGGTCACCGAAAGTAAGATTCGGAAGTTTCATTGGGGTTACCTCATATTTTTCTGAAGATACGCTCGTGTGCTTGATAATGCAAATCAAGTCAAGATAAACAGCTGTTTGAATAGTTAATAAATATTGTTAATAAATTCTTTGATTGTCAACTCAGCGAAATACATGGAGCTTGTAAAAGCGGGTGAAATCGAGTTGAGAATGTGCACTGAATTATTGTGGCGTTTGACGACAAAATCCATGACCAGTTCTTTGGTCTTCGTATTCACCAACTGTGGGCGTATTCCTGCTTTTGACGTGGAAATAAAATCATCGGGTGAGATCGTTTTAACCAGTTTCGCAGCGTCATTGAAGAAGTACTTGAAAAAATATTTTCGTGGCTCCTCAAGGGCTACCTGACGAAACTTTTCGTTCCCGAGAAACATGGTCAGATCGTGGAACAGTATGGATAGAAATTCTGAGTCCAATCCTTTGAGAATTCCGTAATTTTCGCGCCCAAAGGCCGGTATGGCCGTAGGACCGATATAGACATCACCATGAACACTGCGGGTGAAGTGGACGCCAAGAAATGGGTTTTTGATGTTTGGTACCGGATAAATGGACCCGTTTATCGAATCGGCCGCTGGTTTTTTCAGTTTGTGGTAGATGCCTTTGAAGGGGAGCAGGCAATATTCTTCACCAATACCGAAGGCGTGGGCGATTTTGTCGCTGTATGCTCCAGCTGCGTTGATGAAGAGTGAATATCCGATATCCCCCTGAGTGGTGCGTACGCGATTTCTTCCTGCGCCGGTGAAACGTGTATCAAAGAAAAAACGCACTTTTCCGCTTGTCTCAAGCTCATGGTGTATGGCGTTGACAACTCTTTTGGGGTTAACAACGGCAGTGTTGGGTGAGTACAGCGCGCGCTGGACTGTTTTGGCATTGGGCTCCAGTTCAGCCAGTTGCGCTTCGTCGATCATCTCGACAGTGCCGCCGTTGGCTGTAGCGCGTCTTTCAAGTTCATCCAGTGTATCCAACTCCTCTTCTGTCCGAGCCACGATAACTTTGCCGGATTTGAAGAGCGGCAGGCCTTTTTCTTCGCAATAAACCTGCATGCGTCGGTTGCCTTCCAGACACATCTTCGCCTTCAACGTGCCGGGATCATAATAGATGCCGGCATGAAGAACGCCGCTGTTTCTACCCGAAGCATGCATGCCGGGCGCAGATTCCTTGTCAAAAACTATAATGTCGTCGCAACCGGATTTGATCAGTTCGCGGGCTATAGTCAGACCGAGTATGCCGGCTCCGCAGATGACAGTGTGTGCTGAAAACATGGTTATTTCTTGGAGAGCAAGGCCAGTCCGCTTTTGGGTTCTTTTTTGCGGAGCATGTCAGTGTTCAGGATTTCCATGATGATGACTTCTCCAACGAGCCAGACGTCGAGGCCGGGGCGGATGCAACCTGTGCGAGTTTTGCCATCCCGTCCCAGAGCCGCATGCATGTGCAGGATTGGCTTGCCCTCCTCATTGGGGAAAAGTGTCCCGAGGGCGGCTACCTCGTGTGCACCGTTGATGGGATACAATATAGGGTCGATAATGGGCTCTTTACCGTCTTTGGGACCGACCACGATGTTGCCGTTGTCAATGCCGCCTATCATGGTACACATCGCTGTTTTGATATCGTGTTCTTTGGCAAAGTGTTCGATGCAGTCCGGGACACGTTCGCCTTCTTCCAGACGGAGGGTGAATACCCGACCGATGGTTCCTTCACTGTATTGCATTCCGTATGTCCTTTGTTTGTCCTATTTTCCGCACGGTCCCTTGAAATCGCACCATGTGCATGCCGGGCCAGGATTAGGGGCGAAGTGAGTTGCCAGAAGCATATGTCTGATAACAGCATGAATCAATGCAGGAGTCTGCTCGCTGATACTTTCTTCGCGTTCTTCTTCTGTGACTTTTGGGCCGAAGAGAAGGTGTTCCTTACCGTCTGAAGCAAGCATGATCAGCCCTGCATCGTGCGGGGTCTGCCGTTCGCATTGGGCATACAGGTGGAGGTAGGCAGGCATCTGGATGCTGCGGACGGCTGTTGCCATGTCCGGCAGGAGTGTCATGTCCACCACATCCGGGCCGAAAGTATATATGCGGTCCCAGAGTTCTATGTCCTCCCAGAGTTTCTTCTTGGGCAGATGGCCTTGTCCGGTCTTGTAGTCGAGGATGACGATATCTTCTTCGCGTTGTTCGATGCGGTCGATTTGTCCTGCTAATGGGATGGTCAACCCATCAATATCAACGGTTGTCGTGAGCGATTTTTCCAATCCGAGCAACGTGGCTGTTTGCTGGGATGCCAGGAATTCCGTCAGCCGGTATCGGCCTGTTTTTTTCAAGGCCATCCGGGTGTCCAACGGTAGGCGGGAAAAGATGTCATGTGACCGGAAAACCTCGTCGAATTGTGCAATAAGTGGCGTCGGGTCGAGTTTGGACAGCTCCGTGAGAACATTTGTATATGGCGTCAGAAAATCCTTGAGCACTTCGTGAATCATGGAACCGAATTCGCTTCGGTCACCATCTTCGTTGACAGTATCAAGAGGGCGCATATTGCTGAGGTAACTGTAAAAGAATCGCTTTGGACAGTTCATGTACTGATCCAGCCGTGAAGGCGAAAGACCTTTACTGGATAGCTTCTCTATCAGGGCTGCGTGAATGGCGTCAGTTGCCGGGATGGCAGCCGGAGCGCCGGGGATTGAACTCGTGGGGAATGTCACGGCTTTGATCAAAGGTCCGCCAGTTTCCACAAGCTGCCTGTCCTGTTTTTCCTGTTCCCAGAGGAGTTGTTCCACAAATCGACTGCGTACGGATTTGGAGTCGAGCAGTCCTGGCTGGATACCGCTTTGATAGTAGATGACGGCTTCGTCCGCTCCCATCAGGAGACGATAAAAGTTGTAACCGGAAACATTGTCCCGCTCCCGTGAGTCGGGCAGGCCGAGCAGTTTTCTGAGCGGGTCCGGTAGAAGAGGATCATAAGGATTGGTGCCGGGAAGGCGTTCTTCCACTGCATCGAGAATAAACAGTCGCTTGAAATGCAGCAGGCGTGTTTCCAGGACGCCGAGGACTTGTAATCCGGCAAGGGGGTCCGGTTCAAAAGAGACGCGTTCAAGGGATAGCATACGCCGTAGAAAAGCGTGGCGCGTGGTCCGGCTGAACGGGATGGTGCTTGCCTCTGCGCTTTTGAGTTGAGGAACAACCGAGTTGGTCAGCCGGAACAGACATTCGGCGTCCATGAGATACGTGTGCCAGAGCCGTTCGCCGTGGGAATGCAGGAGCTCGGCAAGTCCGGCCAGAGCATCGCCGAGATCGGCCAGACTCTCTACAGGCTCAAAATCAGTCAGGCAGCGGTTGAGAATCTCCACGCGTAACGGTTCGGCTACGTTTCGGTCCACATCCGTGAGCGATTCATCCCCATAGGGTGGTTCCCATTCCATGGGGTCGAGGTACTTCTCGCCCTGACGCATGGTTGATTCCCATAGATGGAATATCCTTCGCAGCGGCTTTTCTTCGGGACCGAGGAGACGCAGATAAGGATGCCGAATGAGCGCGATCAGGTCTTTCCAGTAGTATCGGCCATCCTCACGCCTGTTTTCCTGCAAGCTCAGCAGGGTTTCCATCAGTCGGGCCAGTGAGGTTCGTTCCAGCGGATATCCCATGGAAATGTTGGGTTCAACGTCCGGCAGACCGTGCAGAACAGGGAGCAGGGCTCCCTCGTCCGGCAGGACCACGGCGGTTTCATCCAGCGTGGTTGCTGCATTCATGTCTGTGGTCAGCCCGGCCAGTTGTGAATGGCGGTCATAGCCTTCGCAGAAACGGATATTCGGTGTGGTGGGCGGTGTGTCGAATTTTGGAGGAATAACAGCCGTTGTGTGCCATCGTGTCAGCCATGCCGAGTGTTCGGCGGCGGTCCAGTGGGGTGTCTCCCTTAGAGCCAGAGCCGGATCACCGTGGATGACCGGATGCAGGATGTCTGCTTCCCACAGTCGTTTGAAGAATGTGTCTTCGGCACCGCTCAAGGCATAAAAGCCGGCGGCAATGATCTGCTTTCCATGGAGTGCGTCGAGAATCGCGTCCGGATTATCGGTGATGAAGCGCGCGTCCAGGCCGGAGGTGGTCCAGCCTTTTGCCATCAGTCGGGCGGTGTACTCGGCGTGTATGGCGCTGAGTTGTTCCAACAGGCCTGCGGCATAGGCCGAAACTTCGCCTTCCATGTAGCCGAGATCATCCGGTTCGATCTCCTGGCGCATGAGGTCGTCCATGAGTTTGACCAGACGCATGCCCCACGGCAGGAACTGTTCATGATCCAGTTTGGGCAGTTGTGAGAGGAGAGAACCGCTGGTGGTCCGAAGATCATTGACCACTGCGCGCAGGGTTTCCACTAGATCGAGCTGGTTGGCGCGAACGGGTGGTGTCGGTGCCAGTGTACGATGCAGACCTGTAACGAAGTCCGCGATAGAGGTCATGTGCGGCATGAACATGGGGCGAGACAGGGCCGGATGGTCAATAAGCAATGCCTTGACGTGTCGGCGTGGCCTGTTGTGCGGAAACAGTACGATGGTGTTGCGTAGGTCGCCACGCTCAATCAGCATCTCGGTGACGGCGGGCATGAAATCGGTGTGCCACGGTATCAGGGTAATGTGTCGCATTATGCCTCCATCCCGACTTCAACAAGTTCTCTGAGGTCGAGATAGACGAGGAATCCTCGAGGCTCGGGTATGTCTGGCATTGAAGAGAGGATGTCCATATATTCTCGAACCTGCTCATGATTTTTCGGTGTGGGCTGACCTGTCTTGAAATCCACGATGACTGTTTCGTCGCCGATGCAGAGCAGGTCAAGTCGTTTGAATTGACCGTTGGCGTCCATGATCTCCGGTTCTCGCAGGCTATATTTGAGCCAGCCTTTGAGTTGTGTCTCAGACAATGCCCATAGGGTCATTTCGCGGAGGTCGCCAGTCAGCTGTGTCTGTTCCGTTTCAGGGAGTGCGCCGAGTTCCGGGAAATCTTCGATCGCAAGACGGATGGCTCGTTCTGTGTCTGCCATGTCGTCGCCTGTGATGGTCAAGTGTTCCATGATCCGATGAGCGACTTCGCCGCGCATGCGTTCGTTGAAAAAATAGTCTTCCAGATTGTGGCGGTAGACACGCAATCGGGGAAGCCATTCCATGAGTCGGCTTTCAGTTTCTGATCGGGGAAGATCGCAGGGGAGAATTGGCGCTTGGGGGACGGATGGAACCGTTTCTGTCGGTGTGACACCGTACTCGAAGACCCCGTTGTCATCCAAATCAAGGAAGAGGTTCATGGCGGCCAAGGCTGGTGATGTCGCAGGCTTTTCCGCAAAGAATCCATAGAGTTCTTCGCGAGATCTGGTCCAGGCCACGTACAACAGATTAAGCTGTTCCCTGACCGAGCGCCCCAGACTTTCATTGTATGGCTGACCAAGCCCTTTTTTCATGGGCACGAGCAACTTGTAGTCGTTGAACTGTTGGACGGAGAAGTCCTGATCCTGTTTGGCTGACCAATGATGAAAAGGAACGATGACAACCGGGAATTCCAATCCCTTTGACTTGTGGATTGTCATGATGCGCACAGCATCGATGTTCTCAGGAAGAGGGACTTTTTCTTCATCGGATTTGTCGTTCCAGTATTCAAGGAATGCGGTCAGCGATCCATAGCCGCTTTCTTCAGCCAAATGCACGACCTCAAGGAAGCGGCGCACGTAGAGTTCGGATTCAGGGTGTCGCTCCAGAACACGGAAAATGCGGATGGCTTCGCGAGTCAGGTCATAGGGCGTCATCAGGCCGGACTGATTGTAGAACGGTTCGATGAATCGGCGCCATAGTTCAGGGTAGTCTTCACGGAACTTGACGCCGAGTGGTTTCTTCTTCGGGATGATGAGCCAGTTGAGCAGCCCGTCACTGTCCAGTTCGGCTTCGGCCTGGAAGAGCTCGCTTCCGGTTATGAACGTCAGAAAGGCGAGATCATCTCGTGGATAATCAAGAAAGCCGAGCAGTCCGGCTAACTGACGTACTACCGGATGCCGGTCGAGCTGCAGGGAGTTTTCGGTGATGACCGGGATATTCTTTTGCACCAGCAAGTCGCAGACAAGGGCGGCGTGTCCATGTGAGCGGACCAGTATCCCGATGTCCTTGAAGTTGCGGCGTGCGATAAGGTCGTCCATGAGCGCATCGAGAGCTTCAAGACTGTTGTCTTCGATATCACCGTTGCTGTTGCCCGGAAGTTGCGTCATGCGCACATACCCCTGCGTGTCTGCATTCTTGTCGGGCAGGGATTGGGCGCAGTCCGTGAAACTGCGGGTCAGGTCCATGGAAAACTGTACCTTGAACGATTCGTCTATGTCCTGAAAGAGGATGTCCGCCAATTCGCCGGTCTGGTCCATGGCTTCCAGATTGTGGAAGAACAGGTTGTTGAACTCCACCACATTTCTGAAGCTGCGCCAGTTGTCGGGCAGGGCGTCTGCCGTGGTCTCACTGGCAATGGAAGCGATGTCGGGTTGGTTCATGACCTCGTCGAACAGGGTCGAATCTCCGCCGCGCCAGCCATAGATGGCCTGTTTGACATCACCGACGAAATAGAGGCTTCCGCCTTTGGCGAGGCATTCCTGAGTGAGTGGGGTGATAGCCTGCCACTGGTCACGGCTGGTGTCCTGAAATTCGTCCACGAGCAGGTGGTGCAGTCGACAACCGAGGCGGCAATATGCTTCGGAAACACCTGCCTCACCCGAGAGGAGCCGGTTGACGTGACCGGCCAGGCTGGAGCCGAGAATCATGCCGCGCTGTTTTTGCAGTTCATTGAGGCCGTTCGTCAGTCGCTCCGCTATTTCTATTGCCGGGGCCAGAAAGTACGCGCCGGATAAGGTGGCATGATTGGCGCGGTACTGTGTCCAGATACGTTGCAGATAGGCGTAGTGCGCTTCAGCTTGGTCATCGACCATGGCTTTGCCTTTTGCCAATATACATTCCGTGAAGCTGTCTTTGTGAATGAGTTTTGAATCCTGCGGCGGGTCGAAAAGATCGAGACTGTCGCACTTAGCGAGGAAGTTCAGGAAATTTTTATTGGCCGGCAGTCCTGTGTCGTTCAAATACACGATCATGTCACTGACGGACTGTTTGAAAGCCGCGAATTCGGCAGCCAGCAGATCCTTGATGGTTGCCTGGTCGGTGAGCAGCGGTTCGGGAATTGAACGCAGGTGGTCAGTCAATTCCTTGATACGGCTTCTGATGGCATCCTGTACCCAGAATCCGCTGCGTCCTTCGGTGCGGATAAGTGTGTTCATGGCCTCGGACAACAGTTCGTATTCCGGGCCGTCTATCTGGCAGATGTCTACAAAATGATCATAGATGGCGTCGAACAGTTCCTGCTCGTCAAATACTATCTCGAAATCCGGTCTGATACCGAATTCAAGGGCAAAGAGTCTGAGAAGCAGGGCGAGCAGGGAGTCGATGGTGCGGATGTTCAGCCTGTGATAGCGGCGCAGAATGGCGTTCAGGGTCGTACGAGCTGTTCCCGGAGAACAGGCATGTTTATCATCTCCGAGATTGAGTGCGCTCTCTTTTAATCCTTTGACCACCCGCTCTTTCATTTCTGCGGCGGCCTTGTTGGTGAAGGTTACGGCCATGATCTCGGGCCATGTAAAGCCGTGTGTTGTCTTGCCGGTGCAGACAAATGGTTGTGCTGTGTCGCTGGATGCGTCGAGCAGCGTCAGAAAGCGGCGGGTGAGTTGATACGTCTTACCGGAACCGGCAGACGCTTTGACCTGTTTGAGAAGCGACATGATTTATACCTCGTCTCCGGCTGCGCGGCTGGCCCGTGAACCGGACAGAACTACCAGAAAGACAGCGACCAGGATGAGGGAGCTGCCCATGTAGCCGAAAATGGAGAAGTGTTCACCGAACAAGAGATAGGCGAAGAGTGCGGCAACCACTGGCTCGAAGGTGGCGATAACCGATGCATGAGTGGCGTCCAGTCGTTTTAATCCTGCGTAATAAAATGAGAATGCGCCGTAGGATGTGACCAGGGCAAGGCCGATGAGAAGCATCCACACCTGGGGGCTTTTCTCTGTAAAGTCCACGAAGGGTAGGAGGAGCGCCGCGCCGAAGGGGAGGGCGTAAACGAAGATCGTTGGCGTGGCGTATCTGTAGAGGAATTTTTTCCCGAAGATATAATACAGCGCATAGGTGAAACCGGAAACCAGACCGGCAATCAGGCCGAACAAATTGAGATTGAACGAGGTCCCGCTGACCAGTTGTGGACCGAGGCTGATGCAGGACACGCCGAGTATGGTCATGACTACGCACGCCATTTTTGTCTTGGTCATGGCTTCCTTGAGCACCAGCCATGAAAGGAAGGCGACCCAGGCCGGAGCCGTGTAAAGCAGGACTGCCGCGAGGCCGATTCCTACATCACGGATTGCGATCTGGTATGATCCGTAAAACAACGTGACGCAGATGAATCCGAAACCAAACAGGGCGGGCAGGTCCGTTCGATGGACTCTGGTTTGTTGAGTCACGACCGCATGTGTCAGGAACATGACCCAGGCAATGGACGCACGCCAGAATGCTATTTCTAGTGCGCTGACACCCTCGGCAAGAATATATTGAGTAAAGACACCGATCAGTCCCCACATGAAGGCTGCGGCCAGAACATAGATGAATCCGGCCATTCTATAGCTCGACCTTGGTGCCGAGTCCGGCGGCTGTCGCTCTGTCGTAAATGAGGGATGCGGTCATGATGTCATGACTGGCGATACCCATGAGTACGGCGCCGCGTTTGCCTTCCCGTACGCCTTGTTTCAGACCTGCACAGATTTCGCCCATGTCGGCAGTGATGTCAGTCGGAAGCGGGTAGCCGTTCTGGAAATATGTGCCTTGTTCCTGAGTCCAGACATACTGATTCTGGTTGTCACAGGTG
The DNA here is from genome assembly GCF_963675635.1 of uncultured Pseudodesulfovibrio sp. NCBI lineage: Bacteria > Pseudomonadati > Thermodesulfobacteriota > Desulfovibrionia > Desulfovibrionales > Desulfovibrionaceae > Pseudodesulfovibrio > uncultured Pseudodesulfovibrio sp. Next base: position 1,290,704 of record NZ_OY776488.1, on the reverse strand, counting down.
AAGTTGGCATCTTTGAATACATCTTCGTGAATTGCGGAATCATAATCTACGGAAATGACGAGGCAGTCTTCCTTGACCCATGATTGCGGTATGGACCGTTCCGGGGCTTCGACAATCGGTGTGCAGGTGATGAGCACGTCAGTGTCTTTCACCGCCGTTTCAAGGTCCGTACAGGTGATGAAGCCGGCCTCGGGCAGTTTGGGCTGCATATCGGTAATGAACTTCTCAATGGAGGATTCAAAAATATCGAAGCAGCGGACTTCCGTTAATTTGGGAAAGACTTCTTTCATGGCCAACAGGTTCACGCGACCCTGTACGCCGGTGCCGACGATGGTCACTGAACGTGTGTCGGGATGACCGAAGTGCCTTGCGTATACCCCGGAAGCGGCACCTGTGCGCCACGCTGTCACCCATGCCGCGTCCATGACCGCCACGGGAATACCCGTGTCGGGATCATTCAACAACATTATGCCGGTTATATACGGGAGGCCCTTGGCAGGGTTTGGCGGATAACCGGAGACGCATTTAACCCCGGCGCGGTCGATGTCGCCGCCGAGGTAGCAGGGCATGGCATGAATGAAACAGTCTTCGCGTGAATGGATACCGATCTTTGCGGGCATCTCTCCTTCGCCGCGGCCAATGGCAGCGAAACCGATCTCAACCGCGTTCATGACGTCCAGCATGGTAATGCCGAGCTGGTCGATTTCCCTAGCCGATATCCAAAGCACTTCTGAAGGCATGCGCGTTCCTCGCTTTTTGCGTGTATCTCAATTGATGGATTGTTTTAGGATTAATTGTATTCTGCGTCAACGCATTGGAAATCCTTGCGAGTTGCCTATGTTCAAGGGTATGCTGACAGAATGGATAGTCAGAAAGAACATATTGTCAGTGATACCTCGGACGGGGCGCGGCTGGATAAAGTCCTTGAGTCTTTCGTGGACGGGAAAAGCCTTCGTCTGCGGCGACGGTTGTGCGACGATGGACGTGTGCTCGTGGACGGAAAAGCGAGGAAGCCCGGGTATAAGGTTCATACAGGGCAGCAAATAGAAATTATTGCAGGGAGTGAAACCATGCCTGGAGCGGAATTGGGAGTGTACGTGGTTGATCGGAATGATTCTTTTGCTGCTGTTTTCAAACCTGGCGGTGTGCATTCCGCAGCCATTGCGGGGCGCGATACTCCGTGCGTTGAGGGTGTCTTGCCTGAACTTTTTCCCGATAATGATCCCATCTTGCTGAACAGGCTTGATTATCTGACCTCCGGGCTTTTGCTGGTCGCTTTGACCAAGGAAGCCGTCAACGAATATCATGAACTGGAAGACAACGGGTACATCAGGAAATACTATTGTGCCGAGGTCCATGGACGGTTGGACGGGGTCGTTTCTGTACGTAGCGCCTTGGACACGGATGATCGAAAAACGACGCGTGTTCTGGATGAGGAGTCTGATGATCCTTTCCGCTGGACCGATGTCACGGCTCTTTCCCATGATCATGAAAAGGACACGACAATGGTGCGTTGTCTGATCATGAAGGGTGCGCGGCATCAGATTCGGGCGCATCTGGCAAGCGTTGACCATCCTATTATCGGCGATCCCCTATATGTAAGTGGTGATGGTGAAAACTTTTTGCATCTTCATCATGAAAAGCTTGAATTGCCTGGATTCTTTGTGCAGGTATCGTGTCCATGGGGGAGTGGCGACCTGTAAATAAAACATGAACATTCGTTCATGCATTCTAAAGATTCTGATTTGTAATCCGATATACTCTTGAAATAGGAAGTACGCCATGTCTGCTATTTCAAGTGATTACTCAGCTGTTCCCTCTGGACCCGTCTACCAGACATCTGATGTTTCCAGGGGTGAATATATTGCTTCAAAGAAAACTGACGAAGAAATATGGGTAATGCATGCATTGTCTTGGGATACCATCGTTAGTTTTGTAAACGAGGCCGAAAAAACTGCGTTGCAGAACCTTTTCGACGGTGTGGCTGCCATGCTTGATTCAAAGGATTTGAAGTCGGTGGCCGGTTTCAGTGATGAGAAGGTTGATGGTTTTCTCAAACAACTTGATGAGGCTATTGAGAATCAGGATTATAAAACAGCGCAGAAAACCGTAAAGCAATTCTTCGGTGCCGGGAGTGAAAAGATTCGTGATGAATTGGCCATGGTCATGAAAACTGCGGATGGAGCTTTCTGGCATTCTCTTGATGAGCAATTCAACTATAAGATGAAACTCAAGGGTGAGGCTGAGAATATCATCTCAGGAAAGGAATTCGAGCGTACCCTTGGAGATGTGCTCGGCCTTGTCAGAAGGTCCGTGGAAAAAGACAATCCTCCCATGGAGGACTCGGAAGAGTTCAACATCACGGTGGATACGCTTTTTGATCAAGCCGTAGATCATGCCAAGGGTAAGTTGAAGAATGCCGGACGGAATAACTATTCGGAAAATGGAGAAAGCGTGCTGGGCGCTGCCACTACGTACATGAGGGATAAGATTACAGGTGATGACCTTATGGACCGGTACGATCCGTCTGCACCTTTTGCCTTGAGTTCAAATGTCAAAGCCTACCATACTCGCATTCTGGACGAGCAGAATGAATTGAAGGAAATGGAATCCACCAGTCAGTTTACTGATCGATATAACGCGATGGGCGATGACTTTTTGAATACACTCAAGGAAACCCTTGGGAATGAAGAAATAGTCGTTTTGGAGAAGGTGAAGGCGGATGAAGTATCCACTGAGCCGTTAGACGAGTTCGAATTTGAAGTGGAGACGATGCTCCCGGATCTTGAACAGTTGTCTGCACCTGTACTGATAGACATCATGTTGCAATCCGTTGCACCTTCGGAAGCCTCGTCAAACAAGGTTGATGCTTCGGGTCTTGATAGTGACAATGAACCATTCGGCCCGGATTTGATTGAAGCTTGGCGTCGATCATGAAAAAGCCCCGGCAACCAGAAGGTTGCCGGGGCTTTTTTTGAGTGTGATTTATTTCTTTTTGTTGAAAGCGGCTTGCAACTTGTCACCAAGCAGCCCCATGCCACCGGACACCTCAGAAGCCTTTTGCTTCTTGGGGGCGAACTGCTTCCAGTCGCCGTCGTCCTGTACATCGCCAGTGGTCAGGGAAATCCTGCGTTCATTGACTTTGACTTCGCCGATGACCACTTCAACAGTGTCTCCGGCGTGCAGCTTTTCAAAGGCCGCTGGTTTTTCGGAACGGGCGATGACTGACTTGGGCAACAGGCCGGTAATACCGGGTTCAAGCTGGATGAATATGCCGAACTGTTCCTGCTTTTCCACAGTGCCTTCGACCTTTTGGCCGGGCTGATATTTTTCAGCCACATCGAACCACGGGTCGCCTTCAGCGTCTTTCATGGACAGGCCGATGCGCCGTTTCTCCAGATCAATTGACTTGATCTTAACCGAGACTACCTGACCTTCGGATACGAAGTCCGCAGGTTTGTTGATGCGTTTTGTGTAGCTCATTTCAGAGACATGCACCAAACCGTCCACGCCGGGAGCGATCTCGACGAATGCGCCGAAATCAGCCAGACGGACAACCTTGCCGGTGACCTTGTCGCCTTCCGTAAAGGTGGCGGAAAGGGTGTCCCAGGGGTCCTGAGCCAGTTCTTTCATGGACAGGGAAATCTTGAGGCGGCCCTTGTCATCATGGTCGATTCCAACAATCTTGGCTTTGACCTTCTGACCTACGGTGACGGATTCTTCGGGGTGACCGATGCGCCCGTAGGAAATCTGGGAGATATGTACCAGCCCTTCCAGGCCGGGCATGATCTCGACGAAGGCGCCAAAAGCGGCCAGGCGGGTGATGGTGCCTTCCACTTCATCGCCGACTTTGGTGTCGGAGACAAAGGTTTCGGCAGCTTCTGCAGCGTCGCGTTCCAGCAGGGAACGGCGAGATACAACGATGTTGCGACCATGCTGTTCCAGCTTGGTCACCAGGAATTCCAGAGTCTTCCCCACGTATTCTTCGGGATTCTCCACAAATCGGCTGTCAATCTGGCTGACCGGGCAGAATGCGCGGCGCTGCATCAGAGTGACGTTGAAACCGCCTTTGCAGGTGGATTCGACTTTGCCTTCTACGGGGAGGTTGTTGTTCCTGGCTTCTTCCAGCATGGCCAGACCACCAATGCCGGAGATCGCACGGGACAATTTGATGCCACCGGAGTCCTTGCCGACCACGTAGAGCTCTACGGTGTCGCCATCGGCTACGGTGCAGTTGCCATCCTCGTCCAGCATTTCTGCCTTTTCCACGATGCCGTCCAGCTTGGTTCCGGTGTCCACGAAAATCGTGCTTTCACCGACCTGGATGACTGTGCCAGAGACTTTGTCGCCAATGTTCAGGTTGTCGCCGCCGCCTTCGCTGTACTGCTCGAACAGTTCGGCAAAGCTCTCTTCGCCTTCTTCCACGCCGTTACGCTCTTTGAATTCTTCGGACACAATGATTACCGTTCTTTAAAAAGGTTATGTAAGAAGTGCCTTGGCAAAATCCTTGCCGTTGAACGGGCGGAGATCTTCCATCTTTTCGCCCAGGCCGACGTAGGTTATCGGCAGTTTGTTTTGCAGAGTTACTGCTACTACTACACCGCCTTTGGCCGTGCCGTCCAGCTTGGTCAGGATTATTTCGTCCACGCCAACAGCCTCGTTGAACAGTTTGGTCTGAGACAGGGCGTTCTGGCCGGTGGTGGCGTCGATGACCAACACGTTGCGGTGAGGAGCACCTTCATGCTTCTTGCCGACGACCCGTTGGATTTTCGTCAATTCTTCCATCAGGTTGGTTTTGGTATGCAACCTGCCTGCCGTATCAAGCAGCAGCAGGTCATATCCCTCGCTGATGGCCTTGTCCATGGCTTCAAATGCAACGGCCGCCGGGTCTGAGCCTTCGGTCTTCGCAAAGAAGCCCGCGCCGATGCGGTTGGCCCACACTTCAAGCTGCTCAATGGCGGCTGCCCGAAAAGTGTCGCCTGCGGCAATGAGAACTTTGCGGCCCTGCATCTGGGCGCGATAAGCCAGCTTGGCAATGGTGGTGGTTTTTCCTACACCGTTGACGCCGACCATCATGAGAACTTCAGGGGGATTCACTGCCTCAATACGGGGCGGAACCTTGAAAATGTCTTCCAACTCGTCGCGCAGGATGTCCTTGAAGTTGTCCGGGTTGTCGGTGCCGGCTTTGCGGGCGCGAGCCTTGAGATTGTCCATGAGCTGGTTGGCCGCTTCCATACCAACGTCCGCCATGATGAGGATTTCCTCAAATTCTTCCCAGAACTCGTCATTCAGGGATGAGTGGGTGGAGAGCAGGTTGTCGATGCGTTTGGTGATCTGCTCGCGGGTTTTGGAGATGCCTTCGGAAAGTTTGAGGAACAGACGGTCGCGTTCATCTTCTTCGTCTTCAAGGTCTAGTGCCAGCGCCAGTCTGTACTGTAATTCGGATTTGAATTCTGCGACAAGAACATAACCCATTTCATCGAGCCATGCGTCAAACTTGGCGATGAACTCCTTGGATTCGGCATCCGGTGCGCCCAGAGCCTTGAAAAGAAAGGCAAGGCGATCCCAGAGGGGTTGGCCTTTTTCATCCACACCTTCCACAATTATAGTCAGCCATTGTGAGAGTTTGGGTTCTGCCTGGCGGAGAGACAGGGTCAAGCCTGCCTGCCAGTCTTCGCTTGGTGTGGGGGCAGCGTCGGTCTCTGGCGCGGGAGTGGATTCTTCGACCAACTCCTGGGCAGGGGGGTCCGGTTCGGGAGCGACGCGCTCCTCGATGTCTATGCCTTTTTCTTTTTTATATTCGTCAAGAGCCTGTTGTGCCGCATCTTCCGGGCTGGACCAGGCTTTTTTCAGTTTGCTGAAAAATCCCATGAGAACCTCATGATTGTGTGTCTATGTTGTTAGGGCGTAGTTAATAGCCTACCTGACTTCCGGTGGCAATAGAGGATATGCTGCTTCAGGATGTTGCCATTCTTCGTGTGAGAAGCTAGGAACATGGAAAAATCACCGCGAGGATATTTTATATGAAACGGACTAAGATAAAAGACGCATTGAACGCTGCTGCTCCGATGGAAGAAATTATCATCAAGGGGTGGGTACGTTCCAAGCGTGACAGCAAGGGTTTCTCTTTTCTGTCTCTCAACGACGGTTCCTGTCTGTCGACCATTCAGGCCATTGTGGATCACACTCCCGAGATAGAAGAGGCTTTGACCAGGGTTGGCACAGGTGCCTCCGTAGCCATTTCCGGTGAGCTGGTTGAATCGCCCGGCAAAGGGCAGAAGTGGGAAGTGCGAGGCACGGCTCTTGAGGTAATAGGTGAAGCGGATCAGGAAACATTTCCTTTGCAGAAGAAACGTCATTCCGACGAATTTCTGCGTACCATTGCCCATCTGCGCCCCCGTACCAACAAGTACAGCGCCATGTTTCGTATGCGTTCCGCTCTTGCTCAGGGCGTGCATAAGTTCTTCTCCGAGAAGGAGTTCTTTTACGTTCACACGCCGATCATCACCGGCTCGGACTGCGAAGGTGCGGGCGAGATGTTCCGTGTGACAAGTCTGGAGGCCGGTTCCCAATTGCCGCCTGAAGAGGATTTTTTCGGCAAACCGTCCCAGTTGACCGTGTCAGGGCAGTTGTCTGCGGAGATGTTCGCATTGTCGCTTGGTGATGTATATACTTTCGGGCCAACCTTCCGCGCAGAGAATTCCAACACGCCGCGTCACGTAGCCGAGTTCTGGATGATCGAACCGGAAATTGCCTTTGCCGATCTGTCTGAAGATATGGATTTGGGCGAGGAGATGATCAAGTACCTTATTACTCACATGCTCGATAATTGTGCCGAGGACGTGGAATTGTTCGCCCAGTGGGTCGACAAGGGACTTATGCCCACGCTGGAAACGATCTTGAAAGAACCGTTCAAGCGGTTGCCTTACACCGAAGCCATCGACATCCTTCAGAAGACCAAGAAGGAGTTCGAGTATCCGGTGGAGTGGGGTATGGATCTGCAAACCGAGCATGAACGCTATTTGTGCGAGGAGCAGTTCAAGAAGCCCGTCTATGTCTATGATTATCCCAAGACCATCAAACCCTTCTACATGCGCATGAATGATGACAACAAGACAGTGGCCGCCATGGATTGTCTGGTACCGCGTATCGGTGAGCTGATTGGCGGCAGTCAGCGTGAGGAACGCATGGATGTGTTGCTGGCCCGCATGGACGAAATGGGGCTCGATAAGGAAGATTACTGGTGGTATCTTGATTCCCGTAAATACGGCACTGCACCGCATGCCGGTTTTGGTATGGGGTTTGAGCGTATGCTCATGCTTGTGACGGGTGTGTCCAATATCCGCGATGTCATGCCGTTCCCGAGGACTCCCAAGAGTCTTGATTTTTAGGTGCCCATCAATATTATTGATAAACGAAGGCCCGGTGCGATTGCACCGGGCCTTTTTCTTATTTGAGGGGAAGGTAGATATCTGTCAGCAATTCTTCAGGCGACGTCTGGTCCGGTGAGTTCAAATAGACCTCAAAGCTGGGTTCTTCCCTGAACTCCCGGCCGCTTTTTGGTAGCCATTGGCCCATGAGCTTGCCATAGGTCTGTTCCAGACCGGTATACGGTCCTTTGTGCGTGGTGACAGCATAGTCGCCCGCGACCAGTGTTTGAATGCCGATTTCACCACTTGCTTCAATATCATCACTGACGGTGAAGCAGGCATCATATCGAATTTTGTCCGCAGGTGTGACCTGCGGATCATCGTAACAAATGCCGATGAATTTAGGCATGGTTGCGAAAAGCCCTTCTTTTTCCGCCCAGGTGCACAGTGTCTTCCACGCTGTGTCGCATTCGATATACGGACCGACGTGTCTGACGAACGCAACCCGTGTTGGTTCTACTTTTTCAATTCTAACGTCCATGTCTGTCTCCTTCTGGTTTGTGACTACCAACCCGTTGCGCGCAGTTTCTGGCAGGTAGTGAATGGAGCCGGAAAGCCTCGCATATAAGGTCTTCCAGTGTTTTTCAGGGTATTTTGATGGTGGGCATTCAAACATTTTTTTGAATGCCCGACTAAAGGACTCAACCGTTTCATACCCCGCATCGAAAGAGGACTCCGTCACTGAGGATGTTCCCAGTGCGAGTCTCATTGCCGCTCTTTCCATGCGAATTCGGCGAATGTGCTCGACAACGGTTTCGCCGAACATGCCTTTGAAAATCCGATGGAAGTGTGTCGGAGAAAAAAAGGTCATGCTGGCTAGAGATTCAAGCGTCATGTCTTCGTCAAGATTAGCCTGAATATGTAGCAATACCGAGTGCATTCGTTCGAAATACAGGTTCTTGGTTGTGTTCTTCATCGTGTTTCCCATGAGGGCAGACTACGGGGCTAGGGGAGAAGAGTCTTGACCATTTCTGCCGTTTTTATCAGTGGCGAACGAATATCATGTAACCTTTTCGTTGCCAAAAGCGATTGACTCTACGACAGGAGTGGTTTATTCATTTGATTGATTCAAATGAATTAAATAGGGTAACGTTATGAGAAAACAGAGAATATCACCTGAAGAAACGAAGCTTCAACTTCTTAAAGCCGGCATGCACTTGTTTGGCTTGCAGGGGTTCGAAGGTACGAGAACGCGCGAACTTGCACAAATGGCCGGAGTTAATCAAGCGGCCATACCATATCATTTTGGCGGCAAGGAAGGGTTGTATCTGGCGGTAGCCAGGTATGTTGTCAAACGTGGTAGTGATCAGATGAAGAGCGAAATTGAAATGATTCAACACACGCTGCGCGATGGGAAGCTTGTTAAGGCTGAAGCTGAACATATGCTGATGCGTTTCTTCTTCGCATTTATGGATAATATCATATTGTCTGAGGACTTGAGTGATCGTTCCCGTTTTATCTTGAGGGAGTATTCAACCCCTGGCGCTGGATTCGAAATCATTTATGAAGGTATGCTCGGGAAAATTCATAAATTATTGTGTGTATTGGTCGGGACCATTGAGGGCGAAAATCCCGAAAGTGAAAGGGTTATCCTGAAGACCCATGCTTTGTTCGGTACGGTTGTCGGTAATGCCCTGACCAGAAATCTATTATTCAGGCGGCTTGATTGGGAAAACTTCACTCCTGAAAGAATCGAGAGAATGAAACAAGCTGTTGCTGAAATAGTCTGTCATGGTTTGAATCTTGGTGACCCCAATAAATATCTGGAGACGTGATGATAGCTCGCCTTAAGGGAAAGTATCCTTATTGGAAAAGATTCCTGGTTGTTCCGGTTGTTGGAATGGGAATTCTGTTTTTTCTCGGTATGGTCAAGACCAGGCAACAACCTGTGAAAAATGCGTTGAAAGAACGGGTGACGTTGGTTCGGGTTATTGAAGCCGAGGCCATGCCGGTTGTGCCGCGTGCTATCGGATACGGATATATCCAACCGGGACAGGTCTGGGATGCCGTGGCTGAAGTGCCAGGGAAGATAGTTGAGGTACATCCCGAGTTCGAAAGGGGCTCGGTTCTTGCCAAAGGCGAAATCCTCATGCGTATCGACCCGGCAGCATCAGGGTATGTCAGGGAGCAGTCCGAAGCTGAGGTGGAGCGTGTGCAGGCTGAATTGCGCAAGTTGGACCAATCCGAGCGGGATACTCGCAGGCAATTGGAAGTTGAACAGGGTCGCCTGGAACTGGCGGCCAAGGATCTGGACCGAAACAAGCGGCTCGTGAGTCAAGGGGTCATCTCCCAGTCCGAGTTGGACGCCCAGGAGCAGAGTTACCTTTCTCAGCGAAATGCGGTGCAGAATTATCAGTCTACGCTCAATGGAATCCCAGCGAGTAGAGCCTCTCTCATGGCGCAGTTGGCCTCGGCTCGTTCCAAGACTGCGGGGGCACGTCTGGATGAAGACAATACCATCATACGAACACCGTTCAATTGTCGAATTTCCGCAACCAATGTGGAATTGGGGCAGGCGGTCGGAATGAATCAGGTCGTAGCAACACTTGATTCTCTTGGAGAAAATGAGGCTTTGGTGCAGGTCCCACTTCATGCGTTCAAAAATCTTCTGCCGCAGGGGCAGGTCGCCATTCCCGGGTCTCAACCTCAGATGGAAGAATTTCGTCAATTCCTTGGCATTGATGCCATTATACGCGTGCGGGCCCAGGAAAAGACCATGGAATGGATAGGGCATGTGACACGAATCTCGGATGCTGTGGATGTTGACACTCGAACTATCGGAGTTTTTGTTTCCGTGGATAATCGCATTAAAACAGCGCAGAAAGAATATTATACCCCGCTCATAAAAAATATGTATGCCGAGGTGGAGTTGCTCGGTAGGCCGACAGAACCCTTTGTGGTTGTGCCGCGCATGGCTGTGGAAGCAGGCTATGTCAATGTTGTGGGGAAAGATAACCGTCTGGAGCGTCGTCGTGTGACAGTTGCTTTCATTCAGTCTTCCATTGCAGTTTTGCGTAGCGGTGTTCTGGGCGGAGAGCGCGTTGTTGTGTCGGAATTGATACCATCAATTGAGGGTATGAAGCTCAGTCCTTCGTTGGACGATGAACTGCAGCGACGCATGGAAAATGAAGCGTTGGCAAAGGTGGCTGTCAAATGAGCCAGCGTCAGTCGTTCATAGATTTTTTTGCTGAGCATCCAACTGCGGCAAACTTGTTCATGCTGTTGTTTCTCGGAATGGGTGTTTTGGCTTTACCCAAAATGGTGCGTGAAACTTTTCCTGATTTCACTCCGTCAGAGATTTCCATAACAGCAGTCTATCCCGGTGCTACTGCAGAAGATGTTGAAGAAGCAATCTGTCAGCGTATCGAGGATGCGCTTGATGGCGTGACCAATGTTGAAGAAGTGCGTTCAACGGCTCAAGACGGACTTGCTACTGTCGTGGTTGAAATGGTCGAAGGTGGCGACATCAAGGAATTCGCCGAAGACATTCGTACTGAAGTAGAAGCTATCGACTCGTTTCCGCCAGAAATTGAAGCCCCTATCATCAAGCGGCTCAATCGTACGGATATGGTTTTGGCTTTGGCTGTAACAGGTCCAATGTCAACGCCTCATCTCAAATTGTACTGTGAAGATCTCAAAGACAGACTTCTCGATTTACCGGGTGTGGCCGAAGTGACCATTGGCGGTTTTTCCGATCATGAAATTCGAGTGGAAATTCCCATGAAGAATATCATGCAATATGGATTGTCAGTCTTCGACATCACTTCTGTCATCGGAAATCAGTCGTTGGATTTACCTGCTGGAATGCTGGAAACTGTAGATGCGGATTATATCATCCGATTTGCCGATGAGCGAAAAAAGGTCCACGAGTATGAAGATCTGATTGTCGTCTCAGGGAAAACGGGAGCTGAGCTCCGTCTTGGGGATATAGCAACTATTACGGATCGTTTCGAGAAAGATGAACAAAAAATATGGTTTAACGGTCAGCGTGCCGGAGAATTAACCATTGGCAAGAACAAGGGTGAGGATGCCTTGAGGGTTCTGGACGCCATTCAGGCGTTTCTGGAAAAGGAAAGGGCGGATATGCCATCTGGGATTCACCTTGAAATCACACGCAATATTACCAAAATTGTCCGTGACCGTTTGGACATGTTGATCTCAAATGGCGTGCAGGGCCTGTTCCTTGTGTTTTTGGTTATGTGGCTTTTTTTCAATATACGTTTGTCTTTCTGGGTTGCCATGGGGTTGCCAGTGTCTTTCATGGGGGCATTTCTGGTCATGCAATTGACCGGAATGTCCATTAACATGTTGACTATGGTCGGCTTATTGTTGGCACTTGGTCTTATCATGGATGATGCTATCGTCATCGCTGAGAACGTGGCAGCGCATCTTTCGCGTGGGAAGTCCGCGCTTCGGGCCGCTGTGGATGGAACCAAGGAAGTATCGCGTGGCGTCCTGTCTTCTTATATTACTACTTTATGTATATTCGGTTCTGTGGCTCTGCTTATCGAAGGGCGCATTGGTAAAGTACTCTGGGTAATGCCCGCCGTTCTGATAATGACATTGTCGGTGAGTATTGTTGAGGCCTTTTGTATCCTGCCCAATCATCTCAACCATTCGCTGTCGCACATGAAAAAAGCTCCGACACGATTCAGAGTTGCGTTTGAAAAACGGTTTGAGTGGATTCGTGAGAATATGCTCGGGAAGACTGTCGATGCGGTTATTCGGTGGCGATATGTTTTTGTAGGCGGCGTATTTTGTGTGTTCTTCATCTCTGTTGGTATGGTTGCAAGTGGGCGGATAGGGTTTGAAGCTTTCCCGTCTATAGATGGAGATGTGTTGCAGGCGAGTATCCTATTGCCACAGGGAACTCCCTTGAAAAAGACAGAAGAGGTTACACGTGTCGTTTTGGCTGGACTCCAAAGAGTGAATGATGAACTGACTCCGTCGCAGCCAGAAGGGAAGCGTCTTGTGCGGTTTGCTACGGTTGCATTCAATTCGAACTCATATGCGGATGAACCTGGTGCGCATGTCGCGACGGTCTATGCTGATTTGCTGAGCGCAGAAGAACGGACGGTCTCCATTCGAGAGTTGGAATTGGCCTGGGCTGCGGCCGTTGGGGAACTCCCGGATGTCGTAGCGTTGACATTTACTCAGCCAAGTATTGGTCCTGCAGGAAATGCCATTGAGTTTCGGCTTTCTGGGAAGGATTTGAATGAACTCAAGGCTGCGGCTGTGGAGCTGCGCAACAATATATCTCAATATGACGGAACGCTTTATCTTCTGGATAATCTCCGTCCGGGTAAACCTGAGTTTCAGGCGACACTCAAGCCCGGAGCTACTGTCTTCGGATTTAATGCCCAACAGATTGCGTCTCAATTAAGGGCGGCGTTTTTTGGGCGTGAGGCTGCTGAGATACAATATCAGGGCGAGTCTTATGAGGTGAATGTTCGTATTGCCGCTGAGGACAGTGATTCTATTGCTGATTTGGATTACTTTCATCTGACATCTCAAGATGGTTCCCAAGTTCCGCTCAGTGAAGTTGCAGATATTAATGAAGGGCGAGGGTGGGCCAAGATCAACCGTGTGAATGGATGGCGAACTGTCACGGTGAAAGGAGATGTGGATACCGATGTCGGGAATGCCAACGCAATTGTCAGTCAGGTCCGCGCGCAGTTCATACCGAAGCTGTTACAGAAGTACCCTGGTATATCATTTAACGTAGAAGGTGCTGCTAAGCGTGGGGCAAAGACAGGAAATTCCATGAAATACGC